>DAONGE010000027.1:0-38200 GCA_035403965.1 Candidatus Omnitrophota bacterium | reverse complement strand
AAAATTCTCCGAAAAAGGAAATCGTCTGAACGACAGAACTTCTCGTTTCGCCAAGAAACACCGATGGGTTTTAATTATGCTACTCTTCATTTTAAAACCGATGTTACATTATTTTTGGAATTGTTACACACTTGGAGCTGAGGGATTGAATTAGAAACTCGGAAAAAAAAGTATCCATTTTAAACTACCAACTCCTATGCTCCCTACTCTTTCCCCGCCTTGAGTTTATCTATTTCGTCACGCAAAAGACGGCAATACAGATCAAAGCCTATCTGATCAATAAAGCCACTCTGTTCCACGCCCAGAATATTCCCCGCGCCGCGGAGCTCCAGGTCCCGCATCGCTATTTTGAAACCCGAACCAAGTTCCTGATATTTTTTTATCGCGAAAAGCCTCTCCTGGACATCGCTGGTAAGCGTCGCCGAATCCCTGACCACAAGATACGCGTATGCCTGACGATCGAACCTTCCTATGCGACCCCTAAGCTGATAAAGATCGGCCAGCCCGAATTTATCGGCGTTATTTATGATCATCGTGTTTGCGTTCGGGATATCGATACCCGACTCGATAATGGTCGTGCAGACCAGGACATCCACGTCACCCCTTATAAAACCCATCATGGTCCGCTCAAGTTCGCGTGCGCTCATCTGCCCGTGACCTATGGCAAGATGTGCCTCCGGCACAAGTGCCTTTATCTCGCCGGCTACTTTATCTATGCTTTCGACGCGATTATGGACCACATAGACCTGCCCGCCACGATCAAGTTCGTTCTTTATCGCACCGTGTATCTTTTTTTTGTCGTTCTCGATTATTTCAGTGTTTACCGGCAACCGCTCGAGCGGAGGGGTTTCTATCATTGAAATATCCTTCCCTCCCATAAGTGCCATATAAAGCGTCCTAGGGATCGGCGTCGCCGTAAGTGTAAGAATATCGACATTAACGCGCATCCTCTTTATCTTCTCTTTCTGATAAACTCCGAACCGCTGTTCCTCGTCAATAATAAGAAGTCCCAGATCTTTGAACTCCACATCATTGGAAAGAAGCCTGTGTGTACCGATAACGATATCCACCTTCCCGTTCTTCAAGGAATCTATCGTCTCCCTATCTTCGGCAAATGAACAAAACCGGTTAAGCATCCGTATCTCTACAGGGTAATCCTTAAAACGCCGTTTGAAAGTATTCGCGTGCTGTTCCGCAAGTATCGTCGTCGGCACAAGAAACGCCACTTGCTTGTTGTCCATAACGGCCTTGAACGCGGCACGCAAAGCGACTTCCGTTTTACCATATCCCACATCCCCACACAGGAGTCTGTCCATCGGCCGCGGTTTTTCCATGTCAGTTTTAACATCACACGCGGCCTTTACCTGGTCCGGCGTTTCTTTGTATGGAAAAGCTTCTTCCATCTCCTTTTGCCAATCCGTGTCTTTTCTGAAAGCATATGCCACGGTATTCGCACGTGCTGCCTGCAGGCTCAAAAGATCCTTGGCTATTTTCGCCACGCCTTTAGCGGCTTTCTGTTTAGTCGCTTCCCAGCTTTTTGTTTTAAGGCTGTCCAGTATCGGCGGAGCGCGGTGGAATGAAATGTATCGCTGTATCTTATGAAGCTCTTTCTGCTCGACAAACAGCCTGTTCCCACCTTTGTACTCGATGATAAAAAAATCCTTCATACCCGCGCCGTGCCGCATGCGCTGCATGCCGATATATTTGCCGATCCCATAATCGATATGAACTATAAAATCTCCGGGTTCGATATCAACGAAAGAATCTATCGGCTGTTCACCGAGCCCCAAAGGCTGTTTTTTGACACGCGTACGCCGCAGTGTACTGACCGGAAGGATTATCACCCCATTGTGCTCTGATATCGCCTTGAACGTGGCCACATCGACGCTTTTTATAGACGCTATTCTGTCCTCAAAAATATCGACGCGCACCGGATACTCAAACGTAACAGGATAAACCGTAAGGATGTCACCAATAAGAGAGTAATCCCCTTCCACGGCGACTTTGCGGCACCTTGTATATCCGAGATCATCGAGCTTTTTCAGAATATCGTCGATTTTGATCTCTTCGCTGATATAGAATTTGAACGAATCAAGCATGGTCTTTCCTTAATCCGAAAAGGTCTGGTTATTATTCTACATTATACAGTAGATAAACCGAAGGAACAAATACGTTACATCTTCTCTGGAAGGGATATATTCAGTAAATTGAGACCGTTGGCAAGCACGATTTTCACGCCTTCTACAAGGTATAACCTGGCCGCCGTTAACTCCACATCATCAGTGATGACCTTACATTTATCATAGAAAGCATGAAAATCCGCCGAAAGCTCATTAAGATATGTCACAAGTTTAGAGGGCTCAAGGATATCCACGCTTATCTTTACGGCCAAAGGAAACTCTGAAAGTTTCCTCATTAAAGCCTTCTCCGTATCGTGAGTAAGGATAAAACGCTTTGGTGCTTCGAGTTTTACCGAAAGCCCCAACTCCGCAACTTTCCTGCCTATACTGCATATCCTAGCGTGCGCATATTGTATATAAAAAACCGGGTTATCGGCTGATTCTTTTTTCGCCACTTCTATATCAAAATCCAGATGACTGTCCAGACGTCTTGTCAGGAAACAGAACCGCGTCACATCGGTACCGATCTCGTCCATTAGTTCCCTGAGGCTCACGAACTCTCCGGCCCGGGTGGACATCCTCACAAGTTCGCCGTTACGGAGCAAAGTAACAAGCTGCACTATCAGTATGTCCAGCGACTTTTCGTCGTGCCCCATAGCCTGAACCGCGGCCTTCATCCTTTTTATGTATCCGTGATGATCGGGCCCCAGAAGATCGATCAAACGGTCAAAACCTCTCCGATATTTGTCGCTGTGATATGCCATATCCGGCGCCAGATATGTATAGGATCCGTCGCTTTTTATCACAACCCTGTCTTTATCGTCACCTAGGCGTGTGGACGCGAACCACTTGGCGCCTTCCTGCTCAAAAACAAAACCTTTTTCTTCCAAACCCTTTAGGACCTTCTCGACTTCTTTTCTGTCCTCTATGCCTGCCTGGCTAGTCCAAACATCGAACGATACCCTAAAATCGGCCAGATCACGGCGTATATCTTCCATCATATATTCCACGGAAAATTCCCTAAAATATTTGTCTGTTCCGGGTCCCTGTTCAAGTAACGCATCGCCTTTACGTTTTTTTACCTCTTCGGCCATTGTAATTATATAATCACCTTTATAACTGTCTTCCGGCATCGGATCATCTTTTCCCAAAATATTGCGATAACGGATCTCCACGGATTTTCCAAGTATGTTTATCTGCCGACCGTAGTCATTCAGATAATATTCGCATGTCACGTCATACCCGACAAAACGCATGATACGCGCGAGAGCGTCCCCGATCGCGGCCTGTCTTCCGTGAGCGATAGTCAAAGGCCCGGTCGGATTAGCGGAGACGAATTCGATATTCACACGTGTACCTTTACCGAAATCACCCCGCCCGAAATCTGCTTTTTTATTATGCACTTCCACAAGTAGATTCTGATAATACTTATCTGAATACCACAAATTGATGAACCCGCTTTTAGCGCTGGCCTTACCGATGCAACCGTCAAGACCTTCTTTTTCGATCATGCGATTTATAATTACGGAGACACTTTCGGCTATGACTGCCGGCGGTTTTTTTGCCAGAGACGCCATCTGCATAGCGATATTCGAAGTAACATCACCGAACTGTTTATCTTTTGTGAGCTGCAAAGAAATTTCGATATTCTGCGGAAGAGAAACACCAGACACATTCTCCGCGAAATACTCACGCAGAGACTTTAGGATGATTTCTGAGATTTTTGACGTGTCGTTTTTTTGGGACATTTTTCTTTGTAACGTTCTATCGGGGCACGGGACCAAAGTTTCTCAAGCCCGTAATACTCCCTAACTTTATCATGGAAAATATGCACTACAACATCTCCGTAATCCATCAGAACCCAGGACGGACTCTGTTTCCCCTCTACACGCGTAGGAGATGCCCCTTCTTTCGCATAAAGGCCATCCTCGATACCGTTGGCTATACCTACCACCTGTCTGGTAGAACCCGCGCTCACGAGAACGAACCAATCGCAAACTCCGGAAACAGAACGCATATCAAGAATAACGATATCCTCGCCTTTTTTATCCGACGCGAATTTCGCTATTAATTGCGCTCGCTTATGGGCTGTATTTTTAGTCCTGGCCACTAATTTAAAACCTGACTGTATTTATTTGACGGCCGGATCACGTCCGGCCATCCGGAAGGTTATTTCTTCCCCATTATTCTGTACATCCCCGTACCGCAGTCCGGGCAGCAACCCTTAACGGCCTTCCTGCCGTTCTTCATGGTTACTTCTTTAGCGTTCTTCATTTCTTTCGATTTTTTGCATTTTACGCAATATGCTTCAGCCATTTTAAAACCTCCGATTGAAATTTGAACTCCAAAACATACAGGCTTCAGTTTATCATACTCTGAGAAAAAGTCAAGGGCATACAAATAATTGCGCGGGACAAAACGCTCTTTTCACTTGCTTTCGCTCACTATGTATTTATCCAACCCGCCCGACTGTTTGACTTTTGCCGTTTCTTCGGGATATTTTTCGATCAAGACCTCGAGCCCCCTCGGCAGCTTCATGATAAGTTGTCTGCCGATCTCCCCGACCCCGATATCGGCATTCCCCTCTATAAACATAGGCTGGAACTCATAACCCGACTCGCCGCCTTTTTTAATTATCTCTTCTACCCACTCCTCTGTTATGGCCTGTATCTTTTCGTCATCGTTTTCCATTTCTGTTTTCATTTTGGATATCTGGAGCGGATTCACCTTACCTTCTATCTTCCGTGTAACAGAAACCGGTTGTTCATCCCCTTTTTCGGGAAAAACAAATCCAAGGCTCATTCTATACGCATATTCTTCAGCAGAGATCTGTTTGACCTCAACTATGTATTCTATCCTACCTAATATATCGGCTTCGTCCGAGATACGCCCAAACTGTTTTGTTCTGTGAACAAAATTGCCCTCGTACAGACTTATCAGTTTTAAAGGTTCTTCCACTCGCACGCCGTTCACCATATCGGCGCCTATATGAACCGACTTTTCCGAATTCTCGATCTTAAAAAAATCGTCTCTTTTCATGAGCCCGCATCCGGAAAGTATCATTATACAAAGGGCAGCTGTGATCACGCTGCATGTCCATTTTACGAAATTCTTCATTTCTCTCCTTGACTGTTTTACTTTTTATTACCACCATACAAATTATTGTCCCGGATATATTTCTCAACCTCATGCGGCATAAAAAAACTAACCGGTCTTTTGGCTTTGATCCTATCCCTTATCATAGTGGAAGAAATATCAATGTGCGGGATATCTATGCTCTTTGTTTTTATCCCGTCCCTGCGTTTTGATGAAAAACCCGGACGATTGGCAATGATAAATGCAACCAATTTTGAAAGTTCTTTCGCGTTATTCCACGTATGTAGGCTATGCGCCCAATCCGCGCCAACCATAAAAAAAATACGACACGCCGGACCGTATTTTTTTCTGAAATATTTCACTGTATCGATCGTATACGCCGGCGTAAGTTTATCCGCCTCGAATGTGGAAACCTCAAACCGTCTATCACCTTTTATAGCCGCCCGTATCATCTTCAAACGATGTTCTACCGAGACATGGTTGTCTACAGCGCGATGCGGTGGGATACGACTGGGGATAAATATAACTTTATCAAGTTTCATTACAAACGCGCATTCCTGGGCCAAGACAAGGTGCCCGAAATGTATCGGATTGAATGTTCCGCCTATGAGACCAATTCGCATGAAAACCCCTGTATGCCCGATATATCAAGTATCGTAAGTCAAATATCAGGAACGAATCTGCCCGTTCCCAGTAACAACATATTTATAGATTGTCAGTTCCTCAAGCCCCATCGGTCCCCTGGCATGGATCTTATCCGTGCTTATACCGATCTCCGCGCCAAGCCCGAATTCTCCGCCATCCGTGAATCGCGTGGACGCGTTGACATACACGGCCGCAGAATCCACACGCGACGTAAATTCCAAGGCTGTTTTTTTACTGCTTGTAACTATCGCGTCTGAATGCCCTGAACCGTATTTATTTATATGATCGATAGCTTCGTCAAGAGATCCAACAACCCTAACGTTCAAGATAAGATCAGAATACTCCGTATAATAGTCCAACTCTGAAACCGGTTGGATTTCTTTCCCCGCCAAAATCCTAAGCGTATTCTGACATCCTTTGATAGCCACTTTTTCCGCGGCAAGTTTTTCATATATAAGAGGCAAAAATCGTGCGGCGATTTTTTCGTGAACAAGCATCGTTTCCATCGCATTACACACACCGGGTCTTTGCACTTTGGCGTTGTAGCAGATATTCTCGGCCATTGTCATATCAGCTTTTTTATCTACATAAACATGGCAAATACCCTTATAGTGTTTTATAACAGGCACACGGCTCTTCTCAACGACCTGTTTAATAAGTTCCTCTCCGCCGCGGGGCATTATAAGATCAATGCCGCCTACAGCGGAAAGCATCGCATCCACAAGTTCACGGGACGTATCTTCTATAACGATAACAGCACCGTCGGGCAAACCTTGAGAATACGCCTTTTCGCACATCGCCTTGTATATTTCGACATTCGAACGTATCGCGTCACTTCCTCCGCGTAATATAACCGCGTTCCCGGATTTGAGACACAACGCGGCACAATCGGCCGTAACATTGGGACGAGCCTCGTAGATTATGCCTATAACGCCGATCGGAACTCTGACTTTTTTGATCAGAAGCCCGTTCGGCCTTTTCCTTTTTTCTATTACTTTACCTACAGGATCGTCCAAAACCGTTACTTCGCGCAACATCGAACTCATCGCCGATATCCTCTTATCATCCAGTTTAAGCCGGTCGATAAAGGCTTTCGTCTTGCCATTCTTTTCAGCGTTAGCCACATCTATACTATTAGCTTCCAGTATAGCTTGCCGTGCCCCTTCAATCCCTTCGGCCATAGCCATCAACACTTTATTCTTTTCATCTGACGACATAACACTCAACACATAGGCGGCTTTCCGCGCCTTAATCACGATCTCTTTCATTTTTTCATTATACATATCCATTTTACCCGTTACTCCATTCCGGCCATATTATCACGGTGCACCACTTCATCGGAACCTTTATATCCCAACACTTTTTCTATCTGTCCGGTCTTAAGACCCTTTATCTTAACAACATCATCCGCAGGATATTCCGAAAACCCCCGGGCTATGACCTTGCCGGATTCGCTCGTTATATCAACGACATCTCCTTTACTAAAATCCCCTTCGACCTCGATTATTCCGCTAGGCAGTAAACTTTTATTCCCAAGCGAAAGAGCTTTAACCGCGCCCTGATCCACAACCACCCGTCCGCGCGACTTGATCCCGAACGCGATCCAGCGTTTACGGGCGTTTATCCTGGTTCCGGTCGTTTCAAAAACCGTCCCAATATCCTTACCGTTAACTACGTCAATTATCGCGTCTTTACGTTTTCCTCGCACAATAGCGCATTTTATCCCGGAGCATACGGCGCGACGCGCAGCCTCAAGTTTGGTCTGCATTCCGCCTTTACTTTCCTCGCTGCCTTTGCCCTTGCAGAACGATCTGATCTCGTCGTTTATTTCTTCCACTTTTTTCAGTATAACGCCTTCATTGTCATATAGACCATCCACATCCGTTAATATTATCAGCATATCCGACTCGGTAAGGCTCGCCACAAGACTCGAAAGCCTGTCATTATCGCCGCACTGTATTTCTTCTGTAGAAATTGCGTCGTTTTCATTTATTATAGGAACGGCTTTATATTTGAAAAGATTTTTGATGGAATATCCGATATTCAAATATCGTTTGCGGTGGTTAAAATCTTCCTGTGTCAGCAGTATCTGCCCCGCGAGGTATCCTTTTGAACGGAAACATTCATTGTACATATTCATAAGATAGCTCTGTCCGATACTAGCTAATGCCTGAAGTTCCGCCAGACTCTTACCCTTCTTATTCGTATTCAAAAGTCCTAGCGCAGAACCGATCGCGCCGGAAGAAACGATCACAACCTCTATCCCTTTATCCATAAGGACCGCGACCTGATCCACTATCATCTGCATTATATTACGGGCTATTTTATTGTCGCTCTCGGTAAGGACCTTAGTCCCTATCTTGATCGTCACCCTCTTGATGCATTTTTTCTTTAACATTTTTGATCTCCCTGTAAATCTTACTTACAAGTTCGTCCAACCCTTCGCGTGTTTCCGCGGATATAGGGATTATATTTCTTTTTTTTATCTTACCCTTAAATTTCTTGAACGCATCTTTGGCCCCGTCCATATCCATTTTGCTGGCAACAATAACACGCGGCTTGGCCAAAACTTCTTTACTGTACAGTTTCAGTTCCTTCTCTATTTTTTTATAATTCTCCACCGGATCGGACTGATCGAGCGGCATCATCTCTACCACATGTACCAGTACATATGTGCGCTCGATATGTTTTAGAAATTTATCGCCGAGACCCCTGCCTGAATGCGCTCCTTCGATAAGACCCGGCATATCCGCCGCTATGAAAGTATCATCCTCGGTTTCAACAACACCTAGCCTGGGTTCTTTAGTTGTAAAAGGATACGGCGCTATTTTTGTATGCACCTTTGAAATATTCGAAATAAGCGTAGATTTCCCCGCATTAGGCAAACCTATAAGTCCGGCATCAGCCAGATATTTAAGTTCGAGGATCAGATTTTTTTCCTCGCCAAACTCCCCGTCCGAAACTTCTCGCCTAGTTCCGTTCCCTTTTCCTCCCGGGCCACCCTGAACCACCGCAACTTCTTCTCCGGGTTTCGTGAAATCTCGTATCACAAGTCCCGTGTCGGAATCTCTAATAATTGTTCCAACAGGAACTCGTACGATAAGGGTTTCCCCACGTTTCCCCTGTTTATGATTCGAGCTTCCGTGCTTGCCGTCGCCCGCTCTATAATGTTTATTGTATTTGAAATCAAGAAGGGTCTGCAGATTTTGATCGCTTATGAAAACCACATTACCGCCGTCGCCGCCGTTCCCACCGTCAGGAGTACCTTTGCGATTATACGCATCACGATAGAAACTATGGCAGCCGTCTCCGCCTCTCCCGCCGCTGGCATAGATCCTGGCATAATCAATAAGCATTTTTATACCCTTCGCAGAAAGTACTTTGGAAGACAGACTCACCGGAAAAAACAAGAAACCCCTCGCGTTTTACGCAGTCGTAAGGGCGGATCTTATTTCGGCGTAACGCTGACAGTACGATTACTGGCAAATTTAACAATGCCCGCGCATGTCGAGAACAACGTATCGTCCTTACCTTTCGATACATTAAGTCCCGGTTTAAAATGCGTACCACGCTGCCTGATGATTATGCTTCCCGCGGTCACAGTCTGCCCGCCGTATGCTTTCACGCCAAGCCTCTGACCAGCAGAATCTCTGCCGTTCCGGCACGAGCCTTGTCCTTTGTGATGGGCCATTTCTTTACTCCTCTTTAAAACGCTATGTGCGTCGGTTTATTTTTCGAATTATCCCAAATGAATATCTTTAACGCGCAATTCCGTCAGATCCTGTCTGTGTCCTCTTTTGGTCTGCGAACTTTTTCGCGGGGTATACTTGAACGCAATTACCTTTTTCCCTCTTCTATCTCCCAAAACTTCGCATTCGACGTATGCCCCTTTTACGTACGGCGTGCCAATCGCGTATGAAGAAGAATCCTTAGCGCCGAAAAGAACTTTTTCGACCTTTATAACACCCGATTGTTTCCCGGCAAGACGATTTACCTGAAAAACATCGCCCTTGGCAACCTTAACCTGGTCTCCGCTTAATTCAATTATCGCGTACATTTCCACTCCCTTTTTAATAAGTCATTAAACAACAAGCAGTTACACTTGAGTGCACACCAATTTCAACCAATTTTGGATGTATAATGATAACAAAAGCTCTTTTTATTGTCAAGATTTAATGAAAAGAGAATTTAACCATTCTCGGGACGCAGCTTTACTATACCTAACTGTTCCAACTCACGAGACCGAAGGGCTGTTCACCGTTTTCATCGAGCATATCGCTTGGGGCCACAAAAACATAATCATAAGTAATGAAAGTAATGAGATCCCACATGTCAATATTCCTGCCCGCTAACATTATACCGTTTATATCAATGATCGCCAGCGCCTGCACTGATAGTATATCCTGCGCCGCGTAAACCAGAGCTTTTTCGGTATACAATCTCCCAAAAATTTTTATATTCCCGGTAGTAGCCATAATAACATTTCGCGTCCCGGATACATTCTGTTCCAAGGTATTTATCACAAGAATATTATTCGCTATTATCCCGCCATTTATGGTACATACACCTTTAAATGTGGCGTCTCCGTCGATATATACGATACCGCTTGTCGGAGTAAAAGTCTTATTTGTAAATGTCTGGCTGGAACTATAATAATCTCCCGACTCCTGAGCTAAACGTTTATATTCCTCAAGATTAAATGTCGGGAAAGTGATTCTAGTTGCATATTCGTACACAGTAGCTCCATCGTTCGCCACGCCATTGATAACACAAAGATCATCAAAAGGATCCGTAAAAATACTGCCCCCGCTGTGATACTTAGTTCCCTCTAAAACTATATTGGTCGCGGAAACTTTACCCGTAATTCTTAGATAAGACAGTGTGAGCCACGTGGCATAAAGGTTCACATCATGATTCGCATGCACATTCCCATTTATAAGAGCTATGGAAACCAGCGATTTTATTTTTATATCATTACCGGCTCCGGAAAAACACAATAACGCTGTCGGGGTTTTGTCCTCAATTTCCGCCGAAACGGTGGACGAAACATTTCCGACTGTTCCCGTGGAAGTTATCAAGTACCGGGAACCTACCGTGGTATACGCGACACTATAAGTACCAGTGTCAAGGCTTCCCGTAAAATTGGAATGAGACGCGAACCCGCTGTCTTTTACCCTGGCGAACGCCTCACTGATCCCAGCTTCGGCCACATACTGCGCTTGTTCTTTATCCTTTATTCTCTCGATAAGTTTTACGTCACGCTGTATCATAAGAGAAAGTGAGACCGAACTAAGCACCATTAAAGACATAAAGGCCATTACAAGGACCAGAACAACCCCTTTTTGCTCATTGCCGCATGTAGATACCGGTTTTATTTTCATAGTTACTTCCCTGTATTTCTCGGTTCCATTTCAACGATATTTTGCTCGACTATTTCTCTCCCCTGTATATTTTCCGTCAATCCCACCTTAACCCCCAAAACCCTTACAAGATCTTGACCGTCTATCGTCAATTTAGCCTGTCCATAATCATTTTTCCTGGCAATATAGCCAGTTATTGTGCATATTCTTTCGCTACCGGGCCAATCTATTTCCACATCGTCCAGTTTAGGAACAGGCAACGCAGTACGCATAAAGTCTCCTGTCGCAGGGAACTGGTAAGCGTCTAACGCCACCTGGGCCGTAACATAGTCTTTATACGAAAGATCGGAAGTGGTGTTGTACCAATACGGCGCGGCCGACAGATATCCTTTGAACTGAACATATCTTCCCGTCCCGATCGACAAAGTATCTCCGGACACACTGGTCCCTGTAATAGAATCCCATGCCGTAGCTCCTGTCATTTGCTCGTCATCCGAAGATCGCGCTTTCAGTACCACATCCGTGATCTTTCCAGTCGGGAGACTTTCAGACCATTTTATCGACCCATATGACGGGTTCTCCAATGTCGTATCAAAGATATTAGACTCCACTTCCCCCTTAGCAAACCATGAGTCCACGCTTGCGCAAATATACACGTTATAACTTCCCAGAACGTTCGTTTCCGGAACATATGCACTTGTCGTCCAGTCGGGTATCCCAGCAGCGTAAGGATAATCCCCGGCAAGATAATATGACCTGATAGTGGTATCATCCCCACCCCAATATTTGCAAACCAATCCTGTAGCATCGGCTATATAAAAACTGATCAAATAATCACTTGTGTTCCTTACCGGAAAAGCCGTCCACAGACTCCAGGCCTCGGTCCCTGCCGGCACGGTTATTCCTTCGCTCACGACACCCAATGTTGAATCATAAAAAAACAGCTGTTGATGTCTATGATATTCTTCTACCGCCAATGAAGCCGGTGCCTGGTTGGCCAATCCGTCAAAACCCGAAGTCCCGTTACGAGCCGTAATATACGCCCTGCTTATTGTTACGGGTGTTGACGTAGACGCCTTGAAATTAGTACGCACCAAAACATAGTCCCCGCTCGCTAATGAAGTGGCCATAGCGATGTTATTTGATCTTACCACGGTCCTTATCGTAAGTGACGTGATCCCGCTCGTGGATTCCAATGTCTCGAAAACACCGTCGCGCCCTTCCTGCTGAGAATCGCCAGCCTCGGTATTAGCGTCCCATATTGTATCGCCCTGTTCGTCATCCTCCGGGGCATCTAACGCGACCATAACCTCTTCATCGATCTTATTGGCATTATTCAATGTTACTGTTTCAAAAGCTGACTCACGCCAGAGGTCATAATCATCATTTATTTCAAGGTATGATCCGATCGTGTCCGCGGATAATAAAAGATAATTGCAATTCGTCCATACCGAACCATGCACACGCGAGCACGTCCCATCGTTTACGGTCAAAGCCCCTGACGGAGCATATGAAGACGCGTAATACTCCATATCCCTGCCACTTCCCGAAGGTTCTATCATGATTTTGTCCAGACCGATATCATAGCCGGTAGAATCATCATTCCTACCCGTAACCTCAAATTTAACAGTATGTTCTCCGGAACTTAATTTTATCCACCCGAACACGATCTTCCCTACCCTTTGCGCTATGGTTGAATCGGCATAAAATTCTATAACAGGCGCCAACGATGAGACCTCAAAAGTACTCACCCCGGCAAGAAGGATCTCAGTATTACTTCCTGTCGTTTCACTCCCACCCGTTATTACAACGTCGGAAAGTTCATCATACCTCTCTTCTTCGGTTAAACTATTATCACGGGGGATAACAGTACGTCGTAATGAAACCGTGTTATCGGTCTCCGTAAAAAGATGATATATCACGGTGTTATCCCACACTATCTCACCGTTGCTATCGACTGTAAAAAAACCGTCGGAATCCTTTTCCGCGGTAGGCAGGCTTATCGCCACATGTGGTTGTGTCGCCGAAGGATAGAACGCCATATACGTAAGGCTGGATAAACGTATATCGTTCTTTATAGTTTCAAGCGTTTCCATAAGCCCAACCCGCAAATGTGTTTTCTCGCTTTGGACACTCCATGTCTTATATGTATACAGCCAAGTAGACACTACAACTCCAATGACAACGGCGGATATAACCGCGGCGAACATAACCTCGGTAAGAGTAAAACCCTTTTTATTTTTTATCCGCCCGATATTAAAAGACATCGTTATCTCCCAAAATTAATCTAGATCAACAAATAATGTTTCCACTACAAAAGGATTACCTAAAAATTTAACCGTTTTAGCAACAGGGTCGATGATCGTCCCATCGGCATTGATCTTTATACGTTTAATACTGACTTTGACCTGTATTAAATATGGGTTACTGTTATAATCCGTTACGACCTCGGTCGTTCTGAGATACTCGCCCGTGCTAGAAACATTACCGCCGCTATCTACCCTAACATCAGTTTCTTCCGCGCCAGGATGCAGCTGATTAAAATCGAATCGTTTAAGAACGTCTATCCTGCGCTGCGCCAGATACGCGGCCGTATATGCGATATCCACGCTTGCTGAAAATACTGAAGCCTGAACGATAGCCGACCCCACCGAAGCGATAATAAGTGCCACAAGAGCGATAGCCACTATCACCTCGACTAAAGTCAATCCCTTCACGTCTTTTACGAGCCCGATCCTGACCATATTTTACCGTCACTTTAATAAGTATGAATGCAGAGAACTACCCCTATTTTAAGTATATCTAACGTTATGCTCTAAAACCATCTTTCGAGCCATGTTATTAAACTAACACGCCATAATAGGCACATTCTGACTTTTTCAAGCTAAAACTTACTTTTGATATATATTCCTATTAACATTATTTATCCTTCCTATATATGTATGGATATCAAAATGTTCACAAGCACTAAAATAAGTAGGACAGAATTTTATTCTGCCCTACTTCTTCTATTGATCTAGATAATCTACCCGGATTGGATTGTTCGGATTTTAAGATAGAACATGCGGTCAGATAAAGCCAATGGCTCAATGCCGCCCTTCGCTAACGATCACTTCTTCCCTATGTAAAGTATGATCTTCTTTGAGATCTATACGACATCTGTGTTTCCGTTGTATATCACTTAGCATTTTAGCCTGATCCGAAAGCAGCGCTATCACCACATCAGGATGTGCAACAACGGTGACATGTTTATGTTTTGTACCGGCGTTAGCGAATATGCGCTCGATTCTCCTTACAGTTTCTATACCGATCGTCTCCACGCTTTTTATCATACCCTTACCGTTACAATAAGGACATAACGTATGGGATGTGCTTTCGAGACTTTTCCGCATTCTTTGACGCGTCATCTCGACTATCCCGAACTGTGAAATATTCTCAACGCTGATACGCGCTTTATCTTTCTTGAGTTCCTGCTGAAGTATATTGTACACATCATCCCGGTGTTTCTTTTGTTCCATGTCGATAAAATCAATAATAACGATCCCCCCCACGTCGCGCAACACAAGCTGACGGGGTATTTCACGGGCAGCCTCGACATTCGTACGATGCGCCGTATCCTCAAGATTCGTTTTTCCTGTAAATCTCCCACTGTTCACATCTATTACAACAACACCTTCCGTCTGCTCAATAATAAGATATCCTCCGCTTTTAAGAGGGACCGTCCTGTTGAATATGGCGTCGATCTGTTTTTCGATATCATATTTCTGGAACAAAGGGATCTTCGCGTTGTAATATTTAACCTTTTCACGCAGTTCGGGCCGGAACGATTTTAAAAATTTGATGATCTTATCATATTCTTCATTTGAATCAACTATAAGAGTTGAAACATTTTCTGTAAATTTGTCTCTGATCATGCGAAGAACGACCCCATATTCTTCATATACCGTGACGGGTGCCGGATTCTTATCGTTCCGTTCTTTGATCCTTTCCCAAAGGTTCAGAAGATATTTGATCTCTTCCAGAAGTTCCTGATCCGTCTTATGCTCGGCCATCGTCCTAACGATACAGCCGGTCCCTTCCGGGAACTTCATACTGTTTATAATGTTGCGTATACGGTCGCGTTCCTCTTTTTCCCTGATTCGGCGAGATATACCTATATTCGGATCATGCGGCGTAAGCACTATGTACCTTCCCGGTATGCTGATATAACTTGTAAGCCGGGGCCCCTTCGTCCCTATCGCCTCTTTAACAACCTGAACCATTATCTCCTGTCCTACGCGCAGAAGATTGTCTATCCTTGGAGCCGGCCCCTTTTTCGGCGCACGATAGGCCGGTTCTTCTTCATCATCCAAATACTCTCTCAACAAGGAGCCTTTATCAAGCACGTCGCTTACATGCATAAATCCGTTCTTCTCCATACCGATATTCACAAAAGCCGCCTCGATCCCGGGGACTATGGAATCCACCTTGCCTTTATAAATACTTCCGGCATAACTTTCAAGGCTTTCTCTTTCCATGATAAAATCGATAAGCTTGCCTTTTTCAAGTATCGCGACACGAGTCTCTATCGGACTTGAATTGACAAGTATGGTAATTCCTTCTTGTGTCACATTATCTTTCTTTTTTCGCATCATATATCATCACCCTATGATAGCCATATCGAGAATCTTTATCCCCTCTGGCAATTGATTGTTGAGTTTTTCCATCACAACACATGGATCTATCTTTTCAGAAAACCATACGGTAAGTTCCTCTTTTTCGCTTTCTTTACCCAACTTAAGCGCGACAGGCATGCTTATACGCACAAGCGGCGTAAAACCCTGCGTAAGCACGAACGGTAACCTGGCGCGTCTTATAGCTCTTCTAAAAAGACTCATAAGATCAAGGTGTGAAATATACACCATGTCGCCTTTTTTGTAAAAATTCAGACGGTATTTCTCCGCCGGTTGAACCATATTCACTGTTTATTCTTCCTAAAATCAAACCACGGCTCTGATGAATCCGTTGCGTCATCATTAACAACTGGATCCGCAAGCGGATCGGTGAATTTAGAACTTGTCTTCAAATTCTTCCCGGATTTATTTTTCACCGTCATAACCTCGGTTTGTTTTTTGCTGTTCGCCTCGGCCTTTTCTTTCTGTTCCTCTTGATCCTCTATCTCCTTCTTTTCAAGTTTTTTAGCCATTTCAGGATTAACGGAATCATATTTACTCTTTCCATACTGGCCGTATCTATCGAAATGCTTGGTCGTGTACGATTTCGTGATAGTATCCTTCCCGTCTTTTGCCAAATGCACAGTGACGAAGAACACAACCTCAGTTTTGTCCCCTTCCGTCGAATCGTACTGGAATAATTTACCGAACCATGGAATACCTCCAAACATATCACCCAATATCGGAAGTTTGCTTGTACTCTTCACCACTTGATCTTTGATCAAACCGCCGATGAATATAGTTTCTCCATCTTTGACTCGAACCTGGGTATTGGCTTCACGCGTGTTATATTTCATCGCAACCGTACTTGTAGCGGCACCGACCGCGAGCGTAGTAAATGTTAGATCACTGGATACTTCAGGGATCAAATTCACCATAATATCGCCCTGGTCATTAACATGCGGAATGACCGTAAGCCTTACACCAACTTCGCGGGCATCTGCTTCTTTTTCAAACTCAACAGTAACTACATTGGCCGTCTGTATGGACTCCTGTGTTTTTTGCAACATAACTTTTTGTACAACCTTGATCGTGGCCTTCTGATTGTTCAATGTCGTTACCCTCGGACAGGATAGAAGATTAGTATCCCCCCTTGAACTTACCATTCTTAGAACCGCTTGGAACTGTGTAAAATCAAGTGTCCCATATGAAAAAACCGAACCAGCCGTAGCTGCGGCAGTTGGATCAACCATCGTTGATAAATCAACATATGGAAAATCCGGCACCCCGCCGGAAGTCGAACCATACGGCAAATATTTATCGAACTTGGCCGTGTCCGGCAAGAATACAAGACCTCCTGAATTTGTGAACGGGAACGTGATAGGCCTTCTGGCCCCGGAAGCCGAAATAACAGCGTCCCAGTCCACACCCAACTGTTCCGTATCGTCAAGAATAATCTCCACGACTTTCGCGTCCAAAAGAAGCTGCGGAGGTTTTTTGTCAATGCGCTCTATCATAGCCCTTACTTCGTTTATCTTTGCGGGAATGGCCGTAATAACTATCGCGTTCACGGACGCTATAAAAGTAGCCCTTTCGTTCCGGGTTTTATCTAAAATATTATTTACGGCCGCCATGACCTGAGATATAGTTTGCTCCTTTTTCTCGACCTTTACTTCCTCATCGGACGCGCTACTCGAAGATGTCGTTGATTTTATCAGAGAGATATCCTGCACAATGTGGTTAAGCGGGATAACCTCGGTAACGGAATCCTCAGTTTTCAGCATACTCTTCGGCATCACCCTGATAATATCCCCTTCGCGCGAATATGCGAAACCGTAATTTCTTGTAACAATATCAAGCGCGACTTCCCACGGTTTATCCCTAAGCCTCATCGTGACCGTGCCTTTAACGCCGGGAGACGGGATGATGTCTATCCCGCTCACCTCGGAAAGATAATTCAATACGGTAACGATATCAACTTCTTTAAAGTTGATAGTTATGTGCCCCGGCTTCGGCATGCCGGCCGCGTCCTCCACTTTCGGCGCCACAACGGGAGCCGGAGTAAGATCGGCCTGGGCGTAAACGATATCGGAAGACACCCCGAAAAAACCGAACATCGCGGCCATTATTAATGCTATCCCCTTTTTTGTCTTTTTCATCATCTCCACCTCATTGGTATAATTTTAATGTATGTTTTGTATCGTTAAATTTAACGACGACTTCGTTCTCACCGATGGACTCAACGCTCAGGTTACCCATCCGGCCACCTTCGTACATGATCTCCCCGTTGATCACAGCCGCTTTTTCTCCGGTAGCACCGGTAACAATACCCTGAAGTTTCACATTCTCAATGGAATTAACCCCAGCAAGCCCCTCAATTACCCCCTGAGCCGCAGCCCCCACAAGCGGCACAAGCGGGTCCCTTTTTCCTTGGGAGTTATATACAGCGGCGTCCGCTATTGCGGCGGCAAAAAAAATAACCAGAAAAACACCGCACATACACCATTTACTTTTTACCTTGTTTCTCACTTTTCCCCTCATCTTCTATAGAAACATAAGTTTTCATCATTATTACAACATTATGCATTCGCGGCGAACTCGCGTCGTACTTTATCTGCAAGTCTTCAATGTTTATTATTCTCTTTTCGTTCTCAAGATTACTTATAAAATTACCGAGCTGGTGATATCCGCTTTTCGCGGTTATCATAATCGGCATTTCCCTGTAATATTTCATCTCTCCACCGCTTTTATCTATCGGTTTAAGATCATACGGTGTAATACTCAATATCTTCACCTCTGACTTTGTGGCAACGGCAGCAAAACCTTCCAAAAGACCTGTAATCTCTTTTTGTGCCGGAAAATATTTTGATTCTTTTTCATACTGTTCTTTTGTCTGTTTTAGCTTATTTTCCAACGCGCCGATATTATTCGCTTTATCGTTCACTATCTTGATCTTTTTCGTCATCTCATTTATATCAAAAGACACTTTGGCCAGCGCCGCGAACTGCGGGATCAGAATAAATAAAAAATAGAAAAGCGCCACAAAGAGCACCACCCCGCCAAGCATATACTTGCGGATCAGCTTGTCCTTCCACAGCACTTTTATCTGTTCAACGTTTACCATTATTCTTCCCCGGCTCATCTACCGCCGCCGATTTGACTTTACATATCAGCTTAAATGTCATCACTTCTTCCGTCTCAAAAAGCTGATTATGCATATCCTGAAGATCAATATCCTCATCGAAATATTTAATAAACCCCTCTTTTTTCTTAAGGCTATCGATGAATTTACCGACAACGGACGTAGCTTCACTTTTCCCAACGGCATACCCGGTAAGTTCAAGCGTCACCATGCCGGTCTTTTTAGCGGATTTTTTATCTTTAGCCCCGGACAAAACCGGCGTAAATCCTGAAAGCCATACATTCGGGATCATCGCCTGATTAAGCCCGTCCAGTATCTCGACCCAGTCGATACCGGAAGATGACAGTTCTTTGGTCGCCGCGATCTTTTTTTCTATCTCTTTTATCTGCTCGCCAATTTTATCCACAACCATACGGTTCGGCTGAATGTCGTTCCATTCCTTCTCAAGCACGGAACACCTGTGTTTTCCTCCGGCCCATACCACAACCAGCAGAATATGCACAGCGATAACCGTAACAAGAACACATATGGATATAAAAAACACCGGCAGATCCGGCAAGGTTTTCTGCTTTTGTTTTCTAAGCTCTTTAGGCAATAAATTTAATTCTATCATTTTGTTTCAATCCCTGAGTGCCAGTCCTACAGGCACTGCAAATTGCGAACCGATCGTGTCGACCGCCTCTTTCGACAGACTTTCAGCTAGCACGAAACTTTTCATAGGATTCCACGAGGTCATCTGGATCCCCAGTTTTTTTTCGCAATAGCTTACTACTCCGGGCTGATATGCCATCCCGCCCGAATAGTACGTATTCCCCACAGGTTTTGCCTGTTTATTCTCGAAATATCCGTACGAAAGCTGTATCTCCTTGGAAAGTTCGTCCATAACCGAAGTAAGCGCCGGATAGCTGACGACATCGTTTCCGCCTTCTTTTCCGAATAGTTCGAAGATCTTTTTTTCCGCCTCGTCCGCAGATATACGGGCATCTTCCGCAAGCGCCGCGTAGATATCTTTACCGCCTATCTGTATCAACCTCATAAAACGCGGGATCACTCCAGTCGTCACGAGAACATTCGTCTGTGTATACCCAAAATCCACAAAGGCGGTACCTTTCTCATCGCTGATCGGATTAAATGCCGCATATGCGTTGAACACCGCGAAAGCATTAACATCGATGACATTTATGCCTATACCCAGTTTCTCCATCAGTTCTATCTGTGATTGCACATAGTCTTTTTTTGCCGCGGCTAAAAGCACGTTCATCTGGCCTTTTTCCGGAGAACCGAGTATATGAAAATCCATTATCACTTCGTTCACATTAAAAGGAATATATTTCTCAGCTTCGAACACCATCGCGTTCTCCAGATGCTCCTTGCTCATAACAGGCATCGTGATAAAACGAACAATAACGTTGGCGCCGGATATTGATAAATTCACTTGAGAGGGTTTTATATCTACTTCTTCGAGGGTCTCTTTTATGACCTTGCCGATCTTTACGGCCTTACCGTCTTCCTGCTGTATTTTTTTAATATTGTATGCGGAAAGTATTCTTTTATCAGCATCTTTAATAATGGAAACAACCTTGACCGAATGGCTCCCGATGTCGAGCCCCACGCTTTCCCTGACTTTTTTCCCAAATTTGAACATGTTTCCCGCGGTTTCCGCCTTTATTATGGTAATCCTAGAAAATAATCGTATATTTAATTACTTGTATATATATACTTTTTATTTGTTTCAAAGATTAGCACACGAAATATCCAAAGTCAAGAAAAGGGGCAGGCTTAGTTAAAGATAAAAAATGGCGCTCTTCATATGCTAATACAATTTTTTTCAACACGGATAAATTTCACCTGTCGGAATGTCTTTTACGTCTGTCGATAAGAAGTTGAAGCGCCGGTTTGTAATCAGACTGTGCTTTTAACGCTTTCTCCAGATACTGCTCCGCCGACACATTATCCCCGCTTTTATCAAATAAGTATGCCAGGTTATACCAGGGCGCAGGTCTTTCCGGATAGAGCTCGGATGCTTCAAGAAATAGACGTGCGCCTTTCTGAACCTCACCGGATACAACATACGCTGTACCCAAGTTCACCAACACTTCATAATTGTAAGGATCGATCTCATACGCGCGGCGAGCGAATATAAGCGCTTTATCATTCGCGCCTGTTTCGGAATATATCGTAGTCAGCAGAATATGCGCCTGTATATAGCGAGGATTGATCGACAGGACCTTATTGAGAGCAGCAACACCAGCCTCTTTCTCTCCCCGACCGAGATAAACAAGAGCCAGCCCGAAATGTGCGTCGTCGAACACCGGGTTTACCTTAACTGCTTCTTCAAAATCCTTCCGTGCATCTTCCGCTTTTCCAGCCGTCAATTCGAATCTGCCTTTTATATACCACGCCCGCGGATCTTTTTTGTTGTCCGCCATATGTCTATCCATGACGTTCAGCGATTCTTCGTATTTTTTGTCTTTCATGTACGAAAAAGCCTCATAATACTGTGCACTGGCATCTTTATCCGAAAAAGACAATACCCTTTCGCTCAGCGCACGATCCGTCGCCCAATAACGGGTCTGTGTCATTGTAACCGACGAATAAAAAAAGACCATCCCAAGCAATACTGCCGAAGAAATTATTTTAGCCTCCTTCCCTGCTAAAAAAAGCCGCCCGATCACTATCGACACGAAAAGAAATATTCCGATACTTGCCGTATACATCCAATGTTCAGCATAAACCTTGAAATATCTAACCACAAAAAACATCGGAGCGATAGCGATCATAAAAAAAACCGTAGAGAAGAATAACTCCCGCCTGTCTTTTTTCAGATAAAACAGTGCCACCGTCATTATTGCCATCACTATCATAAAAAATGCTGTCATCCAGACAGGAAGCCCTCCCTGCCTCATGTGAAGACCGATCGGGCATACCGCGACAGTGACAAAATCTATGATCATTTTTCCAAAACTGACAAAACTAGCCGCTATATCCCTTGCGCTGAACATTTCATGATAGCGGCCTTTGAAAAAAAACTGGTGAAAAACACTATAGACAGCCAAAAACAAAAAAACCGGGATATGATCCTGAAATTTAAATTTGCGGATCCTCCCCAACAAAACAGCATCCATCGCCACAAGCAAAAATGGGACCATAACGGCCATCTCTTTGCTAAGCATCGCGAACAGAAAAGCCGCCAGAGTTCCGGCCAAATATGGCACTTTATCCGTGATTTTATATTTGGTGAAACAAATCATAGATATGAGCAAAAAGAAAAGCGCTAAAAGATCCGCCCTGCCGGACACATACGATACGGCCCCGGCATGCGCCGGATGCACCGCGAATAAAAGCGTGGCGCAAAAAGACACTGGGATATTAGATATCAGCAACCTGATGAGAATAAATACCAATAATGCGTTCAGAAAGTGTATAAAAATATTAGTAAAATGAAAACCAAACGGGGACATTCCCCATATTCTGTAATCCACCGCGTAACTCAAGATCTGCATCGGACGGTAATAGATCGTGTAGTTAAAACCGGAATTTATTATATCCTGTTTGAATATCTGGAAAGACCAGAGTGGTGCCCTTACAAGCGGATTTTCAATCACAAGAAACTGGTCGTCCCATATGAACCCTGAACTGAGACTTCCGCCATATACAGCAAAGATCGTGGCAAAAATAAATAGAGCGGAAAATATAGTTTCTTTTCTGGGCATCTGTTCCCTAACGCAAAATTACTTTATCGACTGTATGAACGCATCGATCTCGGCCGTGGTATGCAGTGAAGTCACACTGGCCTTGTCGTCGATCTTGCGCGCCAGGCCTTTAAGAACACTTCCCGGTCCGATTTCAACATATCCCGTCACACCTTTTGCAATCGCGTTCCTAAAAGAATTTTCCCAAAGAGTACGGTTATCCAGCTGGTTAGCCAGGTTTGTCCTGATCTTTTCCGGATCACGAGTCACTTCGGCATCAAGATTACTTATAAAATCAATCACGGGTTCACTGATCGTTATTCCGGAAAGTACTTCCTTCAATTTCTCTTTTGCCGGAAGCATAAGTTCGGAATGAAATGCGCCGCTTACGTTCAGTACTATCGCACGTTTCGCGCCCGCGTTCTTCGCAAGATCCGCCGCAAGCTCGACCCTCTCGGCATATCCCGATATTACTACCTGACCCGGCGCGTTCAGGTTAGCCACCTGGCATCCGACACCGATGCATATCTCCTCGATTTTTTTTAGGTCAAGACCAAGTATCGACGCCATTTTACCCGGCTGTTTCTGGGCGGCCTCATCCATAAAAAGACCTCTTTTTTGGACAAACCTGAGTCCGTCCTCAAAACTTATCGCGCAGGAAGCCACAAGGGAAGTCGGTTCGCCTAAACTCATTCCCATTGCTACACGGCCGATAGCTTTTATATCATCCACCGAAAAGATTTCCCTTCCTTCCACTCCTACCGGCATACCCTTCATTTTTTCGACAAGAACATTCAGCGTCGCGATGCTTGTCACGAATATCGCGGGCTGGCTATTAACTGTAGTGGTCAGCTCTTCTTCGGGGCCTTCAAAACAAAGTTTCTTTATATCTTTTCCGAGGACTTCACACGCTTTATCATATACCCATCTTGCAGCGGGGCTCATCGCATATAATTCCTTCCCCATGCCGATTTCCTGAGCACCCTGCCCCGGAAATATAAAACCTAATTTTTTGGATTCATCAAGAGTTACCATTCTATCACCAATGCCCCCCATGTCAGTCCGCCGCCAAACGCGACCATAAGTATTTTATCGCCCCTTTTTATCCTACCTTCTTCAACCGCCTCAACAAGAGCTACAGCACTTGATGCGGCGGACATGTTCCCGTATTTCTCGATGTTCAGATACACCTTTTTCTCCGGATCGACCCCCATCTTTTTCGCGAACGCATTCAATATCCTGATGTTTGCTTGATGCGGAATAATAAGATTTATGTCGTCGCCAGTTAATCCCAACGGCTCCGTAACGGCTTTCGCCGCGTCGGCCATTATTTTCACAGCGTATTTGAAAAGAATATTACCTTCCATTTTTATCGTATGAAGTTTATTCTCGACAGTTTCTTTTGAAGCCGGAAGTTTCGACCCACCGGCCGGAAGTTGAAGCAAACCGCCTTTACTTCCGTCCGCACCTAAATGCGCGTTAAGTATCCCGCCTTTTTCGACCGGACCAAGAACAACAGCGCCAGATCCGTCACCAAAAAGAACACATGTCGAACGGTCTGTCCAGTCTGTCACACAAGAAAGTTTTTCAGCCGCGACAACAAGCGCGTATTTATACTGTCCGCTCTTTATGAACTGATCGGCTATCGCGATACCGTAAACGAAACCGGAACACGCTACGCTTATATCAAAAGCTGGAACATTGGTGATCCCAAGTTTATTCTGTAACTGGCACGCTGTAGAAGGGAAAAACATATCCGGTGTGATCGTGGGAACGATTATAAGACCGATATCTTCGGCTTTAAGTCCGGCACTTTTAAGCGCTCTCTCGGCCGCTTTCACGGCCATATCACTCGCAGCTTCATCCTTTGCGGCGATATGCCGGGTTTTCATCCCGGTACGCGTGGTTATCCACTCGTCGGATGTATCAACCATCTTCTCAAGATCGGCGTTGGTAAGAATCCTCTCCGGTATATATTTTCCCACACCCAATATACCGGTCCTTATTTTTCCTGTTTGGTCCATTTTGACCTGATTTCCGGAATCAATAGCTTTCTAATTCCTCTAATATGTGCACATTAACGTTATGATTCACATATTCCCCGGCAACCCTGACGGCGTTCTTTATTGCGATATCGTTAGAAGCCCCGTGAGAGATTATAACCCGGCCGTCAATACCGAAAAGAGGGGCTCCGCCGTATTCCGTAGCGTCGATCTTCTTTTTGATGGCCTTAAAAGCCGGAAGCGTCAGAAGCGCTCCTAATTTAGTCAGCACACTACTTTCACTTAGTTCTTTCTTCATCAGTTCCGTCGCCGCATAAGCGAACCCTTCCGTAACTTTTAAAAAAACATTACCAACAAATCCATCACACACAACAATATCGGCTCCACCTTTGTATATTTCTTTCGGCTCAATATTCCCGATAAAGTTAAGCTTGCTCTCACTGAGAAGAAGATGCGCTTCTTTCTGAAAATCCGTTCCCTTTGTGGACTCCTCTCCGATATTAAGAAGACCTACACGGGGATTAGTTTTACCAAGAATGTATTTTGAATACGCGTCACCCATTATACCGTACTGAAGCAGATGTATCGGCTTCGGATCTATGTTGGCGCCAACATCCAGGACCATGCACGGTTCACCGAGCGTCGGGAAAATAACAGCTATACCAGGTCTATCCACACCCTGTAATAACCGTAGACTCAGGGTAGCCGCACAAACCACGGCACCAGTATTACCCGCACTTACAAACGCATCGGCTTCGCCTTTCTTCAGAAGATCTATACCCCTGACTATAGACGAATCTCTTTTTTTTCTTACAGACACCGCAGCAGGCTCTTCCATACCGATAGCATCCGAAGCATGACAGATACTTATCCTGTCTTCAGGATAGTCTTCCTGACGCAATACATCCTTTATCGCTTTTTCCTGGCCTACAAGTATAAGATGGTAATCATATTCGCGTGCCGCCATAATGGCACCTTTGATTATCACACCCGGCGCTTTATCTCCGCCCATAGCATCGACTACTATCTTCATTTAAGACCTCGCTTGCCTGTTTGAACAGAACGATACCCGACACACAAAAACAACTGTGCTTATTCAGATTTTTTACGTTTTTGTTCGCGTTTTTCTTTGCGTTCCGCCAGTGTCTCGACATGCATAATCTTAGTGCCTTTGTAATATCCGCAATACGGACATATACGGTGCGGCCTTTTTGATTTTCCGCACTGCGGGCATTTAGAGAGAGCCGGGGCCACAGCTTTATAATGTGTGCGCCTCTTGCGCCCTCTCATCTTTGAATGTCTATGTTTTACTTTTGGCATTTTTTACCTCGCTTGCTGTTTTTTTTGTTATTTTTATCCTTACACTTATCCGCAATAAGTTTGTATGTATCTCTGGCTATCAAAAGTTCCTCGTTCGTATGAACAGTCAAAAATTCCGTCCGATTACCGAGCAAAGGACGTAATTGCGCCATTATCTCATTCTTTATCTGCGGAACATTCTCGCCTATACCGGCTGTGAACACCACCGCGTCTACGTTACCAAGTACGGCAGCATATGCACCGATATATTTCCTCAGACGGTAAACGAACATATCATATGCAAGTTTTGCCCGTTTATGCCCTTTCGCGACAGCGGCCAAAATATCTCGCATATCATTGCTTAATCCCGAAATACCAAGAAGTCCGCTTTTCTTGTTGAACATGTTGTTCACTTCTTCGGCTGTAAGTTTCTCATGCTGAACCAGAAACGACATGACAGTCGGATCTATATCCCCGCATCTCGTCCCCATTATCAAACCTTCAAGCGGCGTAAATCCCATTGAAGTATCAAGGCATTTCCCGCCGGATACCGCAGCTACGCTGCATCCGTTCCCAAGATGTGCCGTTATAAGTTTAAGTTCGGACAGAGGTCTGTTCAAAAGTTCGGCGGCTTTTGCCGAAACATATCTATGACTCGTTCCGTGAAAACCATATTTCTTGATCGCGTATTTTTTTAAGTATTCGTACGGGATCCCATACGTCGAGGCATATTCCGGCATTGAATGATGAAAGGCCGTGTCAAACACCGTAACCGGGATAGCGTCTTTAAAATAATCCAGACAACCGCGTATTCCCTGTACCGCGCCGCGGTTATGCAAAGGCGCAAGATCTATAATTTCCTCGAGATAATTCACTACGGTCTTATCCACAAGAACGCTTTCCGTATATTTTCCGCCGTGAACTATCCGATGCCCTACCCCGCATACCTCGGACAGATCTTTAAGAACGCCTTTTTTCGAATCAACCAGAACGTCTCTGATCGTTTTTACCGCTTCGTGATGATCCTTGCATTTAAAATTATTGACGTACTTTTCTTTCCCGGGCACTTCATACACCAAAGTGGAATAATCCTCTCCTATCCTCTCAACCACACCTTTACACAACGTTTCCTCATTGTCGATATTGAAAAGGTTGTATTTCGCCGAAGACGACCCGCAATTTATCACCAGTATCAGCATTAATTTTCCTTATCTCAAAATAATTTTATTTTTGCGCCAGCACAGACACCACGGCCACCGCGTCCATCACATCTTCCACGCTGCAACCGCGCGAAAGATCACTGCACGGTTTATCCAGACCCTGTAATATCGGGCCTACAGCCCTGGCGTTGCCAAGCCTCTGCGTAAGTTTATATGAAATATTCCCCGAATCCAGATTCGGAAATATCAAAACGTTCGCCCTACCTGCGACATTACTTCCTTTACTTTTTATCGCAGCCACTTCCGGCACAAGCGCCGCGTCTATCTGAAGCTCTCCGTCTATCATAAGCGACGGCTTTCTCTCTTTCACCTTTGCCAGCGCTTCCCTCACCTTGTTTATAGAATCGCCTTCGGCGCTGCCTTTAGTCGAATAACTGAGCATCGCTACGCGCGGCTCGACGCCGAACAATTTTCGGAACATGTCGCTGGAACCTATCGCGATACCCGCGAGCTGCTTAGCGGATGGATCCGGCATTATAGCGCAGTCCCCGAAAATAAAAAGCCCCTTCTCACCAAAGGGGCAATTCTCCAATTCCATTATGAACGAACTTGATACAGTCCCTACTTCTTTATCTATCTGAAGACAGTGTATAGAAGCCCTTGCGATATCGCCTGTAGTATGGCTGGCACCTGAAACATAACCATCTGCAAGTCCCATCGCGGTTATCATAGCTCCGTAATAAACAAAATTCTCGCTTAAAAGTTTTTCGGCTTCTTCCGGCGAGATCCCTTTGTGTTTTCTTTTTTCATAATAAGCGTTAAAAACCTCTTTACGTTTCTCATCCGTCGACGGGTCAAGGATCGTCACTCCCGCTAAAGAAACACCATTATCGCCGGCTAGTTTCATCACATCGTTTTTCTTTCCCATCAGGATAACATCCGCTATTTTTTCTTTCGTTATTAATTCAGCGGCTTTTACCACCCTGAGATCCTCGCCTTCCGGCAGTATGATGCGTTTTCTCTGCTTTTTGGCCTTTTCCCTTAGTTCGAATATTCTACTCATTTTTATATTTTCCTTTCAATCTTTTCTGAACCAGAGCCGGAACAAACGCTGAGACATCAGCCCCCATCGAGGCTATCTCTTTTATCAGCTTGCTGGAAAGATACGAATACGACTCGTTCGGCATCATAAAAATCGTTTCAATATGTGTGTTCATTTTTCTGTTCGTAAGCGCCATCTGAAACTCATATTCAAAATCAGATATCATCCTTATCCCGCGGATCATGGCCTTGGCCGATCTCTTGACCGCATAATCCACTACAAGACCTTTAAAATCCTCTACTTCCACGTTCTTATAACCCCGCACCGCTTCTTCCAGCATAACCTTTCTTTCCTGGACAGAAAACATCGGGGATTTGATCGTGCTGTGGGCAACCGCCACATATACCTTATCAAATAAAAGAGAGGCTCTTTTAATGATATCCAAATGACCGAAGGTCACAGGATCAAACGTGCCTGGATATACCGCGATTCTATTCATTGCCTTCTATAAATACTTATAATTATGTCTTTATATTTCTTTTGTTTAAATAAGGAAATGCCACCCTCGCATTCCGGAACCATCTCATCCTCGCAATGCTCCAGAACCAAAAATCCGGGCTGGCTTAATATATCATACCGATTTATACTAATCAAGGTTTTTCTGGCCAGCCCCAGCCCATACGGCGGATCCGCAAAAACGACATCAAATCGCTCATTAGAGTCCTTCATCTTTGCCAAAACAGACTCCGCATCACACTGTATCACACTAACTCTTTCATTTATAGACAGTTGCTTCAAATTGGACTTTATCGTACCTGCACATACACTGTTTGAATCCACAAACACCGTTTTCCCTGCCCCGCGGGAAACTGCCTCTATCCCGTAAGCACCGCTCCCGGCAAAAAGATCAAGAACACTCGCTCCCGGGATAAATTCGGCCATCATATTAAACACGGCTTCCCTCACACGATCCTTAGTCGGCCGCACAACGCTGACAGCGGGATGGGCGATCTTTCTGCCACGGAACTCGCCGGCCACGATGCGCATCGTATATTCTTCATGTTTTTTCTTCATTAAATTCTCACCTTACCGCGAAATCTCTCATTGATACTTGTCCTTAAACCGGCATGTCTTCCGTCCGCAAGGTGCGGATCCGCAGAAACCAGCGCGAACGCCTCCTGCCGCGCATCTTCCATGATCTTGTAATCCTTAAGCACGTTGCTGAATTTAAGTTCAGGCAAACCACTCTGCCTGGTCCCGAAAAACTCGCCGGGCCCCCTGAGATCCAGATCTTTCTCCGCGATGGCAAAACCGTCATCAGTGGCGGTTATCGCCTCGAGACGATCATTTGAGGCATCTGTCTCCGCATCGCCGAAAAGTATGCAATACGAAGTATGTTCTCCCCGGCCTATCCTACCCCTTAACTGATGTAACTGCGCAAGCCCGTATTTACCGGCATCCTCTATAAGCATTATCGTCGCGTTCGGCACATCCACACCTACTTCCACGACCGTAGTGGCCACAAGTATATCATATTTTTTATCCCTGAAATCTTTCATTACTTTATCTTTTTCATCGGCCGCCATCTGCCCATGCAGCAATGCAGTTCTAAGATCTTTGAATATCTCTCCACGTAGATATTCATACATCCCTTCTGCCGAAAATATATCCCCATCCTCTTTTTTTATCCTGTGACACACAACATATGCCTGCCGCCCCTTTTTTACTTCCGCGCGCAGAAAAGCATAAACCGGCTCCCTGCGAGTTTCGTCCACCCAATATGTCACAACCGGCCGTCTGTTGTCGGGTTTTCCTTTCAGTATCGATATATCCATATCGCCGTAAACGGTCATAGCGAGGCTCCGCGGAATAGGCGTCGCCGTCATGACCAAAGTATCGGCTTTCACATTCTTTTCTCGGAGCGATTTTCTCTGTTCAACACCGAATTTATGCTGCTCATCTATGATCGCAAGCCCCAGATTTTTGTATTCAATATCTTTCTGAAATACCGAATGAGTACCGATAACTATGTCTATCTCACCGTTTTTCAGATCAAACAAAATTCCGTTCCTTTCTTTTTCATCCATCCCACCGATAAGAAGCCGTACATTCAATCCAAGCGGCATGAACGCCTGACTGACCGTTATGTAATGCTGCCTGGCAAGGATCTCGGTCGGAGCCATCATCACCGACTGATAGCCGTTCTTCGCCGAAAGAAGCAGCGCATACATCGCGACCACGGTTTTACCGCTCCCAACGTCTCCCTGAATAAGGCGGTACATCGGTTTTTCACTCGACATGTCTTTTTCGATATCGCTTATACATTTTTTTTGGCATGGGGTGAATTCAAACGGAAAAAGTTTTTCGTATTCGGACATAAGCCCAGCATGTACTTCGTGTTTTATACCGTTACCGGCACGCTCCAACCTTCTTAAAGCCATAATTATCTGCAGGACAAAAAACTCCTCGAACATGAAACGTTTATAGGCCTTCTCTAGATTCTCGAACGAATACGGAAAATGTATGTTTTCGACCGCAAATTTGAGATCGGCCAAACTGTACCTTGCCCTCACATAGGTAGGGATACAATCCACGGTCTCGGCGGCGAATTCGCGTATCGCCCCGTTCACTGTCCTATGCATATATTTCTGCGAAAGATCCTGTGTAAGCGAATATATCGGAACTATCCTACCTATCTCTAGTGAATCCCGTATCCCATCCGGTCCGATCAACTCATATACAGGATGCGTGATCTGAAGTTTGCTATGCAACTCCACTTTGCCGTATAGTAGGATCGTATCCCCAACGTTAAAATTCTTATTCATGAACGGCATATTGTACCAAACGGCTTCAATCGATCGTTCACCGTCTGAAACCGTCATGCTAAATATTCCCGTACCGGTCTTTGCCCTAAAAACGTTCTTTTTTGTTATTTTCCCGACGACGCCCTGCTCCTCACCTACCTGAACATCGCTTATACTGACAAGCTTTGTCCTGTCTTCATAGCGCCTAGGCAAATAATAAAAAAGGTCTTGAACGTTTTCGACCCCCAGTTTATTGAAAAGTAAGGCCTTTTTAGGCCCTACCCCCTTTATGTAGCGAATAGGTATAACTGTCGTGTTTTTTTCTTGCATATTGGTTATAGTTATGCTATCATCTCGTCCTGTTACGAGAAAAATGCATCTTATGAATTTACCTAAAATAAAGTTTTTACGATAGTTACAATTATAAGAGAAAGGGTCATATATGGCAAGAGTGTGTTTTATTTGTGGTAAAAAACAGGTCAGCGGCAGATCTTATGCGCGGCGCGGTATGGCAAAAAGTATGGGCGGTGTCGGTCAGAGAATAACCGGTAAAACTCTCCGTCGCTTTATGCCGAACCTTCAGTCAGTCAAAGCTTTAATAAACGGCAAATCCAAGAGGATCAAGGTCTGCACAAAATGCCTTAAAGCGGGCAAGATCAAAAAAGCAGCGTAGATATTTCTTTCAGAAAAAATAAAAAGGGCAGGTCAAAGACCTGCCCTTTTTATTTTATATCACATACCTATCAATAATAATACGTCAAACCAACTCCAATGATATCCGCACTGGTACTTATTTTTGTGCCTTCACCCAACTGACTATACTGATCACCTTTGCCGTTGTCCGCCATCGTATTCCTAAAATGATGTTCCCAGGCAAAATCAAACGACAGATTTTCAAGTATCTTGTAAGAAAAACCCGTGGTCAGATGATGCTCCATTATAAGTCCCAACAAAGCGTTCGCGAAAACAACGTCTTCATTGATCTGGCTTTTCGCGTAATTATAACCAGCCCGGACCTTAAACTTATCATTAAAGGTATATTCTGTACCCGTAGCTAATACCCACTGATCCTTCCAACCAAATCCACCCTGCACAGGCCCACGCGCCGCGGCTTTCACGCTAAGCCAATCTATCCACCGTGTGTCAAACGTCACTTCCCATTGTTTCACGGGCTTAATTGAGATACCCATATTAACCACCTGCGGTTGAGTGATGTAATGAACACCCGTGTCCTTATAGTCATCGTAATAACTCATGAAACTCTGACTTTCATACCCTGCGCCTAAAGCCACCATGTCCGTGGCCTGATATAAAATACCGGTAGTAAACCCTCCACCGTACGCGTGGCTCCATTTACCGCTTCCGGACGTTTCCCGATATCCAAATTGTGAACCGGCTGTGAGATCGGTCTTTTCCGAAGCGACATCAATGTTCCCGGTAAGCCCTAAAGACAGTTTATCTGTCAATGCCAAAGAAACCGTCGGCGTTGTTCGAATAGTATTTGCGACGAACATCCTGTCATACTTTTGAACAAGCTGAGCGCCCAAAAGCGCTGCCGTATTAACACGAGGTTCGGTAAACGCGACCCCAAGACCGGCTAACGTAAACGCGCCAATACCGATCGAAATAGGACAAGGAAACATATCCGGGATATAATAACTTACTCCGCCGTTAGCGGCCGGAATATAATCAACTCTGCTCACCTGACGAAGCCCGGCATTTGAAAGCGCACCCTCGGTATGCATCGTCGCATACGGTAAAATGTTCAGATATTCAAGATTCACCTGATTTTTTACACGCACAAGATTTGCGGGGTTCCTCAACATACACGAAGTATCTCCTACGGAAGCCGTCGTCGCGCCGCCCATTCCGCTGTCGCGCGCGCTGAACCCGATCATGCGCGTACCATTAGTAGCGAACGCGCTATTTGAAAATACAAAACATAGCACAGTGATCATAGCAATATACTTCTTCAACTTCATCCCATCCCCCCTTTTTGGAAAAATTACTATAAAAAAATAATTTTGTTGAAGTATATATCAGTTTTTTTGAATTGTCCAATTTCCGGCTAATCTTTTGGGGGCATTTTCTAAGAACGTTTACCTTTCAAATGAAATCTACAAGGGGCAGGGGATGCCCGAGTACCGCAATGTTTATGTTGTGCCAAACAACATAAACATGAGGATCGCAGGGTGTCCCCTGCCCCCCAGAGATCTTTTGTTCCAATACGTTAAAAATTATCCAAAAATAAAGAGCCCGATTTGCTTTCGCAAACCGGGCTCTTATTAACCCATTTTTCTATCCTCGAACCATTAGAAGCTAAGCTTCACAGAACCGACGATATCGGTAGCGACGTCGTTACCCGCTTCGCTTGAGAAATGATCGCCAGGTACAAACCAAGCGCAAAGAAGACCGAAAGACACGTCTTCAGTGTAATCCCAAACTGTGTTCAGGTCGACTTCCTGACCGACAAACTTCTTATCTGTGTTAACACCGGCAACTGGGTCCTCAGTGTACTTCTCCTGAAGCCAGAATACACCGTATGTAGCCGAGCATGTCAAACTGTCAGTCGGCTGGATCGAACCGGACACCAATACCTGGTGCTGGTTAGTCGACGACGGGCAGCTGGACATAGCTGTCACATAGTATACGTTCTGGTATTCACGGATAGCCGTGTCAAATTTGCCTCTGTACATAGAATCCCAACCGTGATATTCACCATTAGCAGACGTAAGTCCAGTGGAACCAAGGTTTTCTTCACCCGAGTAGAATATATACTCTAATTTACCAACTGGTTTCCATGCGAACTTATTCTGCAACCAACGGCATTCGGCACTGGCATCGATAGCAAAAGCGCTTCTCCCACGATCTTCATTCTGCGCGTCGACACCGACATAATTACCGAACTGATAAGCACCTTCAAGAGCAAGCGTCCAGTCTTCTATCGGATCCATACTGCCGCGCATACCGATCGTATGAACATCGTTCGAATCTACGCCATTCTGTACATCTGCCACAAGCGCCGTAGCTTCTGAACCTGTAAATCTCTGCTGCTTCATAAACCAGTACGCTTCAGCTTCCGCGTTGTAAGCATCGAAAACATAACCAACGTTCACACCGAAAAGATTCGTATCATCATCGGCCAACTGCGCGTTCTCGTTTATCTTCGCGGCTATACCGTCGATAGTCCACGGATTGTAGTCCAAAGTAGCGCGGATCGCGTCAAAGCCTCTGTCTACCGTGTATTCATACGGTATCAAGCTGCCATCTGGATCCTGCATATTGGCACCAACGATGAACCCTTTACCAAACCAAAGATCCTGACGACCGATCTTCAATGTGAGCGGCGAATATAAGAACTCTTTGAGTTCAACATAAGCAAGCTCCACATTCACATTGAAAGCATCGTCACTAGCTACTGTACGTTCCGAAACCTGATCATTGAACGGTAAGTTGTTCATGCCAAGGCCGCTAACTTCAGAACTATCGTACGACGAACCCCACATGCGCTGGTTGAAAAGTTTTACAACGCCTGACACATTGTCCGTCAAATCAGCAGCTACCTGAACTTCGGTAGTTGTGAGCTCATAGCTCTGCCAGCTGGTCGAGTTAGAACCACTGTTGTCAGTAGGAACACCCGTAGCTGCCGCGGCTGTGTCACGGTTAAGATTGTAATTATCCCTAGCGAAAGCGTAGGAATTGATGTCACCTGATACTTTTACTGTCTGGGTTTCGGCGAACGATACTGTCGATATCGACATTACCATCGCGATAGCCAGCATTATTTTCAAAAATTTCATCGTTACCTCCTGTAAGGTAATTTATACTTCAATTTATGCTGTTCGTTTTAATTGTCTTCCCTCTATAGGTATCGCTTTTTATCCGATAGTCTCCGGCACTTTTGTTCATCTCATCAGCAAATAGGCTCTATTTCCTCCCCCCTTTCTTCGCCAGTATCGAAACTATCTTAGCGGTACATGCAAATAAAAACACGCTGACACAGAACAAACTTTTTTGTCAACGTTTTACAAGAGTATAGCACGGTGAGTTTTAATGTCAACGGGAAATAATTATTTTTTTTCGTGTTAAGATAAAAAATATTGTGGTGTTTTCAAAACATTTCGTGTCCACTAATTCGCAGCCCACTATTATTTCGTTTTTTTGGAACGTTTCCGGATATGGACAAGAAGCTCTTCTGAGTTCTTGATGATCGTGTTCCTGAGCGTCTCATCAGGCGTGAGATCACATAGTGTTTTATTCCTGAGTTCCTGCGTAAGCAGGTTTTCCGGCGAGTGTGCATCAGTATCAAGAATAAGCTTGGCCCCGGCTATCAAAGCCGTATCGCAGACATGTTTATTCGTCGTACAATGCCCTCGTCTTGTGGTTATTTCAAGGTACACACCCTTTTCAGCGGCAAGCGCGGCATCTTCTACCGAGATCTCACCCGGATGGGCAAGAATATCGATCCCGGCCTCTATGGCCGCCCTGTTTGTTCCTTTTATAACAGGCTCCACAGGAGACTCACCGTGCGCCACAACAACAAGAGCGCCCTTACTACGCGCGATCTTCACAAGTTCCGGAAAGGATTCAAGGGGTACATGCGTGATCTCCACGCCTGGCATCACGTATATATCCCAATACTTATTCAGCTCTTTCGACACCTTTACTATACCTTTAAGAACAGTCTCAATATTAGAATGATCCACATGATCGGTTATGGCGATAGCCTTCACCCCATTGACAAGCGCCCTCCGCACAAGTTCACTGGGCAAAAGATCCCCATCGCTCAAAATCGTATGTGTGTGAAAATCAATCATTTTTTCCTCCATGTATCATCGAATTTCTAATCTCCAATTTCTACTCCATTTACTTTACTATACCAACTTCCACACTCCACCTCAAGCTTAAATCAATATCCCCCGGAGATCGCCTCTTTCAACTTCCTGGTTTTTATCGAATAAGGCGTTCCCAAAGTTTGGAATTTAACCGTATCCTTGGCGCTCTCCTCGGTAGTATAAGAAGCGCCCTTATACGGGACTCCGAGCGGAGCGTCTAAACTATCTTTTACCACAACAGGCCGATAACTTTTATCGTACTGACTGCGAACCACCATTGAATCGTTAGGCCCAACGTCGGGTTTAACATAATCAACGTTATCCACGGTCACAGGCAGCATCTGATCTTTTTCGACAAAAACATTCGGCGACAACTGATGCAGTTTAGCTTTGTTCGCTTTTTTTGCTTCGTCCGTCCCCTCGACCGCGGTCTCTATCTCTTTTTTATTATAGTCAGGGTCCACATAATTTACATTGTCCACACCTATTTTCAGTCTACTTTCTTTCTGTGCAAACAGACTCTTCGCAAGCTCTTCTTCGGTATGGATACTTGAATCCGCGGCTTTAGTGGATCTTTTTGTGGGTTTAAAAGTCTTCTTTTTCTTTTCGCCACCGTTGTCGGACGATGAAAGCACGGTCCCAGCACTGTCAGGCTCTCCGATAATCTTCGGCTGTTCCGTTTCCGGGGACGTAGCCGTTTCGACGTTGGCTTCTTTTTTTTCATCCTGGATATTTCTTCCGGAAACAGCACTTTCCTGCGCTAAGGCTGAAAAATCCCCGGGGTTAGGTTCATTTTTTTCTCCAGGTTTGATTTCGGGGAATTTCGAATCGGATGTCATCACGGATCCGGCATCTTTCAAGGTTTCGGGCACATATGTATCCGGTTTCAACTCAGGCTGTTGATAATTATCGTTTGCGGCCACGGAAGATACTGAAGTATACGCTCCATCCACCGCTCCGGACACACTGGAAGAAAAAACATTCTCACGCCCGGATGGGTCCGCGCTTTCCTGCGCTCCCGACCACACGGAGGCTGCTAAAACCACACAAAAAAAACTGGATGTCAAAAATATTATCTTCAATCGTCCCGTTCTTTATTTCTTTCTTATTCCCGCCGGAGTGGTCCACAGCGTGAAATTTTTACCTACAGGCTTTATTTCGATCAATCCGAGCGGCGCATCCATTTTTTCAACCTTTACCTCGATATTTTCTTTGAGTTTTAATGCACGTCCAGATCTAAAATCCGCGTCCACGGCCTTTGGATCGTTCTTTTTCTTTAAAAAACTCTCCATATACTCTTTTGTCAAAGCAGCCCATTCGCCTTTTACCGTAAGATATGTATGCTCTTTTTTAAGATCCTCCATCTTAAGCGGTTTTATACCCGGGGTGACATTTTCGGCGGGCTGCGTTTTACCCTTTGCGGTCATTGTGGTTTTGCAATCGGCAGTCAGGATAAATATACCGGATGCAAATATCATAGCCACGCACATAATAAAAGCTCTTATCATCTTTTCTCCTTTTTTTAACGTCCGCTTTCCGGCATCGGGGTCGTATCGGATATAAGTTCTTCCCAATATTCTTTCATCTCTTTTTTGTCACGGCTTCTTTCACTCACCCATTTCCATACACGTCCGGTAGCCGTATCGATCTTTAGAAGTTCGTCATCCACCCAACGGGTAAGTTCTCCCTGCTCATTCATGTAGTAACCTTTTACTTTAAGATTTTTGACCTCGTAACGGCCTTTAAGAGACGCTTCATCTTCCGCGCCCGCATAAAAAGCCTGTGTCAGCAAAACACACACACCTATGATCGCGATCCACCTTTTTGCCATATGATCCCCACCTCAAGTCAAAGAATATCATAATAATTGTAAAACAACAATACGGCTTAGCGATATTATACCAATTCGAACAATTATGCCCAATCTGCGTAAAAGAAACTCCTCGCAACGAAAAAAACAGTAAAGGCTCCGTGTTGCTTGGCGAAACAAGAAGTTCTGTCGTTCAGACGATTTCCTCTTTCGGAGAATTTTCTGACAATTTTGGCGCCTGCGGAACAATCCCTCACATAATATTCCCGTCTCGCCTGTTCGGAAGTTCTGCGCGCTTTAGAAAAATATCCTGTTATTTTCGATCTCCAGGCGTTTGATACTTCGCTGAAGCGTAAAATATTTTTATCTTTTGCGGGTATTTTTCTCAAGTGCTCGAACATTCCGAACAGGCGGATCGCCAGAAAAGCGTTTTTAAGGTTTATGTATGGGTGTGAACCCGTGAATGCCGCCATCGCGAGGGATTCTATTGAAGATGTCGTGCGAAAATCCGAGATGATATGCTAAAGTGTCAAGCTTCCC
>DAONGE010000026.1:0-38610 GCA_035403965.1 Candidatus Omnitrophota bacterium | reverse complement strand
GCCCACAATAGATAAAAGTAAATTACGCATCTACGCTAGGCGAACGCCGGGAGAACAAAAATAACAGGGCTTTTCTCGAAACGCGCAGGATGACGCGAGACATCTAAAAGATAGAAAGTGTATATTTTTTAGGGATTGCTTCCCCATACGCCAAATCACTTTATCTTAGTTGGCTTCGGAGGACAAGTCAAACACCGTGAGATTAAATTAGCAAGGCGAAGGTTGGTGCGCCTGTCCGGAGTCGAACCGGAGACCTACTGCTTAGGAGGCAATCGCTCTATCCAACTGAGCTACAGGCGCACACAAAAGGTATGAACAACAAATAAAAGAACTAACGCACTCAAAAATATTCCAAGCTACCACTACTTGTCCTCATGCGCCGGTCCAGCCATTCCCACCAAATTTCTACGGCGCATGGGGAAGCTACAGGCGCACGTAAAACGTATGAAAAACAAATGAAAGAACTAACGTACTACAAAACTTCCAAGCTACCACTACTCGTCCTCATGCACCGGTCCAGCCACTCCCACCAAATTTCTACGACGCATAATTTAAAAGAATTATTTTTTCCTTTTAGCGGTTTTCTTTTTTCGCGCCGCCACAGGTAAAACCACTTTCTTAATATGTTTTGTCGTAGCGGACCGTACAGCCGCCGGTTGTTTGGTTTTTCCTTCTCCGCTCAGAAGACGTGTTTCTGCGTCCTTTTCCTGATCTTCCATCATCTTGCGAAGTTTACCCATACACGCGGCCTCTATCTGTCTTACCCGTTCTCTCGTGATACCGAAATGTTTGGCGGTATCTCTGAGCGTATGAGCCACACCTTCCACAAGTCCGAACCTGAGCGTAAGGATCTTTCGCTCGCGCGGCGTCATTTTATCAAGAAGCCCCTCTATCCTTTCGGACAAAAGGAATTTGCTAAGCTCATCCACCGCGTTCACGATACTTTCGTCTTCAATAAGATCCATGAATTCCGAACCGCCGGATTCGCCTATCGGGGCGTTAAGGCTCGCGATATTCGACGCCATACGATTCAACTGTTTAATACGGGTGAGCGGTAATTTCATTTTCTTGGCGATATCGCTCAACTGGGGATTTCTTCTCTGCGATTGTGAAAGTTGTTTTTTCACTTTCTGAAAGCGCATAAGCATTTCCATCACATAAACCGGGATACGCACTGTTTTCCCCTGATTAGCTACAGCACGAGTTATATACTGCTTTATCCACCACGCGGCGTAAGTACTAAAACGGAAACCCTTCTCAGGATCGTACTTGCTTACGGCCTTCATAAGCCCGAGATTCCCTTCCTCGATAAGATCCAGCATCGGCACTCCCAGATAACTATACTTTTTAGCGATGTTAATGACCAGTCTGAGATTGCTTTTTACCATTTCCGCTCTGGCTTTGGCGTCACCTTTTTTAACGCGACGCGCCAGTTCTTTTTCAAGCTGCGGGGTAAGAAGCGGGAGTGATCGTATATCCTTTAGATATAGTTTTATTGCTTCCATCGTCCGGTCTTCCTTTTTTTAAAACGCCGAAAATAAAGACCCGGCACAATCCCGGCCCCAAAGCCGGGACTGTATCCGGATCGTTCAATCTACTTCTTTTTGCATTCCACAGCGGCCTGCGCGGCGGCAAGTCTCGCTATAGGCACGCGGAACGGAGAACAGCTAACGTAGCTCATGCCGACCTTATGGCAGAACTTAACGCTATCCGCGTCCCCACCGTGTTCACCGCAGATACCAACCTTCAGATTCTTCCTTACCGAACGTCCGCGGTCAATACCGAACTTTATAAGTTCGCCCACGCCGTCCACATCAACAGTCTGGAAAGGATCCGCCGGCAGAATCTTGTTATCGAGATAATCCGGAAGGAAACTTCCGATATCGTCACGGCTGAACCCAAAGCTCATCTGGGTCAGGTCGTTCGTACCGAACGAGAAGAACTCCGCGACCTCGGCCATTTTGGCGGCCTGCAGAGCGGCTCTCGGTATCTCGATCATCGTACCGTACATGAAATCGAACTTTTTGAGCCCGAATTTAACGCAAACTTCCTTATACACCCTGTCCACTATCGCCTTCTGGTGAACCAGTTCGTTCGAAGTACATGTTACCGGTACCATTATTTCAGGGTACGTCTTTTTGCCGGCCTTGATAAGTTCAGCGGTGGCTTCGAGTATAGCGCGTACCTGCATTTCGGTTATTTCCGGATATGTAATACCTAAACGCACGCCGCGGTGCCCCAACATCGGGTTGCATTCGCTAAGCGATTCCGCCCTTTTGTTCAGCTCATTCATATCCACGTTAAGTTCTGTGGCAAGAGCCTGAAGTTTATCCTGGCTATGAGGAACGAACTCATGCAGAGGAGGATCCAATAAACGTATTGTTACCGGTCTCTCTCCCATGACTTCCAGCGTGGCCTTCATATCTTTTTTCACGAAAACGAAAAGTTCAGCCAACGCTTTTTTTCGTTCTTCCACCGTCTTGGAAACTATCATCTTTCTAAGAAGGAAAAGCGGTTTTTCGCTATTTTCTCCGTAGAACATGTGTTCTGTACGAAAAAGCCCAATACCTTCGGCGCCAAACTTTACGGCCTGCGCGGCATCCTTCGGCGTATCGGCATTAGTACGCACTTTAAGAACGCGGAACTTATCAACAAGTTTCATAAGCTCCGTGTATGATTTATTGTTTTCTAGATTGATGTCGACAAGTGGAAGTTTCCCCTGGTACACAAGACCTTTTGTACCGTTAAGACTTATCCATTCGCCTTCCTTGATCACATTGCCTTTTTTAGTCTTTACTGATTTGCCGTCTTCGGCTATCTCTATGTCACTGCATCCGACGATACAGCATTTTCCCCAGCCGCGCGCAACAAGAGCCGCGTGCGATGTCATACCGCCTTTACTGGTAAGAATAGCCTGCGACTTATGCATACCGTCAACGTCTTCCGGAGAAGTTTCTTCCCTGACAAGAATTACCTTTTCGCCTCTTGCCGCCCATGCGACAGCGTCTTCGGGCGTGAAAACAACTCTTCCGATCGCGCCACCCGGCCCCGCTGGAAGACCTTTAGCGATGGAACCGGCCATTTCGGCTTTCGGATCAAGCATCGGAAGTAAAAGCTCTACCAACTGATTCGGAGCGACCCTCATAAGCGCAGTTTCAGCACTTATCAGTTTTTCCTTATACATATCGGTCGCCATACGAACAGCAGCAACGCCGTTACGTTTTCCAACGCGGCACTGCAGCATGAAGAGTTTCCCTTTCTCGATCGTGAACTCGATATCCTGCATATCTTTGTAATGCTGTTCAAGGCGTGTCTTGATGCTATCAAGTTCCTTGTAAATAGCCGGCATGAGCTTCTCGAGCGTGGTCAAATGCTCACTCTGATCGTTCTTTGAAGGCTCATTGATCGGCGATGGGGTACGTATACCCGCAACGACGTCTTCACCCTGAGCGTTCACAAGATATTCGCCATAGAAAAAGTTTTCCCCGTTACCCGGATTACGGCTGAACGCAACACCGGTCGCGGAATCATCGCCCATATTTCCAAAAACCATGGACTGAACGTTAACTGCCGTTCCCCATTCATCAGGTATTCTTTCGATGCGACGATACTCTATAGCACGTTTACCGTTCCAGCTTGAGAAAACGGCGCTGATACCGCCCCACAGCTGTTCTTTAGGATCGTCCGGGAATGATTTTCCGAGGACCCGTTTTATCGTGTTCTTATAATCCGCAACAAGGTCCTTTAATTCCTGCGTCGTAAGTTCGGTATCAGCTTTATAACCACGTGATTTTTTCACTTCGCTGAGTTTTTCATCAAGCACTTTTCTTATGCCTTTTCCGTCTTTAGGTTCTATCCCGCCGGCTTTTTCCATAACAACGTCGGAATACATCGTTATAAGACGTCTGTACGCGTCATAAACAAATCTTTCGTTGCCGGTCTGTTTTATCAAACCCGGAATAGTTTTTTCGGTAAGACCGACGTTAAGTACGGTTTCCATCATACCCGGCATGGATTTTCTCGCACCGGAACGCACGGAAACGAGAAGCGGGTTCTGAAGATCGCCAAACTTTTTGCCCATTATTTTTTCGACCTTCGCCATCGCTTCGTTAACCTGAGATTCGAGGACCGAAGGATATTTTCTTCCATTGTCGTAATAATACGTACATACTTCCGTCGTGATAGTGAATCCCGGAGGAACCGGAAGTCTGAGTTTCGGATGTCCCGCCATCTCCGCGAGATTAGCACCTTTACCGCCCAAAAGATTTTTCATACTTTCGTTACCATCTGCTTTTCCGCCGCCGAAAAAATAAACGTATTTTCCCGATTTCGCGGCCTTTTTTACTACTTTCTTGGCCATGTTACTCACTCTCCTTTTGTTTTAAACCTTTAACGCGAAACAGCTCGCGCTATTTAATTTTCAATCCGCGCACTGATCATCGCGGGTTCACATACAAAGCTTAGGCGCCAGCATTTCCTTAACCCTGGAAGCCTCTACCCTTTCCTGCTGCATCGTATCCCTGTTACGCACCGTGACTTTCCCGTCGGTCAGAGAATCAACATCGACCGTGACACAGAACGGTGTTCCTATTTCATCCTGTCTTCTGTATAATCTTCCTATTGCCGCAGTATCATCATAAACAACACGGTAAGAACCTCTAATATCATCGCGCAATTTGTGCGCCATCTCGACTATCTCCGGCCTATTCTTCAAAAGCGGCAGGACCGCGACCTTTATCGGCGCGAGCCTGTAATCCAAAGCGAGATATACCCTTTCCTTATCTTTCACCTGTTCAGACCTGTATCCATCCACAAGAACGGCAAGGACCCCACGATCCACTCCACCGGACGGTTCAATAACATACGGCATATATCTTTCTTTCGTAGCTTCATCAAAGAACGAAAGATCGGCACCACTGATCTCGCTATGTTTCTTAAGATCATAATCGGTTCTATTCGCAATCCCCTCAAGTTCGGACCAACCCATCGGGAACATAAATTCTATGTCATGACATCTTTTCGCGTAATGTGCCAGCTCATCTTTCGCGTGCTCGCGAAGCCTAAGGTTCTCTTTGCGTATACCGAGCGATATCCACCAGTTGAAACGCTCGTTCACCCAGTATTCATACCATTTTTCATCGTCACCGGGTTTAACGAAAAACTCAAGTTCCATCTGCTCGAATTCCCTGCATCTGAAAGTGAAATTCCCGGTCGTGATCTCGTTCCTGAAAGATTTTCCTATCTGAGCCACGCCGAACGGCGGTTTTTTTCTACTGGAAACCAGAACATTCGCGAAGTTAACGAATATCCCCTGCGCCGTTTCGGGCCGCAGATACACATCTATCGCCTGTCCCTCGACCGATCCCACCTGGGTTTTGAACATCAGATTAAAACTTCTCGGCTCGGTCAAAGCACCCTTACATTCTGGACAAACCTTTCCTTCTATCTTGTCCACCCTAAATCTTTTTTTACACTCTTTGCAATCCACCATAAGATCCGCGAAAGAGCCGACATGACCGGACGCTTTCCACACATTAGGGTTCATCAATATCGCCGCGTCTAGGCCCTCGATATCACTCCGATCATACACCATACGTTTCCACCAGAGTTCTTTCAGATTTTTCTTCAGCTCCACTCCAAGCGGACCGTAATCCCAAACGCTTCCTATCCCGCCATATATTTCGCTGTCCTGAAAAACAAAACCTCTTCTCTTGCAAAGATTGGCTATCTCTTTCAGGTCCACCGCGCTCGTTTTCTTTTCTTCACTCATTTTTTACGCCTTTTGTAGTATATTTTTATTGGGTCACAATCTATAAACCGACCGATCACACTGTCATCCGATCACATAGACCTCTTTTTTCAATATCCTCTAAAAACCTCATGGAACGGGTCTCTCGCTCCAGATGATATCTCATAAAACTTTTCAACGCCTTCTCTATCTCAGCACCCACTTCCCTGGCGACCTTGATCTGCATCGTTTTTGAGAACGGCGTTTCCTGTATCTTTTTAATAAAATTCACGGCCCCGGCTGACATCGCAAAACTCCCGGCGTCTTTTCCGGCGCATGTCGCGCACAACAATCCTCCCGACTTAGCGCTGAAAAACATATTGTCGCCCGCCGGGGAGGAACACTTCACGCAGCTGGACATGTCCGGCTCAAACCCGATATTACTTAAAAACTTTATCTCAAATATCCTCGCCACGCGTTTTGGGCTGGCGTCGGTCGCCATCGCCCTTAACCCGTCGAGCAAAACACCGTAAAGCCCCTCGTTCGGATCATGATCCGTGGAAACCGTGTCTACTAATTCTATAAAATAATTTGAATATGTCAACCTTTCAATGTCTTTTCTCGCCGGGTAGAAAAAATCCACCATCTCGCATCTCGAGATAAGATCAAGCGCGCTCTTTTTCTTCCGGTAAAAAACCACGCTGCACTGCGTGAATATCTCAAAATTACCGGCGAACTGCGGGTACGGATCCCTCACGCCTTTTAGAACTCCTCTGATCTTACCGAATTCTTTCGTAAAGATCACCAGGATATAGCTTGTCTCTCTCAAAAGATATTTCCTGAGAATGATCCCGTTAGCAACAAGTCCCGACATATCCTTCTGATCCCTTTGTTCAAATTACCGTATTCACTCGCCGGATACTTTAAGAGCCGCCGGAGTAACAGCCCCTCCCGATATAACTATCTTCATCGCATCCTCGACCGACATCTTCAGGAATTTCACTTCACCCCGCGGCAATATCAGGGTGAATCCCGTAGTGGGGTTAGGCGCGGTCGGCATAAAAACGCTTACAACCTTTTCTCCGACAGCTTCACACAATTCCCCGACCGGGTTTTCATCAGTTACGAACGCGATCGAATATAACCCTTTTCGCGGGAATTCGATAAGAACAGCTGACTTAAAAATATATTTTCCCTGTCCACCGAAAAGCGCGTTAGATACTTCCTTGACTGTTTTATACACCCATCCGATCCCTGGAACACGGAGAAACAACTGCTCCCACCAGGCAAAAATGCGCCTTACCACGATCTGTCTCGCGGCCCATCCTATTAAAATTATCGCGATGATCACGCCGACAAGGATTATCGTCTTCGCCATGAATATATGTTCAATATTGTCCCGGCGCCACGAGAATAATTTAAGAAGAGGGCTAAGCACTATGCTATTCACTTTGAGAACAACAAATTTCACTATCGCGACCGTGATCACTATAGGTATCAAAGTCACGATCCCGTCAAGAAAGCTAATTACGATCCTGTTCCATACAGTTCTGTTCATGATATCACCTGGAATATTAGTAAAGTTACCAACGCGCCGAGCAAACCGCCGGCCACCACTTCCCACGTTTTATGAATACCGCTGTACAAGCGGCTTCTCGCGACAATAAACGCGAGAAAAAACACAAGCACGCTTACCAGCGAATTCAGCGTTATAAGCGAAACCGCCATCCATATCGCGAACGCGGCAGCAGTGTGCCCGCTTGGCATGCCGCCCCGTAAAAGATCCTTTTCCCTGCGTATTATCTTTATCAAAAGCACTATCCCGATACAGGCGATCAGCGCTATCAATGTCGTATGCCAATGCGAATTACGTATCTTGAAAAAGAATTTTCCCGTGTGAAAATTCAACCTGTTAACGACAAGTATGTATCCCGTAAGCCCGGCGTTTATGGCCGAGACAAATACGGCCCCGGCGGTTATATCCTTCACCACTTTTATGGCCGGATGATATTCGTCCCCGGAAACAGCATCGGCCAGATATTCTATCGCTGTATTAAACATCTCGGCGACAAGAACGAACGACGTCGCGAAAAGCAGTATCATCATCTCGACCGACGTAAGGTCAAAACATATTCCGGCGATAATAACAAAAAAACCCACGATAAAGTGGATGCGCATATTCCGTTCGCTCTTAAGCGTATGGATTATCCCCTCAAGCGCGAAATTAACACTGTGCCAGAAATTTCTATTATAGGACCTTTTTATATTTTTCAAGAAGCTCATTTTGTTTTCGTTCCATTATTTTTCTATCTTTTTCATCGATATCGTCAAAACCGGCGAGATGAAGTATACCGTGTATCACATAAAGCGCGATCTCCTCGTTAAGCGCTGTCCCGAATTTTTTCGCATTCTCAACGGCTTTATCGGTTGATATAGCCACATCTCCCATAAAAACCATACCGTTCTCAGGAGACTTTGCCGCTTCCTCTTCCCAGAACGCTATCACATCCGTAGTTTTTTTCGATGCAAGATATTTACGGTTTAAAGAACATATTTTTTTATTACCGACAAAGACGATATTAACTTCCGCGTTACCCTTTTTAAGCGCATTAAGCGCATATTCGGCTACCGCTTCCATCCTGCGCAGAGATACGCCGACTTTACGATTTTTGTTTTGGCAGTTTGCTTTTGCCATTTATCTTGCTCCCGCCTGCCGGCGTAATATCCTTATCCGGATAATTAACCCTTGTATGGAATACGCCAGCGAGAACCCTTACAAAAGCGTCCGAAATTTTATTTATATCTTTCAGTGTAAGCTCACATTCGTCAAACTGTCCATCAATGAACTTATTGTTTATCACACGTTTTACGAGATTTCGAACGCTGGCCGGCGTGGGATCATGCAAAGACCTGCTTGACGCCTCGACGGAATCAGCCAGCATCACGATCGCCGCTTCTTTAGTTTGCGGTTTTGGGCCGGGATACCTGAAATCGTCCTGATCAAGAACAACATCCTCCGAGGATTTCTCAAGCGCCTTCTGGTAAAAGAACCAAATAAGACTCGTCCCGTGATGCTGTTTTATAAAATCGATTATCGTATTGTTTAGTTTAAATTTCTCGGCCAGGTCAACGCCTTCCTTTACATGTTTACTTATCACAAGCGCGCTCATCGAAGGCGCGAGATTAGAATGTTTGGATTTTTCTCCCATCTCATTTTCACTGTAATACTGAGGCTTAGCCAATTTCCCTATATCGTGATAATACGCGCCGACACGCGCCAAAAGATTATTGGCGCTTATCGCGTCGCACGCAGCTTCCGCAAGATTCCCTACCATAATGCTGTGATGATACGTGCCTGGAGCTTCCACGGCCAATCTTCTAAGCAGCGGATGATTAAGATCCGACATCTCGAGCAAACTTATGTTGGTAGGGACCTTGAAAACATATTCAAAAACAGGAAGAAGCACCATAACAACAATGCCGGATAAAACCCCGTTAGCCACACCCCACAACGCATCCCTCAGGTTCTGCGCCATTTCCACGTCATTTATCATCCCGAACGCCACTATCGTGAACACATTGACAAACCCCGCCATTAGACCTGCCCACAATATCTCGGCACGGCGCCTGGCGCCTTTAGCGAAATACATCGCTACGACGCTTCCGGTTATAAGAACTACGGCTATTCCCACACCACCGCTCGTCATAACCGAGATCACAAAACCGATTATCATCGTACACAAAAAAGCCGTATTAAAATCCACAAGAAGCATTATCATCATGCTCATCCCGGCAAGCGGTATAAAATAGCTGGGATGCGGTAACCTTATAAAAAAATTGGACATAACCAGCATTATCACCATATTCAGAAAAATGATCGCCAGATCTTTCGGATTTTTTAGAAGGTTCTTCTCTTTCATTATCGCAAGATAAACCGTTCCGATAACTCCCATAACAAGGAACAAAAGCACCATCCCCAAAAGGAATCCCCGCGACTTTTCTTCTTCCATCAGGTTTTTCAGCTTCGTCAATTCCGCAACATGCCTCGCTTCGACACGCTGCCCCTTCTCCACTATGATCTCGTTCTTTTTAACATACAATGTCTGAGGGATAGCTGAGGTACGCTGTTTGACGTTTTCTTTTTCTTCATTCGTACGTCTGTCGTCAAAAACAAGATTCGCCTTGAAAGCGGCCGTAGCTATAGCGGCCGCGGCCTGACGAGTCGACTTGTCTTCTCCGAAAAAGTTTTGTGAATAAGTTTCTACAAACGCAGCGATGTTCTTGACCGGCAGAAGATCCTTAGTCTCCATATCGGAGTTCTTGCTCTGATCGGTCACACATATGATAACTTTTTTAACGGAATCCTTCGATAAAAGCGCTTCAGATTCGTCGTTTATAAGGCCGGTATTAAGCATGTTACCGACCATTTTGAGCGTTTCGTCTTTCACTCCGGAAAGTTCGCCCTCACGGTCAAGAAGTACTTTATAGTTTTTTTCAGGAACGGCGATCTTTATTTTATCTTTAAGGTCCGCCAGCTTTTTCTCGAACGGCATATCTTTCTGGGCTTTATCTACCTCTATCGCCGTAAATATGGCCTCTATAGTCTTTTTTATTTCCTTTTCCACTTCATCGTCACGTCTGAAATAATACGGGGTATTGCGCACGGCGTCCTGCTGAGCGATAGCGGTCTTTTCCTGGTCCACACCCCATACATAGGCAAAATCGTAAGGCGCGTATATGTCATTGAGCGCGATATCTCCCTCATGGGCACTGCCCTCGTAAAGCTGCGGATTCAAAAACAATGTGGTCAGCATTATAAGAAGAAAAACAAGGATAAGAAGCACCGATATCGCTTCTCTTCTTTTGAAGAGATCGATAAGCGTACTGTGTTTAAACATAGGACTCGAATCAACCATTGTTGCCTTCCGGCATTACAGCCTATTTTCTGAGTTTTATACCGAGTTCCCGCAGTTGTCTATCATCCACAGACGACGGTGCGTCCGTAAGCGGACAAATACCTTTCTGCGTTTTTGGGAAAGTTATGATCTCTCGTATCGATGAATCACCAGTGAATAAAGTCATTACCCTGTCCAAACCAAAAGCCACCCCACCGTGCGGCGGCGGACCAAATTTGAACGCCTCAAGTAAAAACCCGAATTTCACACGGCAGTCTTCCTCGGTCATGCCCAGAGTATTAAATATCATCTGCTGCATATCGCTGCGATGTATCCTTATACTGCCGGACCCTATCTCGCTTCCGTTCAACACTAGGTCGTACGATCTGGAACGGATATCGGCAAGATCTCCGCTTTTTATTTTTTCTATATCTTCTTCATGAAAAGCCGTGAACGGATGATGTTCACTGACCCAACGTTTTTCTTCTTTGTCATACTGAAAGAGAGGGAAATCCACTACCCATAAAAAGTTAAAAACTCCGGGCTTGATAAGCCCTTTATCCCTGCCGATCTTGAGTCTTAGCGCGCACATCGCCGCGAGCGACACTTGTCTGGTGTCGGCCACCATAAAAATCATATCGCCTGTTTTCGCGCCGGTCTTTTCGCGCAATTTATCGAGTATTTCTTTCTTGAAAAATTTCGTTATCGGAGAGACCAACTCGTTCTCCTCAACCTTGAAATATGCCAATCCCTTCGCACCGTATTCCCCAACGAACGATGTAAGATCATCTATGTCTTTTCGGCTGATATCTTTGTACCCGGGAGCGGCAAGCGCCGTGATAGTCCCGCCCGCGGCCACCAGCTCGTTGAATACTTTAAAATCACACCCGGCTATATCGTTCGTCACGTTATGCAGTAAAACGCCGAATCTTGTATCCGGTTTATCGCACCCGTATTTTTCCATAGCCTCGCGATGGGTCATGCGAGGAAAAGGTATCTCCAGTTTATATCCGCCCATTTTTTCGAACAACCCTTTAAAAAGTCTTTCGCAGACCCCGAATATGTCCTCTTCCTCTATGAACGACATCTCGAGATCCAGCTGTGTGAATTCCGGCTGACGATCGGCGCGCAGATCCTCGTCGCGGAAACAACGCGCGATCTGATAATATTTCTCAAGGCCCGACACCATAAGAAGCTGTTTGAATAACTGCGGGGACTGCGGCAGAGCGTAAAACATACCTTCCTGAAGTCTTGACGGGACCAAATAATCCCTAGCTCCTTCGGGAGTAGACTTGGTAAGTATCGGCGTTTCCACCATCGTAAAACCTTCCGCGTCCATAAAATCGTTCATGAACTTATAGGCATCGTGCTTCATCCGCATCTTATCCTGCATCGATTGCCGTCTTAGATCAAGGTAGCGGTACTTCAGACGGACTTCTTCCGAAACATTCTCTCCGTCCTTTATCTCGAACGGAAGCTCACGCGCTTTTGAAAGTATCTCTATGTCCTCAACATCAACTTCGATCTCACCAGTGGAAAGTTTTTCGTTAATCGTACCTTCCGGACGCGGCGCGACAATACCGATCACTTTCAGGCAGAACTCATTACGTATCTCATGACCTTTTTCATGTGCTATTTTGCTTTTCTGAGGATCAAGCACTATCTGCGTAACGCCGTGTTTATCCCTGAGATCAACAAAGATTATATCCCCGTGGTCGCGACGAGTAGCCACCCATCCGCATAAAGTAACCTTATTTGAAATATCGGTCTTTCTAAGCTCTCCGCAATCATGTGTCCTAAGCATTTTTCCTCTCAGCCTCTCGTTTAATTTTCACCAAGTATCTTTTTCACGGCACTATCCGTATCCAACTCATCCTGTGTCCCAGACGTCATATCCTTAAGAACTATTTTACCGTTCTTTATCTCGTTCTCTCCGATGATCACTACCCATTTCCGGCCTTCCCTGTTCGCCTTACGCATACCGCCCTTTACAGACCTGCCGGAAAAATCCATGTCACAGGCGATCTCGCGTTTTCTGAGATAATTCGTAACAGCGAAAGCGTGATCTCTGGACATATCGTCCACAGCGACGATAAGCACTTCCGGTTTATGCATAGGCACATTGTCTTTATTTACAGCCATTATTAGTCTTTCAAGTCCCATCGCATAACCTATGGCGCCAACCTTAGGCCCGCCCATTTCCTCGCAAAGCCGGTCATATCTGCCACCGGCGGCTATCGCGTCCTGCGAACCAAGCGCGGAATGAACGACCTCGAAAATGGTTTTTGTATAATAATCCAGCCCTCGAACTAAAGTGGTTTTTTCCGAAAAGTTTATCCCGGAATCTTTCAGCAATTTTTTAAGCGACGCGTAATCCTTTTCGCAATCCGCGCAAAGATGATCCGTGATCCTCGGCGCGCCCGAAATAACGGACTTGCATGTGTCCACCTTACAATCAAGGACTCTCAAAACGTTCGTATGCATTCTGCGTCTGCAATTCTCGCAAAGTCCGCTCTCGCGTTCTTTAAGAAAATCAAACAGCGCCTTTTTATAATTCACCCGGTCATTATCACACCCAAGCGAATTAAGCTGTATCTCGAAACCCACGATCCCCATGTTGGTCAGAACGGAATGCAGGTTAAATATCATTTCTGCGTCTAAATGATAATTCGACGCGCCAATGATCTCTGCTCCTATCTGATGGAACTGCCTGAGCCGGCCTTTCTGCGGCCTCTCTCCTCTGAACATCGGACCTATATAAAAAAGTTTGGTGATATCCTGATTTGCGCTCCAGTTATGCTCTATATACGCGCGTATGACGGAAGCCGTACCTTCCGGCCGAAGTGCGACGTTCTTTCCGCCGCGATCGGTGAAAGCGTACATCTCTTTTTCCACAATATCGGTATCCTGGCCTATGCTCCTTACAAAAACCTCGGTCTCTTCAAGAAAAGGCGTGCGGATCTCGGAGAACTCGAAGAGACGGAAAGTCTCTCTGGCCCTGTCCTCTATCCATTTGAAAAGCCCGGCTTCTTCGGGAGTTATATCCGGCATTCCCCGTAAAGAATGGTATTTAGACATTTTCTTTCACATCGATCTTCATTTTCATACCCGGTTTGAAACTGACGACTTTTTTATCCGGGATGGAAACGCTGTCACCCGTTCTTGGATTCCGGCCGACCCTGCCTTTGCGGGTCTTCACCTTGAAAATACCGAAATTCCTGAGTTCCACTTTCTTCCCCCGGGAAAGGGTATCAACGATAATATCAAAGGTCCTTTGCACGACCTCTTTCACGTCTATCTGTTTAAGCCCGGTTTCCTCGGAAATTCTGATAATAATGTCTTTTTTAGTCATAAAACACCCCCTGAATTAATAGAGTTATAATGTATTTTGCGAAAAAAACCACGTTTTTCTTACACCTAAGCCTCGGCTGTTTTCAATAAAAGGCAGGTCTGATAAGTTGTTATGCTACCACGGGTTACGGGTTATGTCAATACCGATATGATTTACGCTATTTTACTATAAATTTGACGTTACCGGCCCCTATAAGACTCTCAGTTTCGGCGATAAATTCGTTGGTTGGCGATATCGCCAGCTCCTTATCAACTGAAAGGCGGACCTTTCTACCTTCCGAAGACAAAAGATCCACAAAAACGGGGATATTCCCCTTGTGACTTTTGATAATATGCTTTATACGACTCATAAGTTTTTCCTCAAGTCCAGTAGTCATAAGTTTTATGACAACGGACTTTGTGAAAAGCTCTTTCACTTTCTCAAGCGGGATTATGTCCTCGGCTATGATCTTCGGATCGGATTCACGCAAATTTATGGTACCATCGATATATACCAAGGCGTCCTCAAGGACCAGATCGGCGCATTTCTGATAAGCCCGTGGGAATACCAGCACCTCAACAAAATTATCGAGATCCTCTAGCCTAACGATCGCCATTTTCTCGCCTTTTTTCCTGGTGACCGTAATACGCACCTTGTTTATCAACCCCCCTATCAGGACCTTCTGCCCGTCGGAAAGACCCGATAGTTCCGATATCTTACAAGTAGAATACGAATTCAATATTTTCTCATACTTAGCCAACGGATGTTTCGATATGTAGAATCCCAGCATCTCTTTTTCGCTGGCAAGAAGTTCGCTCTCGTTCCACTCCGGGATCTCAGGGATATCGTGAAAACTTCCCTTAAAATTCTCTATAGCTTGCCCTTCGTCGAAAAATGACAACTGTCCCTTGAACCGGTCCTTCTGCACTTTCTGGGCAAGCTCCAGAACCTTATCAAGAACGGCCATGCCCTGAGATCGGAATATCTTAGTCAAATCGAACGCCCCGCATTTTATTAGACTTTCTATGACCTTTTTATTCACGGTGCGTGTATCCACTTTCTCGGCGAAATCGTATATCGACGTGAATTTCCCTGATTTTTTTCGCGCGTCAATTATAGACTCCACCGCGCCTTCGCCGACATTCTTGACGGCGACAAGCCCGAACCTTATACCGGTGCCAACGACCGTAAAATCCTTGAAGCTCTCGTTTATGTCCGGCGGCAGGATCTCGATCCCCATGCGTATCGACTCTCCGATGTATTCCGATACCTTATCGGTATTATTTTTTTCACTCGCGAGAAGCGCCGTCATGAACTCGATGGGATAGTTGGCCTTAAGGTACGCCGTCCTGTAGCTTACCACCGCGTACGCCGTACTGTGAGATTTATTGAAACCATACCCGGCGAAATACTCTATCTGGTCGAATATCTTGGCGGCCACGGCGGGGTCGACATTATTTTTCGCGGACCCTTCCATGAACTGCGTTTTTATCTTGGCCATCGCCTCCGGTTTCTTTTTCGACATGACCTTTCTGACGTTATCGGCTTCGGCCATACTGAAGCCGGCAAGCGCCGAAACTATCTTCATTACCTGCTCCTGATAAATGATAACACCATAAGTTTCTTTCAGGATAGGTTCAAGCGCGGGATGTTCGTATGTGAATACAAGCTCTCCGCTTTTTCTTTTAATGAATTCCTCGACCATCCCGCTTCCCAGAGGACCCGGCCTGTATAAAGCAAGTATAGATATCAGATCCTCAAAAGAATCCGGATGTATCTTCCTTAACAGATCCTTCATCCCGCTGGATTCAAGCTGGAACACCCCGGTCGTCTCACCCTTCCAGAAAAGCCCGAAAGTCTTTTCATCATCAAGCGGGATCTTACTGAAATCCAGATCAACCGATCTCGTACGCTTCACTATTTTCACGGCCTGATCTATAACTGTAAGGGTCTTGAGCCCGAGAAAATCCATCTTCAGCATTCCGATCTTTTCCAGCGAACTCATCGTAAAACCCGTAGAGATCTGTCCATCGGCCGTTTTGTAAAGCGGTATCCTTTCATGAAGGGGTTTATCCGATATAACAATACCGGCCGCGTGCGTGGACGCATGGCGGTTAAGCCCCTCTAAACGTTTTGAGACATCTATCAATTCCTTTATGACCGGGTCCGTATCGTAGATCTTTTTTAATTCAGGTTCTTTCTCAAGAGCTTCATCGAGCGTTATTCCTAGATCGGTCGGAACAAGTTTCGCGATCTTATCCACTTCCTCGTACGCTAGGCCCATAACGCGCCCGACGTCCCTTATAACACCCTTGGCCATCATCGTACCAAACGTGATTATCTGCGCGACGTTCTCTTTGGAGTATTTACTAATAACATAATCGATTATCTCGCTGCGGCGCTCGAAACAAAAATCTATATCAATATCGGGCATGCTCACCCTGGACGGGTTAAGGAACCTTTCAAAGATCAGTCCGTATTTAAGCGGATCTATATCCGTTATACCCACCGCGTAGGAAACAAGGCTGCCCGCGGCCGATCCCCTGCCCGGCCCCACCGGGATATTCATCTGTTTCGCTTTATTGATAAAATCCCAGACTATAAGAAAATAGCTAACATATCCCTGTCGTTTTATTATATCGAACTCATGGGCGACACGTTTTTCTATTTCCTCAGTCATGACAGGGTATCTTTTTTTTACACCGTCACTTATTAGCTGATAAAGATATTCATCGTTATTCCTATTATCTGGCGCCGTGAACGATGGCAGGTGGAGTTTTTTAAAATCGAATTTAACGTCACATTTAGCGGCAATATCGACCGTATTTTTTATAGCCTCGGGAATCTCTGAGAACGCACGTTTCATCTCCTCCTGGGATTTATAGAACAACTGATCCGTTTGGAACTTCATGCGATCTGTCTGGTTCAACGTACTCTGTGTCTGTATACAGATCAGGGCATCATGCGCCCTCGCATCTGATTGTTCCAAATAATGAACGTCGTTCGTAGCCACAAGAGGTATCGAGGTTTCTTTTGCAAGCTTCACAAGTTCTTTATTGAGCTTACTCTGTTCATCAAGATTATTATCCTGGACCTCAAGATAAAAATTACCTTTTCCAAATATATCCGCATACTCCAGAGCGGCTTTTTTGGCGGTTTTATACTGATCGGTCAAAAGATAGTGCGAAACCTCGCCCTTCAGACACGCTGATAGCGCGAACAAGCCCTTGCTATATTTTGCAAGCACTTCTTTATCGGCACGCGGTTTGTAATAAAAACCCTCAAGAAAACCTATAGACACTATATTGATAAGATTGTTGTACCCAACCGCATCCTGGGCAAGAAGAACAAGATGGAACCCGGCACCTTTTACCCCGTGGCTTGTTTTATCGAACCGGCTTTCGGGCGCAAGATATATCTCTGCCCCCATGATTGGTTTTATACCGCGATCAAGCGCTTTCTCATAAAACTCCACCGCGCCGAACATATTACCATGGTCGGTGATAGCGCACGACGTCATATTAAATTGTTTGGTTCTGTCCAGCAGTTCATCAAGACGACATGCCCCGTCAAGAAGACTATATTGCGTGTGAACATGAAGATGTACAAAATCACAGCCTGATTGTGTCATGGTATAGTGTATTCTATTTTAAAATGCTAAAAAGACGCTTGAATTGAAAAACTTTTGTTTTCTTAACCACCACAGTCTAACCCACGCGCAAAAAATCCGGGGTTTTCGCAAAGAAGAATAAAAACTTATCAGTCTCAAGTGGATTTAACGTATATTACTAAAGGGGGGTATTTTTGTCAAGGGCTATGACCCTATGCGGACCGTGTCAAAATAATCCTTTAATAGGCTTACCGCCGAAAGAGCGGCAAGATAACTGGTTTTTGGATTTTCAGGAGAAGGCACATTCTCAGTAACCGTTTTTATCCTCCCGGACTTCCCTAATATTTCGATCTCATGTGTATTTTTTGTATATTCCGGAGAGACAATGATACGAACTTTTGTTTTTTCAGGACCGATACCGGCCAAAGAAAGCACGGCCGACACGTTGATGTTCTGTGGAAAACCTTTGACTGCCTGAAGCGCGTTACCGTCAAAAACAACCTTCTCGCCTTTTATATTCACTACATCTATATTATTCTCTTTAACGTATGGCGCGTCCTTAATTGAAAGAGGGGGTTTGCGAGTGGTGATCATAACACTATCCAAACCGCCTATTTTAGCGGCCTTCAGCGCGTCTATTCCGGATATAGCTCCTGACGGAACGAGTATCCTTACCTTTTTCTTACGCGCTTTTTCAAAAACCCGGTCCTTGTCCAAAAGCCCGCCTACGCTCATGATCAAGACATCTTTTCCGGCGTTAACAGCCATATCCAGAAGCTCGCCCGACACCTTAGGTGAGGCCGCTTCAAGAACGATATCGGCGACCTTTACGGCGTCCTTCATATCTTTCGCCGCTTTTATTTTCGAAAAAGATCTTCGGATCTCGTCCATCTTTTTTTGATCGGCGTCATAAACATATATTTCCCCGACTTCCCCTGACAGATCCGCAACCAGGGCTTTCGCGAGCACCTTGCCTATGGCTCCACATCCTATAATCACAGCCGTCTTTTTCGCCATACACTGATCCCCGTTAATTTTTCTTACGCTGTGTCACATCTAACATACGCTCCAGTGTTTTACGCGCCTTCACGGCGATCTCTTCCGGAACCTTTATTTCGTATTCCATTTTTTCAAGCGCTCTCGCTACCCAGCCTAGTGTTGTAAGTTTCATGTTGGCACATATAAAATGTTCAGCGGGTACATAGAATTTTTTACCGGGATTATCCTGATGCAGTTTATAAATTATCCCTACTTCCGTACCGACTATGTATTCTTCGCGCGGACATTCCTTAACATATTTTATCATACCAGCCGTACTCCCGATATAATCCGCCTGTTCCAGCACTTCCCTTCTGCATTCCGGATGAGCGATGAATTCAGCTTCCGGATGAAGCTTTTTCGCCTGTAGAACCTCTTCCTGCGTAAGTCTCATATGAACCACACAATAACCATCCCAGAGGATAATATCTTTTTCTGGCACCTGTTCCCTAACATATCGCCCCAGATTTTTATCCGGCACAAAAATGATCTTGTCTTCTTTCATGGATCGGACAACCTCTACGGCGTTGGCCGAAGTACAGCAAATATCGCTTTCCGCTTTTATAGCCGCGGACGAATTCACGTAACAGACAACGGCGGCTTCAGGATATTCAGCTTTTTTCTTACGCAATTTCTCCACGGTTATCATCTCGGCCAATGGGCATCCGGCTTCCCTGACCGGAAGCAATATCGTTTTATTCGGGTTCAAGATCGACGCGCTTTCCGCCATAAATGAAACCCCGCAGAAAACTATGACCTTATTCTTCACTTTCGTAACAGCCGCCGCGAGCGCGTACGAGTCCCCGGTAATATCGGCGATATCCTGTATCTCGTCACGCTGATAGTTATGCGCGATAATGCACGCGTCCCTTTCCTTCTTAAGATCCATGATCTTTTTCTTCAGCTGTTCTTTGTACTGTTGATCAAAATCCACTATCTTCATCTTCCCCTCTTTTCGATATCATCACACGATAACATTATCGATCAGTCTTGTCTTGCCCACATACGCGGCCACGGCGATAATAGTCTTCCCTTTTTCCAGAACATCCAAGGGGCTCATGCTATCTCTATCCGCCAATTCAATGTAATCAGTCTTTATCTTATTCTTTTTTAGTATCGAATTGATATTATTTTTTATTTTTTTCGCGGACCTTTCTCCCCGTTTTATCATATCTTTCGCGTTGTTGAGAGCTCTATGGATATTCACGGCCCGGGCCCTTTCCTCCGGCGAAAGATATTTATTGCGCGAGCTCATCGCCAACCCGTCAGTTTCACGGACTATCGGCATGACTTTAACCCGGGTTTCCAGGTCAAGATCCCTTACCATCCTTTTTATCACCGCGGCCTGTTGCGCGTCTTTTTGGCCAAAATAACTTATATCGGGGCACACGATGTTAAAAAGTTTTGTAACAACGGTCGCTACGCCTTTAAAATGGCCGGGCCTCGACGCGCCGCACATACCCGAAACAATAGGGCCCGACACTTCCACGTAAGTCGCGAAGTTTTCGGGATAGATCTCGTCCGTCTCCGGAACGAAAACCACATCCGCCTTCTCTTTCGTAAGCATCTTAACGTCACGGTCCATATCACGGGGATATTTTTTAAGATCTTCTTTAGGCCCGAATTGCGTAGGGTTGACAAAAATACTTACAACCGTTCTATCACAATCTTTCCTCGCCGCGCGGACAAGGCTCATATGCCCTTCATGAAGATATCCCATGGTCGGAACAAAACCTATCGTTCCTCCCTTTTTGTGAACCGCTCTGGAATACGCTTTCATTTCGTTGACGTTTCTTATTATTTTCATCTTTTTCTTTTCACCGCTCGATAATAAAGCTGAATAAAGTTCTCTAACGCGTTTTTTTAGAACAGGATGAACCAAGCGGGGAACGATCTCGTTCATTCCCTTCAGAACAAATTCTCTTTTATGCATCCGTTCATGAGGGATAGTTATGTTTTCCCCCCGAAGGACAAGATCATCGTACATCAAAATATCGATATCAATAACGCGCGGACAATTTCTCGGGGCCTTTTCCCTACCCATCATCCGCTCGATGCCCTTAAAGACCTCAAGGCACTTTTCCGGAGAGTGACCGGTCTTTATTTTCACCGCGCAGTTTATATATCTATCCTGCGGAGGACCGCCTACCGGTTCGGTTTCGTAAAAAGACGATACTTTCAGAACGCTGGTCTTATCAAGAGAAGAGATCTCTCGTATCGCCTTCCTGCAATTCCTCTCTCTGTCACCTATGTTCGATCCAATGCCCAGATAAACTATCGCCATTCGTCATCTTCCGGATTTCATGAAAAGAACGCTTTTTTAACACGTGCCACCACTTCTTCGAGCTTGTCGGTATTGACTGTAAGCGTCATTCTGATATATCCCTCGCCGTATTCGCCGAACCCGTTACCCGGCGTAACGACGATATTCGCTTTTTCAAGCATGGCCTTAGTAAGTTCCGTGGAATTATATTTTCCAAAGACCGGAGCCCATATATAAAACGTCGCTTTCGGGGCCTTTACCTTCCATCCGGCCTTATTCAGACCGTTCACAAGAACATCCCTTCTTTCGGTATATACTTTGTTAGACTCGGCCTTTACATCTTTCCATTTTTTGAGAGCCGCTATCGAAGCCCACTGTATCGCGGTAAATATCCCGGAGTCTATATTCCCTTTTACTTTCGCGAGCCCCGCGAGTATATCCTTGTTACCTACCGCCATGCCGACACGCCAGCCCGTCATGTTGAAACTTTTTGAAAGCGAATGAAACTCTATCCCGACCTCTCGCGCGCCCTTCACTTCAAGAAAACTCGGCAGTTCAAGTCCGTCGTAACTCATTTCCGTATAAGCCGCGTCGGAACAAACGATTATATTGTTCTTAGAAGCGAACGCCACGACTTTCTCATAGAATTTTTTATCGCACACCGCGCCAGTCGGATTATTCGGATAATTTATGTGCATAAGCTTGCAACGCTCCGCAACCTTTTTATCTATCGCGTCGAGCTCGGGTAAAAAACCGTTCTTCTCAAGTAGCCCCATCCTGCACACTTCGGCCCCGGCAAACACCGAGCCTGAGTTATACGGAGGATATCCCGGGTCCGGAATAAGCACCGTGTCGCCCGGATTTATAAAAGCGAGCGGCACATGGGCTATTCCTTCCTTCGACCCGAGAAGCGGGAGCACTTCCGTATCCGGATCAAGTTTTACCCCGAAACGCTCTTTATACCAATTCGCCATTTCCTCGCGGAGCACGCGCAGACCTTTGTTAAGCGCGTATTTATGCGTTTCCGGATCGAGAACAGCCTTCTGCAACTCTTTGATTATAAAATCTGGCGTAGGCCTGTCGGGATCGCCGACACCGAGATCTATGACCGGTTTTCCTTCGGATACAGCTTTCTGTTTAGCTTTATCTATTTCCTCAAAAAGGTACGGCGGCAATTTTTTCAATCTGTCTGCGTAATCGACTTTCATTTTCTTTCCTCTCTCAAATTTATCATCGAATTTCGAATCTCGAATCTCTATCCGTTTCGCACGGCAACGCCAAATACAAAAACATCATTTCAAGTCAAGCACATCGGCCATATTGAAAATCCCTTTTTTTCTGGCCGATATGAATTTTGCGGCTTTCAGCGCCCCTACCACAAAAATGTCACGGGTTTTGGCGTCATGTCTTATCTCGATGGTCTCGAACGGGCTTTCATAAATTATGCCGTGATTACCCACCACTTCGCCTTCCCTAAACGCCTCTATCGGCACGTCCTTGCCGGAAGCTTCTTTCATCACTCTCGCTATCATCTTCGCGGTGCCGCTCGGCGAATCCTTTTTATGAACATGATGCGTCTCGTCTATCCTCATCGAAAACTCAGGACTTAAGATCTTCGCGGCTTTAGCGACAAAATCAAAAACCAGGTTCACTCCGACCGACATATTCGGCGAAAAAACAATCGCTATTTTTTTAGCGGCCGCTTTTATTTTCTTTTCCTCGACAGGCGAACACCCGGTCGTACCGATGACCATTCTTGTCTTGTTCCTGACACATTCTGATAAATGCTCCATCGTCGGTACCGGCAAGGTAAAATCGATCATACAATCGATCTTTTTCGCGGTCTCGAACGGATCCGTACCGACAATAACCCCAAGCTTTTCGCATCCCAAGACATCTCCGAGATCCTTACCGATCATCGGATGGTCCGGCCGCTCAATGGCGGATACAATCTTCATCTTTTTATCTTTAAGCGCAAGCGTCGCGATCCGTATCCCCATTTTCCCGCACGCGCCATATATCCCTATTTTCACCATAATAACCCCGTTATATCAATTTGTATTTTTTTATCGTCTGTTTCACTTTTGCCCTATGCTCATCCGATATCTCACAAAGCGGCAGACGAAACTCTTCATTCAAAAGGCCCATCATGGACATAGCCGTTTTGACCGGTATCGGGTTGGTCTCAACGAACATAGTTCTGCAAAGCTCGACGATGTCATAATGTATCGACCGGCTCTTCTCCAAATTCCCGTCCAGATAATTCTGCACCAGCTCATGTATCTGGCGCGGGATTATATTCGCTACAACGCTGACCACGCCTTTAGCACCGAGCGACATGAACGGCAGAGTCAAACCGTCATCGCCGCTAAGAACGGTTATGTCGCAAAGAGCGATGATATCCATCACCTGCTGCACACTGCCGGCGGCTTCTTTTATCGCCACGATATTCTCTATTTTCGAAAGTCTCGCAACTGTAGCGGGCGAAAGCGATATCCCTGTCCTTGACGGAACATTATAAAGCATTATCGGTATATCGACATTCTTCGCTATCTCAGAATAATGTCTGTACTGACCTTCCGGCGTAGGCTTATTGTAATACGGAGTTATGATAAGAGCCCCGTCGCATCCGGCCTTTTTCGCCGTCATAGTCAGTTCTACCGCTTCGCGCGTGCAATTTGACCCTGTACCGGCTATAACCGGTATCCTTTTATGCACGGTCTCGACCGCGATCTTTATCAGTTTTTTATGTTCTTCCATGCTAAGCGTCGCGGCCTCACCGGTACACCCGCACGGCACAATACCGTCTATACCGTTGTCTATCTGAAACTCTATCAATTTCCTGTATGCTTTTTCGTCGATCTTTCCGTCCTTGAACGGCGTAGCAAGCGCTACATATGCTCCTTTAAACATGGCCTACACTCTCCCTTCGAATATTAAGTTGGCCTTCCCCTCCAAATAAACTTCCGTGACTTTTTCACCGGATATCTTAAAATACACTTTCACTTTTTCGCCGCTTTTTGTAAGTACCGTCACCGGCGACTTCACTTTATTCAACAGTCCCGCGATCACAGCCGAAGCTACCGACCCGGTGCCGCACGCGAGCGTCTCATCCTCGACACCACGTTCATAAGTGCGTACCGCTATGTTCTTATCCGCTACCCCGCCGACAAAATTCGCATTAGTACCTTTCGGCGAAAATAGTTCGTGATAACGTATCGTACATCCTGTTTCCTTTACCGGATAACCTTCAAGTTTTTTCACAAAGCACACGACATGCGGCACACCGGTGTTTATAAAATGTGCCTCAAGACGTTCGTCCCCCACGCACAGATCCAACCCGAGTTTTATATCCTTCGGATCGCTCATCTTCAATTTCACGCTGTCGCCTTTGACTTCGGCCGAAATAACGCCTGCGCCTGTCTCGAAGGAAAGCTTATTACCCCATCCTTTTTTCGAGGCGTAAAGCGCGCTGCATCTCGCGCCGTTACCGCACATCGTGACCTCAGACCCATCCGGATTTATTATCCTCATCCTGAAATCAGCCTTTTTTGACTTTTCAAGAACAAGTATCCCGTCCGCTCCAATCGCGAGATGCTGACGGCAAAGATCCATGGCGATCTTTTTATAATTCAGTTTTTTCCTGTCCAACGCACCGTTCTTATTGTCGAGAATGATAAAATCATTCCCGGATCCGACGGCCTTCGTGAAATTTATGCCGTACTTTTCTTTCATTTTAGTTCCTTTATCATTTTATCGCAGCGGATAAGGTCATTGTACATCTCCGCCCTGCGGATAATTTTCACTTCCCCGTTCATCACCATAAGCTCGGCCGGACGAGGCCTTGAATTGTAATTGGACGCCATCGCGTATCCGTAAGCGCCGGCGCTCATAACCGCGAGATACTGATCCGGTATTATCTCCGGGAATTCCCTGTCAAGCGCGAGATAATCGCCGCTCTCGCATATCGGGCCGACCACGTCATATTTTTTTACCTCAGCCTTCAGCTGAACTACCGGAAGTATCTCATGATACGCCTCATACAAACTCGGCCTTATCAGATCGTTCATACCGGCGTCTATTATCGCGAAATTCTTTCCGCTCGACGTCGTTTTCACATAAAGAACCTTCGTTATCAAAGCCCCGCTGTTCCCAACAATAAATCTTCCCGGCTCAAGGATAAGCTTGTACGGCTTATCCTTCAATAGCGGTATTATCTGCGCCGCAAAATCCATGGCCGTCCGCGCTTTTTCTTCCTTGTAGATTATCCCGAACCCGCCGCCGATATTCAGGTATTCGATATTTATCTTACTTTTGTCGATGAACTCCAGGACCTTCGTTATCGCTTTTTTGAAAGGCTCGGTATCGGTTATCTGAGACCCGATATGCACGTGCACGCCCTTCAGAAGAACGTTGGAATATTTATTCGCGTTATCAAAGATGTTCTCCGCGGTCTGAAAATCTATACCGAATTTTTTTTCTTTCGTTCCGGTAGTTATATAATCGTGCGTATCGGCTTTAACGTCCGGATTAAGACGAAGCGCCACACGCGGCTTTTTCTTAAGCCGTTTCGCCACCGTATCTATCATTATGAGTTCGGGTATGGATTCCACGTTAAAGAACAAGATATTCTTTTTTATAGCAGCCTCTATCTCACGTTCGGTCTTTCCAACACTCGCGTAAACTATCTTGTTCGCGGGGCATCCGACCTTACCCGCCTTGAACAGTTCCCCTCCCGAAACGATATCAAGCCCAGCGCCTTCGTTCACAAGCGCACGGCATATGTTCAGGTTGGAATTCGATTTCATCGAAAAACATATAAGCGGATCAAGCTCCTTGAACGCCTCTTTTATCTTACGATAATGGTCCATCAACGTCTTGTAACTGTAAAGATAAAACGGCGTCGGGTACTGCTTCGCTATATCGGTTATCGATATCCCTTCGCAATACAACATACTGTCCCTGTACTCAAATTCATGCATTTCCATCACCTTCCAAGTTTTTTACGCCACGACGATATTTCTTTTTTCACCGACCCGGGATTAGTGCTCCCGTACGTTTTTTTCCTTTTCACCGATGTTTCCGGGTTCAACAGCCCGTACACATCCTCATCCAACTCGGCCGAGAATTTTTTAAGTTCCGGCAGGGAAAGATCCGATATATTTATGTTCTTCTCACAGCAATGCCTGACGATATTCCCTATAATGCGGTGCGCGTCCTTGAACGCCACCCCTTTTGCTACAAGGTATTCCGCCAGATCCGTCGAATAGATAAATTCGTCGTTCAACTGTTCCGACGCTTTATCCGCGTTCACTTTCAGGCTTCCCATTAACCCCTCCATAAGCGCCAGTTCGGCGGCCACAACCTCGGCTGACTCGAACAGGAATTTTTTATCTTCCTGAAGATCACGGTTATACGCGTGCGGGAGCCCTTTTACCAGAACAAAAAGAGAGTTAAGCGCACCTATGACACCCGCAGATTTCCCGCGGATCAGTTCAAGCACATCCGGATTCTTTTTCTGCGGCATCAGCGAACTACCCGTACAATACGCCTCACCTATCTCTATAAAATCGAATTCCTTCGTACTGTACAGTATAAGATCCTCCGCTATACGCGAAAGATGAACGGCGATCATGCAAATCGCAGATAATATCTCTATCATGAAGTCGCGATCACTTACGGCATCTATGCTATTAGCCGATATCGACGCGAAGCCCGACCTCTCGGCCACGAATTTACGGTCAAGATCCAGCGACGAACCGCCGATAGCGCCGGACCCCATAACGGACATGTCGGCCCGCTCAGCGGCGTCATTGATACGCGAGACATCACGCCCCAGCATCTCGACATATGCCATAAGAAGATGAGAGAACAATACCGGCTGCGCGTGATTAAGATGTGTATATCCCGGCACGATAACGTCTATATTTTTGTCCGCGAGTTCCACTATGCTTTTCTGAAGCGCTTTTATAAGCATAGTCACGTGCGAACACATCTCCCTGCAATAAAGGCGAACGTCATTGACCACCTGCTCGTTACGCGACCTCGCCGTATGCAGTTTTTTACCCGCATCCGGACATTTCTTTTCCACATACGACTGCACGGCGGAATGGATATCCTCATACTCCCCGAGCTTTATCGCGCCGTCGCGTTTTTTTTGCGCGAACTCGTCCAGCGCGGAAATAAGTTCTTTCTTCTCATCCTTCGAAAGAAACCCGCACTTCTCCAACATCTCCACATGCACCTTGCTCGCGAGACAATCGTATTTATCAAGAATATTATCGACGGAAAGGCTCGAAGTGAACTTCATAACTTCGGGATCCATGTCTTTGGCCCCGAACCTTCCTCCCCATAATTTTTCCGCCATGTTATTTCTCCTTTATCATCGAATTTCGAATCTCGAATTTCTATCCGTTTTGGGCGGACACATGGGTCCGCCCCTACATGATCATCTATTCTCGAATTTCGAATTTCTACAGTCATTGCGAGCGAAGCGAAGCAATCTATGCGTAATGCTCTATTCGCTACCCAAAGATTGCTTCGTCGCCAACCTTTGACCATTGCTCCTCGCAATGACATCAACCCTGTCACGCCCGAATGCTTTTATCGGGCATCCATGCCTTTAAATCATCTCATTTTCATATCATAGATTCCCGCTTCCGCCTTCGCTTTCTTTATAAATGCCCACATAGCTACGGCGGGCACGAAATGCGTGCGGGAATGACATAACTCTATTTTTTATACGGCATCGCCCAAAGATCTATAAAACCTTTCGAAAGGCTCTGATCGAACACATCGCCTTCGCCGTAAGTCGCAAGTTTAAGTTTGTATCGTGAATACGGACTTTTCCTGCCCGCGATCGTAACTTTCCCTTTATATAGTTTCAATTTAACATCCCCCGTCACATTCTGCTGGGTTTTGTCTATAAAAGCGTCCAACGCGTCTTTTAGCGGCGTGAACCAAAGCCCGTAATACACAAGTTCGGAATATTTATCGGCAACGCCTCTTTTATAACGACGCGTCTCCCTGTCCAGCACGAGTTCCTCGAGCGCGGTGTGTCCGCAGTAAAGTATCTCGGAAGCCGGAGCCTCGTATACTTCACGGGATTTTATCCCTACAAGCCTGTCTTCCACCATATCGACCCTGCCAATACCATGTTTCGCTCCCATCACATTCAGTTTTTCGATAAGGGCTATCGGCGCATATGTTTTCCCGTTTATCGCACAGGGAATACCTTTTTTGAAGCTCACGGTCACATATTCCGGTTTCGATGGCGCGTCTTCCACCTTCGATATAGTCACAAAAGTATTATCCTGCGGTTCATTCCACGGATCCTCAAGAGCCCCACCCTCGACGCTTATGCCCCACAGATTATTATCGATACTGTAGACTTTTTTCTTAGTCTGCTCTATCGGTATATTGTGTTTTTTCGCATAATCGATCTCTTCCTCACGCGTCTTAAGTTCCCATTCACGGACAGGCGCGAAGATCTTGAGCTCTGGAGCTTTCAATTTGAAAGTCACCTCAAAACGGACCTGATCATTACCTTTACCCGTGCATCCGTGCGCAACGCAATCGGCTTTTTCGGCCTTGGCCACATCCACCATACCGTCGGCTATCAACGGGCGTGAAAGCGCCGTAGCTAGATTATACTTACCCTGATATAACGCACCGGACTTAAGCGCTCTGAAAACATAATCCGTGACGAATTCTTCCCTGAGATCGGCCACTATACATTTTACCGCCCCTATTTTAAGCGCGCGTTTTTTCGCGTTAGTGGCGTCCTTACCCTGACCTACGTCCGCCATGTAACACACGACCTCATATCCCCTGTCCATCAACCACTTGATGATAACCGAAGTATCCAAACCGCCCGAATAAGCCAGAACCGCTTTTTTCTTAGACATTTTCTTACACTCTCCCCGACATTAATTTTAGTAAAACAGCTTTTTCCATATGCATCCTGTTCTCCGCCTGATCGTAAACGATGGAATTCTTGCCATCGATAACGTCCGTTATCTCCTCGCCGCGATGCGCCGGCAGACAATGCATGATATATGTGTCCTTCCCGGTGCTTTTAACAAGTTCCTCATTCACCTGATAATTCTTAAAATCCTTAAGCCTTTTTTCTTTTTCCTCTTCCTGTCCCATACTGGTCCAGACATCGGTATAGATGACATCACAATCCTTCACCGCTCTATGCGGATCTTTATCGAATGTTATCTCGCAACCGTTCGTTTTAGCGACAAGCTGCCCTTTTTCAAAAATATCCTTCTGCGGTTCGTATCCACGCGGGCCAGAAATGCTTAGATCAATGCCGGTCTTTGCCGCAGCCATTATCAATGAGTTAAGAACATTATTCCCGTCACCTATATACGCGAGTTTCACGCCCTTAAGGCCCCCGAACTTTTCCTGTATCGTAAAAATATCGCTAAGCGCCTGGCACGGATGCGAAAGATCGGAAAGCCCGTTAATGACCGGCACGCCGGAATGGTACGCCAGCTCAAGCACGTCATTATGCGAAAAGACCCTCGCCACAATGCAGTTAACGTACCGCGATATCACCTGTGCCACGTCTTTCACGGGTTCCCTGACCCCCATGCTTATCTCGGACGGGCTCAGATATAACGTATATCCTCCAAGGTGTGTCATAGCGACCTCAAACGATATCCGTGTTCTGTTAGAAGGCTTCTGAAAAATAAGCGCCAAAGTCTTATATGCCAGCGCCTGTCTGTGAGAGAGCGGTTTTTTCTTAAGCTTCTTCGTTAGATCAAGAAGTTCGAATATCTCCTGCGTCGTCAGATCCCCTATGCTCACAAGATCTTTTTTCATGATACCTCCTCCAACACTTTCGCGAATATTTTCATTGCCGCGTCGACCTCGGCCTTTTTTATATTCAAAGGCGGCAAAAGACGTATTATGTTATGCTGTGTGCAATTAATAAGCAAACCTTCCGCCATACATTTATCAGCCACAACGGCCGCATCGTCCATCGCTAACTCCACACCTATCATAAGACCGATACCCTTTATTTCTTTCACTATCGGTAGCTTCTTTTTTATGTCAGACAATTTCTTCACAAGATAAGCGCCCATTTTAACGGCGCTTTTAAGAAGCTTCTCTTTTTCTATAACTTCAAAAACCCCGAGAGCCGCGGCGCACACTACGGGACTTCCGCCGAACGTCGATCCATGCGATCCCGCCGAAAAAATACCGCGAAGCCTTTCACCCGACACCATGGCGCCTATCGGAAAACCGCCGCCAAGCGTCTTGGCTAACGTAATAACATCCGGCGTAATGCCGTAATTCTGAAACGCAAACATTTTTCCCGTACGCCCCATCCCGGTCTGGACCTCGTCGAATATAAGAAGCATATCCCTTTCTTTGCAAACACGCGAGATCTCCTCGATGTAAGCCTTATCCGCAACGTTGATTCCGCCCTCACCCTGTACCGGTTCAAGCATGATCGCGATCGTTTTATCCGATATCGCAGCTTTCAAAGCATTGATATCGTTGAATGGCACATATTTAAAACCCTCCGGAAGAGGCGAAAACCCCGTCTTCACTTTATCCTGCCCCGTCGCCGTAAGTGTCGCGAGAGTGCGCCCGTGAAAAGACTTTTCCATCGTGATGATCTCGTAACGCCCTGACGCGCTGCCGTATTTACGCGCGATCTTTATCGCGGCCTCATTGGCCTCGGCCCCGCTATTCCCGAAAAAAATCGTTCCGGAGAAAGAATTCTCTATTATTTTTTCCGCGAGAAGCGGCTGTAATTCATTATAAAAATTATTCGACACGTGCAATATCTTCTTCATCTGAGCGTTGACCATTTTCACAACGGTCGGATGCGTATGCCCTATGCCGCTTACGGCCCACCCCGGAAAAAAATCCAGATATTTTTTACCGTCTATATCTTTAACGACCGCACCTTTACCTTTCGTAATACACAGGTCTTTCCTCGCGTACGACGGCGCTATGCACTTATCGTACATTTTTTTCACATCGTTCAGATCCGTTTTCTTTTTCATCTTTTCTTACCTCTGTTCACTGCACTATTTCCGTACCGATACCTTTATCGGTGAAAAACTCAAGCAAAAGCGCGTGCGGCAAACTCGCCTCAACGATATGCGCTTTGCGAACCCCGCCTTTAAGCGCGTTAAGGCACGCGTTGACCTTGGGTAACATGCCGCCTTCGATCGAGCCTCTTTTTATCAGGATCTCCACTGCCTCCGCGGTCAAAGAATGCAAAAGCGACGCCGGGTCTTTTTTATCGCGCAGAACGCCGCGCACATTCGTCATAAGAACGAATTTCTCGGCCTTGAGCGCCATCGCGATACTGCTCGCGGCTTCGTCACCGTTAATGTTATAAAGTTTATTGTCCTTGCCTTTCCCGACCGGGCAAATAACCGGGATAATATCTGTATCTATCAACCTTTGGAGTATCGTCGTATCTATTGCGTCTATACTTCCCACATATCCCAGATTCTCTTCCGACTGTTTCGGCACCGTCTGTATCATACTGTTCTCTTTACCGCTAAGACCGAACGCTTCCCCGCCAAGTGCTTTTATCTCGGCGACAAGCTGTTTGTTTATATCCCAAAGCACCTCATCAACTATCGTCATCGACCTCTCGCAAGTCACGCGTAGTCCGTTGATGAATTTAACCTCTATCTTTTCTTCCTCAAGGCGTTTACTTATTTCCGGCCCGCCACCGTGAACAAGCACAGGCTTCATCCCTGCGCAGCGCATAAAAACTATATCCTGCAGGACTCGCTTCTGCGCTTCTTTATCGTCCATTGAGCTGCCGCCATATTTTATAACAACGACCTTCTCGAAAAACTTGCTTATGTACGGCAAAGCCTCAATAAGCACTTCGCTTTTGCGTATAGCTTCTTCCATTATTCACCTCTTGGGATTTTCCGGAAAGCTCTATGTGGTATAGTAGGAATTGATAGCTATATATTTTTTGGATATATCGCAGCTATGCACGCAGGCGTCTTTATCGCCCTGATGCAGATTCACTTCTATACTCACGTCACTATCCTTGAAAACATATTTTTTCTTTTCAGCCGACGGATCGACAAACCGCCCATTTTTAAGGAACACCACACCGTCAAGCACAACATCCATTTTATTCGGATCGAACTTAATCCCGCTGGAGCCTATCGATGAAGCCACACGCCCCCAGTTCGGATCGCCGCCGTGAACTGCGCATTTCATAAGCACCGAGTTCGCGATCGCCTTCGCGCCTTTTTTCGCCGTCTTAAAAGAACGGGCGCCCTTAACCGTCACCTCGACGAATTTCGTAGCACCTTCCCCGTCTCGTACTATCATGTCCGCGATCTCAGACATTACATGCCCGAGCTGTTTCACAAAATTCTCAAAATCATGTCCCTTCTCGGTTACCATCCGGTTATCAGCCGCACCGTTAGCCAGAAGCACGACGGTATCGTTAGTGCTCATATCCCCGTCCACGGTTATCGCGTTGAACGAATCTTCGTTCACAGCAGTCAGCGCCTTCCTGAGCGCCTTCTCGGATATATTCACGTCCGTCATGATATACGCAAGCATCGTGGCCATGTTCGGGTTTATCATACCCGCGCCTTTCGCCACCCCTACGATAGTCACTTTTTTGCCTTTGACGTTAAGCGTCCTCGACGATATTTTATAAAACCTGTCCGTCGTCATTATCCCTTCGGCCGCTTCGATTATCCCTTCCTCGGACAAACCTTTCACAAGATGCGGTATCCCTTTTATGACAGGATCCATATTCATAAGCCGCCCTATAACACCGGTAGACGAGACCAGAACGGTCTTTTCTGAAAGATGCATCTCACGCGCGACTTCTTTCGCCATTCGCTTAGCGTCTTTCAATCCGCGCTCGCCGGTCATGCAATTCGCGTTCCCGCTATTGGCAATGATCGCCCGTATACAATTAGTCTTCGCAAGTTGCTTCTGACAAAACACAACAGGCGCAGCCTTTACAAGATTTGACGTAAAAAGCGCCGCGCATTTAGCCGGTTTCACGGAATAAAAAAGCGCGAGATCCTTGCGTTTTTTCTTTAGACCGCAATGCATTCCGTTAGCCTTGAAACCTTTTGGAAGTTTAATTTTCATCTCCTGCTCCTTGCAATTAAAGCAAACCCGCCCGTTCGTCGAACCCGCACATTATGTTCATGTTCTGAACGGCCTGACCCGACGCGCCTTTCAACAAATTATCAATAACTGAAACTATTATCAAAAGTCCGCGCGAGACCGTAATGCCTATATCACAAAAATTAGTCCCCTCAACATCCGCTATCCGCGGAAGGTCCCCTATCTGACGGACTCGCACAAAAGGCTCATCCTTGTAAAATTTCTCATACATGCCATGTATCTCCTGCGCAGAGGGCAACTCCGCGTCCTTGATGTATATCGTGGACAATATTCCGCGTTTTATCGATAAAAGATGCGGCACAAAATGGACCTGAACACGCTGGCCAGCGGCCTGACCAAGTATTTTCTCCATCTCCGGGATATGTTGATGGGTATCGGCTTTATAACATTTAAGATCCTCATCCACTTCGCTGAAAAGAAGGGATGTTTCGGCCTTTTTGCCGGCGCCCGTGGCCCCGCTCTTTGAATCGACTATCGGGGTTATACCATTCTTAGCTATCATCTTCGCTATCGGGAGAGTTCCCAAAAGAACGCTTGTCACGTAACAACCCGGATTCGCGATAAGCGAAGCGCCCTGAATACTGCGGCGGTTAAGTTCCGGAAGTCCATACACGGCTTTCATAAGATTATTCTGATCTTTGTGTTCCGTCTTGAACCATTTCTGATATTCATCAGCGGAAAGACGATAATCGGCAGAAAGATCAATCACCTTTTTCCCACGTTCCAGAAAAAGCGGGACATAATCCATCGATACCGTATGCGGAAGAGCCAAAAACACCACGTCACAGCTCGCGCTTATCTCGTCCACATCTATCTTTCTACACACCTGCGTGACAACCTTTCCCATTTTCGGGAAAAGATCGGCATATTTTACAGGCGTATCCATTCGACCGGCAAGAGAGGTTATCTCAACCTGCGGATGACGCGCTAAGCAAGCCACAACCTCGGCCCCCGTGTATCCTGTAAATCCCACAACTCCAGCTTTTATCATTTTTTCACCGTATCCGTTACAAACTTTATTCTTGAAACACTAAAATAATAGTATGTATAAGACGTAGAAAATCCAAGTATAAAATAAAAGACCTACCCTGTCAATAAAATTATCAGAATAGGTCTTTTTGTCGTAAGTATATGTTTTAAAACTATTAACGTTTCGAGAACTGAAAACGTCTTCTTGCACGCTTGCGCCCGTATTTCTTACGCTCTTTGGCTCGCGGATCGCGCGTAAGATATCCTTCTTTCTTCAATATCGCCCGTGTCGCCGGATCCAATACGGTAAGAGCCCTTGCTATACCCATCCTCAAAGCCCCTGCCTGACCCGTCTCCCCGCCACCGGTAAGATTAGCGAGCACATCGAATTTATTCAACATATTGCACGCAACCAAAGGCCTGACCACATCTATTCGATGGGTTTCTCTCGGGAAATATTCCTCGAACGCCCTGCCGTTCACTATAACTTTCCCCGAACCCGGAACCAACCGCACTCTCGCCACGGATTCCTTACGCCGGCCTATAAGCTGTTTCCTCTCTTTAACTTCTGACATTTATTCACCTCACGTTTAACTTTAACACTTCCGGCTTCTGCGCCGCATGCGGATGTTCCGCAGCCACGTATAGCTTGAGCCGTTTCATTATCTTGTCGGCCATCTTCGTCTTCGGAAGCATGCCTTTAACAGCGTGCTCGATAATATATTTCGGGTTTTTCTTCATCATATCCTTAAAGTTGATCTCTTTCAACCCATCCGGATATCCCGAATAAAACTTATACATTTTGGAATTAGCTTTGTTCCCGGTGATCCGTATCTTATCGCAGTTCAGCACGATAACACCGGCTCCTGAATCAACATGGTGAACATACGAAGGATCGTTCTTCCCCATCAGATATTTAGCTATCTGGCAGGAAGCCCTTCCTACAACCATGTCTTTCACGTCAACCACATACCACTTGTGGGTAGCTTCTTCCTTTTTCTTAATTTTAGTCGCATTTGCCATAAAACATCATCCCCTGTATTTAAATTAAAACCTTGTACATAACTTGAGGTCATGTGAGGTTGTAAAATTATCATATTTGGCATATTTTGTCAAGATATTCTCGCTTTAAATAAAAAAGCGTACCCCCCATTACAACGGGGATACGCTTTTTTATGCCCCCTACCCATCACGGAATACCACGATAAAAAAACCGCATCCGATATCCCAAAATAGAACGCCGTTTATTTGCGTTTCATTACCTCATTATATAATTCGGTGACCTGATCCCGATAGAATTTGTTAAAAACGATATTCACTTCGTGTTTGTACACCTGCTTGCTCATCACATCGTTCCTAACCTTATTCTCGAGTTTTCTCTCATTGATACCTTTTTTGCGGACATCATTGAAAAAGTCCATTGATCCCCCCTGCTTTTTATACCACCAGAAAATATTCTCGTTATTTCTGATTTTCATATCCATTTTCTGCACCTCCGATATGTATGTAACAAGTATATAACAAGTACAAATACTTGTCAAAATAAAAAAATAATATGCTGGTTTTTATTTTGGGGGTTTTATCTTTTCTTTCGAGTTAGATGACCAGATCGGCCGTAATCGTTACCTTCGCGCGGTCGTTTTTATCCGAAAAAACAAAAGCACCTTGTGTGAAATCATCGGCACAAAATTTTTCCGACGGGATCACCGTAACGCAGTGTTCTTTAACTGCCCCGCCGGCGTCCTGCCGCGTTACGGTCTCGGCGTATAATTCGGCGATAATCTTTTTCTTGACGGTTTCTTTTGTGAATTTATACGAATAGTTTCCCTCGCCAAGTTTATATAAGGTATATTTCATTCCGTTCTGTTTTAAATATTCCTGTAATTTGAGAACAAGCGGCGAGTTAAACATGATCTTGAACACGTAAGGATCTTTATCCCGCGCGAGACATTTTAATTCGCCCCATTTACCGAGTTCTTTATTAACTTTTTCGATGAACGTTTTTTTAGCGCACAATTCCGGAATCATATCCTTCGCCTTAGTATCCCATTCCAACGTAATAAGATCAGCCCCAGTTATCCACACGGGTTCTTTTCCGCACGCCGCCCAATATGATGAAACATATGTTCTGAATAAAGGTATAAGTCTCTCTTCGGATCGCATAATTGCTCGCGCAAGCACCGTTCCGAAATATTTCCTCACAAGGGCCCGGTTCTCTGTTGAAACCGACACAAGAAAAGTGAAACGGCCCCTGTTCTTTCTTATGGAAGCGACGCGTTTTCTCAATTCCTCTATCGCCACGGGGCGTTCCTTCGATAGTACGGCAAGCGACCCGCCCACTTCATTGAACGAAATGTTCTTCCTGAAAATGTCCCACAACTTTTTTCTATCCGTGCCTGTTTCGCAAAAGACCCAGGGTTTGACATTAGCTTCTTCCAAAGACATCGCGCGGAACATATCGCTGGTATTAATACCGCCCTGTTTGAGAACTTTGAAAAATATTTCATAAAATTCGTCGGAGATATTCCTATAATACACAAAATCCGACTCAAGAGCGGCCGTGATCATAGCGTCTTTAACCTTTTCGTTGTCCGCTCTCACCAAAACCTGTGAAACCATATATTCTTTCACCGGCATGGCCTCCCGTGCCTCAAAACCGGAGTCGGAAACGGCGCGTTTTATCTTTTTTATTATTTGAGCATATTCGTCCGCGCCAAACGCCTTATCGAATTCAAGCGGCGTCCACGGGAATCTGACAAGCGGGGTTATCGAAAAGATGACACGCGTCCTATTGCCGGAATATTCCCGCATCTTCTTGAGCGCACCCAAAAACTCTCCGAATTCATCCATGTCGCTCTCTTCTTCATATCCCGTACAGATCAGGAACATCTTAAGCTCACGCGCGTGAGCCCGAAAAACCAGGTCACAGCTTTTCGCGAGAAGATCATCATCAAGATTTTTGTTGAGATATCGCCTGACGCGTCCCGATATACCCTCAAGGCCGCAACTAAAACTGGTTTTGCCGAAAGCCGTCTCGTAATTTATCATCTCGGGATCTACCGCTAACATATCGAAACGCTGGCTTTTCAGGCCGATCTGGTCAAAACACGGCAATAGCTTCCACACAAGTTCATAAAAGTGAGAATACATATTGAAATTGAAACTGTATAAGTTTATTTTCTCAAGCCCCATTTCGGACTTTAATTCCAGCGCTTTATCAAGCAATGTCCCGAGGCCGGATTCCCTGTACGGCTTTTTATTCCAGTTCTCGGAGCAAAAGCTGCATAAACCGCGGCAGCCGTCGCTGATCATCAAATGAGAGCTCCCGATATTTTCCTCCCCGTACGGAATAATGCCTTTATCAAAGATCACCGCGCCCTTCGTCCCGGGCATGATACCTTTTTTCGTTTTTCTTGGAATATCAGGCTGGATAAATCCCGGAACATCCTCCCACGCCTCAAGGATATCGCGTTTACCGGCGCCTTCTTTTTTCATCCGGCCGGATATATCGAAAAGCTTTCCTATATATTGTGGATCATCCCCTATAAAGATACCGTCAACCAAGGGTTCTTTTCCCCAAAGCGCTGTGGCATGTATGGCATTCGCCCCGCCCAAAAGTAATATAGGGATGCTATCGTCTTTTATCCTATCAGTCTTCACGAGCGGGATCCCGCTTTTTCTTAGCAGTATCGGGATATTGATCAGTTCCTGCACGATAGAATTCGAAAAACCTATAACATCAAAACCGCGCGGCCCGATTTTTGTGGTTGTACCCAAAAGCCATGGGACGCTATCCCGGTCGAATATCCGGGCATCCGCCTCAGGCGGTAAATACGCTATGTCAGGATAAATACCGGGGAGACCCGCGGCTATCTGATACAAAAAACTATGTGTAAATGAATCAGCCACATCCACATAAGTGGAAAGACGTGTAAAAAGGATCCGAAAAGGTCTTTTCGCGTATTCTTCTTTCGGCAGGGCGTTCATCTCCCCGCCTTTCAGCCACACACCAAAACCAGTCAGTTCGGCGTATGCGGACGCATACCAATCCTGATAGTTTATGTTCTCCATTTTTTTATCCATATGTATCCTTATTGTAACAGCGGTAAATACGCGAGTAAAGTGTTCTTCCTGCGTAGCGCCGGCAGAGAACACTATTTGTAAAGAGAAGTTTGTGTTCTTTCGTACGGGGCATCGAGAGGCCGAGCGGGCACGGATCTCCGCCAAAGGCGGAGAGAGCGAGGCCGAACGCTGAGCGAAAAAAATCCTCGCAGGGGATTTCAAGCGTCCCCGGTAGAAAGAACACAAACGTCTCTTTATCACAATGCATAGTGCCGACGAAGCAAGAGTTTTAGAATATCGAACACAAAGCAAGGTCGGGGCGCTCTGCGACCGAGGACGAAATGTCCGAGGGAGTGCCGAGGCCTCCGGACGAGGCCGATCCTCCTTCGTCCGGGACTCGGGCATCCCCGTCCTTACTTCAATCGTCATTATCATAACAATGTCATTCCCGCAATCCGCCTGTTCGGAATGTTCGAGCACTTAAGAAAAATACCCGCAAAAGATAAAAATATTTTACGCTTCAGCGAAGCATCAAACGCCTGGAGATCAAAAATAACA
>DAONGE010000025.1:20502-42791 GCA_035403965.1 Candidatus Omnitrophota bacterium | reverse complement strand
GTATGAACCTTATAGTGCCGATGCTGATTAGCGCGAATTAAAGGCCTGATAAGAAGCATACTCGCTCCCGTGGTGCCTATAAAATTGGCTAAAACGGCACCTACCGCGAAAAAAACAGTGTTTATCAAAGGTGTTCCTTTAAATGAACCTCTGATATAAATACCACCGGATATAATAAAAAGGGATCCTAAAAGCCCTATAAAAGCGCCATACTCAAGCATTGTCCGGATCAGGAGATTACAATCGTAATACAAAAAAACCCCTGCCACCGGAAGTCCAAATAAAGAAGCCAGAATGGCCTTATTGCGGTTCTTTTCCCAAAAATGTGGCAACGCAAGAGGAAGAATCGCAATACTCAAAAGCAACAAAATGAACGGCAGAACACATATAAACGCCACTTGAGGAGATACCCCTGAAAAATAGCGATGTAATCCAGTTGCTTCGATCTCAACCATATTATTCCTTATTGTGTCTCACCGTAGGTATTAACCCGCGTCTTCCAACCGGGCAAGAATCTTTGCTCATTTCTTGCGGGTGGAGAGTTATTAACACGTTCCGTCAATATTTCTTCAGCTGCTTGGGCAAACTCTTCTACGGCCGGAGTCATACTATTTTCTATTCCCTTCATTCTTTCCAAAACCTGAAGCAAACCCCATCCTTGTCCTTTATATCGTTCGGTTATCAGCGTCCCCTCACCACAAAAATTCACGTAGTCTATCAGTGCATACACACCCGCAGAAGTAGATACCACTCGATAGAACTGCTGCTCAACATGAGATTTTGATTCATCAGGTACAGTCTCTATCATTTTAGGCAATGCACTTTTTAGCCGTTCGACTATAAAATGTATCTGTAGATCTTTGGTCTCAATCATTAATTTTTTAAGATCACTCATTTTGGGATCATTCAAATTTCTAAGAAATTCTTCACGTCTTGCCCATGGACAACAAGGCGTCCCCTGTCCATTTAACCAATCAGGAACACCAACATCCTCCCGTTTAATAAAATCTAAATATTTAGGAAAACTTTCATCAAATGGCCCATTCCAATCTTTCGGGTACCATATAAAATGCCCGATACCCAAAGACATAAATTCCTCTCCATCGTTCCAAGCTACAAGATTTTCATTTTTCCCGCCACATTCATTTTCGAATATTTTTTCCCCGATCCATCCATACTCTTCTTGAGACAGGAAGATTCTCTCCTCCGCCCCGATTCCCAGCATAGGAAATGCCCCAACGATCACGGCAATTGAAATCCATACCAAGGCTTTTTGTTTTATCCCATCCATATCGACTCCATCACAGGATTCGGATTATCTTGCAAACCAGAATTTATAAAGCGGTTTTACGGCACAAGCTACCATAAGTAGCGCCAAAATAGCATAATTTACCACTAATAGTTGCGGGAAAAGTTTAACGATAATAATGGTCGCAAAAAATACCGACCATTTAACTAACCCGATATCAACAACCGTCATTTTGTTAATTCTCTTATTAATGTTCTCAAACATATTTCCACCACCTTATACTTTTTTTATTGTTTTTCCCTCTTCTTTTTCTTTTTTCTCGGCGATCCTGGACTGGACCATCACATAAACCACAAATGCCACGAATCCAAGCAAAAGAACAATCACAATACCATCTCGTCTCAAATCCATTTTTTCTCCTTTTCGTTCTTTTCACTCATCAGATCCTCAAATACATCTCCTTCTTTTTTTGCAATCTTCAATTGTCGCTCCATTCATAATCAGTTTCTAAAAGCAATGCCGTCTGAACAAGCGCCAGATGAGAATACCCTTGGGGGAAATTCCCCCGCGCGATACCAGTTTCCGGCTCAATAGCCTCTGACAAAAGACCAAAATCATTCGCATGGCTTATTACCCGATCGAACATTTTTCGCGCTTCTTGTTTTTCACCTATTAGATATAGCGCGTTAATAAGCCAGAATGTACAGACGATAAAAGCATTCTCGGGAACGCCAAATTCATCTTCGCTCGTATATCGCATCACAAAATCATTTCTCATGAGATATTTTTTGGCCGCTTTTGCGGTCCCTATCATCCGGGGATCTGAGTGTTCGAGAAAAGAATAATGGAACATCAATAGATTTGAGGCATCAAACTCTTTTGACCCATATGCCATAACAAAACTATTCTGTGCCTCGTCCCATCCGTTCTTTAAAATGTCGCTCTTTATCTCTTCGGCAACCGCGAGATATACCGGAACCTGTTTTTCTTTACCTATGAAACGGGCTATTTTTGCCGCCCTATCCAACGCCACCCAGCTCATCATTTTTGAATGGACAAAATGCTGCATATCCCCGCGTCTTTCCCATATTCCACAATCGGGTTCTTTCCATATTTCGATAACCTTATTCGCCAGAGACCGAACAACGGTCCACAACTCCTCATTAAAACTTTTATGATTCTTTTCGTTAATTACAAAATATGAATATATAGCTTCTATCAGTTCCCCATAAACATCATTTTGTTTTTGAGTATACGCGGCATTACCTATTCTGACCGGACGCGACAAATCATATCCTTCAAGATGATCCAGAGTCGTCTCACAAATGTTCTTTTCCCCGTTAATTCCGTACATAACAGCAATATTCTCTTTCTTAAGAAGCATCCTTCCCAATATGAATTTAATAAAATTTTCCGCGGCTATCACATGTCCGATCCTGGAAAAAAGATCGATGATCATACTAGCGTCGCGCACCCAGCAGAAACGATAATCCCAATTTCTTTGCCCGCCTTTAACTTCCGGCAAAGAAGTGGTGGGAGCAGCGACAAATGCTCCTGTCCTCTGGAACATTAAAAGTTTTAGCGTTATTACCGAGCGAATTACAGTTTCCGCATATTTCCGGGGAGTCTTAATGCGATAAGCCCAATCCATCCAATAGCTTTTCGTTTTTTCATATTCCAAATAAATTTTTTCTGAATTTATCGGTGCTAATTTCTCATGATATGACAGCAGAAAATAAGACGATTGCTGTAGTTCAATGGGCTCATTTTTAAGGATCTTGTCAAAACTCAGATTTGAGTATAAGTAAAAACTATTATATTCACCTTTTGTCGAATTTATTTTCATGCCCCCAGGAATAATTGAAAATTTTCCTTTTGCCAACCCATAATTTGGGCATGGATTAAAATCGACAACGATCCTGGGAACACCTTCAACCAGGTATATGTTGCGATGTATCTCGGAAGGACATATCACGTCTCCGTCATGCGCCAAAAAACGTGGCATATAATCCATGACCTCAAAAATCCCTTCCTTCGTGGTAAATGTCGTTTTCAGAATAGCCGTATGATGTAAATACCGCTGTTTGACGCTGACAATATTTTCGGCAGATATTCGGAAATGTCCTCCGATATTTTTGTCCAAAATTCTACAAAAAATAGATGGTGAATCGAAAAATGGCAAACACAACCAATCAACTGAACAATCTGGACCGATCAAAGCCGCGCTTGAGCAATTGCCTATGGCAGCATAATTCATGCGCTCCTCCTTTGCATCAAGATATGATCAATGAATCGTGTGACATCTTTTACATCGTTCAAATAACAAGACGCAAAAGAATTTTTCTTATACCCGACTCGAATACAGAGCCCCTTTTTATTAAGCAGCCTGAAAGCATCCTCATCTGTTATATCATCCCCAATAAAAACCGGATATGTGCCACTCGTTCGTGTTTTTCCGTGCAAATATTCCACCAACCAAAAAACCGCTTTGCCTTTGTTCCAACATACGGGCGGTTTGATCTCAACAACTTTTTTGCCATAATTAATACTGACTTTGCTATCCTCGATAAATGGGGCCATCACGTCAAATATTCGCCGCTTGATCACCTTAGTGTCTCCATATTTTGCTTTGCGGTAATGAATGCTAAGCGTATATTTTTTGTTTTCAACAGATACGCCTTCATGCTCTTCGAGTTCCGGTTTTAATTTCAGTTCAATTATCTTAATAAGCTCTTTAAACTCCGGAGGAACAAATGTTGTATATCTCAAGCCTGGACCTTCCACCTCCATACCATGATTGCCAAAATAAAAAATGTTCTTTATCCCAATGCGTTTTTTTACATCTTTTAATTCACGTCCGCTGACAATAGAAACAGTGGCTCCAGGAAACTTCGACAACCTTGTTAAAATGTCCTTATTTTCATGAAGTATTATCGTATCGTTATAATGTCCCGTAATGGGCGCAAGTGTGCCGTCAAAATCAAAGCAAAATAAGCAATTCTTGCTATTGAGAATATCTTTTATTTTTTCTGGTGTCTTCCAAATGGATCTCATGCCTTTCTCAACTCCTTCCCAAAGATGCGAGATCCGTCACAATACTACCAGCCCAATTAAAAACATTGTTTTCAAAAACTATTTTCCTCATATTTTCCATTCGTTTCTTTTTCTCCACGAGGGGCATCTCTACCGCCATCCTAATGCTATCTGCAAATTCTTCTACCGCATATGGATTAATTAGTATGGCATCGGTAAGTTCGCGCGCTGCTCCGGTGAACTGGCTCAGCACAAGACTGCCGCAACAATCAGTTTTAGCGGCAATATATTCTTTCGCAACAAGGTTCATTCCATCGTGTAATGAACTCACTATACATAGATCCGCTATATTGAAGAATGGCTTTATTTCCTCGGGTGAAAAATGCCTTTTCAGATAAATTATCGGTTTCCAGTTACCATCCATATGTTTCCAATTTATTTTTTCTATTACTTCATCTATTTCTCCCATCAGGTCGTGGTATCGTTTTATATGCGTTCTGCTTGGCGCGGCCAATTGGATAAATACAAATTTGTTCTTATATTGCGGGTTCTTTTCCAGAAACCTGTCTATGGCATACATCCTCTCGGCAATACCTTTTGTGTAATCTATCCTCTCCACGCCTACGCCTACAATTTTGTCGGCCAGATCAAACTCTCTGGATATCTTCCCTTTTTCTTCGATAATTACACTTTGATCACCATGGTCTACGATATCAACACTTATTGGAAACGCCTTCACCTTTGTTTCGCGTCCGGATCTTACAATACTGAATTTTTCAGCATCAACCCTGCACTCGAGCAATCGATTAACGGTATCGAGAAAATTATTGCAATGGTACTGCACGTGGAATCCCAACAGATCGCATCCCAGCATCCCTTCCAGGATCTCTTTATGGTACGGACAAGTTGAAAATATTTCCGGATTAGGCCACGGAATGTGCCAGAATAAAGCTATAGTGGTGTCCGGTCTTTTATCCTTTATCATCTTGGGCAAAATAGAAAAATGATAATCTTGAATAAATACGTATGGTTTTTTTGTCGGAAGTTCATCAATAATACTTTGGCAAAATTTTTCATTAGCTTTTTTATATTGTTCCCAGTCAGCTTCTCTAAATACCGGGCGTGTGTGTGTATTATGGCAAAGCGGCCACAGCCCCTCGTTGGAGAACCCGTAATAATATCCTTCTTCTTCATCCTTAGTGAGCCATACCCTTTTTAATATATACCTATCGTCACCGGGCGGTACTCCCAATTTATTTTTTGAATTAACAAATTTTTTATCGGTGTCACCACTCCCGTGTGCAATCCAAGTTCCTCCACACGCTCTTAAAACTGGATCTAATGCGGTTACAACACCGCTAGCAGGTCTTACACATCGGGGAGTTTTAGTTTTTTCATCTAAAATATGTATGTACGGTTCTCTATTTGATATTACAAAAAGAGAATTTTCGCCGAGTTTCGACCGAACTACATCTTTAAGTTTTTCTTCAGTCCAAAAATCTTCGTTCAGTATCCTCTTAGTCGCTTCATCAGATGCGGCTTTTCTGGCTATCCTTATATTCAAAGCGACTTGCTCAACTTCACTGGCCAGTTTTCCAAGCTCCCCTTTTTCTTTTATAGGATGTTTTGCGTCGATCTCCCCCTTCTGGAATTTTGTAAACCACTCTGTAAGACGTTCGACAGGTTCGGTAAATATCCTCCGTTGAACTATAACCGATATCACCACAATTAAAAGTACAAGTATTACCAGAGCCATACTAAGTCTTTTCCACAACTCCGTAAGCTGCATAAAAACATATGCTGTATCATAGATGAGCTCTACCGCACCAATAACATCTTCATTATCACCCATAATAGGGAGAACATAGCTATAAACAGTATTTTCTTTGAATTTCTCAACTCCTCCTCGTGCGATCTTGTTGTCCATGACCTCTTTAACATATGGTTTATCTTTATCCTTCCATTCCGAAAATCTTTCGGTTATAGCCAGTATTTTTCTTTCCTTATCGTAAAGAATACATCCTTGGAGTCTCTCTCTTTTTTGAAACTTTTCGACCTGGCGAACGGCACCTTTTGAGTCATTGTTCTCTAAAATATGTTTAACGGATAATTCCATACTTTCTGCTACCGCTTTAGCCTTACGGGCCAGTTCATCCAAGAGCTTTGCCTCCTCGGACTTTACCTGTATGGCACCGAACATCATGAATACAAGCGTAACTATTATTAATATTGGTAAAACAAAAAGCAATACACGCCTCATAAAACCTCCTTAAAAACAAAACCGCCATCTAATCCTTACGCAAAAGGATCAGATGGCGGCCCGACCATCAAGTGCTACTCCTCCGGAGATACTTCAATCCCCGAACCCGAAATTATATTTCTTGTTATTTTACACTAAAATCTATCTATTTCAATCTAATATATTTTCTTCCGCAACACAATCCAATTGTATATACATGAATTTTTAGGGAGTAAGATCAATGCCAATTCCATTTAATGCCTATATAACAAGGTTATACCCGAGAGATTTTTCCGTATGAGCATATTTTATCAATTAAATAGGATGCATTAAATATGGGGCCTTTAAGAGATAAAGAGATAGTCTGACTGGCAGATGGGATTGCTTCGTCGGGGCGTCGCCCCTCCTCCCAATGACGCATGTGTTACATAGTTGCGTAAGTGTTTTATACGTGCGAACATGTGAAATATTTTTAGAAACAAAAAGCCCCGTATCACTTTCATGACACGAGGCTTTTATATTTGGTGAGCCGCGTTGGACTCGAACCAACCACACTCGCCTTAAAAGGGCGATGCTCTACCGGATGAGCTAGCGGCCCACGTCACCAATTTTTACTGCGATATCTCTGTTTCTTTAATCTTAAGGGCTTCGTCAATCTGTCCGATATATTTATCGGTCAGTTTCTGAACCCTGTCTTTCGCGGCGAACTTATCGTCTTCCGTAAACAACTTATCCTTCTCCAGCTTGGCCGATTTTTCATTAGCGGCGTGTCTGGTATTTCTTATTGAGACCCTTCCATCTTCGGATATTTTATGAAGGACTTTTTTCAATTCGTCCCTTCTCTCCTGCGTAAGCTGCGGCATAGTAAGACGCAGTACCTTGCCGTCGTTCTGCGGCGTAAGCCCCACATCTGAGGTCTGGATCGCTTTATCTATCGCATCCAGCGCTCCTTTATCCCACGGATGAAGCACTATAAGCCGCGCTTCCGGCACCGTGATATTCGCAAGCTGTTTGATCGTGGACTTTGTCCCGTAATAATCGACCTTGATGTTCTCAACAAGGCTCGGATGGGCTCTTCCCGTCCTGATCGTGCTGAACTGCTGCGTGATCGAACTAACTGCCGCCTGCATTTTTGTTTCCGACTCTTTTACCAGCTTTTCCACTTCAGTAGACATAATTATCACTCCTCAGCTTATAACTGTTCCAATCTTTTTACCTTCGACAGCCAGCTTGAGATTCCCTTCTTTTTTTATGCTGAACACGACTATCGGCAGGCTGTTATCCATACAAAGACTTACCGCCGTAGCGTCCATTACTTTCAATTTATTTTTTAAAACTTCCATGTATTCCAGTTTTGTGTACCTTACCGCATCCGCAAACTTTACCGGATCTTTAGAGTACACGCCGTCAACCTTTGTCGCTTTAAGCACCATTTCAGCGCCGATCTCTATCGCCCTGAGAGCCGCGGCCGTATCGGTCGTGAAATACGGATTACCCGTACCGCATACAAATATAACTACCCGACCCTTTTCGAGATGCCTGATTGCTCGCCGCCTGATATACGGTTCCGCCAGTTCGTGCATTTCGATGGCCGTCATGACCCTTGTATGAACACCGTTTTTCTCAAGCGCGTCCTGAAGCGCAAGACCGTTCAGCATCGTAGCAAGCATTCCCATATAATCCGCGGTGGCCCTATCCATGCCTTCGGAAGCGGCTTTCAGCCCTCTGAAAATATTGCCTCCGCCGATAACGATAGCGACCTGGATACCTTTTCCATGAACACCCTTAACCTGCTCGGCTATAGACTTGGCCACGGCAGGATCTATTCCGTAACCGAGATTCCCCATCAGCGCTTCACCGCTAAGTTTGAGAACCACTCTTTTCGCTTTAGTTTTAGGCATTTCCCTCTATTCCCTAAATTTACGCTTCTTCACCTAACGCGTATCTTGTAAACCTTCTTACAACAATATTCTCACCGATCTTAAGAACAAGCTGAGTAACTAGATCTTTTACCTTAAGATTTGGGTCTTTTATGAACGGCTGTTCCAGAAGACATGTTTCGGAATAATACTTCTCAATCCTTCCGTTCACTATCTTCTCGATGACCTCTTTAGGCTTATTACCCGGGATCTGTGTCCTGGCGATCTCTTTTTCCTTCTCGATCACTTCCGCCGGGATCTCTCCCGGTGTTACATATAAAGGATTCGCCGCGGCCACCTGCATAGCGATCTCTTTCACCATCATCCTAAAATCATCGTTCCTGGCCACAAAATCGGTTTCGCAATTAACCTCAAGAAGAACGCCTATTTTGTTCCCCATGTGTATATAACTTTCTATAACGCCCTGGGACGCCGCGCGCGTCGCCTTTTTAGCGGCCTTGGCTATTCCTTTTTTTCTGAGTATCTCGACTGCTTTCTCTATATCTCCGTTCGATTCTTTCAAGGCCTCTTTACATTCCATCATACCAACCGAGGTCTTTTCTCTTAATACTTTTACAGCTTCTAGCATATCCATTTCTACTGCTCCTTAGATTTATTTTTATTTTTCAAAACAGTCCGGTCATTATTTATCAATGGCCGCGTCTTGTTTTTCGGATTTTTCCCGGCGTACCGGAACCGCACTTACTTAACAGGCGTAATCTTTTTCACGCCGTCATGCTCGTGTCGCCCTTTATTTATCACGTCGCAGAGCATAGTGCAAATATATCTGATAGACCTTATGGCGTCATCATTTCCCGGTATCGGATAATCGATGATCTCGGGATCGCAGTTGGTATCTATGATCCCTACTATCGGTATGTGCATTTTATTGGCTTCCTTAACCGCTATAGCCTCGGCTTCTGCGTCTACCAGCACCATCGCGTCCGGAAGATTTATCATATCTTTGATACCTTTAAGCTGTTTGAGAAGTTTTTGTTCTTCCCTGTCGATCTTCACTTTTTCTTTTTTGGCAAGCTCGTTGTATATCTCGCTCTTCTTAAGCCCCTGCAGATAATCCAGGCGTTTTATGCTTTTCCTTATCGTAGCGAAATTGGTGAGACATCCGCCCAGCCAGCGCTCATCCACGTAAAACATGCCGCATCTTTCCGCTTCTTCCTTGATAATCTGCTTGGCCTGTTTTTTTGTTCCGACGAAAAGGATCTTTTTCCCTTCCTTGGCGACGCTGTACAAAAAGTCGGTCGCTTCCTTAAGCGCCTTCTCGGTCTTTTCAAGATCGATTATATATATCCCGCTTTTTTCCCCGAAAATATACTTCTTCATCTTCGGGTTCCATTTATTCGTCTGATGCCCGAAATGAACTCCGCTCTCCAATAACCCTTTTACGACATTAGCGTCTACAACCATTTGTACTTCCTCCTCTTTGTGCTGCTTTTCCTTCCTCCCGCGTGTACTGTACGCGCCTCGGAAGCTAACGGTTCCTTTCTCTCTCCCAACAAAGCCATCTTTGTCGAACGACTATTATATAGAAAACCGGTATAATTTCAAGCTTTTTTGTTGAATATTGACGATCCGACGTAAAATTCGGGTCATTCCTCGACCCTCTCAGAAAACTGTATTTCGTAAAGCCTTTTATATAAAGGACTTCTATCAATCAATTCCTTATGTGTCCCGATGTCCACTATGCTCCCTTTTTCCATAACAATTATCCTGTCCGAATGCGTGATGGTGCTAAGCCTGTGGGCTATAGCGATGGTCGTACGGCCTTTCATAAGATTATTTATCGCTTCCTGAACCAGTTTTTCGCTTTCCGAATCCAATTGACTGGTAGCCTCATCAAGTATCAGAATGGGCGGATTTTTGTACACGGCCCTGGCAAGCGCTAGCCTTTGTCTTTGTCCGCCGGATATCATAACTCCCCGTTCTCCTACCACGGTATCATACCCCTTTGGAAACTCTTTTATGAAATCATGGGCGTTAGCCGCTTTAGCCGCTTCAATCATACGCCCCTCATCGACTTCATGCCCGTAACAAAGATTCATTTTTATAGTATCGTTGAAAAGCAGGGTTTCCTGCGTCACCAGCCCTATTTTGCCCCTTAGAGAACTCATGCTGATATCTCTTATATCCAACCCATCTATCGATATGCGCCCGGCTGACGCGTCGTAGAACCGCGGGATAAGATTGACCATAGTGGTTTTTCCACCACCTGAAGGCCCGACAAGCGCTATTATCTCCCCTTTTTTAATGGCCAGGTCAATATTCTTAAGAACAGTGTCTTTTTTATTGTCATATCTAAACGATACATTCTCAAATCTGATCTCGTTCGTGAAATCCTTAAGAACCGCCGGATGGTCGGATTCCTTCACGCTTATAGGAGTATCTATTATCTGAAATATCCTTTCAACCGCGGCAAGCGCCTGCTGATTAATACCGTAAATACTGCTCAGTCGTTTGATGGGCTTCATCATCGATAACGTCGCCGCAAGAAACGCCGCGAAAGCTCCGGCGGAAAGATCCCCGCTGATAATACTTTTGCCGGCAACCCAGAGGATTATGGTGACACAAAGTATCCCCATCGCTTCTGTCATCGGGCTTATGATCTTTACTCTTTTCACGGATTTAAGGGTCAGTTTATAAAATGTCTGGTTTTGATCCTCAAAACGTTTCTTTTCGTACTCTTCCATGTTAAAAGACTTCACGAGCTTCATGCCCGTTATCGTCTCGAGAAGCATGTTATTTATATCGGCGATCTTTTCCTGTGTTTGTTTACTTATTTTTTTCAGCTTTTTACCGATCTTCACTACCGGCACGAGAATAAGCGGAAAGATGATCACCGCGACCACTATCATGTCCCACGGAATATTAAAATAGATTTTTACACCGATAAGCATCGCCGTGTATACCACAAGCTGTATCGGCTGGTAGAACATATCTGCCACCCCGGTCCCTATCGCATCGCGCACCACGGCTGAATCGTGCGTAATACGGGCCATCAAAAGACCGGTGGGCTGAGACGAATAAAAACTCATGGAAAGATCCAGCAGTTTCGAATATATACTGTTCTTAATATCCCTTATGACCCTCTCGCTAACTACCGACATAAGATACGTCTGTAAAAAAAGGAATATTTCCTTGAGAAGAAAGAAAACCACCATAAGCATGGTAAGAACGTTGAGAAGCTGTAGCTTCGACATCGTGTTCACATGGTCAACCAAGTGCGCGATGATCTGCGGGACATAAACATTATCGGGAAGCACTATCTTTTTACCCGTGATTATTATGTCAACTACCGGAATGATCATCCCGAGAGGCGACGCGCCGAATAGCGATGAAAGGATCATGCAAATAACCGCTATCGAAAATATCGTGATCTGCGGCATTATAAAACCCATGAATCTGCCGTAACTCTTCATTTGACTTCCTTTTTTAGACGATAAGTAAAATGTGATTCTAACATATGTCTCTCTTGTTGTCGAGTTTATCGCGCTTTCGAATAATCGCTTGCGAAGCGATACCCGGGGTGTTATAATTTCACGGATGTGACTTTTGTAAGTCTTTAAAATCATTTATCATCGTAACTATGGTCAAAAAAATAAAAAAATTGAGAGTCGGCGTGGTCGGAACGGGACATCTTGGCGCGTTCCATGCCCGTGTTTATTCCACACTCGCCCAAAGACGCAAAGAACTGGTCCTTTCATGCGTCTGCGACGTACGTGAGGATATGGCGAAGACCATCGCCGAACAATACGGCACGGCATACTATACCGATTATCGATCAATGATAAACAGCGTGGACGCCGTAAGTATCGTCGTCCCTACCAGCAAACACTATGAAGTCGCGAAAGAATTCATAAAAGCCGGAAAACACGTCCTGATAGAAAAACCTATAACTAAAAAATTGAACGAAGCGGACGAACTTATCGCCCTTGCCGAGAAAAAAGGCGTTATCATACAGGTGGGCCATATTGAGAGGTTCAATTCGGCCGTACGCGCAATAGAACCATATCTCAGAAAACCCACTTTCATCGAATGTAACAGACTCGGTTCAATAAAAGCGAAGCAGCGCATAAAGGACGTCGGCGTCGTCCTTGACCTTATGATACACGATATCGATATTATCCTGAGTCTTGTGAATTCTCCGGTAAAGCACATTGAAGCCTTCGGACAAAGCACCGTTTCAAAACACGAGGACATGGCAAATGTGCGCCTGACATTCAAGAACGATATAATTGCGGACATCACAGCCAGCAGGATCACAAAAGAGGAGATCCGTTCCATACGCATTTTTCAGGAAAATTCGTATATATTTCTTGATTACAAAAAATGCGAAGCCTTCATATTCAGAAAAACCCCTCATGGCCTTAAAAAAACAAAGATAAACATAAATAAAAAAGACGCTCTCTCGGTCGAACTAAGCGCTTTCATCAACTGCATACTTAAAGGCAAACGCCCCCTTGTTTCCGGTATAGAAGGGCGACAGGCACTTAAAGTCGGACTTGACATACTGGAACAGATCAAAAATAACTCATAACAGGTTTTTCACGATGCAAAAAAATATATTGATAATCGCCGGCGAACATTCCGGCGACATGCGCGGGGCCGAACTTATACGGGAATTCAAAAAAATCTCTCCGGGTTTTTCTTTTTGGGGTATCGGCGGCGACCGCATGGCTGACGAAGGGGTAGAACTTACCGAACATATCCGTGATCTTTCCATCATCGGCCTCTGGGAAGCCGTAAAAAATCTGGGAAAGATACATAAACACCTTGAAAAATGCAGGGCCCTTGCAAAAGAACGAAAACCCCACGCGGTTATTCTTATCGATTATCCCGGATTCAATCTGAAGATCGCCGAAATAATGCATTCACTCGGAATTCCGGTCATTTATTACATTCTCCCTCAAGTCTGGGCATGGGGAACTTGGAGAATGAAAGCCATCAAAAAATTCACGGATAAGATCATTGTCCTTTTCAAATTCGAACAGGAGTTCCTGAAACAATACGGTATAAACGCCGATTTTGTGGGACATCCTTTGACGGATCTGATACCAGATAATGTCGCCGTTAAAAAAATATCTCCGGAAAAGATAACGCTCGCGTTTTTGCCGGGATCAAGAAAAGCTGAAGTTTCACTTCTTTTACCGGTCATGCTAGGGGCCGTCGAACTCATAAAAAAAGAACGGGGAGAAACATCGATCGACCTAGTACTGGCTGAAAGCTCGTCTGTCCCCCCCGAACTTTATAACGGGATTTTAGGCGGTTTTCCTGATATCAAATTAACGCGCGTCAAGGACGCGACTCCTTCGGTACTTGAGCGATCCGATTTCGCGTTCGTCGCCTCAGGAACAGCTACACTTGAAACAGCACTTATGTTAAGACCTTTCATTATTTTATACCGATCTTCGTTCCTTACGGCTTTCGCAGTATGGCTGATAATGAAACTGCGCTACATAGGACTTGTGAACATCATCGCGGGAAAAGGCGTAATACCGGAACTTTTGCAGGACAAAGCCACCAGCGCAGATCTGGCTAAAACATTTTCAAACATAATAGACGCCCCTGAACGTATTGAGAAAATAATATCCGATCTTCAAACCGTGAAAAAAATAGTAGGAGAGAAGAACTCGCCCCAAAGGGCTGCTTTAGCGGTTAGATCTTTTCTTTCTTCAATAGTACGAATATAGATCAAACGACTTTTACCACAATACCGGCCTGATCGGCCATTGTTGAGAAGGTTTCTTTATCCAGGACAAATAATTTTCCACTCTCGATAACGAGTGCTTTATACTTATTCTCTATGAGCTTCTGCATAGTAGCCGGACCTACCGTGGGAATATCCCAACGCATATCCTGATCAGGACGGCTTACTTTGACCATTGTGCACCCCTCACCCGCTATATCTTTTCCCCGCGCGATGGTCGCGTCCGTCCCTTCCATGGCCTCTACCGCTACTACCGCACTGTCTTTGACTATAACAGTTTGTCCGATATCCATACCGGCCACTTTTTTTGCCGTCTCATAGCCGAAAGCGATATTGCTCTCAAGTTCCGCATCCGGTCGTACCGTACCGATAAACCCTGCAGACGGGAACAAATGCACAAGGTACGGCGAAGGATCGATAACTTCGACTCCGATCTTACGGAGATATTCCGTTACATCCCGGAGAATGGAATAATCTTTTTTATTTTTCATTTTTTTAAGAACAGTTTTGCTTCCTGCATCATAAATACCCTTATTGTAAATAACCTCTTTTTTTATTTTCCCGAGAAACGTCAGTTTTTTCACTCTGTCCTTGAGAAGAAAAAACACAAGTCTGGCGAACTGCCCAAACTCAAGCCAGTATACCTTGTCGGCTTCTTTTTCTATTTCCGGCAGAGCCATTCCTTTTAGCGCGAATACAACCACTTCTTCGCCCTTTATTTTTACAGAACGGACGAATTCTAACGGTAAAAGACCTTCTCCAGCCAGCAATCCAAGTTTTCCCATATTAAGGTTTATCGACTATACTGCACATAAAGTCGCCCTCGCATACCACTTTTCCATCAACGGTTATCTCGCCATGCGTCTTCAAAATAACTGACTTGGCACTTGTTATCGTTACATTCATCAACAACTGATCACCGGGAGTGACAGGTTTTCTGAATTTCACATTATCGATAGTCATAAAAAATGCTATTTTTTCTTTTTCCGTCTTTTTCACTAAAGCCAGTATTCCTCCTAACTGCGCCATGGCTTCTACCATAAGAACACCCGGCATTATCGGCTCCCCGGGGAAATGTCCCTGAAAAAACGGTTCGTTTATCGTAACATTTTTGACAGCCTTTATCCATTTCCCTTCTTCGTAATCCAAAACCCTGTCTACCAAAAGAAAAGGATATCTGTGCGGTAACCTAGACATTATTTCTTTTATGTTCAACTCTTTACCTTCCATCTTATCTCCCCTCGTTGGATTTAACAAAAAACTTTTTTATCTTCTCTATTAAACCGGTTTTGGGAACGGCGCCCATATAACGTTCGCGTATCGTTTCTATCATGGTCCCGTTAAGACTGTGTCCTGATTTTTTCGCCTTCACTTTTCCGATAATCGGAATCCCTAATAAATAAAAATCCCCTATCAGATCTAGAATTTTATGCCGTAGCGGCTCGTTCGGAAAACGTAAAGCTGTACCTATGGGACCTTCCTCGTCCATTATCAGCGTATTCTCTTTTGTCGCACCTCCGCCAAGTCCTGCCTTCAGTAAAATTTCTACTTCTTTTTTCAGGCAAAACGTGCGTGCCGGAGCTATTTCTTTTTCAAAAACATCCTCATTTATCGTGAAGCTCAACTCTTCGCGCCCTATAGACCGGCAGGGATAATCTATCAGATATGAAACGCTAAATTCATCTGCAGGTTCGATCGTTAATTCAGCGCCGTTTTTGCCGGACAAGGTGATCGTTTCCTCTATTTTTATCACACGTTTCGGTTTTTCAAGATCGCAAATACCGGCATCTTTCAACGAACGGAAATATTTTACTGCGCTTCCGTCCAACGCAGGGAGCTCCTCCCCGTAAACATCTACAAAAACATTGTCTATCCCTAAAGCGGATAACGCGGCAAGAAAATGCTCGATTGTTTGTATAGTATATCTGCCAGCCCTGATAGCGCTGCGTCTGCCTAACTTTCTAGACAAACCGGCCTCCCCTAAACGGGAGGCCGGTTTTGAATCTATATCCGCTCTGGCAAAAACTATACCGGTATCGACTGATGCGGGACGAACAACTACACGCGATTCTCTGCCGCTCTGAAGCGCGCGGCCGAAGAAAACCGTTTCTCTTTTAATTGTCCTTTGCTTTTCTGAAAACCCCATTTGGCCGCATCATCTGTTCGTTTTATTTCTTTTTATTCAGTTCCACCAGCACTTTTTCCGTTATATCGTTGCTTGTACTCTGCGAATACATAACGCTTCTCGAATCTAAAATATAATCATATCCCTCCGCTTTGCCTATGGTCTCAACGACTTTCTGTATATCGTTGATAACCTCGCGGAACATTTCGTCTTTCTTTGTCACCAATTCCTGCCGTACCGTTCTGTCAAACTCGGCAAGTGCGGTTATCTTGGCGTCCACTTCTTTTTGCTTCGCCGTTTTCGCCTCGTTGTTCAGAAGATCTATCGCTTCTTTCATTTTCTTTATTTCTTCGACTTTCTTATTTCTCTCTTCGGTCTTTTTTGCCGTCACATCGTTCAGCTGCTTATCGAATGTTTTGCTCTTTTCATATTCATAGAACGCTTTTCTAAGATCTACCTGCCCTATTTTCATATCTTTGGCATAGGCGGCCGGTAGCATGAAAGCAACCGATATGATCGCCGCCGTGCATCCTGTTATTATTCTTCTTATTGTCGTCTTTTCCATAATTCCAACTCTCCTTTTTGTTTTTAAAAACCATGGCTTACGCTGAAATAAAATTCTCCCTCTTTATCGTCATCATAATTATCGCTTAAAGGATAACCATAATCTAGTTTTATCGGACCGATCGGCGTCTTCACCCTTACACCCACACCGGCTCCCATTTTCAATTCGGTACTGAATATGTCATCGTTCTTCGCCCACACATTACCGGCGTCATAAAAGACCGCTCCTTTGAGAACATCCTTAAAAAGAGGGAACGTCACTTCGGCCGAGCAAATAAACAATGACTCGCCTCCTATGGCCGTATTAGACCCGGGATCACGGGGACCAACACCCCTTTCCTTATATCCTCTTATCGTATTACCACCGCCGGCGAAAAACCTTTCATAAATAGGCACCTCATCCGAGTCTCCGTATGGACCGGAAATCCCACATGCTGCTTTTGTTTCAAGCACGACATTTTCTACAATGCTGTAATAATACGATCCGTCCAGCCATCCTTTAACAAAATTCTTGTCTCCTCCGAAGATTCCTCCAGCGTCCTGAAGCGATGTTCCGATGAGATACCCCTTTGTAGGAGAAAATTTATTGTCACGCATGTCATAATTCAAACTTCCGGTAAGACTACTTAAAAAATTGCTCCCTTGTTCTTTTCTAAGAGCGTCACTTGCGTCATCCGGAAGGTTAGATATTTTTACCTCCTCCAGATTGTAATCAAGCATCGCTTTCAATTCATCCGTTATATCCTTCCCGAGTTTAAGATCTCCTCCTGTCCGCGTTTCATCGTAACCATACCCCGTTATCCCGTACCTATTGTGTTCTTCCCTATACACATCAAAACCAAAAAGATACGGATAATCGAATATCCACGGATCAGTCCAAGCCAAATAATAATTTGACCGCGTACTTCCGCCTTCGGCCCTTATCACAAGATCCTGTCCAGCTCCGGTAAACGTCGGGAAATCGAGTATATCGAAGTTTTTCTGTCTGATCTGGGCAAAACCGATAAACGAATCTATGGAACTGTATCCGCCTCCGAAAGAGAATTCGCCGGTCTTGGTTTCCTTGACAGTCACATTAAGATCCTTTACATCCGGATTATCTGTCGGCACGGTCTCAAAGAAAACATCTTCAAAATACCCGAGATTATATATGCGCTCTTTACTTTTGCGGAGTTTTTTACCGTCATATTTTTCGCCCGGATACACCCTTACTTCCCTGCGAACAACCTTATCCCTTGTTTTCGTGTTACCAAGAACATTGACCTTTCCCACATATATCTGATTCCCTGAATTTATCCGGTATCTAAGGTCCATGCTGTCGGTGGTAGAATTATATTTATGCTCCATCTCGACTTCTGCGTTCATATAACTTTTGTCGTAATAATTCATTCGAACCTTCTCTATATCCTCTTTCATCATTTCATAATCGAAAGGATCCCCTGTCCGCATAAGTATCAACCGTCGCACTTCTTCTTCCGGCATGGCCAGATCACCCTCAATCGTTATCTCTCCGATCTTATATTTTTTCCCTTCGTTGATATGTATCATAAGGTTCAGATCTTTTCCGTTCTCTGAAAATTTTTTCTCTCCGGTCACTTCCGCATCGAGAAAACCACGGCTTCTGTAGTATGAAGCTATCCTAGCGAGATCCGACTGGAATTTATCCTCGTCAAAAGCACCTTTTTGTATAAACCACCATTTCGTTTTAGTTGCCATCAACTTTATGATGTCTTCCCTTTTAACGCTCATATTGCCATCGATATCTATCTTTTTTACCTGTAGCGGCTGTCCCTCGTCGATAACAAAAACAACGGTGGCTTTCTCCGGACTTTTTGGATCGGAATCGATACGGTATTCGACACCCACGCGGTAATATCCTTCGTCGGTATAATACGTTTTTATCTCCTGCACATCCTGGCTAAGCTGTGTATAGTCGAGAAGATCGCCCTCTTTTGTGCGGATCTTTTTTATAAGTTGGTTCTTTTTAAGCTTGGAATTCCCTTCGAATGTGATATTCGATATTATCGGTTTTTCGACTACGACAAAGATTACTATCACCCCGTCTGTATGATCCTCTATATCGGCTGTAACATCGTTGAAATATCCCATCGCATATATTCTTTTAAGCTCTTTGTTAACGGCCAGTTCTTCATAAACATCGCCGGGTTTTATTTTAAGCCTGTTCAGTATCGTCGTCGAACTTACGGAGTAATTTCCTTTTATCTGTACGTCTATAACTCGCCTCTCTCCATATGCCAGAACCGGAGACGATGACGCGGTATTGCTCTGTGACTGAGTGGAATACTGCGCGGCCGGTTGGGCATTTTGTGAAGCGGTGGAATACTGCGCGGCCGGTTGGGCATTTTGTGAAGCGGTTGAATACTGCGCATTTGTAGAATATTGTCCGCTTACCTGGGTAGACGTTTGCGCAAAAACGGTTTGCGCGAAAAATATGGAAATTATTGTAAAACTCAGTCCCTTGCGTATATGTTTTTCCGTCATTTTCAGAAACCTTCCTCTTCTTCCAATCTGGAAATAGCAAGATTAGCGAATTTTGTATATTCCGAATGGAATGTTAGCTTAACTGACCCGATGGGACCATTCCTTTGTTTTGCAACGATCACTTCCGCTATCCCTTTATTCTCCTCGGTCGGAGTATAGTATTCTTCTCGGTAAAGAAGAATTACAATGTCTGCATCCTGTTCGATCGCTCCGGACTCTCTAAGATCCGAAAGCCTGGGTTTATGGTCTTCTCTTTGTTCAACAGCTCTCGACAACTGGCTCACCGCGATAATCGGCACATCCAGTTCGCGAGCAAGTGCCTTTATAGATCGTGATATATCCGATATCTCTTGCTGACGGCTCTCTATCCTTGAATTTCCTTTCATAAGCTGGAGATAGTCTAACACTATAAGCTGTATATCATGCTGTGCTTTAAGTCTTCTCGCTTTGGCCCTGAGTTCAAGAACCGAAACTCCCGGGGTATCATCTATAAATATCGGCGCTTCTGAAAGTTTTTCAGCAGCTTCAACAAGTTTCGGCCAATCTGTCTGTGACAAAAAACCTGTTCTTACCTTATGGGCATTTACATGCGCCTGGGAACAAAGCATCCTCTGCACCAATTGTTCCCGTGACATTTCCAAACTAAAAAACGCCACCGGTATTTTGCCAACTATTCCAGCATGTTCAAGTATAGACGCGGCAAAAGCGCTTTTTCCCATCGATGGACGCCCGGCCACAATAATAAGATCGGATTTCTGGAATCCGGCCGTCTGCATATCGAGATCATGAAAACCACTGGGAATTCCGGTTACATTTTCTTTACGCTGGTATAATTTATCAATAGTCTCTATGCTGTTTTTTACTATCTCTTTTATAGGTAAAAGCTGTCTAGAGTCCTTTTTGTTTGAGGCGATATCAAATATCAGCTTTTCCGCTTTATCCAGTATCTCTCCGACTTCGACGGTCGGATTGTAGCTTTCGGAAACAATGTGAGTAGCCGTATCGATAAGACTGCGCAACAGATGTTTTTCCTGCACTATCTTTGCGTAATGTTCTACATTTGCCGATGTCGGGATAGAATTCGTCACTTCCGCTATATAGGAAGGACCTCCAACAACATCTAAAAGATTTTTTCTTTTCAAAGCTTCAATAAGGGTGACCATGTCGATCCCCTCATTTTCGTCATAAAGCTTGACAATAGTTTGAAATATTTTCTGGTTTGCCTCAAGATAAAACGCTTTTTCGTCAAGAAGCTCAATCACTTTCGCAATCGCTTCTCTATCCAAAAGCATAGAACCCAGAACTGCGGTTTCCGCCTCGGTACTTTTCGGCGGCGTCTTTTCGATAAGGTTTTTGGATATCATATTTACCCAGAAAGGGCGATACCGAACTACTTCTTAATAACCCATATCCTTACCTGGGGTTTAACATCGGCATGCAATTTAACTTCGATATTATAAACTCCCAGTGACTTGATCGAATCGTCCAAAACGATCTTTTTCTTGTCAATTTCAAAACCTTCCGCCTTAAGGCAGTCTGCTACCATTTCGGATGTAACTGACCCGAATAGCTTGTCGCCTTCACCGGCTTCAACTGCAATCGTACAGGAAAGATTTTTTATTTTTTCAGCTATCTGAAGAGCTTCTTCTTTGAGTTTCTGCTCTATGCGCTGTTTTTCTTTTTTCTTGCTCTCTACAAGCGCCATTGCGCTTTTTGTAGCTTCCAAAGCCATTTTTCTCGGCAAAAGAAAATTTCTGGCATACCCGTCACTGACGGAAACTTCATCACCAACAACTCCGAGTTTTTTTACATCCTGTATTAATATCACTTTCACTTTTATACCCCTCTTTTTATCTTTACGAACGGCAGAAGTCCCGCGATCCTCGCCCTTTTCACCTTGTTCGCGACCATCCGCTGATGTTTCGCGCAGTTTCCGGTGATCCGGGACGGGGTTATTTTCCCTCTGTCCGTTATAAATTTTTCAAGAAACTCGATATTCTTGAAATCAATGTTCTTCACCTTGCTCCTGCACAGTCTGCAGGGCTTTTTTCTGATCATTTTCAGTTTTTTGTTTCCAGGTTTTTTTATTCTTTCTTTTTCCATTTATCACCGCTCCGTTAATTTTAAAAAGGAATCTCTTCCGATTCGCTATTTCCCGCCGGGCCTTGTTCCCCTCTTCCGCCGGCATCCAGATCTATACTATCTATTTTTTCAGGGGCACCATACTCCATTGCCGCTTCTTTTTTTTCTTTTGCACCGATAAATTGAACATTATCGGCGATAACTTCCAGCGTGTTCCTCTTTTGCCCGTCCTGCGCCTCCCATGAACGGGACTGCAACCGCCCTTCTACCAATACTGCACGTCCTTTACTTAAATATTCTCCGCAAACCTCGGCCATCTTTCCCCATACGACTATCCGGACAAAAGTAGTTTCCTCTTTCTTCTCACCCGTCTTATCCTTATATACACGGTTCACGGCCACCGAGAAATTTGCCACCGCCGCCCCGCTCGGAACATATCTGAGCTCGGGATCACGCGTAAGGTTACCCATAATAAAAACCTTGTTAAGACTAGCCGCCATGAGTCACCCCTGAATATTTTTTACTTCTTTGCAATGTCGATAAGCGCGCGCATTATGCTGCCGTTTATCCTGAACTGCCAGCTGATCTTCACAATAGCTGTCGGCATAGCGTTAAAATTGACCTCATAATATATCCCGGACGGCTTTTTATTGATCGGATATGTAAGGTTCCTTTTTCCCATCGCCTTTTCTTCGGTGACCTCGCCGGAATTGTCGGTTATAATCGCCTTTATATCCTTCTTTACGTCATCAAGCACATTTTCCTTATCGGTCGCGATTATTATAAGAGCCGAATATGCCTTTAGTTTTTCTTTTGTTTCAGTCATCTTTCCCTGCCTCTTTTTTGATTTTGTA
>DAONGE010000025.1:0-20492 GCA_035403965.1 Candidatus Omnitrophota bacterium | reverse complement strand
ATACATCTTTTTTATTAGCAAGATTTTTATACATTAACGCAAACGCCGCTTTTTACGCGCACTTGCACTTACTAATAGCTTTTTTTACACCCTCATTTATCCAAACTTCGATACAATCAACCGCTTCATCGAACACTTTTTCCAGGAGTTCCGATTCTTCCCTTAGAAATGGCGCAAGAACAAAAACCGATCTGTCCTGCGGCATCTTTTCAGACCCGATCCCTATCCTCAGTCTGGCGAACTCCGGACCGATATGCTCGATTATGGATTTAAGCCCGTTATGCCCGCCCGCCGAACCATTCTCCCTCATTCGTATCGTTCCTATAGGCAGTGCAAAATCATCGCTTATTACCAGCATATCCTCTAGCCCTTCCGCTTTGGCGTTAAAAACCGCTTTAACCGCCTCGCCTGAAAGGTTCATAAATGTTTGCGGTTCAAAGAGCATGATTTCATGATCCGCAACTTTTCCTATCCCATACAGACCTTGAAATCCGTTATTCTTTATTTTATATCCGTACTTCACGGCAAACTCTTCAACAACCATAAATCCCACATTGTGCCGTGTATTCCTGTACTGTAGTCCCGGATTGCCAAGGCCTATGATTATCTTCATTATTTCTTGGCTTGCGGGGCCGGACCTTCCGCTTTCTTTTCTCCGGCGGCAGGAGCGGCGGCTTCGCCTTCGGCTCCTTCTTCTTCCTTCTTACCTTTCTTTATCAGTTCCGGCTCGGTCTCCGCGGTCAAAGCTTCCTCTTTCGGTTTTTCTTCTTCCATATGCGGAACAACTACACCTATTACAACCTGATCCGAATCGCCTATTATGTGTATCTTTGAAGTCTCTGCCACATCTTTTATATGTATGGCATCGCCTATCTTAAGTTTTTCAACCGCCAGATCAATGTGCTCCGGGATCTCCGTCGGCAAACATTCTATTTCCAATTCCCACAGAACCTGGTTAAGAACTCCGCCTTCTTTTACACCTTCCGGTTCGCCTTTGGCCCTTACCGGAACCTTAACTCTTATCTTCTCGGTCAGAGATATTTCGTGAAAATCGACATGTACGAACTTATCGTTCATCGGATCTGTCTGGACTTCTTTCACGATAACCGTCTTTTTTGACCCGGTGATATCCAACGTGATAATAGCGTTCTCTCCGGCCGCCGTATGAAGCGCCTTCCACAGTTCTTTCCCGTCGACAAATATCGTCATTCCGTGATCTCCACCTTTGTAAACAACTCCCGGTATCGATCCGTCTTTCCGAAGACGTTTGCAGATCCCTTTACCTAATACTTCTCTCGCAGTAGCTTTCATTATTATTTTTTCCATTTACCTCACCTCTTGGTCCTTCACCCTTTTATTTTTCCCATTCCATTTTTATTCAAACAATGCACTCACAGTTTCCTCTGCATGGATCCTCTTTATGGCCTCAGCTAGAAGCGGCGCTATCGATAACTGTTTAATGTTAGCATCCTCCCTGGCAGTTTCCTTGTCTCCCATTGGAATAGTGTCCGTGACAACAAGTTCACGAATGCATGAATTCTTTAATCTTTCGAACGCCGGCCCGCAAAGCACAGGATGCGTTATCGCGGCGTAAATATCTTTTACACCGTCATTTTTAAGCGCCCCGGCGGCTTCGACAAGACTGCCTGCCGTCGCTACGATATCATCGACGATTATGACATTTTTCCCTTTCACATCGCCCATGATATGCATAGCTTCGGTCTGCGAATCGCTTATTCTTCTTTTATCCACGATCGCGAGCGTCGCGTTGAATCTTTTAGCATATGCCCGTGCCATTTTTGTTCCTCCTACATCCGGAGAAACTATAACGATATCTTTTATGTTCTTTTCTTTAAAATATTGCACAAAAGTATTCACCGCCAGAAGATGATCCAACGGTATATCGAAAAATCCCTGAAGTTGCGGAGCATGTAGATCTATCGTAAGTACACGCTGCGCACCGGCCCTCGTTATCAGATTAGCGACCAGTTTCGCGGTTATCGGAACCCTGGGCTGATCTTTTCTGTCCTGCCGAGCATACCCAAAATACGGCAATACCGCGGTTATCCTGCGCGTCGAGGCTCTTTTAAGAGCGTCTATCATTATCAAAAGCTCCATGAGATTATCGTTGGCCGGATTACATGTCGGCTGTACGACGAATACGTCTTTACCTCGAACATTCTGTGCAATCTTAACCCGGGTTTCCCCGTCGGTAAATTTACTGATCTCACATTCGCCTACAGAAACGTACAAGTTCCTGCAAATCTCCTGTGTAAGTTTAGGATGTGCATTCCCGCCAAAGATCACCAGATTATCCATTTTTTACCTTCCCTTTAGCCTTTATATTTTTTCTGAACGTTCGCGCGGGAACACCAACTACCGTTTCCCCGTTTTTCACGTTCTTGTTTTTAGTAACTACACTACCTGCTCCTACAACCGCCTTTTCCCCTATTGTAACCGGCGCGATAAGCGTCGCCCCTACTCCTACAAACGCCCCGTCTTTTATGACCGTTCTGTTCTTGTTTTTTCCGTCATAATTGGCCGTAATTGTTCCCGCGCCAATATTAACTCCTTTACCCACGACAGAATCTCCAAGATACGTATGATGCTTTACCTTTGTACCTTCACCGACCTCCGTCCTGCATATCTCAACAAAATTCCCTATTTCAGCACCTTTGCAAATTCGACTGCCTGGTCTGATACGGGCAAACGGTCCGATCCTGCACTCATCTTCTATTACAACATCTTCTTCGATCACTGTAAAAGGATATATTATCGTGTCTTTCCCGATAACGGCGGTTTCATCCACATAGACCGCGTCAGGATCAACGACAGTCACGCCACTTTCCATCAACTTCTCTATTTTCGCCTTATTCAGTATTTTATTCACGACCGCCAGGTCTTTCCGGCAATTCACGCCGGTGGCTTCTTCTTCGCGGCATTTCCATGCCGCGACCGTCTCCCTATCTTTAACAAGTATGTCTATAATATCTGTCAGATAAAATTCTTTTTTGATGTTATTTTGCTGTATCCGCCCTATGTTCCTAACGGCTTTCTCCGCATCAAAACAATATGTTCCTACATTTATCTCTTTTATCCGTTTTTCATCTCCGGATGCATCTTTTTCTTCTACAATCCTCGTCACTTTACCGGATCCGTCACGAACTATCCTTCCGTATCCGAAAGGATCATTAACATCACACGTCAGGACAACGCATGCGGCATTTGCCTGTTCTTTCTGTTGCCGAAGATTTTCGAATATCTCCGGCGTCATAAGCGGCGCATCACCGCAGGTGACCAAAAGATCCCCTTTAAAATTTTTTATCCCGGCCAGAGCACATTTAAGAGCGTCTCCGCTGCCTAAAAGTTCTTTTTGCCGGACAAAGACCGCTTTGTTTTTAAATTCTTTTTCGATCATCTCGGCTTTATATCCGACCACGATAACAATATCTTTTATACCCGTTTTTTTCAAAGAACTTATTATTCTTCCCAGTATCGTCTCCGACCCAACGCGATGCAAGACTTTCGGCTTTTCTGTCTTCATACGCGTACCAAATCCAGCCGCAAGAACAACCGCTTTTATATCTTTCATACATTTCCTGTATAGTTTTTCTATTCTTAAAACCGTATTATATTCTGAGACTGCTCTGTTTAGTCGCATCTTCAAGACCAATTTCTCCTTCGGCGAAATTGGCTGGCGGGCAAGGGTTCGAACCTTGACGAGGAGATCCAAATTCTCCTGTGCTACCATTACACTACCCGCCACCGTGCCTGCAAAAACAACCAGAGCCTGCCGGTAATGGGCATGACAACCACTGCCGCGCTGTTTTACAGATCGGCCCCTTCATATATCCGTCATTCACATCAAAGAACAGTTAAAGTTCTATATCTTCGGTTCCGCCTATAGCCGCCGGAATATCCGGCATCGTACTAACCGGGCGGGATACCGGTTTCTCATTCGTCATTTGTTTAGAAGCTTCGTCAAAATCATCCTCGGTAGCAGGTCTGTACGCTTCCCCTTCTACGTCTTTTCTGTCCATCTCTTTCTTAAACGCGTTCAGGATCGCTTCCTGTATATATACCCTGCATTCCTGTCTAATCGGATGCGCAATATCCATATGGTCGTTCTGCCGTCTATCATCCGGACCTACTTCCGGCCTTCTTAAATGCGATCCGCAATCGTTGCAAAATTTACTCCCTCGCGCGTTCTTAAAATTACATTTGGGACAAGAGTCCATGACCTTTCGTGAGGGCATCGCGACGAAAAGGCTGTTGTTACCCTGGATGATCTTCACATTCCGGACAACAAACCAATCGTCAAACGTCATTGTAGCATATGCCTTAAGTCTGCCGTCCTTGCTTTTCGTGGGAAAAATCCTTACCTCAGTAATTTTCATTTCTGCCCCCTTATCATCTTTTGATACACCGTGTTCACGTTTCTTTATATTGCTATAAAGTATGGGCGACAAAAACCGCCCATCCTTTTTTAGAAGAAAACTTCGCGGCAAGCTCTTTCGCCGCTTTTTTAGCACCTTCTTCATCAAAAACGCCAAACACAGTAGGCCCGCTGCCGGATAACAAAACACCGCCGGCACCAAGATTACTGATCTCGGAAAATACCTCACCGATAATAGGAAATTCTCGTAAAGTTATATCCTGCAAATCATTACGAAGATTTTCCGCTATCCCTCTTATCTTCCCTTCCTTTAAAAAAGAGGTGAACATTCTATCAGTGTCACCCTTTTTTGTCAAGCATTGAGGCGTTACCTTAGCATATACCTCTTTGGTCGACACTCCAACGGGGGGGGTAACCACAACATGCCACATTTTTATATGGCTTTCAATAGTTTCCAATATATCCCCTCGCCCCCGTCCGATTGCAAAAGAAGCGTTCATGATAAAAAATGGGACATCCGCGCCCAATTTACGTCCAATGTCACACAGTGTCCCTGTGGATAACTTCTTTCCCGTCAAATCATTCATAGCCATAAGCAAAGTCGCAGCATCGCTGGACCCTCCACCCATACCAGCGCTTACAGGTATTTTTTTATCAAGCTTAATTTTAAAATTGAAAGGACGTACGGTGACTTCGTTAAATAACGTTACCGCTCTTCCCATAATACTGTCTTTATCGGTAGGTATTCTGCAATCGTTACAGGTAATTACTGTTTTTGTTTTGGAAAGCTCAACATGCAGAGTATCGACTAAAGAAATACGCTCAAAAAGAGTTTCTATCTCGTGATATCCATCGTCACGTTTGTAAAGTATGTTAAGGTATAGATTAACCTTCGCCGGAGCGGTAAATTCCATGCTGTTCCCGCCTCTTCCCAAAGCTGTTTTCGTATTAATATTGTTTCCTTAATATAGCGTATGCCTTAAATTCCTCTGTTTCAGGACCAGCGACAACCGTTATTGGCCTTTCTTCCATTTCACCAGCTCTTCAGCCTGTCTTACTATATGCGCCTCGGTAATACCAAAATATTCGTACAGATCCGTCGGATCTCCGCTTACTCCGAACCGGTCGCGTATCCCAACGAATTTCATTTTAACAGGATATCTTTCGGCTAAAAATTCTGCAACAACGCTTCCTAATCCTCCGGCAAGCGTGTGCTCCTCTGCAGTAAGAATAGCTCCGGTCCTCTTGGCAGCTTCTAAAATAGTTTCCCCATCCAATGGCTTGGGCGTATGAAGATTGATGACCCCGGCTGAAATATTTTTCGTTTTCAACATCTCGGCCGCCTTTACTGCCCTTGATACCATATGTCCGCAAGCGATTATGGTCAGATCCGTTCCTTCAGAAATGATCCTCGCCTTTCCTATCTTGAATTCCCCTTTTTGTTCTACTGGCAAAACCGCCTCTCTGCCCAATCTCAAATAGACGGGACCTCTTATCGCCGCCGCTTGTATTGTTGCCTGGTAAGCCTCTTCCGCGTCTGCCGGCACAACGACCGTCATATTAGGAAGAACTCGCATAAGAGAGATCTCTTCCAATGCCTGATGAGTTGCACCATCTCCACCGACGGATATTCCTCCGTGCGTACCTACTATGTTGACATTGAGATTCATATATGCGATCGATACCTTGATCTGATCCCAGGCTCTCCCTGAAGCAAAAGCCCCGAATGTACACGCAAAAGGGATCTTGCCCGAAAGCGCAAATCCCGCGGCGGCACCAAACATGTCCTGTTCGGCCACTCCGTGGCTTATAAACCGTTCTGGGAATTTATCCTTGAACCAATTTGCCCTTACCGATTCCGTAAGATCCGCAGAAAGCACAACCACGTTTTTATTAGTTTCGCCAAGAGTAACAAGACCTTTGCCGAAACCGTCCCTTGTCGCTGCTTTTTTCTTTACTTCCTCCGCCATCTATCTCTCCTTCTTGGATCCGTCCGACCGGCGCCCCGGTCTTACCAGATCACTCTTAAAAATAATTTGCCGGCGCTTCGACTATCTGTTCTATTTTCATTTTTCGTTTATCAAAATTATACACTTTTTCTTTCTCCACCCTCATTCGTACGCTGGCAAGCTGATCGTCCAGTTCCAGATAATTAAAATCCTGGAACTTATATCCGGACAAAACCTCATTTGCGATTTCTACTATCTCTGTCGCTTTTCGCTTGCGCATGTCTTTCAAAGAAGCGTTTTTGCTGTCTTCGATATTGAACTGGACAAGAAAATATTTTTTTTCTTTTCCACTCACATAATACCCTTCCGAGAATTTATAGACAAACATGGCTGAAAGATCTTTTCCTTCCCTGAAATCGAGTTTTATACGATTGGCTATTTCAGCCGCGAGAAACTCACCAAGTGTTATATCCTTCAAATAAAAATGATCTCTCCAATAACCGATATCACTGAGTTTTGTCGGAGAGCTCCGAAAAAACTCGTCAAGAACGGTCTCTCTTGCTTTTTCCTCAAGCCCGAGTTTATCGAATATCTTTTCTACCGTACGTTCTTTTTTGGCCTGCGGCGTTAGATTAACACTGAACAACGTCCTTTTAAAGGATTCATCGCGCGATATGCTCTGATACATCCCGAGCTTCACATCATCAACGTACTTTATGATAATGACTTGTATTTCCGGCAGTTTTTCATCCTGCGTTATGACACAATAGAACTTTATATCCGCGTCCGTGCTCAAAACAACACGGGACGCGACAAGAATAAGATTGCTTATTTTATCCCACGAATCCTTGCTAATCCCGAAATTCTCGTCCATAAGACCCTGCATCGGGTAATAAATACCCAATGTCGAGCCTTCGACAGAAACGTCCACGTTCATACTATACTCAATACGAAAAACTTCCTTTATCATTTCCGGGAGTTTTTCTTTCGGATACGTCGGGACACACGACGAAGTAAAAAACATGATCCCGGCGCAAATTGCATAAGCCATTCCGTTCTTAACAATTTTAACGACCGAAGCGCCTCTCATGCGCCCCCTTTAGATACATATGGAGCGCCTTCTTTGTATCCGTATTCCTCGAATATGGCGATGATCTCGTCGTACTCGAGTTCTTCGCGAGTTAAAAGTTCCTTTGTGAATCTATCAAGCACGTTCTCGTTTTCTTTAAGCGTCCTTGCGGCTTCCTCGGTACATTTCTTTATTATTGCGTTAGTATCCTTATTCAAAGAATGTTTCACTTCCTCGGAAAGTTCTTCATTAGGAACCGCGGTATAATCCCCGACGTACTCCGATTCGCCCATTCCCAACACCCATACCATAGAATGCGCGATCCTCATCGCAGCCCTGAAATCGGCCGATACGCCCGTTGTCGTGGTCCCATATTTTACTTTTTCAGCCGCGTATCCTCCGAGAGCGACCATGATCTCGGCCATTAATTGTTCCTTACTTCTGCTGTGCAGTTCTTCTTTCTCCGGCGACCATACGACGCCAAGCGATCCGCGACGCGGAATGATGCTAGCCTTGAATACCGTCTTTGAAGGCGCTTTCAAATATGTTACTATCAAATGTCCTGACTCATGGCAGGCTGTCATCTCTTTTTCTTTCGGAGTGACGGTGAGCCTATACTTTATCCCCAGATCCACGCGTTCAAAAGCCTCACTTATCTCTTTCAGCCCTATTTCCGATTTTTTTCTTCTTGTGGCGATAAGCGCTGATTCTTTGACTATGTTAGCGATATCCGCCGGACTTTTGCCTACGGCCCTTCGCGCCAGACGCCCCATGTCTATAGCCGCATCTGCTTTTACTTTGCTAAGATAGAATTTGAAAAGATCCTGACGATCCTCCTGCGAAGGAAGCGTCACGATAAGTTTTCTGTCGAATCTTCCCGGCCTGAGAAGCGCCGCGTCAAGATGTTCCTCGCTGGCGTTCGTGGCCCCTATAACCACTATATTGGAGTCTCTTCCTTTTAACCCATCCATCTCCGCAAGAACCTGGTTAAGCGTACTGTTCGTTTCCTGTCCTCCCATAAAACTGAAAGTCCTGCTCCGCCCGATCGCATCGATCTCGTCTATAAAAATTATGCATCCGCCGTATCCATAAGCTAACGTACGCGCTTTTTCAAAAAGTTTTCTTACACGCGACGCGCCTACGCCTACGAATACCTCCACAAATTCACTTCCTGACATAGAAATAAACGGCATCCCAGCTTCCGTAGCGACAGATTTAGCTAGGTATGTCTTCCCGCATCCCGGAGGCCCCAGCATGAGCAACCCCTTTACAACACTCCCTCCCATTTTTTCAACATAAGCGCGGTCTTTTATCAGTTGCACCACTTCCCACGCTTCCTGTTTGGCGTCATGCATACCAACGACGTCATTCCAGCTGATATTCACGTCTTTCCCTTTTATCGGAGCTTTATCAAGCTTCGCGAAACCGCCCTGCATGAACACAAGATACAAGAAAACAAATATTACCGCATGGATACCCGACATTAAAAATTGTACCGGCATGGTCGCAAGCGTCATTTTTCTATAGAAAGATTCCAGCGACATAAGCCCTACAACAGACAATATCAGCAGGATAACAACAATGGCCGTTATAAATATCCCCATCTTGTACTGTCTGAAGAACATTTTCATTTTTCTGCTGAACATGTTATCCGTCCTTATAGTTAATCTTTTTTCTCAGACTATTTCCAGCTCCTGTTTATCCAATTCGGCTAAAGCTTTTTCTAATTCGTCTTTTTTAGGGGCAACGCCGTGCCATTCGGCTTTATTCTCTATAAACGATACACCTTTTCCTTTTATCGTATGGGCAATGATCATTTGCGGTTTATCCTTGATTTTATCCGCTTCATCAAAAGCTCTCGCCAGAGACTCGAAATCATTCCCGTCGGCCTCGATAACATACCACCCGAATGATTCCCATTTATGTTTCAATTCACCCATATCCTTCACGTCACAACATCTTCCGTCTATCTGCAGTTTGTTGTGATCCACTATTCCGCATATCCTGTTGAGTTTGTAATGGGCCGCTGTCATTGCCGCTTCCCATACCTGTCCTTCGTTAGTTTCCCCATCCCCCATCAAACAATACACCCGTGAGTTGATCCCGTCCATTCTGTCCGCCATCGCAAAGCCACCGGCTATCGATAAACCCTGGCCGAGAGACCCGCTTGATACTTCAAGCCCGGGAAGCCCAAGCTGCGGATGCCCCTGAAGCTTGGATCCAAGTTGTCTTAAAGTAGACAATTCCTCTTTCGGGAAAAAACCTAGATCCGCCAAAACCGCGTAAAGTGCCGGAACCGCATGTCCTTTAGATAAAATAAATTTATCTCTTTCGCGACACCCAAACGTTTTGCATGTAAGATCCATTCGGGAATAATAGAGCGTGATCAGTATCTCTACTATGGATAAAGATCCTCCCGTATGCCCGCTCCCGGCTTTATGTAGCATCGTCAATATGCTTTTCCGAATCTCAATGGCCTTTTTCTTGAAAACCTTTACATCCATGTTTTTCGCCACTTTTGTACCTTTCGTATATTCTTCTTTATTTTTTCCCAGCAACTGGGATAGCCTCAAGTTCTTTTATTTTTTTTGCCACAGCCTCGTTCCCGGGCTCTATCTCCAAAGATTTCTTCCACTCACACCGGGCCTTGGCCTGATCGCCTAAAGCAAAATACACATCCCCAAGGTGCTCCCTTACCACCGCGTCATTTGACATTGTTTCTATTGCTTTTAAAATATGTTTTTCAGCCTCAGCGTACATTCCTTTTTTATAATACGCCCATCCCAAACTATCCGAATAAGCCCCATTTTCCGGATCAAGCTCAAGGGCTTTCTGTATCAGCGCAACCGCTCGCTCCAGATTCTCGTTATTCTCCACGAAAATATACCCCAAGTAGTTATACACTTCCGGAAAATCCGCTTTATTCTCTACTGCTTCCTCGAACAGCTTTACGGCCTCGTCCCGCTTTCCCATGCGGTCTTTAGCCACTCCAAGATAGAACCGATATAAATTATTTTTCGGGTCCTTTTTAAGACTCACCTCGTAATATTCCGCGCCTTCTTTATTACGTTCCTTGCTCAATTCCAAGTAGCCAAGACTCGAATATATCACCGCATCCTCAACACCCTGTTTTAATGCCTCTTTAAGTATTCCTTCTGCTTTATCGTCTTCTTTAGAAAGAAAATAAATGCTGAACGCTTTCAGATAAGGCTCGGGCATCTTGGGCTCAAGTTTTATCAGTTCCTGATAACATTCGATCGCTTTTTCTTTGTATCCCGAACGAAAATAAACATGCCCCAACCGTGCGTATACCGTCTTGTTGGACGGATCGTTCTCCAATACTTTTTCGTACTGCTTTGCCGCTTCCTGAAAATTGCCGGCTACTTCGTAAACATACCCGAGCACGGTCTGTGCTTCAGCGTAATGCCTATCGAGCGCTATTGCTTTTTTCAGATAACTCTCGGCCTCTTCCAGTTTGTTGGCTTTGCCACAAATTACGCCGAGATTAAAATACAGAAAGGCGTCATCACCGTTTATCTGCAACATCTTTTCATAAATGGCCGCGGCTTTATCGTATTGTTTCTGAAGAACCAAAAGGTCCGCCATAAAAGCCAGCGCTTTAAGATTATCCGGATCTTTTTCAAGTACTGCTTTATACTGACTCTCAGCCTGGGAATACTCCCCTTTCGACGTGTTCACAAGAGCCAGAAACAGCTTAGGTGTTTCGTCTTCCGGATCCAGAACTGCCGCCCGCTGAAAATTTTCCCGTGCCTTATCCGTTTCGCCAAGGAGCATGTAATCCGCGCCCAGCTTGGCGTAAATAGTCCCGATGTCCCCACGTTTAGCTTGCGCAGCCTGATATTCCTGAACCGCTTCCGAGGTCTGCCCCGCGTCATCGTAAAGATTTCCCATTATGCAATGGGAAAGACTTTCGGCCGTGTTTTTGAAATCCTCGTTTTCGATCCGAGACTTGTCTATAACTATGCCTGACCTTGTTGTCTCTCCGCTCCCGTTATACGGGAACAAAAACCCCAACGCCAGGCATATAAACACTCCCGTTACGATAAGACCGCGATTACAAGTTATCATTTTTTCTTGTGGCGATCTCTTCTCATCCGTTTTTTTCTTTTATGGCGTTTTACTTTCCGCAGCTTTCTTTTTCTTCCGCAAGGCATAACACCTCGCTCCTTTCCTTTGTTGGAGCTTTTCTAATCTATCACTTTATTCAAGGGATATTCAATGATTCCCTGCGCCCCGGCCTTTTTAAGCTCCGGGATTATCTTTTTTACGGTTTCCTCGTCAATTATCGTATCGATATCGACCCATTCCGGATCGTATAAAGGAGCAATGGTCGGCGTTTTCATCGCCGGTAAAACAGCTATTATTTTTTCAATGTCTTTTTTCCTGGCGTTCATCTTGAGGCCCACTTTTCCCTCTGCGTGAATAGCACCTTTAAGAAGAAGCGCCATCTTCTCTATCTTGTCCCGTTTCCATTCGTCTTTATACGCTTTTTTGTTAGCGATAAATTGAGTGGTGGATTCACATATGGTCTCCACTATCTTAAGATCGTTCTCCCTCAAGCTGGATCCCGTTTCTGTGATCTCTACTATCGCGTCTATCCCGATTTTGGGTTTTACTTCGGTCGCGCCCCAGCTGAACTCCACTTCAGCCGTCACTCCTTTATCCTTAAGATATTTTTTGGTTACATTCACAAGCTCCGTGGCTATGCGTTTTCCACCCAGATCTTTTACCCCGTTTATCTTGGAAGCGTTCGGCACAGCAAGCACCCACCTTACCGGACGCATGCTCTGCTTCGCATAGATCAGCTCAGCCACATATTCTACTTCCGAATCGTTTTCTTTTACCCAGTCGTTACCTGTAATCCCGCAGTCTATTATCCCGTCCTCTACGTACCTGGACATTTCCTGTGCCCGGAACAATATAACTTCTATCTCCTTGTCGTCGATACTGGGAAAATACGATCGTGAAGACGGAATTCTTATTTTATACCCGGCTTTTTCGAATATTCTGATGGTAGAATCCTGCAAACTCCCCTTCGGAATACCAAGTTTCAGCCTTTTTTCGCCTGTTTTTACGGTTTTTTCCATTGTAAACACTCTTTCGGTTAATTAGTCCGTGTTAATTTTATATGATTATTATATGGTAGTCAAGCGCTATGAAGGAAGGTTATACACGCTCGTTCGAGCGCCTGTATCCTCAGAAGAGCTTCCTCTATATTCGTGCCGACAGCGACCGCACCGTGTTTTTTTAAAATAACCGCGCAGGCTCCTTTTTTTATCTCTTTAGCTATCGCTTCGGCCAGATCCTGTGACCCCGGTTTTATATATTCTACGACTGGGACCGGCCCTTTTAATATACACTCAAATTCATATGAAATATCCCTAAGAACATCCGTACGCTCGGCGGCAGCAATAGTGTACGGAGAATGGGCGTGTATCACAGCGGCAATGGTTTTGTCCGCCTTATAACAGGCAAGATGAAACGGGGTTTCGGTGCTTAATATTTCTTTCCCTTTTTCTGCCTGCGAAAATAAAAGACGTGTATACGCTTTAGCCCCGTCAATGGCCATATCGGCGCCCTGCTTCTTTATTATGATATGTTTCCCGTCCCGAATACTGATATTTCCGCCGGGGCCTATAATTAAACCCAGATCATGCAGTATTTGTCCACATTTCACGAGATCTTTTATTTTTGATCCTGCCATAATATTCCTTTTCATTTACGCCGAAACCATAACCCTTGCCACTATAACACACTCTAAAAATCCCGTCAAAATTTTTGTTTCCACAATATAGCCAAAAAACACCGACTCACAGTCTTCGCTCTTGACCCTAGACCCTGGACCCTGCACCATTTTTATGATACATGACAAGGTCGTCGCCCTGCCCGTAAAAATGTGGGATCACTCCTGTTTTTTCATATCCGAGCTTCTCGTAAAAAATCCTCGCTCCTTCATAGGTATCTCTCCCTGAAGTTTCGACTCTGGCGACAAATTTTTTATTTTCCTCGGCAAAAGCTTCTTCGACGGCAGTCATCAGTCTTTTCCCAGTCCCCTTGCCGTGACAAGCCTTGTCCACTACAAGCCAGTATACATCCCAGCAAAACGCCGTAAGCGGCGTCCGTCCAAATATTGCAAACCCCGACAGCTTGCCACCAGAACGCTCTTCATAGACATGATACGTCGTATCGGACTTACCATAATCTTCCAGCACTTCTTTAAGAACATCTATTTCATCGGGCCGAAAAACCCCTGTCCCCGATGCTATCATAAGATATTCTCCAATATTCAAATCAGACCTGTTTCTGCGATCTTTTATCAGTTCCATGCTAAGTCCAGTATTTTCTTTATTACGTCCGGATAGGAATATCCCCTGCCCGCGGCTTGCTTCGCAAATCCCGCGTCAGGACTAATATCTGGATTAGGATTAACGTCGATAATATAAATTTTTTCTCCTTTGGCCCTGAAATCCACCCTGAAATAACCTTTACATTTTAACGCCCGCCCGGCTTCCGCAGCCATTTCTAAAAGGTTTTTTCTGATATTCTGGTCTATCCCTTTTTCAAATACAGGCATGGTTTTTCTATATTCTTCCGACTGTTCGTCCCATTTCGAACTGTATGTAAGAAAGGGCATGTCCTCATGCCCCGAATAATCTATCACCGAAACCCCAAAGACCTCATATTCCCCGTTCCCCACAACGCCAACATTGAATTCCTGTCCGTATAAAAACTCCTCCGCCAGGATCCCTGCTGGAAAAGCTTTCAATTTTTTCCCGGCTGCCGAGATCAACGCATTCATATCCATCGCCAGCGATTCCTTATCTATCCCGAGACTAGCGTCTTCGGCCACTGGTTTCATAAAAACAGGAAAGATCGGACTTTGTTTTTTTAAATCATCCACAGAGTAGATCACAAAACCTTGCGGTACAGGCAAGCCGTTTTCTTTCAGAATATCCTTCGTTCTCTGCTTGTTAAGGCATGTCCTCAGAGCGTGCGCGGAATTCCCCGTATACGGGATCTTAAGTTCTTCAAGGACTTCCGCAAAGACCGGTTCTTTGGATGAATCATCGTAAAAACCCTCGAAAAGATTGAATACAATATCTGGCGCAACATTCAATATTCTATTTCGCAAATTTTCTTTATTATCAAAATCTTTATGTTCGAGAAAAACTGTCTCAGAGGAAATTCCTTTCTCTGAAAGAGCCTGCTGAACAAACTTTTCATATTTAACATTTTCCGGGACTTCGTTATAGGGCACATCGAATTCACCGACAGTTATTATTATTTTCGCGCCCTTAAGCGCCTTTCCCGAATATGCCATATGCGAACCCGTTCCGTTTAAAAGTTTCTTTCAGTATTGTTCTGACCAACTCTTCGTAACTTTTCCCGTTAAGTCTGCACAATATCGGCAGATCACTGTATCGCGGGGATAGTCCCGGTAGCGGGTTTATATCGATGATCCTCGGTACGCCGTTCTTGTCCACCCGGAAATCTATCCTCGAAACATCCCTCAGCCCAAGCGTCTTAAACGCCGCGATCGCGTTCTTTTCAATGTTTTCCCGTACTGCGCACGGAATCCTAGATTCCGGTTCATATTTAACCTTTTCTTCCCATTCTCTTTTTATCTCTATCGAATAAAGAAAAAGTTCATCCGGCCGTTCTTCCTTAGCCGATATTCTCATCATGCCCAGCACACGCGGATTTTCGTTTCCATAAACACCGACTGTTATTTCATCCCCCGCTACAAATTCCTCGACTATCGCAGGTTGTCCATATTGTTTGATGATCCTGGCAGCTCTGTTTTCCAGCTCTTTCATGTTCGTCACGACTGAATCAAGAAAAACACCCTTCGAAGACCCTTCCCATCTGGGTTTTACGATAAATTTCTTCTTTTGGGCAAAAATATTCCTTAATTTCCCAACTTCGCAAATATCTCCGGCCGAAAAAGCTTTCGGGACTGGAACATTGTGCGCACTGAGCACAACATTCGTCAGATATTTATCCATCGTAATACCGAGCGATACCGGATCCGATCCCGAGTATGGAATTCCGAGACTTTCAAGGATACACGGTACCTGCGATTCTCTTCCCCTTGTTGAACCAAACCCTTCGGTTATATTAAAAACAATATCCGGTGCAGTTTTTAAGATCTTGTCTTGAAAATGATCGTCTTGTTCAATCAGACTTGTTTTAAGACTGTATTTTTTTATTTCGTCCCTGATGGCCTCTATCGTGCCGATCTCATCGTATTCCTCATATCGATCGTCGTTTGCTTGTTTTTTAAGATTGTACGCGATGGCGATTCGTTTTGCTGTTCTTTTCATGGTAAAAAGCCGGGCGTCCGTGCAGTCCCTGCCGTTATCCCTTCGGATTATAGTAATCGAATACTTCGTTTTTATAGTTTCTTAGCGTCACACTGTCATCGGATGTTGAAACAAGATAATTTGGAGAGAGCGGGATCTTTCCTTTTCCGTCGATCCCGTCAACAACAAACGTAGGAACACACATACCGCCGGTATGCCCGCGCATTTTTTCCATAATATGGATACCTTCCCATATCGATGTCCGGAAATGCGACGCTCCCACTACCGGATCGCATTGAAAAAGGTAATATGGCCTCACGCGGATACTCTGCAGTTTGTGGCACAACTCCATCATGATCTCTGGACTATCGTTTATTCCCTTTAAAAGCACAGACTGATTGCTGACCGGGATCCCGCATTTTTGAAGCTTGCGACAGGCTTCGGCCGATTCCGGAGTTATCTCCCGGGGATGATTAAACTGAACGTTGATCCACAAATTATCATATTTTTCAAGGACCTTACAAAGATTATCATCGATCCTCTGCGGCAATACTACCGGCGCTCTCGTTCCTATCCTTACTACTTCCACATTGGTACATTTGGATACCGCAGCGAGTATGCAGTCCAGTCTTTCGGTTGACAGCGTAAACGGATCTCCTCCCGAAATAACAACTTCTCTTATCTGAGTGTTATCCTTCACATATCCCAGGGCTTTGTCTATATCCCGAAGAGTGGGTTCCGTGATTTTTTCGCGCCAAATCCTTTTTCTGGTACAATGCCGGCAATACATAAAACATCTGCTGGTAACGATCAAAAGTGCCCTGTCCGGATATCTGTGTACAAGGCAAGAGAACGGCGATGTTTTTTCCTCGGCAAGTGGATCCATTTTTTCGTGTATATCTTCTTTTAATTCCTCTACGGCCGGCACGGCCTGTTTACGTATCGGATCTTCCGTATCATAAGGATCTTCTATAAGTGAAAGATAATAATGCGTAGCTCTTACATGAAATAATTTCGCGACCTGTTTAAGGACGGGAAGTTCTTCTTTCCCAAGATTCACATAGTTAGCCAGATTGTCGACACTTTGAATGGAGTTTTTTGCCGCGGTCTGCCAATTAGCTTCGCTGAGAAGATTGTTGGAAACCTTCTCGCGATTTGCCGTTTTGCTATTCACCGTTTCATCGCCTACCATATTCTCAGCATGCGACTTGGATTTCTCCATTTCCTCTCCCTGTGTAAAAAAAACCCCTTTCGCCGTTTCCCGGCTCAAGGGGCAAATATTTGCTAACAATAGACTTGCGCTACTACCTTATTTATTGCTTCTTCGGTGTCGTCGCTCATTTTTTGTTTATTTTTTTATTTTTTCCTCCTCAACGTAAAATGATACCTTACTATAAATATTTGTCAAATGTTTTTCTGTACATTTCGAATTATTTTTTGAGAACCAAAATAAAAAAACGGCGTTCCGATAAATATCGTGAACGCCGTTTAATAAAATTTTAAAAATTTATTATTTAGCTATTTTCATTTGTTGCGTCGGAAGAATAATTACCTCAACACGTCTGTTCTTTTTCTTGTTTTCCGGAGAATCATTGGCGGCTACCGGACGGAATTCCCCGTAACTATTCGCCGAGACTCTTTCCGGTTTAACATTTCCATCGTCTACAAAATAATGCAGGACAGCAAGCGCCCTTGCGCTCGCGAGTTCCCAGTTGGATTTCCATCCGGAATATTTTATCGGATCGTTATCAGTATGTCCTTCGACAGCAACCTTAAGATCGGCTACTTTTGTATTCAAAACTTCCGCTACCTGCTGCAACACCGGCTTTGCGTCTTCTTTTATATCGGATTTTCCCGGATCAAAAAAAACTTCGGCCATAAAAGTAAGAACAAGTCCTCTTTCCGTCATTTCCAATTTCGCTTTGTATTGATCAAGCTCTCCTTTGAGTCTTTTTTCGAGTTCCTGCTGGGCTTTTTCAAGTTCGGAGAGTTCCGTGTCCTTTGTAGCTTTGACATTTTTAAGTTCGTCAATCTCTTTTTGTTTCGCGTCGTTTTCCGATTCCAGCGCTTTTACTTTATCTTCCAGTTCAGCCAGTTCGGCATATGTAGGTCCTGTTTTCGCAGCTGGCCGTGTTGTAGAACACCCTGCTACGCTAAGCCCGACGATTACCATCATTGCAATAAAAAATATTTTGACCATATCGAATATCTGTTTCATATACACCCTCCTGTCTGATTTTAAAACCGTCTTAGTATAACATCGGCGGGTAAAAGTTACAACTGGCATTCTTTGAACTCTATCTTACTACTTTCCATAAACAAAAACCCCTGCCATCCCGCTGACAGGGGTTTTACCGTTGTTATACATACATTTGTAGGCGTATCTTACATTTTCTGGATGGCTTTTTGTATGATAGGAAGAATGCCCTCTATTTCATCCTTCGACATTCTGCCTAGCTTCCCGTATCTCAATTCGCCATTTTTGTCTTTTCCGGCGCGTGTGATCTGCAGTTTCTTCGCCCCTTTATTATAAGAATACACGCTGACCGTTATTGTATCGGCCCCGTTTTCCTTTTCCCAGGATTCGGTAAATAAACACTCATCTAGTTTACTGTCATAAGGCATTGTAACCCTCCCTTTATTTCATGCTTTCGCGCACTGCGCGCTTACCTATATATACCTAATTAATTAATATAATGCAACCAATATTAATATTATTTTCATAAATATACCTTTGTCTCGTGTCTCGTCAACGATTTTACACTAAAGCTATCAAAAAAATCGAAAACCCTATAGAGAATCTAAGAAAAGCAGATGGTCTTTGTGGTTCAAGGTTTTTATCTGCAGCCGGATAATAAAAGCTCTGTTACCTCTCGGTCGCGTTTTTCAGGTATGTTTGTGTAATATTCTTTGACTATTTTCGCTATTTCGGTAGAGGTCTTATTTATATATCGTGCTTTCATTGTTTCAGGTTCTGCTTTTTGCAAAGCCTCTGCCGCCCCAATAATATAATAAGTTACTATCTGGTTAGCCTGATAAGAAGCTTTATATTGCATAACAAAATGTCCGTCAAATTTTCCGGGCTCATTTTTTTGCTCTTGCGCGAACACCCCGTTCGCCGCAAATAACATGATCGTCACTGCTGCTATAGCCCGTAGCGTCATTTTTTTCATAACCCCTCCGTTTATTTTATTTGTTCGGGGAAATATCTACCGGCATCCTCCGATACTTCTTTAAGCCATGTTTTACGTTCTTTCGGAGAACTTGTAACGATCACCGAGAACATTTTTCGGTAAAATATTTTCACGCCGCAAAGGTCCATTATGCATGTTTTCCAAAGATTTTCGAGAGGATCGCCAAAAACCCGCGCCTCCCTGTCTTTAGGCGTGTTCGCCGTGTTAAAGACCATCACCCTCTTCCCGACCAAAAGACCGACCGGGATCCCTTCTCCGTTATCGCCTGTCTTGAATTCATATGCTACTCCCGGACGGATAACACGATCCATCCAGCCTTTTAAAATAGCAGGGGGCTGCCCCCACCAGTTGGGATGAACAATAATAACCCCGTTTGACCGTGTCAGTTCTTCGCAATACTTTTTTATGTTTTTATCCACCGCGGCATTCTTTTTGATCTCTTTGGCAGGAAGCGCTGCATCGAAGCGTTCTTTATAAAGATCATGAAATAATACCTTATGCCCGTTCTCTTTTATGGTTTTAACAACTGTTTCCGCTATCGCGTGATTAAAGCTTCCTTTTTCAGGGTGTGCCAATATTACCGAAACCACCATTTTTCACCGTCCGAGTTAATTGTTAGGGACTTCTTCTTCCAGCATCTCTATCAATTTGTCCGCTTCTTTTATTATTTCGGGAGGAAGGGCCCCTTTGCCGAATTCACTTTTTACCGATCTTAAAATACTGATCAATCTCCGCACGGCCGCGTTTTTTTTCTTTTCGTTAGCTTCCTCCGGGTCCAGGTCCGTACTTTTTTTCACGATAACATTGAGCTCTTTTCTCAGCTCTTTCGCTTCTTTGCCTTTTTCAAAAACGCTTTTCTTCAGATTATCGTAATCTTCTTTTTCTATGTTTTTATTTTTGCTCGCTCTGCGCAATACATCCACCGACTCATAGCTCGGGATGCCGGCCGGTTCGCTTTCCTCGGTATATTCTTTCGTAATGTATTTGGGCTCAGATGTCTCAAGAAAAGAATAAGACCTCAATAATTTAAGCGCCGTTTCTTTCCTTATCCCGACTTCTTTCCGGGTGTAGATATCGAATTCGCCGTATCCCCAGTCTTTATGCATTTTATTCTTCCACACCGAATACAACATCTGTCCCAGCGATAGCCATGACGTTTTGAACGATTTCGCCTTTTCAAGCACCTGATACCTGAGAGAGGCCTCGTCCAGTTCTTCCATTTTCCCCTCTATATCCCGTATAGCTTTTGTTTTCTTCTCTTCCATTAAAATGCCCCTTATCTTACAAACCATTGTTCTGAACAATATTCGCCTTACTACGTTCCCTTATTATACTGTAAAACTCGAAAATCAATAACCAAATATTTAATTTCGAACAGCTCCCCGAACGCTTTTATCGGGGAGCCATAATATAGAAATAATGTCTGGCAGGGGGATCCTGCGTGCTTCACGTTTTGCCTTTTCATTTTTGATCTCCCGGCGCTTGACTCGCGCAGATGCGTAAAATATTTTTAATCGGATAACGGCAAATCGTTCCAGTACTCGGATCCCCCTGCCAGGC
>DAONGE010000024.1:0-44037 GCA_035403965.1 Candidatus Omnitrophota bacterium | reverse complement strand
AAAGGACGGCTGTTTTACAGCCGTCCTTTTGAAAATTTGCGAAGCAAATTTGGAGCGAGCGATGGGAATCGAACCCACGTAGGAAGCTTGGAAGGCTTCTGCACTACCATTGTGCTACACTCGCTTATCCTTAATATTCAACAAATATTTACAGAAATAATATACACTTTTCCACATTATTGTCAACGTCATAATTATTACTTAGGTGGGATCACATTCCCCGCCGGCATACTACGTGTACTGTAATTTGAGCTCCATTTCGTCATATCATCAGAGTTCTTATCCTGTTCTTTCTTAAACATCTCCTTGTATTTCAGATACCGGATATGCTGTCTCACTTTACCATCTGATATCTTCTTATCCCTTACCACCAAAACCAAGACCAATACAACCAACACAAAAGTTACTCCAATAAAAAAATAAATTTTAAATCCTAGCCGGTCCAGCCGCAAATGAGACTCACTGTTCGAGCCCCGATAGATATCCCGCATACGCCGTTCATCGTTATTCCCGTTTATCTTTTGTTCATTCATAATAAAACCCCATGGATTGAAAATTAAATGGGGCAGAATATTATCCTTCATCTGCCCCATTGTTATCTTTTATCTCATTATTTCTTTTCTTTGTATACAGTCAAAACTTTGCCGTTGATCTTATCCACGAACACCCACACATCGGCCTGAGGAGATGATTCGGCGAAATCAAAAAATACAGTATGATATTCCTTGTTTTTCAAAACGCCATGCGGCAATGTACCTTTATTTTTTGCATCACGTTCCAATTGCACGGTTCTTTCCTTCCATTTTTTACTTCCATCATCGTACACAACATTCACATCCTTAAGAACATAGCCGTCCTTTTTTATGAACGAAACCGCCTTTTCAACAACGACTTCTTTCCCGCTTTTCTGTACCTGCGCAAAAGCTGTTACGCATAAAAATGAGCAACAGATTACCACCGCCAAAATTTTCTTCATTGCCTCTCCTCATTTTTTACCGCAGGGTTTATAAAACCCCAATGGTTCAGATCTATCCTTTTACATGGTCTCCCGCATGGAATATTTCTATCGTATCGTTGAGTGCTTTGCGATCAGCGTCCGCAATATCCGCAAAAACAACGGCAATAAAGTAGAGCATATCCGTGGGTGTTGGCAAAGACCGAATAACTTTGCCGCTACAGATAAGCGGATCCTTATCGACCGAGTAATTTATCTTAAGATCAAGCTCGGTCCCGACCGAGAATCGTTTGTTATAATAAAACAACATACCGCCCGCTCCGATATCTAGAGCGGCTACTATATCCCATCCGTATTTTTTCGCCGGCGCGCCTGGTTCCCTGATCTGAAAACTTATTATAAACGGTTTTTTAACGCGCTTATATTTTCGTCGTTCAACTCCGTTATACATAACTCCTCCCTGCTATCTCATTTCACAATATGCATTATCACAGCCGGAGCAATATTCCGTCCAAGCGTATAAATATAAGTATACCGGAATATTTTTATTGTCAAAATAAAAAAAGGGGATGTCTTTACCGACATCCCCTTTTTACTACGGTCGTTATATTTTATTATGCCTTGATTCTGAGAGAATAGAATGACCTGACTACAAAAACAAACGCTATCGCGAAGAATATAGCGGCAAGCACAAGATCCACCTTGCGGCTTAATGTGATCGCGATCTCAATGGCCAAAAGTCCAAACAATGTGGTGAATTTAATTGTAGGATTTATCGCCACGGAAGATGTATCCTTAAACGGATCACCGACCGTATCGCCAACAACCGTCGCAGCGTGAAGCTCCGTCCCCTTCTCCTTATAGGTAACCTCAACAAGTTTCTTCGCGTTATCCCAAGCTCCACCAGCATTGGCCATGAATATAGCCTGATATAACCCGAAAAGCGCGATGGCTATCAAGTATCCTATAAAGAAGAACGGATCAAGACAAGCAAACGCGAGCGTGCTGAAGAAAATAACCATGAACAGATTTATCATACCTTTCTGAGCGTACTGCGTGCATATCTCAACGACTTTCTTGCTATCCTCGACCGATGCCTTCTCCTCGCCCTGAAGCTTCATATTCTTTTTTATAAACTCCACGGCGTGATAAGCACCGCACGAAACCGCGTGCGTGGAAGCCGCTGTAAACCAGTATATAACCGCTCCACCGGCCACAAGCCCAAGAAGGAAAGGCGGGTGCAATATGGATATTTTGTCTATATTAACCTTTAACCCCTCGGTCAATATCATTATGATCGAAAAGATCATGGTGGTCGCACCAACAACCGCAGTACCTATAAGCACCGGCTTAGCGCTGGCTTTAAACGTATTCCCTGCCCCGTCATTGGCTTCAAGATTGTATTTCGATTTCTCGAAATCCACATCGAAACCATTCTCTTTCTTGATCTCCTGTTTTACATTCGGAACACTTTCTATCAATGAAAGCTCATACACTGACTGCGCGTTATCCGCAACAGGACCATATGAATCGACTGCGATAGTTACAGGACCCATACCCAAAAACCCGAACGCCACAAGACCGAAAGCAAAAACCGACGGCGCCAGCATTATCGCCGAAAAACCCATTGTGCTGACAATATAACCTATCGCCATCAAAATAAGTATCGACATACCCATGTAATACGCGCTGAAATTCCCGGCAACAAAACCCGCCAGAATATTAAGTGACGCCCCGCCTTTTTTAGACGATTGATAAATATTCTGAACATACGCCGATTCCGTGGATGTGAAAATCTTCACAAGTTCGGGGATAATTGCTCCGGCCAAAGTCCCGCAAGTGATTATCGTTGCGAGCTTCCACCAAAGTGATCCGTCGCCGAGCGTCGGGATAAGCAGATATGACACAACGTATGTCAAAAACATCGAAACTATGGATGTTATCCACACAAGAGACGTCAACGGTATCTCAAAATTGAATTTATCGCAATGCTCATATTTCGCTTTCGCGATCACACCGTTAACCCAGTACGAAACCCCGCTGGCAAGTATCATAATGATACGCATTACGAATATCCACACAAGGAGCTGTACCTGTATCAACGGCTCTTTCACTGCCAGAAGAATAAAAGTGATTAAAGCTACTCCGGTAACGCCGTATGTCTCAAAACCATCGGCAGTAGGACCTACAGAATCACCCGCATTGTCACCCGTACAGTCAGCTATAACACCCGGATTCCTCGCGTCGTCTTCCTTTATATTAAAGGCGATCTTCATAAGATCGGATCCGACATCGGCGATCTTTGTAAAAATACCGCCTGCGATCCTCAATACCGTCGCCCCGAGAGACTCCCCGATCGCAAACCCTATGAAACAAGGACCGGCATACTGAACATCGATAAAAAGCAAGATCGCGAGCATAACGAACAGCTCTATGCTTACAAGCAACATACCGATACTCATACCGGCTTTAAGCGGGATGTCATAAACAGGAAAAGGCTTACCTGAGAGACTGGCAAACGCCGAACGAGAGTTAGCCATAGTATTAATGCGCATACCGAACCAAGCTACGGTATAACTGCCTATGATACCTATGACACTACAAGCTAATATCATGGCGACTTTTCCGAACTCAAAATGACGCAGCCAACCGAAATAAGCCACGATAATAAGACCGACAATTATTTCAAGAAAAATAAGGAATTTACCCTGTATCAAAAGATACGTTTTGCAGGTCTCATATATGAGCTCTGAGATATCCTTCATGGCTTTATGAACACTCAGCTTTTTTATCTGGGAAAACTGCAATATACCGAATACCACACCGAGTATACAAACTAGCATCCCCCACACCAATATGGTATGCCCATCGGTGTTTAAAAATTTCACGGAAGACAATTGTGGGATAATAAGATCCGCTTCACCCGCATGGGCAAGCTGTGAAATCAGCGACGACGCTATTGATACAATAGCGGCCACCACTTTGGATAAAAACGACCACTTCTTCATGATACATCACTCCTTTTATTTACTTCTTTAATGACACACACCGGGAGCTGACTCCCCCCGAAAAACACACTACAACAATACAACAAAATAAACTTTTGTGCTTGGGATTTTTGAAGCATTAATTTAACACGATTAGCATAGCACTGCAAGAAAAAAACATATTTAGTTTTTGAAGGACTTTAAATCGAATCGACAATGTCTTTCAACCCTTCTTTCAGTTTCGTTACACGTTCTTTATAGGAATTTACTTCATTCAACAATCTTCCCAGTTCAGTTTTAGCGACGTTATGCGCGCTTATCTCCCGATTATGCCTGTCCTCAAGCAATTCAAATTTAGACAGTCTGTCTTTGGCCAAATGTTCCAGTTCGGAACACCGTTTGACATACCCCTCAACGGCTGAAATCTGTTCGTCAAGTTCTTTTGCAAGTTTTCGGTTTTTATCCTCAACCTGCAGGATCTTCTGCTGCATCATATCTTCAATACCGTCGCGGTATATCTTTAATTTGTTTTCGGCTTCCGCTCTGGATGCATTAGCGACCGCAAGCTGTTTCTTCGTTTCAGCAAGTTCGGTTTTATTTTCCTGAACCAACTTGTTCAAGCTCATCCTATATTCTTGAAATTCCTCCTCCAGCATCTTCCGCGTATTTGTCTCTTTTTCCAATTCTTTCCGAAGAGCAAGTACACGATCGTCCGATGGAACCGCATCGCACCCGCCCATATCACCGGTCTGTTCCGGACTTTCCGCAATATCCTCGTGAAAAAACACCGTTTCCCGCATTTCATCAGCCGCTGGAATATCCGTTTGTTCCAAAGAAGATGGCATTGAGACGACTGGCGAACCATCGGCCATAGACGAAGAAAACCCTTTTTTCATCATTTCGATCTCTTCAAGAAGAGATCTTTCCGTTATACGATTTATTCGATTGCTGCTCATAATGGCCTCGCTTATTTATTTTGTGTTTTATTTCGTTCCCCCGCTATATTTTATAACGGGTTACATTTCCAACCTAGCATTATTTATTCAAAATAGTGCCAAGGCAATGCAACGCCGCTATGGCCATAAAAACCGCTCCGAATGTACGGAGTATCACCGCACGATTTCGATATTCCCGCGGTGTTTTCACCGCGAAAAGAATAAAAACGATCCCCGCGAATAACCATAAAAGTTCAACTGTGACATCGTCTAGTATCATTTCTCTTCCCAAACTCCGGGGCCTGTTTAATCCCCATCACCTTCATCAGCGTCTTTATCCTCTACCATTTTCATTTCTTTTCCCGAGTCAGATTCAAATACACCTTCCTGATCATCGCCTTTATCAGTAATAACATCCTCGTCGCCTGCTGCTTCCTTTGCAGATACTTTTTCGTTCGCAACCGAATCAGAGCTTGTCCGCTCCGCCGTTTTATCCTCGATCCCGTTTATCTCGCGCCAAGCTTCGGCCTCAGACCCGGCTTCGGTAAGATCCCCCTGTTGCGCTTCGGTATCCGTCGGGGGAGGCGCATCGCCCATATCGAATTCTGTATCCTCCATCTCATCCATTTCGGCACGCGCCCGGGATTCCAGATGTTCCTCTTCTTCCATGGAATCCTCAAAATCTACGGCATACACCATATTGGAAGAAAAGAAAAAAGAGAACACCGCACAAAAAAATACTGTTTTACTTAAGTTTGTAAACCACAAGAATCTTCGCATTTCCCACCTCTATCGAATAGTATTCCCTACTTTTATCCACCGGATAGTCTTCCTTGTGAAGACGAAAATTGCTTAAGAAGTAGTGCGCTTCCTGTTCGTTTGTGACAAAGACAAGCCTTTCCCTATCCTTCGCGGCCAATATCAGTGCGTTCAATTGGCAAGGATAATTTGCCCCAAGTATTTTTATAACAGGACGGTTATCCGTCCTGAGTATATACTCAAGTCCCTTTCTGTAAGAAAGTCCCCAGTATTCAAGCTCATACAAATTTTTTATTTCTTTCATATCTTTACCGGCTAACCGGTTGAAATAAACATCCTCGTGCGGATAATTTTTTATCATAAATCCGGCTACCGGAACAAGCCCGGCTGTCACAACACCTAAAACCGTGATTCTAAGAATCACATCAAAAAAAACACCGACACGACGGCCTATATCATACATTCCTTTAAGCGCGGATAACGCTATCAGTAACAACGCCGGGTATACAAAATATATATGACGCCAGGCATCGTACACCACGGATCTCATAAGAATAACAGCCGCCACGGGAAGCACCAGCCACATTAGAAACAGAATATTATTACGACGCACATGATAGCAATCATCACTTTTAATTATGAACATAGCGACAACCGCAACCAGCCCTACCCCAAATAGCCCCAGATATAACTCCGGGGTGCTGATCATTATCCACCTTGGCAAATAATGCCACGGCAACTCCATCGCACGCACATAGTTCCCCATATAAAGCACAACTCCGTCCCAGGGGAACTTGCTCATATTTTTCAGTACATCCAGCAATGTCCCTATCGGATTCTCCCATAGATACGGCCAAAACAACACAACAAAGAACAACAACGCGATGTAATGAATGAATAAGGTTCCGAGATTTATAAAAATAGTTTTCGCGTCTCTCCTCTCTCCAAAAATAAGATCCATAATAAAAACAAAACCCGTAAATACAGGCAGGATAACTCCGAGTATCCGTATATCCATTAAAACGGCCGAAGCGATCGAATGTATTATCGCGTTCTGGATGTTTTTTTTATCCGCAAAACGAATAAGAGTATAGATCGATATTACAAAAAAAGACAGGAACGGGAGATCTTTCGGATTATAAAAAGAATGAGCATATATCCGCGGGCTGAACATCAGGAATAGCGCCCCTAGAATGCCCAACCACCAGCTCTTAAAATGTTTTTTAACTATGAGAAAAAAGAAAAATGCTCCGACTATGAACAACAAATGCGTCATCATGTGCCGCATTATAAAAATATCGCGGGTATCGGTTATCTTAAATATTTTTTCTATGAAAGTAAGAGGCAGTTCAAAAGCCATCCCATAATATTTATCTACGCCACTGTAAAATATATACTGGTTGCGATCCATCACATAGTTGTACATGGCCTGCCCTTGTTTCAGATTCTCATCCCACGATATGCCATAATCACCGGCCGTACTTATCCCGATAGCAACCGCGGCGAAAAAGATAGCTCCAACAATAAGCCATTGAATCGCTTTTTGCACCTTATCCGATACTGTGAACACTTTCCCTCACCCCGTAGTTTTTATTTAGGGATAGATACCGTTCCCGCACTTTTCGCCCGTTCAAGATCCGCCGTAATAACGTTAAGGTTGTTTACCGCGTTCGGCTGATTCGGATCGATCTCCAGGGCCTTACGTACCGCGGCCAAAGCGTCTTCCTTTTTCCCCATATCGTAGAACACCTTCCCAAGATTGTTATACAGGTTGGGATCCCCCGGTTTCAATGATATCGCTTTTTTTATATACGCGACCGCTTCCTCATTTTTCCCCATTTCATTATACATATAGCCAAGATTCGCGTACGCGTCAGGGTGATCAGGATTTAACGCGATGGCCTTTTGCTCGTATTCCAACGCCTGATCTCTCTTCCCCATCTGAAAATACGCTCCCGCAAGATTATTCATAGCAAGGATATTACTGGGCGAAGTCATCAAAGCTTTTGTGTAAGCGGTAACAGCGTCTTCTCGTTTCCCCATAGACCAGTAAATAATGCCCATTATGTTATAGGCATGCGTACAATAAGGATCATATTTGACGGCATTCTCACACGACCTCAACGCTTCTTCCTTATTTCCCATCATATTGTATGTAACCCCAAGATTATAATGGGCGTTAACATATCCAGGGTCTATCTCGATGGCCTTTTTATATAATTCCAGACCTTTTGGTATATTCCCTTCCTTTAGATAAACACGCGCGAGATTACTGTAATTACGGGGACTTTTCGGCGCGAATATCAGCGTTCTTTCGTAGAAAGACTTAGGGTTCATCCAGTAATAGTTCTGCTTCAACGTTAACGCCGACAATCCTCCGACGATAAAAATAAGGATCATAGTCGCCACGATCGCACCTGTCCTATTGCGAATGTACAGCCTCCTGATAAGCTCGGCTAATATCAGAAACAAACCTATGGAAGGTATATAGAGATAGTGGTCAGCCATATAAAAAGCTACAGGAAAAAGATTTAGCACCGGCACAAGCGCGACTAAATACCAGCCGAGACCGAACGCGGCTTTTTTCTTTTTTAATATAAGGAAGAACGAGGTTATGAGACCTAAAACAACAAAATACCCCACGATCACCATCGGCTCGGTGAATGTGAACGGACGGGTCTCATGTCCCATATTCAGATCGAACGGCCATATCAGTATCTTGATATATCCCGCCATCGCGTCAAATATACCGGGAAGTCTCTGAAGCGCGGCTTGGATCGTCATCTCGGACGCGTACATCTTGAAAAAAGAAACACGGAAGAACATATAAATGAACGTCGTCAAACCGACAAGAAAGATAAGAAATATATTGAATTTTCTGCGAAGCGTAAAGTGGTACATTACGATAAGTCCCGGAACGATAAGACTATTCTCTTTCGAGAAAAGAGCTATGACATAAACCACAAACATCGTTAACCAGTTAAGAAAACCGCCACGTTCTGACGCGCGAACATAAAAGATCATAGTCAGCAGCGTAAATAGCGCCACCAAACAATCGCCGCGCCCGGAAATGTACGCGACCGACTCAGCGTGTGCCGGATGCGCGAGATACAAAAGCGCCGTAAAAAAAGCTAGCATTCTGTCCTTGAACACGATCAAGATAAGAAAAAACACGCAGATAACAACAAACACCTGTATGATATTGTTGGTAAGATGATAGACTTTATTATTCAGTTTGAAAAATTTGTACTCGATCGCGTAGCTCAGCATCTGCAACGGACGGTAGTAACTGGATTGCAGACCGATCCCGCTACCCATATCCTCTCCGAATATCCTCGGAGTGTTAGCGAGACTTTTTACATAAATATTGTCGACTATCAAAAGATCATCATCCAGCAAGAACTCTCCGTTTATCACGGGAACATACACACCGAATGCCATAACTGCCAGAACTATTATCATGACAAAAACCGGCCATTTTTTTGGGCCGCGAGGAGAGACGGAACTTCTTTCCGCGGAAATCTTTTTTACATCAATGGACTCGATGAACTTACGGACTTTCCGCTCTTTCATGCCGAGCGCGTCGGCTATCTCTTTCGGGGTTTTCTTGTTGAAGTTAGACAGGATGTACTTCTTCTCTTCCGCGTCCATTTTATCTTTATACCGCCTTTATTGGTCTGTAAATGTTTGAATAATAGTTACGTAAATTATACGTGAAAGCGCGGATAAATCAAATCCCGAAAAGCAACTTATAGTCATATCACCGTTAAACTCCATGGGATAGCTCAGCGCCGCAACTTTTCCGTTTCCTCGAGCAAAACATACGGATCTATGGTTTTCACGATCTTTTCAACCCCGGAATTTTTGCAAATCTGTTCCGCGACAGCCTCGTTCATACTATCACTGTATGGGGTATACAATACTATCGGTATATCCATGGTCTTTGGCATTTTTTTAAGTTTGGCCGCCACAATATCCCCCGGAATATCCGAAAGCCCCAGGTTCACCAAAACCACACCGGTAGGATTTGACAGCACCTTTTCAACCCCGTCTACACCGCTACGCGCGTAATTAACCTCATATCCTTCCTTTAAAAAAGCTATAGCGATAGTGTCAAAGGCCTTATCATTATCTTCTATGATCAAAACCCTCTTTGGCAATGACCGTTTTTTTACCGGCACCTTCTCTGCTATGACAGGCCGGGGATATCGTTTTTCGATTATCGTTCCGACTTCTTTTAAAAAATCCTCTATCTCAAACGGCTTCGACATAAAACCATCCACCTCAAGATCTTTGAAAAGCCCCTCGAGATTTGCGCGCGCCGTCAGTACCAGAATGGGATATTTTGGCTTCCCCGACTCGCATATGCGTTTATAAAATTCAAGCCCGCCCATTTTGGGCATATTGATATCCAAAACTATCAAGTCCGGACAAATCCCTTCCGCTATTTTATCCAGCGCTTCCTGGCCATTACGCGCGCCAATAACTTTATACGCGGCAGTCGTTTTTTCCAGCTCAAAGCGCAAAGCTTCCAACAGATCCGTTTCATCATCGACCAGCATTATCAATTTGCTCATAAGTACTCCCGTCTTAGATTTATTTCAATGTCGAAGGCAAAGTGAACGTAAATACACTTCCTTCCCCAGTCTTCGACTCAACGAAGATATCCCCGCCATGCATTTTTATTATTTCTTTTGAGATCGCAAGCCCCAGCCCAGTACCCCCGTATTTACGTTCGCCCGGAGCCCCAAGTTGCTGGAATCGTTTGAACAACTTTGGGATATCTTCCTGTGCGATCCCGATACCGCTGTCACGGACCGAAACCGTAACCATTTCTGACGGCGCCATTCCGCTTGAAACGGTTATCCCGCCTTTATCCGTAAATTTTACGGCGTTGCTTACGAGATTATTCAAAACCTGGACTACACGGTCGACATCAAAATTAAAATCTTTAACATCGTCGGAAAGTCGCTGGTATATCTCCAGCCCCTTTTCTTTTGCCGCCGCGGAGAATCCCTCAGCGACATCGCATATCACTCGATTGATATTATCAGTGCGTACATTAAGTTTATACTCCCCGGCTTCGATCTTGCTATAATCAAGGACTTCATTCACTATGCGTCCGAGCCTGTCCATATTGACTTTGGCCTTATTAAGGAAATTCAACTGTTCAGCATTTAACGCGCCGGCAGTCCCCCTGACAACAACATCGATCGAGGCCTTGATCGCGGCAAGCGGCGTACGCAACTCATGAGATATAACCGAACTAAATTCCTTTTGCGCCTCGTACATTTGCGACAATTTATCCGTCAACTGCAGAAGTTCAGCGTTACGCGCCAAAAGTTCGGCTTGAAGGCGTTTATTCTTATCCTTGATGTCATATCTGTCTATTGCCTCGAATATTATCGTTTTAAGCTCGGCTTCTTCCCACGGTTTATTGATAAAACGGTATACCTCGCCCCTGTTGATGGCTTCCTCGACTATTTTTATATCCGCATACCCCGTAAAAAGAATGCGCACGATATCGGGATTCATCTGCTTTACCTGCCCCAATAATTCCACTCCCGACATTTCTGGCATTTTATAATCCGACAAAACGACTTTGACCTTGTTCGCCGCGGCCACCTTCAACGCTTCTTTAGCGGATACATTTGTGTATATTTTTATTTTCTCCGACCGGAAGGACCTGACAAGTGCGGATAGAATACCGACTTCGTCGTCGATCACCATAAGATCAATTTCTTCCATACAAGCTCCTTTTTATTATGCAGTTCCGGACGATGGATTGAAAAAAGTATTTATAACATCGCGCCGTCCGATAATCCCGACAATCTCTCCTTTATCGATGACCGGCAATGTATGAATATTCTTGTTATGCATAATTTTTATCAGTTCCATGAAACTCGTATCCGGCGTGACATGATGTACCTCCCGCGTCATAACGTCCTTAACCTTTTCTTTCGACGTCTTCACAAAAAAATCGGAGGCATTTCCTTTAGAGATATACTCCCCGATAGACCGGAAAAGATCCGTCGCCGTTATGATCCCTACAATCTCACCGGACCGGCTCAATACCGGCAATCCGCTGATACGGAATCTCATCATCAGATGCGCAACGCTAAGAAGATATGAGTCTTCGTTCACGGTAATCGCAAACCTCGCCATTATATCCTTTGCTGATATCCTGTGCAGATGTTCGTCTCCGCCGCCGTATCCGTCACAAATAACATTGTCCGACATATTGCCCTCCTTACTTAACTGATTATGATACTACCCGAATCATCCCTCTTCACTTTTGTAATGCCCGGATTGTTCTTTTCAAGATCCTGCAATATCAGATCCTTTTTACGGATCTCGGTCAATAATCGTTTATTTTCACGGATAAGGTCTCTTTGCTCAAGCGCCCGTTTTACAGTCACCATAAGATCCTCGTTATCCCACGGTTTCAAAATGAACTTATACAGACATGCGCGATTTATAGCATCAAGCGCCACCTTCAGATCAGCGTGCCCCGTGATCAAGATCGTGATCACCGTGGGGTCATTTTTATTGACCTCGCTCAAAAAATCCACTCCGTTCATGTTCTGAAGACAATAATCGGATATGACCATATCTATACCGTTCGTCTTTTTTATGATCATAAGCGCATCCTCCGCACTTCCGGCATCGATCACATCATAATCCATCGGACGCAATACACGTTTTATGGCATTTCGCACTCCCTCTTCATCGTCGACTATCAAAATTTTATGAACAGACATTCTACCCCCTTTTCGCCGCGCTTTTAACCGGCAAACAAACTGTAAAAACCGCCCCCTTGCCTTCTTTGCTAACCACATCTATTCTACCATAATGTTTTTTTACGATATCCATGCTTATACTGAGCCCCAGTCCCGTTCCTTTACCGATTTCTTTTGTGGTAAAGAATGGATGAAATATCTTATCGCGTAATTCCTGTGGGATACCCTTACCCGTATCGGATACCTCTACAAAAACAAAATCGTCCGCATGATAAGTTCTTATATATATAACCCCTTTGCCCTCTATAGCCTGAGCGGCATTGATGAGAAGATTCATCAAAACCTGACCGATCTGCTGCATATTGCATTCGACCATCGGAATATCGCCATAATCTTTTTTTAACTCCGCTTTATATTTTATCTCGTTCCAGACGATATTGATTATGGCATCCATAACCTTATTAAGATCGCATTGCGCCTTTATTCCGTCATCCTTATGCGAAAAAGTTTTAAGATCGGCAACAATGTGTTTTATGCGGTCGACCCCCTGAGTGGACTCGCGAACAAGATTCTCCAGATCGGACAGCACATATTTCATATCCAGCGATGACTCAAGATCTAAAATCTCTGCTCGAACATTTTGAGCCTTTTCATAATTCTTCTCGTCGATCGCCTTTTCCAACGATTCAAAAGCACGCATCACTTTAGATATATCGTCAATGTATCCACTAAGAGTCACGAGGTTACTGGAGATAAAACCCACCGGATTGTTTATTTCATGCGCTATCCCGGCGGACAGTTCTCCTATCGACGCGAGCTTTTCGGACTGGACTACTTTCTTTTCCGCGTCCCGCAGATCCTGGTTCATCTGCTCGAGTTTTTGTATAGTGGACTGCAGTTCTGTTTCCTTAGCCTTCAAACTGTCGTACGCAAGACGCAATAAACGCTGTGCTTCTTCTTTCTCCGTAACATCCGTTATAGCACCATCAAAATATGTTCTGTCATCCTGGTCTTTTTTCAAAATAGCGGTTATAGAAGCCGTAAAAACCTTTCCGGTCATGGTCTTAAGCTGTACTTTTTCGTCTTTAACATATCCCTGTTTCATTATTTTTTCGCTGACACCAATACGATCCGACTGGTTTGCATAAAAATCACTTACATTTTTTGTCAATAAGTTTTCTTTTGTCCCTGCCTCCAACAGTTCCACTATAGCCGGGTTAGCCTCGATGAAACTACCGGCAGATCCGGGAGTATTCCGGTATATACATATCGGGAGGTTGTTTATAAGTTCTTCGTATCTTTTTCGGGCAAGCACCACTTCATGTTCCCGTTTTTTTAATTGTGTCAGGTCCATAAAAGTAACTATGTAAGTATTCCCTGAAATATTTGCCGATCGCATTCCCACTTCTATGATCTTGCCACTTTTTGTCCGCATTTTAGATTCACAAAAACCATACGTATAAAGGATCTTTCCCACTCTTTCACATTCAACATCATTGTTATAAAGGATACGGATACTGTGCTGCGAAAGTTCTTCCAGATCATATCCGAACATATTAAAAAATGTTTTGTTACCCCACTCCAAAACCCTGTTATTAAGACGGCATATCCCTACCGGACTAGCGGACAATGCCACATTCATGGTTTTCTCAGACTCGCGGATTTTTTCTTCCGTATTCCGTCTTTCAGTCACATCAAAGACAACCCCGTCAATATATGCTTTCTGTCCGTCCACTCCACGTATCCCGGCACCTCGTCCGTACACCCATCTGATCGCCCCGTCGGAACGGATTATACGATATTCAACCGAAAAGGAATCCTTCCCTTCCGGCAAAAGCCCCTCTATCATTTTCATATCATCAGGATGAATGATACTTAAATATGTCCTGGAAGAATTGCTTATGAAATCCGACGCTGGATAACCGGTGATCTCAAATATGGCATCGCTCATAAAGTGCATGGTCCATGTCCCGTCATATGTACAGCGGTATATCGCCCCCGGTATATTCTTCACAAGTGATCTGAAACGATTTTCATTCTCATGAATAGTTATCTCATCGTCTTTTATCCTTTCACTTTCAAGAAAATATGTCGCAATGAGAAAAATCACAAGAAGAGCTATCAATAACGGCAACATACGATGCAAGGCAATCATGACCCGCCAATGTGAGGCATCGACATCCAATGCCAGGACCCGAACTAATCGTCCGTCACTTCCCTTAATAACAACAGCCCCGGTAACAAACGTCCCCCACCTATCGGAATACGGCCCGACCATGGAATCTTTGCCTGTCCGAAAAACATTTTTTATTTCAGGCGGAACATCACGATAAATTCCCCCGGGAACCGCCGGCTGTATACCACATTCGCGGGATATACTTTTATAGCGATTCGGCTCACTGTCCAGGCAAAAATAGATCTTATCGTCCTTTTCCTCCAAAACGTAAATATATCTTATATCCCAGATAGAATCCCCATAACGCACAAATTGTTCTGTCAGGCTTTTGTATTCAGGTGTTCCAAGATCAGACGGCCCGCCTTTCAATGACGCAACCATTTTCATATCTGTCTGGCTGGCGATACCATTTGTTAAACCAAGCAAATATTTTTTTTCAAGAGACCGGGCGTAACTTCCACCTATCGCGGACAAAAGACCCCCAAGCACGATAACTACAAATACCCATAAAAATACATGCGTCCCTCTTTTCTGCCGAGCAGAACATTCCAATCGTATACCGGTATGTTTGATACATAGAAAATAACGCCATAGAGTTATCGCGAGGGCCGCGGTTATCACCCCCCGGACAATAACCGCACATAATCTGATAATGTTAAACTCATTCTGACCCAATCGAAAAGAAACCGCGGAAAAATGCCGATCCGGCACCGCGGCATATGTTACGGCATAAACAAAGAACAAAGAAAACGCGGTTATCAATATCCTTTTCCCGCGCGGCAGAGGCTCTTTCTTACTTAAAAGATAGAACGCAAACGAGGCTCCTAGCGCTCCCAGCCCCCCCAAAAAACATCCTATCGAACCTATCAATCCGTCATATCCATTGCAAATGCCGAAAAGTCCGGATATTACAGCAAAAAATGCGACAGCCCACACGGTTTGTTTATTGACATATAGTGACAATATCCTACGCGAAAACTCTATCAGACAGATGAAAGATGCCATCAAAAGAACGGCATGCGGGAAAAGCAGTATATTTTTTTTCTCGTCAAAAAACGGTATCAGATACCACCATTCATACAAGGCATGAACGATAGCAGAAAGATACAAAAATTTCCAGGGTGCGATGTTCGGGGCCAATCTTCGTAAGGATACGCCTACATAAAAAAGGGCAAAATAGCACAAACCATAAATAAAAAAAACCGTATCCATTTGCTGGGAAATAATATTATTTATCATTACGATATCCCCGCTTAATGATAGATTTCAAAATAGCCGACTATTATTATAACATCTCCCTATTCATTATACCAAAAGTAAAACATGCAGCCCCACAGGAAAACACGGAAAGCCTATGTCTCCGGATTGGCAGGTTTACTACCCTTCAAGTTCTCTGTGATCTTAAACTGACGCGCGATGACAAGTTTGTCATTGCACAAAAGTTCGAAACGATATTCTCCGAATTGCGGAAAATTAAGTCCACAAAGTTCAAAGTCAAATTCCACTACCTGATGGGGGTTCGTGAAATGCACGTTACCGTTCATTTCAAAAAGAATCTTTTCCGTGTTCATATTTATACACCGCAACCTCCCCGCATAGTCGCCCACGCCTTCGGTCAGACATATGAACACGTTCATACGCGAATGTATAAAAGGGACTTTCTCCGCATTAATATTGTTAAAAAGCCCAATAAGTGATTTTTTCCCGGTTTTACGATCGTCTATAACCGTATCACATATAACCATAGTTAACGGTATCGGACTCGGTTTATCGGTCATACATTCCCCCTGTCTTTTTTACGGACGGATAAAAAGCGCCGCGCCTTTTGGATCCATCCTTTTTACTTCCAATTCCACTTTCCCTTTGAGATCAACAGCATTATCTGTGCTCCCCTGATCAACATCATAGTCAAAACGCCCGTTCCCACCTAATGTCATGAAGTTAAGCGGCAGATCCGTCGTAAGATTAATCTCTTCGGAGTATACAGGATTTCCAGCAGGATATTCAACGCTATATCGCCGTATAACGGGAAGTCCGTCTCTTATCCCAAGATTAAGGGTTATTTGCCAACTTCCCCCTTTATCTGATCTGGCCAAGATCTCGATAATATCGCCTTCTTTGATGCCGGCGATATTAGCGATGCTGAAAACGCGCACATCACGCGAATTAGGCATCCTGAATTTCGCTCCTTTTTTTATGATAATACCGGCTCCCGCCGTAAGGCTGTTCCGAAGATTAACAAACAACATCCCCTCTTTTGCGTACAGTATCATATTTTTTTTCTTATCAACTAAAGACGCCTTTACCCAAACCCTGACCGCAGTAATACTGGGGATGTTTACCTCGGTCGGGGCCAGTTCTGTATTGGCATTATCGAAATATGAAAATTTGAGTTCTGTCAATTCAACGTTGGGCAGACTGTACTTAGGAATTCGCTCCGTCCTTCCCGCATAAGTCCGGAAGATCTTTCCGTTCTTCCACGCGATGGTCATGGCCGTATCTGGCGAAACTTCCACATCAGGATGATAAATAAACCGGATTTTATCATATATCCTACAGGGTTCCTTAAGCCAGACCAGATCCTCTTTACTTTCATTTCCCGACATCCCTCCTACCGCAAAAACACATTGTCGAGTATTCCAGGCATCCTTCGCCGCTCCTTTAAGCTTTGAGCATACTTCAACCAGAGGGACAGGTGATCCTTCTTTGAATTTCCGGTCAAGGACAAAAGGGGCTTTCCCCAAAGTTCCAACCCTTGTATGATCATATTCCACTTCATGACTTGAATCCGTCCAAAGCGGCACAAAAGTAACTGCGAACGGAGAGACGGAGGTTATTTCTAAAGCATCTTTGATACCATAACGGTCAAAACCGCCGTTAACAACCTCCATAAGCACGTCATCAAGCGTCTTGTCCAGCACAACCTCGGTCTGCATATAGATATACGAATCGAGGCTGGTATTAAGCATGAACACGACTATGCCGGTTATCATCGCACCTATGCTTACGGCTATCAAAAGTTCTATAAGCGTAAGACCTTTTTCATTTTTTATAGCATGCCGCAATCGTCTGTTTACTCCAAACATGATCTTCATCTGTCCCCTAAAAAAATTATGCACCGCCAAACAGCAACGTTGTTACACGCTGAACATTGGATCGTTCGAACCTACACTTAAGTACACTACTGTATCGACTGCCAATCGAGATCCTCTATCAACGTCGCGGCTTCCGCAACCGGTTTATCGTTCAACACAAATCCCCCGCCATGGGATCTCGCTTCATAAACGTAAATATGCACTTCAAGAGGGTCTGTGTTCTTTATAACTTGTCTCAGCATACGCCATCTTTTGCCGTTAAGCAAATATGGTTCCTTCTCCAGTTCAGGGAACCAGACGTCGCCTGCCGCTTTGATCTGTGCTTCGGTAAAACCGAGGTTCTTAAGACGTTCCATACCCTCCTGCAAAAGAAATCTCGCGCTGATAATATCCTCACTTACCGTTACCTGTTCAAGCGAAACGCTGAACATATTCATAAGCGGGATAAAACATATCGCGATCACGGCCAAAGTGATCAAAAGCTCAATAAAGGTGAACCCTTCAGAGTTATTCCTTATTTTCATTTTCTTCTCTTCCTTCAATTTCCCTAAAAAGCTGTATCCCTACTCCGGAACCGCTTACCGTGCCAAAACGCACAGTACCAGCGACGGAATTAAGTTCGGGGGTAGAAGCGGGAGTTACGGTCACACTTTCCGCGGCGGTATCGGTCACAACTATCGTCGCCAACCCCTGACTTACCTGCACCGGCACTGTTTCAGAGGATGAACTGGCCGAATTATCACCCGGAATAAATTCTGTCAATTTTATCGTGAACGTCGTTGAATTGTCTTCCAACAGGATGCTACCCTCTTTGTCTATGAGTTTAACCTGCGCACTTACCGACCCAACCGGTCCGCTAGCCGCAAGTACCTGTATAGTTCCGTCTTTTAAAACTATATCCGAAGATACTCCGGCAACCGATGCATATGCGGAATCTTTTACCGTCAACGCTGTTTTGTCTTCATAGTTCCCGTTTATCCCGGTAAATTTATGCGTACCGCTATCGGCTGATACAAACGTATAATCATTCGGCAGATCCAAACTCGTCCCGCTAAATTTTATAGTCCCCTGATAATTGGTTACAGTGCCACCGTTCTGATCCCGCACGGTAACATCGCTTGAAAAATCCTCGTTCAGATAATAATAAGTCCTTGAGGCTGGCGGAGTTGAAAGACCGACAAGAAAATCTTTTGGAATAAAAAGCACCTCGCTGCTCGTACCTTTCTGTGTCGTTATCGCGGCATCGTTAGCGGTTATCGTGATCTTACCCCATTTATCATACGTCAGATCATCAATAGACGCGATCCCTGAATTCCAATATGTACTCCCAATGGTGGAAACGCTCAGAGAGCCGCCTTGATTCGTCAAAGGTGACAGATAGTCTACGGACAGAACGGCTTCTCCTTTGTAGTTAGGGCATGTTGTGCCTTCGGTATTCCGCGCCGTGATCGTAAGCGTAAACTGTTTCATTACGGTATGCGTTCCGGCTGTCCCGGACGACTCGCCGTCCAGCTGTGACGGAACAACAGTAAAATCATACGGACGGAAATCCAGATTATTCGACGTTCCAGATTTCGTCGGATCTTCGGAATCTGCGGCCTTGATCGTGATAACACCGCAATCCGAAAAAGATTCGTTCACAGTCGCTATCCCGTTAACAAAACCGGTAACGCTTGTAACCGACAAAACCCCGCCGCCAGTTCCCGGCGACACATAGTTCACGCTAAGATCGGCAGTACCGGCGTAACCTGTAGCGATTTGTCCATCTACATCAATCGCCGTTAGTTTTAATGAAAATAACTGACCGGATATTATCGGGCTTGTCGCTTCCACCAAAAAAGTATTAATCGCTGAGATTATCTTTTCTTCCTGTGTTGTCCCGCTCCATCCGACATCAGGCGTTTCATCGGCTTTTATCGTATATGTACCGACCTGGGAATTTTTATAATAGAACGACACCTGATACGAACCTGCCGGAATGATCAAAGTTCTTGTATTATCAGAACTCCAATTGGAAGGATCGTCTTCCGGAGCGAAATTCCCGGAAGGCCCCGGATCAGATTCCAAAAATATACTGGTGTCACTCGAAACTGCCACCGGATTACCGTTCACATCATGCGTTTGTATCGACATCAACGTCGAAGTCTTGTTTTGAACAATAGTTTGTGGCTGTGTGGTGAATTCAAGATGAGTTATAACCGTTCCTTCGATAGTGCTTACGTTGACCGTGGGCTCGGTCGAAGCATATTTACGCACAAATATCCAGTTCCAATATGCCTCATAAGTCTGATTTCCTCCGGCGTTATCATACCTTTTCCCGATAGTGATCGGCTCGTTACTGATAACATTTGTCACGGACCTGGTACTAGTTTGCGATGTATCCGGACGATTTAGATAGATCTGTACCGCATTCCCGGAATCCGCCGCTGTCACCCTTTCATAATGCCAACCGGAAAAAATAGAACCGGTGTTGACCGATCCTGCCCATACGCCATCGTTACGCAGATTATAACGCGTAGGATTCCCCGAAGGTAGACACAAAAGTCCCAATCCATCCGTTGACGACGCGTATACTCCAAGCGTCTGAAGTCCACTTGACGGAATAGCATTCACTTTTACACTGGATTCCAGCACGAACGGCGCCGTAAACCTTGTTTGTGACTGCAATCTGCCGCTTGCCGCGGTTGTCCCGGTATTTATCCCTTTTAGAGTACCACTCGAAATTGAGAATACCGGCCCAGCGGCCGAAGTATTCCATTTAACATTATTGAACGTTGTCGCGTTCAGAAAATCATCCCCGAAAATAAATGTATTCGTTACATCGCTGGCCGAAACAACGGTAGTTTCCTTACTTCCGTAATACATATAGATCTTTTTCGTGGGAACGGTCACCTCCGGTACTTTTACCCAGATCCGCGTCGCAGTCGAATACATAGTATCGTCCTCTATCCAGAAAGAAAGTGCGGTCAATTCATCCGAATCATAAAAACGGATATCGGAGCCGTCGGCTCTCACATACGGGGAATGGTCATCCACCATCTCTTGTGTATCTACAGTAATCAGCACCTGATAATCGGTCAACACCGTACCGGCAGTTATCGTTATTTCACGTTTATACAAAGATGTGCCGGCGTTATCGATGTAAATACTCTGTGAAGCCGCCGTCCAGCCCTGAGACGGCGATTCCGAAACCGTCAGCGTATAAGTGCCCGGCGTTGAATCCTTGTAATAAAAACTTCCGGAATATGTCCCCGCCGCTACTGTCACATATGTAATAACGTCGCTAAAAAATGAACTCGAGCTAAAGGTCCCTGTTGAAGATGTAGTTGTTAAATTTATGCGAGTTGTGCTGGAAAGTGTCGATGCGGTACCTGATCCATCCTGGAGCTGAAAATTTATGACCGACGACGATACATTTTTAACGACGTGCTGACTCGATGTTGTGAACGCAAGCATGGAAGGGAAACTCCAATTTTTGTTATTTCCGCTATTCGTCGAGCTCGTCGCCATAATAGTTTTTCCACCGCTCGCATCGGAATCTTTCACATCGACATATGTCGCATTACATGTCGCCGCGTTATCAACATTAAGTTTCCACTGCCTGTTATTCACACTGCTACGCAATGTTACCATGCTGCCACTTGAACCGGAAAAATCCAGCGTAGCGCCGGCCACGACCGTTATTGTGGCTATATTGCCGGTATCCGCATTATGAAATGTATATGTTGAACCGCCCAAAAACAGCAAAGACCCTTTGTTCACATTTATATTATGCACATACACATTACCGGTAATACTGACCCGGTTCGCATTATCACTTTTCTCGACAACAACATTCTGCAATAAATTACCGCGAGCGGTCGGTGTCCCTGAACAGGTAACCTGCTGATCCGCCGAACCGGCGAACGACAATATCGCGTTCCCCGCCACGGAAGCCGTTTGCGCCACGGCGACGTCTCCTTTTGTTTCTATGGTCCCGCGACCTGCCGTTTCGGCGTTGATGGTCCCGTAATTAAGGCCAAGAATACCGTTGACCGTCATTTTTGTATCTGTTGAAATTGTAAATATCGTTGTAGAATTGAACGTAACATTATAAAAACCCATTGAACCGTCTATCGTTAATGCCGACGATCCGAAAACCACAGTCGAAGTCCCGGCATCGACCGTCCCGGATGTATACGTCCAATTCTGATGCGTCCTGATCGTACCGGAAAGCGTCAGTACCCCTGACGTCTTATTGATATCAAGCGGTAAAAATCTGCCGGATGTAAGTGTACATGTCCCGTTAAAAGTCTGATTACCTGTTCCGTTTATGTTCAGAACCGTACTGCCCCCATCAAACGCCGAGCCCAGGCTGATATTCCCGATGGCATTTATCGTTCCAGAGTTAACGCTCCCGTCCGTCAAGGTCAAGGTTCCGTTAGTCGTCAGAGAAGTCGCGGATTCTACAGTAAAAATCGTACCTCGGTTGAAAGTAAGATTTCCAAACGTCATATTCCCCGTAATAGTCAAGCTTCTGATCGCAAAGATCACAGTCGACACACCGGGATCAATGCTTCCCGCCGTATATGTCCAGTTATTCCCGGAACGAATAGTTCCCGATAAAATCAGAGATCCGCTTCCTTTGTTGATATTGACCGGCAAACAATCCCCGACTGTCGAAGTACTACTTCCGATAAAAGTCTGGTCGGATCCCCCATTTATCACCAAAGCTGTAGACCCGCCGTCAAATGGCGACCCCAACTCAATATTACCCTGCGCACTAATTGTTCCAGACACAACCGATCCATTATTCAACCACAAAGTACCACTGGTAGTAAGCGTAGTCCCAGGATCCACGGTAAATATCGTCCCCCCGTTGAATGTTACATTGCTGAAAGTCATTGATCCCTTTATGGTCAGACTCCTTCTTGCAAAGATCACAGTCGATGTCCCTGCATCGACATTCCCGGCCGTATATGTCCAGTTATACCCTGTGCGAAGTATACTCGCGATCGTTAACGTGCCTCCGGTTTTATTTATTTCCAAAGGCAAAAAATCACCCGTCGTTGTAGAACCACCTCCGGTTAATATTTGATCTCCCGCACCATTGATCAATAAAACCGTGGACCCACCGTCAAATAAGGTGCCGGCGGTAACGCCTCCTTGTGCAGCCAAAGTACCGGAATTTATCGTCCCGTCGGTCAAAGACAAAGTACCGCTGGTAGTCACTGTCGTGTTGGAATCTATCGTAAAGATAGTCCCTCTGTTAAATATGATATTGCTAAATGTCATAGAACCGGTTATCGTCAGAGTTTTGACAGCAAAAATGACCGTCGACGTACCTGCGTCAACATCTCCGGCCGTATACGTCCAATCGTTCCCGGTACGGATAATATTCGCCAACGTCAAAGTACCGCCGGCCTTATTTATTACCAGCGGCAGACAACTCCCGCTGGTTGTTGAACCTGCACCTGTAAAGATCTGATCTCCGGTGCCGTTTATCAGCAACGGCGTTAACCCTCCGTCGAACCCTGTCCCCAAACTTACATCTCCCTGCGCCGCGATAGTTCCCGAAGTCACGGTACCATCGGTCAACGTTAATGTCCCGCTCGTCGTAAGCGTGGTATTAGATTCTATCGTAAACAGCGTACCTCTATTGAACGTCAGATTACTAAAAGTCATAGAACCAGTTATCGTCAGATTTCTGATCGCGAAAACAACCGTAGATGTACCCGCGTCGACATCCCCGGCCGTATACGTCCAATTCCTCCCGGTTCGAATTATACTAGCCAATGTCAACGTTCCGCCGGACTTATTTATTTCTAAAGCCAGGCAATCTCCGGCCGTAGCTGAACCTGCTCCCGTAAAAGTCTGGTCGTTCCCTCCTGCTATTAACAGCGTTCCGCTGCCTCCATAATATGACGTACCCAACAACACATTCCCCTTCGCAGCTATTATCCCGGAATTTACACTGCCGGCATATAGATATACTGATCCGTTTACCGTCATCGTCCCGCTAGTATCGATTGTATATGTGCGCGTGGAACTGAAACGCACATTGTTAAAATCGGTGGCAGTCGGTACGGTTATCGTGAAATTATTGCTATCGAACGCAACTGTTCCGTTATTGGCCGTAAACACGCCACCCGAAATGGTAAATGTATTCCCTACATACATTGTTGCGGATGTCGCCGTAAAAGAGGCTCCACTCAGCGTGAATGAACCGTTAAAATCCATATTCGCCGTACCGCCTACAATTGTTCCAGCCGTAAAACTGGCATTCTGCGTTCCAACAGTAAAACCTGAAGCGCCATGTACAACCGTGATTTTATTCCCAGACTGCATATCGAAACCACCCACATTAACGGTCTGATTCAATGTACATGTCGCGCCGCTCGCATCGCTGGAATTACTGTCGAAGATCGCGATATCCGATGTTCCGGGAGCTGTCGACCCTCCGGAACCGCCAGAAGCAGTTGACCAGTGTGCGGTCTGAGACCAATTGCCATTGCCCCCCACCCAGTACCGGCTGGCGGCAAAAGCGTCATGGCCATGAGCGATCACGGCGAACAGGACTATAATTGGAAAGAAATATTTTCGCATGGGCGATCGTCCCGACAAGAAATTTTTGAAATGTTTTACATCTCCTCTGCCACCCGAATGATCTCTTCAAGGCTGGTAAGCCCTTGTTTCACTTTTTCAAGACCGTCCTCGCACAGAGTCCTCATGCCTATTTTGCGGGATGCTTCTTTTATCGCATAGGCCGGGGCTTTATTTACGATCAGTTCGCGTATCTTTTCGTCGGGGATCATAAGTTCAAATATACTGGTCCGGCCCTTATATCCGATGTTACGGCATTCAGCGCAACCTTTTGCCCTAAAAACAGTCACGCCGGACATATCAACATTATAGTTCTTTGTTTCAAGTATGCCAAGCTCCTCCGGTGACAATTTATACGCTTCCTTGCATTTCGGACAAAGTTTACGAACAAGCCGCTGTGCCAATACGCCTATGATGGATGAACTCACAAGATAGGACTCAATGCCGATATCCACAAGCCGAGTCGCCGCGGACGGCGCATCATTCGTATGTAGCGTGGAAAAAACAAGATGTCCGGTAAGCGCGGACCGCACGGCGATATCAGCAGTCTCCTTGTCGCGTATCTCTCCTACCATTATGATATCGGGATCAAGACGGACTATAGACCTGAGCCCGGCGGCAAAGGTTAGTCCGGCCTTAACGTTCACCTGACACTGATTAACGCGTGATATCGTATATTCGATCGGGTCTTCCAATGTCACTATATTCTTTTTAAGGTCGTTTATCTGATTCAATACAGCGTAAAGGGTGGTGCTTTTACCGCTTCCCGTAGGTCCAGTTACCAGAATTATCCCGTATGGTTTATTTATTATTTCTTTGATTTTCAGGAAGACATCGTTACTAAAACCCAATTCATCAAGTTTTATCACGCCGCGACTTTTATCAAGTATACGTATCGCCACATGCTCCCCATAAATTGTCGGAAGCACGGCAACCCTCAGATCCACAGCTCGTCCGGAAATAAACATCTCTATGCGTCCGTCCTGTGGCATACGACTCTGCGCAATATTCATGTTCGCCATGATTTTAATACGAGATATAACGGCCCTCTGAAATTCAACAGGAAGAGATGCACCGTCGTGCAATATCCCGTCAACACGCATGCGACAATGAAAGACTTTTTTCTCTGGTTCAAGATGTATATCACTGGCCCCGTTCCGAACAGCCTCTTCGATGACGCTATTAACGAGTTTTATTACGGGAGCCTGCTCAGCCTCTTCCTGAAGAACGATCTCCTCTTTATCAGTAGGCTTATGCGCACCTGCCGGTCGCACAGATTTTGTTCCGAACGATCCTACGGTCATTCTCGGCATAACCGCAGATGCCCCATAGAATTTATTCACAGCCGCCCTGATAGAGCTTGCGGTGGCAACAAACGACCTTATCCGGTATGCCCCGCCAGTTATACGTGTAATCTCATCCACAGCGGCAAGATCGAACGGATCCGCGACTGCCACATCGATAACGTCATCGTCTCTCCGTATGGCTATGACCATAAAACGTTCCGCTATATTGCGCGGTATCATTTCGGTTATCTTTTGATCTATGGGAAATGTCTCCAGTTCCACAAAAGGGAATCCAAGCTGGTCGGAGAGAACTCGCGCCACATCGCTTTCGGTGGCAAAACCTTTTTTCACCAACACTTCTCCGATCTTAGTGTTTGTCCTTTTATGTTCTTCAAGCGCTTCCTTTAGTTGTTCGGGCGTAATTATCCCTTTACGGACCAATTCTTCGCCTATTAAAACTCTTTTTGCCATATATCATCCTTTTCAGACCGCGTTTTAAAGTGCGCTGTATTTTATCTGAAACGTTCTTTTTATCCCGTTCACTTCCCCAGTACCGCATATAACCGAATTCTGAAAATCATGTCTTGCCCAGTAATAACCGCCACCGAGCCTCGTCTTCCCGACATTCCCTATGCCATTACCATCGGCATCGAGATCGTTTTTTAGTTCCCACAAAGATTTGGATATGCCGGCTTCCGCAAGATAATGAGCTTTTACCCTTTCAAGCTGCATGCCTGAATATGAAACACGGGAGACAAGAAACGCCACAATGCTCATGCCAAGTACCGATATGAAAGCAAGAACTATAACGGCCGATATAAGAACTGATCCTCGCATACCAGGCAAAGTATCACCACTCGTTAGGTTTCTGCCCTTCATTTTCCCCCCATTTTTTATCAAGCGGCTCATCCGAATTCACGTATATTTCGGCCGTATCCGTGTAATACACCCATCCACCCGTACGCTCTATCGTCGTGTCGGTTGACACAGCATCAACATAAAGACTATTCCCGGATTTGTTGGTTATCATCTCGGCTGGAACTTTGTTCAGATATGGTTTTTTAACACCCATATCCATATAATACGTATCGACCAGATCCTGAAGACTGGCCGGATATCTTCCTTCCTTAGCACGGAACAATGTCACACGCGTTCGCAACGTCTCAAGATTAGTTTTGGTCGCCGTTATACGCGCCTCGGTATCGAACCCGATAAAATTCGGTATTATAGTGGCAGCCAATATCGCGATGATCGTTATAACCAGCAAAAGTTCTATCAATGTGAACCCGTCATGATTTCCGGAGCTCCTTGTGAATAATCTTTTAATCGCATTTAACATCTTTATTTCCTCCTTCGTTTATCCGTGTCGGAATACTTTTATCAGATTGAATATCGGCATAAGTACCGATAATGCTATGAACGCCACCATCCCGCCCATTGCCAGAAGCAGCAAGGGTTCAAGTGCCGTAGTAACATTTTTTATAGAATAATCTACTTCCCGATCGTAAAAATCGGCCACTTCCACAAGCATATCATCAAGTTTACCGCTTTGCTCACCGACCGTCATCATCTGCACGATCGTAGGCGGGAAAACCCCGCTAGCCCTGAACGGCTCTGATAACGGTTTCCCCGCGATAACAGCCGTACGCACATTTTCAACGACACGGACTATTACGGAATTCCCTATAACTTTTTCGGTAACACTCAACGCTTCCAGCACGGGTACCCCGGCTTTCAAAAGCGCGCCGAGAGAACGCGCAAACCTTGAGACTATCACTTTAAGGTAAAGTTCTCCAAAAAGCGGCAGTTTTAAAAGAAACGAGTGAAATACATATAACCCTTTCGAAGTCCGGACATATCCTCTGAACCACCATCCAGCGACGGCCGCACCTAATAAAAGGATCATCCAAAGTTTTCGGACAACAAAACTCGCACCAAGCAATATTCGCGTCGCGATCGGCAGCGCCGCATCGTACGTCTCAAAAACAACGACAAACTTCGGAACAATATTTATCAAAAGAAATGTAACAATAACAACCGCAACAAACACAAGGATCACGGGATACGTAACCGCCGACTGTATCCTCGCGCGCACTTCCATGTCCTGCATATATATTTCTGACAATTTGAACAACACCTCGTCCAAAGCGCCACTCGATTCCCCTACCTTAACCATGCTGATAAACAAATCGGAAAATATATCTGGATGTTTCGCGAGCGCTTGAGAAAAGGTAAGCCCATTCTCTATATCCCTAAGCACTTCTTTTTCGGCTTTTTTTAGCACTCCGCTTTTCGTTTGTTCGATTATACTGGACAACGACTCTGTCAGCGAAATACCCGCTTTGAGAAGCGAGGCTAATTGGCGGCAAAAGAACACGAGTTCGTTCTTATAGCGCTTCATAAGCTTATCCATCAGATCAGCGACACTGTCACCCTTAGCCCTTTCCTCTTCGATACTGATAATGCTGTATCCCAGAGATCTGAGACGCGATGCCAGTTCCAGCTGAGTACCGGCTTCCACTCTGCTGACCAGAAGCTTTCCTTCCTTGTCCCGGGCCCTGTAGCTATATATCGGCATTACTCTGCTTCCTTTAGAACGTATTATGAATTTTTGTTATTAGCGGAAAAATTCTGATCTTTCTTTTCCGTTGTTGCGCTTTTCTTTTGTTTTTCCTTTGCTTCAGCCGCCTGCTTCTGCTCTAAACGTTCTTTTTCTTTCTCTGCCTTTTTCATTTCAGCCAGTTTCTGTTTATCAAGCTTCGCCTGTTCTTTCTCCGCTTTCTTCATTTCCGTCAGTTTCTGCTTATCAAGTTTAGCCTGTTCTTTATCCGCTTTTTTCTTTTCAGAAGAACGTTTTTTATCAATTTCGACTAACAGCTTTTTCGCCTCAGGAATGCATTCGGATTGCGGATAATTCTTCATTAATATTTCAAGATAAAGGCTAGCCTGATCTATGTCTTTATAAAAACGGAATTTTATGGAAGCGGCATGCAAAAGCGCATCATCGGCCCTCTTATCCTTCGGATACCTCGTAAATATTTCCTTGTACCTATCCATCGCCTCGCTCATGCGCCCGCCTTCATCCTTACGCACGCTTTCCACGCCAAAATTATTTTCAAGATTGTACGCCTCTTTCCAAAGCGACGTAACAAGCACTTCCTGCCCTGTCGTATCTATCTCCACGGTCGTAGAGTGTTCGGAAACATTAGGTTGCGGACGCGTGGCCTTTACTATCCTCGGAGTGATCACAACAACAAGTTCGGTAGATGTTTTATCGTCACTACGGTTAGTGAATAACGCGCCGAGAAGCGGGATATCGCCAATGATCGGTATGCTTCCCTTCGCGTGGTCGTTCTGTCTTTTTATGAGCCCGCCGATTATTATCGCTTCACCGTCACGAACCATGATGGTCGCATCGGCTTCACGCGTCGCTATACGCGGGCCAGCGTCCATCGCCGCGGTCAATGACGAAACTTCAGGATGCACATACATCGTTATATTCCCGTCAGACGATACCCATGGTGTAACGCGAAGCGTTGTCCCTATATCGACAAACTTCGTTGTTTCCGTAGTCCCCGTGGTGGTCTGGGTTTTTTCTTTATATGGATATCGTTCTCCGATAATGATCCTGGCTTCCTTGCCATTCAAGGTCAGGATCGACGGGGATGCGATAAGATGAGCTTTATCGTCTCGGATAAGAGCGTCGATCGTCGCGGTCGCAGAAAAACCTTTTATATTGAACGTCGTGATCTTGAATTGTCCTCCGGTTAAAGTCGACGACGGTCCTGCCATCGTGCTGCTGCCAGCCATTTCTTCCTGATATTCGGTACTACGATCAAACAAACCTTTAATATCGCCGACCGGTTTATAATCGAATGAATATGTGACTCCGAAATTCTGATAATCTTTTTCGGTTATATCCACAAGCTTCGACTCTATCAGAACCTGCAAAGGCGCGACATCGACCTCTTCGATCGCCTTCCTAAGCTTTTCAATAAAGGACGGAAAATCAGTGACAACAAGACTGTTCATTGCTTGATTTATGCGGATATCTCCTTTTGTCGATATCACTTTTTCAAGCAAGGTGCTGGCTTCCTGTGCATTGAGGTATTTAAGCTGAAATATCTCGGTCTTCATATCCATGCCTTCGATACCGGGTCCCGGAGTAACATAAATAATATTCCCCTTACGGCTGTACGCATATCCATTTACCCCAAGTATGGCATCAAGCGCCTCATCGATTGTGACATCTTTCAGCGTAACGTTCACCTTTCCCTTAATATCCCTGGATGCGACAAGATTAAGATTATATGAATATGAAAGCGATCTGAGGACACTGGACAATTCGGCATCCTTATAGTCAAAGCTTACCAATGCCTGAGGAGCCGCCTTTGCCGCGTCGCTTTGCGCGAATAGCGGAATCGCGTCGCTCGCCAATAACATCACCGCCGCGACAACAACCCGTAACATTTTTTCCATGAACTGTTTTACCATGTGCGCCCCTTTTATTTTTAACCGTTATTTCCGGTCCAGCTTCACTACTACCTCGGTCCCACCGTCTTCAAGAACAACCTCATCCGGGGTTATAGCTTTTACACGCATACCGTCCAGTTTGTCACCTATCCGATAAACATCGTTATTTATTATCGCCGTCGGATTATCGCCCCCCGCGGCTATGCCGTATATTTTATATTTCGCTTTGTCCCCTTCAGAAATATCCGTCCTGAACTTTGACACGAACGGATTTCGTGAGACATCGACGGTACCGGTGTTTTTCACTTTCTTTTCACGGACTGCACCGGATCCCATAGACCCCTCTCCCAGCAATATCGCAAGTGAAAGAGAAATATCTGAAAAACGCCCTCGGTTCTCTTTCGATTCCTCTATGACAATGCTCGTAGCATCAAGAAACTTCGAGAATGATTCTAGACGGCTTAAATAATTCACAAAATCCGAATAGCCTGAACCTAGCCGCATATCTATATTCAACATACCGTATTTATCGTATCCTTTATCCTTTTTAGGTTTTATCGAAAGAAAGTCCACGGAATAGCCTTCGGCCTCGCCCACAAGATCCCCGAGAAGTTCAGGAACACTCGCTTGCGCGGGCAGCTCTGCCTCAAGATCTCCCAGCTGTTTGTGTAACGACTCCAGTTTGGCGTGCAGTTCTTTCACTGTCGCTTTCTCCTTCGAGAGATCCGGCGACTGCGCCCGGACATTGGCAAGTTTCTTCTTTAGGCTAGATAATTCAAAATTAAGAACTGTCAGTTTAGCGTTCTGCGGCTTATAAATACCATTATAAAAAACGCTGAACAGGATCACACCTGTCAGAACGGCTACAAGCATCTTTTGCCGCTGATCCAGCGAATTAAATCGCCTCATAGTTTCTTCTATAACGGTATTAACCCTTATCATATCACCGCTCCACTTTCTGAATGTTAAGGTCGGTCGTTATCTCAAAATTTATAACATCCTGATCGTTCATCTTGCGTTTTTCCGTATACGCAAAATTTGTATTCCTAAAATAACCGGATTTGTCCAGCCCTGTCATGAACGCGCTGACCTTCTGGTTGTCAAAGGTATTGCCTACGGCAGTCAGCTTTCCTTCTTTAATACTGATTTTCGTTATCCAAAGATCCTGCGGGATAAGTCCGCTAAAAACTGCAAGAACACGGGACCAACTGATATGCCGCGTGCTCGCGGTTTCAAGGACCTTGAACTTCTCCTCAATACGCTTTATCTCTTCTTCCAACGTCTCCTTTTCGCTCTTTACGGCCGAATAATTGTCCTGCCGTTTTGCGATCTCGCCCTGAAGACGCGATATTTCGTTCTTCGTGCTTTTTATACTTAATGAATGATGCATAATAAGAATAGTCTGATAAAAATATATAAAGATAAAAAACGAGATCACGCAAACAACTGCCATTAACGGTTTATGCCGAGAAATTTCTTCAACTGTTTTTTGCAGCAAAGACATCTTTCTGTATTCCGGCGGGATAAGGTTTATACGTTTCATTTTACGCTCCCCCGCATGGCCAAACCGCACGCGACCGCCATTTCCGGACCGCATGCTTCGCCCTTTCCGACACCTGACGCCGTACCAAAGATGCCGGCCGGATCCGCCACAATTATTTCAACCCCCAGCTTTTCTTTCAAAAACGGCAGGAAACCTTTAAGCACGCTTCCTCCGCCGGTCAGAATGATTTTATCGAACCGAACCACCTGCGAACGTGTCACCTGATGCGAAAAATATTTAAACGTATGTTCGATATCCCTTACAAGATCTTCCATCAGCGGAGATATCACCGTCATAACGCTTGTCTCCTCTACCGTCGTGGTATGCGATTCATAAACATGCACCCCGCTGGAAAAACCTGCCTTCTTTTTAAGCTTTTCGGCCTCTGCCCATGTAGTGTTCAGCGATTTCTTTATCGCGCCTGTAATATAATTTCCCGTTATCCTCAGCGGTCGGACAGACATGATCTCGCCGTTACATATCACGCTCATGTAAGTACTCCCGGCGCCCAATTCTACAGATACCATAACTTCCCCGTCGACATGATCCCGCTTCATGTACTCGATCAGCGCAAAAGTAGACAGCTGCTCTGCGTCGAGCGCAAGCGGATTCAGTCCCCCCGCGCGAAAAATATCCAGATAATCTTTTATCACTTTTTTCTCAGCCGATACAGCCAACACCCCGACGCGGTTATTCAAAAGAACACGGTTAGCCGCTCCAGCCACGACATAGTCGAAATATATATCATTGAGATCGTCTACACGCAATCGCTGCTTCATCTCCCATTCCAGCGCTTTCGGTATCTCATTATCCGGCATATCGGGAAGTTCGATAAAGTTTATCGCGACCTTGTCCGGCGGCATACTTACATAACAATTTCCCCGCAATTTATATTTTGAAACAAACTCTCCCAAAAGTCCCGGCAACGTCTGTTCACGGACAGATGGATCAGAAAAGTTCTCAACCTCAATATCCATTTTAAAAGACCGTGCTACAGAAAGCCCACCGCCCTTGACCGAGCCCAACTGAACGGCCTTTATAGAGCTGGATCCGATATCTATCCCATACGGGGCCACTTTAGCAAACATCATGCGCACACCGGACGCTATCGGCTGCATATTTTCTTTGGGCGCATTTGCCGGACCGAATAATGTTGGAACCGGCTTTTTTACATCCCGGTCAAATATCGAGCTTACGATCCCTTTTTTATCCACGTTATTCTCTGACATTAACGCTCTCTTCCAGCTTTTCGCTCTCATCTTGTAGCGTTTCTGCACCAATAGCGCTATCGCCAGCCCCCGCCCCAAAAAGCGTATCAAGCATTTCGCGGCTTACAGAATTATAGTCAAAGCATCCTATCGAATCCGGCGCATACATATTGATAGGTTTTTTGTACGCCGGCGATTCATATAGCCTGACATTGTTACGTATCGCCGTATTGAAAACAAGCCTCCCAAAATAATTCTTGATCTCAGACAGCATTTCGTGATTCACATTCCGGCGCCCGTCAAACATCGTTACGATTATCCCTAATATCTCGATGCCCGGATTCAACCTGTCCCTCACTACATCGATCGTCGAAAACAGATCCCGCATCCCCTCAAGCGAATAATAATGCGTTTGCACCGGGATAATGACAAAATCCGACGCCGTAAGACCGTTGATCGTAACAAGATTCAAACTCGGCGAAGAATCTATAATAATAAAATCGTACTCTTTATTTATCCTTAATCTTCTAAGCGCGGTCCTCAACACATTCTCTCGGCCAAGCACCGGCGCGAGCTCAAGCTGTGCCCCTGAAAGAAGCGAATTTGACGCAGCCACATCCAGATTATCATATGCCGTCTCAAGGATTACAGACGCCATATCCGCATTATGGATAAGCACATCGTAAATTGAGACGTTCAGAGCGTCCACCTCTATGCCAAGTCCGAGACTTGCATGCGCCTGCGGATCAAGGTCGACAAGAAGCACCTCATACCCTCGTGCCGCCAGGCAACTGGCTATACTTACCGCCGTAGTCGTTTTGCCGCAGCCACCCTTTTGATTACACACAGATATCGTTATGTTTTTCTGGAACATATGCGCACGTGGTGCGGATATATTACCTTCAGAATTTTGCGGGATATACCTAGATATTATCTCCCTGATATTTTTATCCTTCGAAAAATCTTTTCCCATATTACACCACCTCCGCTAATTGCTGCTGGATCAACATAAGGGTATATCCGCCTTTACGCATTTCCTTTATTTTTTCGAACCTCGCGAGAACCTCGCTCCGGTCATAAAGACGGCTGTTCCCTTTCCTATCGGACACGCGGAATAAACCAAGATTGGTGTAATAGTTTACCGTAGCCCGTGATATCCCCAAAAGCTTCGCCACCTCTTCAAGTGTAACAGTATTACGTGTCATATCCCCTCCGTCCGGACACATAAAGCACATGTTAACATGCACTGCTTAAAATGTGTTACATTAAAACATGCTTCGAAATATAGTATATGTTAACATGTTCTAAAAAGCAAATTTTTATGCAAAATTTTAAACTATAATTAAACATGGCAGGATCTATTTATTTCCCAGTATTCACGAATCAAATTATATATCTAGGAATAAAGCGGCTTTTTCGATTCCAAAGCGACACCGGCAACATACATTACGCTTACAACAGTCGCAGGCACAAAACAGGGAGCAGATGAAGACTGAAATTGCAAACGCTGCTAAGCTTGAATTGTTTAAAGTAACGTACGCATCAGCTGGAAGGAATAGCAACGTCCGAGAACCAGACAAATGAGGATCGCATAACATCTACGATCCTCAAAACACATATAAATATTTTCTTAAACATAGCTGAGCACAAGATCGATGCTTAAGTAAGTTCAATACGTAGAATCCCCCTCATCCGCTATATCCCCGGTTATCGCACCGCTTGGGATATACTCAAAACTTACAGGCTCTGTCCAGCTATCTACTTTTGAATCCTTAAAATGTACGACGCTGCCCAGTTCATAGTACCAGGAGACCATAGCACCGTAAGTAACTCGCCCCGGAGCGCCTAGCAAAGAACGTACCTTCCCCATGTCCATCCCCTGCTCAATAGACCTCCATTTTCCCTTATTTTCGTCGGCCATTTCCTTCATTTCCACATCACTCAGACTTTGCGAGAAAAGATAACACGGATTGCCACACGTTATACACACCACAACCGCCATATAAACAAAAACCATTCTCCGGGAAATTCTCATATTTACCTCCGATAATTGAGACACATTTAATAAAATACAATATTTTAAAATAAGTTTATACGAACATATTTTAAAATACAAACGCAGGTTGCATCCTTCCCATCTTATTTACATATTTCAAAAAAAACAGAGGGGAAGAGTTTAAGCTCTCCCCCTCTGTTCCAAAAATATCAGACTTATTTAGAAATAGTATATAACCGACGTCATTATCCTGTCCCCATCGCCACCGTTCTGCCCCCAGTACTTCGTACGGAAACGCTGGTATTCTATACCCAACACACAATTGGGCGTCAGGTTATACATCGCGTTACAGAAGTATGAATAGTTATACTCCCATATCGCCGTATTCCCGGTTTCTGTGAACGGATTATCCACACCTATACCGCCGTTGAATTTCAGATAATCCCATGGTTTTACGGTTACGGCGACCCATCCACCGTTACCCATTACACTTTTTCCGTCAACGTTATCGTTTATCGTACTGACCGTACTGTTAGCCATGAAAGGCGCAAGAGCCTGACCGACATAACATTCTCCCTGCACATCTATCATTTTGTGCGGAGATATTTTAAACACACCGGTAACACCCCATATATCCACTTCTTTCGTCATGCTGCTAGACACTTCCTGCCTGCCGAACACTCCGCCTGACCCTATATAATATGGCATACCGTATATTTCGTTTTCATATGCTATATATCCGGCCCATACCGGCATCTGGGATTTTATCTGAAGAGCACTTGAGTCATCGGCTTCGAGTCCTCCACCTTGCAACGTCAAAGTACCGTCACAAACCTTAAACGTCTTTGTTGCCCTCGCCTGTACGTGCCTTATTCCTATATTACCGCATCGCCATAAAATATACGGGTTCAATAACGGCGGGTTCAAAGGAGCAAAGAAATCCCATGTCTGACCGAAAAGGATATCCCACGAAGGATATTTCAAATCCGCATACGCATGTCTCAATCTTAGAACAGGCGATGTATTGGTATCAGGATTGGTTGTAGGTGCTCCGAGAAAATCAAACTCGACTTTTCCGAGCAACTTCCCGTTCTCTCCTATACCGACATCCGGTCCTATCATATCAATCCCCATACGCGTACCGCGTGCCGCCATATAGAAATTGCCTTTATTGTCACCGGTACTGGTAGGCGCATTGGTCGGATATTCCGACATATTCGAATCCTGCCACATCATATCTCCAAAAAACGTTCCGTAAATTTGTATCGGCATTTTCTTTGATGTCACGACTTCAAGCGGCCCCTGCAATGCGGACGCACCTTTCGTAAGCACGGAACCAGCAGCCGGAGCCGCCGCAGGAGCGGCCGTCACGGCAGCTTTCGCCGTAGCCGTTTGTGCATCCACTTTACTTTGGTATGTCGTTAATTGTTGTTTTACTGTGCCCAGTTCGCTTTTAAGGGATTCATTTTCTTTTTCAAGTTTTTCCAGTCTCGCCATGATCTTCGAAAGATCCGCGTCTTCAGCAAATGAAACCACAGGCATCGCAACTATCAGGAAGGAAATAAAAATGCGCAGGATTTTGTTCAGCATACTACCCCCTTAAAATTTAGGTTGATACGAACTGACTTTTGACTTACTTCGGAGTTTACAATACATATATATAATTACAAATTTTAATTCACCTTTTTTTGCGCGTTAAAAAAATAAAAATCAGATCTTCACCTTCTCTATTTCTGGACTTATTTCTCGTTACGAAACAGGAATATCCACCTCCGCCCGTTCGGAAGTTCTGCGCTCTTTAGAAAAATATCCTGTTATTTTCGATCTCCAGGCGTTTGATGCTTCGCTGAAGCGTAAAATATTTTTATCTTTTGCGGCTATTTTTCTCAAGTGCTCGAACATTCCGAACAGGCGGATCACCGGGAAATCGTCTGAACAACAGAGCTTCTCGTTCCGCCAAGTCAACCAAACGGGAGATAGTATATATCACTACGACGGACACGAAAAGCATACGGGAATGACATTTGCGGATTCTGTTAAAAATGTCGTGCGGAGATCCGAGCATTGGAGAGAAAAGCCCACAATAGATAGAAGTAAATTACGCATCTGCGATAGGCGAAGGCGGACATGCCCACAGTAGCTATATGCATAGGTATAGGAGCAAGGATAGGGATGCCCGCGTACCGGATGAAGGAGGATCGGCCTCGTCCGGAGGCCTCGGCACTTCCTCAGACATCTCGTCCTCGGTCGCAAGGCGCACCGGCATTGCTTTCTGGTCAGATAATATGTTTATGATTTAAGATTTATTTCTTTTTCGTTATAGCGGAAAAATCCAATACGCTAATATTTAACGGCAAAAATAGGCATCACTTGTGCATCCATTTTTTGCCTCCTAATATCCTCGAAACGAGCATGGCCGCGACGTTATCGCCCACTGAGTTCACCATGGTCGCTGGTGGATCGACGATCGTCCCTATCATGGATATCATCGGAAGAGCCTCAACGGGGAACCCGTAAAGCGTCACTATCAGAAGTTCGCCTAAAAATCCGCCGCCGGGTATCCCCCCCATGACTACCCCGCTGAATATCGCGACAAGCACCGCCGTAAGTATCGTACCTATGCCGGTAAAATCCATATTAAATATCCCGAAAAGAAAAGCTATCTTAAGAACCGCCGCGATACAGGATCCTCCTTTGTGCATCGTTGCCCCTACCGGGATAACAACCTCCCGTATATCCTGTGGGATACCTATTCTTTCCGCGGCTTCCAAATTCACCGGGATCGTAGCGATACTGCTACCCGTCCCCCATGCCGTAAGCGAAGCGGGAATTATATTCTCCCAAAATCTTTTAACAGCGTAAGATCCCCCAGCGAGATAAACGTAAAAAGTATGCCCGAGAAAAAAATACAGGATCGCCACGGGGTAATACAAGACGATCACGCGGAAATAAGTACCCATAAGCTCTGCGCCGAATTTACCTACAAGATAAGCGAAATACGCTCCAAGGCCAATCGGGGCGTAAAGCATGATATACTTTATGAGTTTACACATCACTTCATTACCAGAAATGAGGAAATGAACAAAAGGCCTGCCTTTTTCCCCGCTTGTGGACGCAGCCAACCCGACAAGAAGCGATAAAAATATCAGAACCAACATATTTTTTTTAGACAAAAGATCCACAAAATCCGTAACGGTGAAGGCCCGCATCAGTTGATCCGACACTCTTGAACCTTCGGCCCTGACTATATGGCTGGTATCTATGTTCACTCCGGCGCCGGGTGGATATATCTTCACCCCGATGATCATCATACACGCAGCTATCACACCGGTGATCACCGCAATCACTACAAGCCAGAACAATATCTTCCCGAGCCGATCCAGACTTTTCATGTTCGCGACCGCGGAAGAGACAGAGAAAAAAACAAGCGGCACGACTATCGTAAAAAGTAAATTGAGGAAGATATCCCCTAAAGGCTTGAATGTAACCGCCTTAGCGCCAAGCGTCATACCCAGGAAAGAACCTAGAAGAATGAACGATACCAAAATCAATGAATAAGCGTAATTTTTTAGAAAATTATTTTTCATTTTCAAAATCCCACCCGATAATTCTCACTTCACCATCTTTCGACCGTCATGTCACTTTCCGGCATACCGTTCTTATCGTAAGTTTTAACTTCTTCGCTCCCAAGCAACGGCGGGATCGGTTCATATTCCTCGTATGGGTCCACTCTCCCGTCATCCACATAATCTTTTTCAACAAGTTCGCCCTCATCATCATATGATTTTCTCATTTTAATTTTCCCGTCGTCGTCATAATACCGCTCGTCGGCGAGTTTTCCGTCCTGATAATAAAACCGCATCGCAGCCCATCCATCCGGCCCCTCTCGCAATGTCCCGTCACCGTTATACAAACATTCCCCTATTTTATGCCCCTTCTCGTCGTACCATACACGGCGCTCGACCGTACCGTTATCGCGAAAATCCTCTTCTCCGCGTATAGTCCCTTCTTTATCCGATATGCGCCTTACATCCAATACCCCGTTATTATCAAGTATGTCCTTAACGACATATTTCCCGTCTTCCGAAAAAACATCCTTAACAAAAAAAATAGCAAATATCAACATCATCAACAAAAAGGCCGTTCTATTCAACCTATCCTCCTTATTAAATTTATTTTCACTGTCTTTTGGCAACCATTATTATTTCCACGTTATCGGTGGAATGTTCCTTAACGGTATCCTGTGATATTTGTATTTAGATTCTCCGACCATCATAGAACTGCAGGATACATGCCCTTCGGGCAACCCGAGTTCTTTCTGAATATCCGGGTCCATTGACGCCGCGATATCGAAGAAACCGGCCCAGCATCCTCCCAGACCAAAAGCGCGGCACACTAGCTCAAAATGTGTAAGCGCGATAGAACATGATAAATGAGCCATCCTATCGCTCTTTAGCCCGTGCGTGATTATCAGATGCGGCGCGCGTCGAAAAATAAGATCCTCCCCGTGCTCACAACCTGCTATCACGCGGGCCAATCCCAACACTTCGGATATAGGGGCCGATATGGCTACCATTTTCTCCATCCATCGGATCACAAGATCTTTATACCTATTCACTTCTTTTGTATCGTACACAACACGCCAGTTCACATTTTGCTTATTGTGCCCCGTCGGAGCGTATCTTGATATGGATATTACCCGTTCGATTATCTGTTTATCCACCGGCGTCCCTTTATACGTCCTGATCGAACGCCGCGAACAAAAAAATTGTTCGATCGCGTCAGCGGTAACGTTCAATTCGTTTTTTATAGTCTTGCACTCCGCGACCGGCATTGTATTCAAAGAGAACGCCCCCTTGGGGCACACGGCCACGCAGTGCCCGCAATTTATGCACACCTTCGGCGCCCAGGGAAACTGCACAGGCGCTTCATCTTTCATGAACCTTATGATTTTGAGAGGGCATACCTCCGCGCATACACCACACTTAACGCACTTATCGTTATCTATAGAAAATATTTTCATTTTGTCCTCCTGTATAAACCGCTCTAATCCCAAGACCGCGGTTCTTTGCAATCTATCAGTTTACCGTCAACAAAGGTCAAATAGCCGCCCTTAGGATATTCCCACCGTATAGCGCCATTCTCCTCCACAACCCGTGAAGGCTCTCCGATCTCTTTGCGCAAATAATCCATCGTCATTCCCGCCGTGAGCCCACGCCACTTCAGTTTATGTGTTTCCTGTATCTCGAACTGATCCCCTGTTTCCATCGCGTACGCGGAACACACGATAGACGCCCATATAAGTGCAAAAAAACCGATATGATAGAATTTTTTATTTTTTTTCATAGTATCTCCTCGAACCTCCAATGCCAAGGTTCATATGTCATATCAGAATCTTTCGGATACGAAAGAACAAAACCGTATCTTCCCGCGTTCTTCACAAGCCATTTAAATTCTTCCAGATCTTCGAACTCCTGAGCGTTCTCCTCGCCGTTCACGCCGAACTCATTTATAAAATCCAGCGCCTGGCATGACGGCGCGCCGTGCTCGCTATATCCGGGCCACGCGACGAATCTAAGAGTTTCTTTAAGCGAGTAATCATGGCTGTATTTTAGGTAATACAACAAAAGATATAATTGATATGCGGGGGAACGATATCCTGACTCGACATATAAGCCTTTACCTATATCTTTTTTCATCATGGCATTCATAAGCGCGTATCTCTCGTAGACGTCTTTTGGAACGAATTGGGGCGGCAGTTCTTTCTCTCCGTCCTTTGTTTTTATGATCTGCCCCTTCAGAACCACCATATCGGGCGGCGGTTCAAATTCACCAAGGTACGGGATCTTGATCCCCAGATCCTTCAGATCCATGCCACGGAACGCGTCAAGGAAATCACGTTCTTCTCCATCAAGCGAAGAATATAGATCATCAAACGTTATCGTAGGGGTTGTCGCGTCGGCCTCCCTTTGTTTTATGAAAGGCCCCAGTTTATTCAGCACCCTGTCCACCATAACTATATCGGGCTCTGAAAGTCGGGCGATATCAAACGCCCCTGATATGTTATAAAACACACCACAGAGTAGAAATGATATGATTAGCAAAACTGATATTTTTCGCATATTGTTAAATATACACGGTTTCATATAATATTCCACAGAAAATTTCACCGCCGTCTAACATGACAAACAACACACTGGGAAGATCCCGAGTAGCTACTGATTTTTTGTTCTATCGCGATCCTCTTTCAGGATCTTTTTGATATCCTTCAACAACTCTATTATCTGCTGGTTCTGATAATACAGCGCCTTGGTATCCTGCTGCGCATAGATCATATCCTCGTTGCCTTTGGCATGACTTTCGGCGGCTTTTTGCGCGGCCTCGCGTTCAAGTGCTTCGTCAGCCCAGGCCGGAACCGCGAATAACATTAAACACAATATCACGGCGGCATAATTCAATTTTTTCATTACTCCCTCCCTGTTCTAGATCGCCTTGATCACTATCATCGTCATATCGTCATGCTGCGGCGCATCCTGCACAAAAACCGATATATCCTTGTTAACCATCTCTATTATTTTCTCCGACGCGAGATGCTTATTCGCAATGATGATATCGCTTAAACGCCTCACGTCATACTGCTCGTGCGCCGTGTTCTCCGCCTCCGTGATCCCATCGGTATAAAAAATGACCAGATCGCCGGGATTCAATTTTATCATCTGAGAGCGCGCGGCGAGATCAGTAACTATTCCAAGCGGCGCGGTATGCGCTTCCAGCATGATTATATTCCCGTCATCATTTTTCATAAAAAAAGGTGGATTGTGCCCGGCGTTAGCGTACACCAGCGTCATATCGTTTGGGTCCAGTATCGAATAAAACACAGTGACGAACATATTCGCCTTGGACATATCGAATATGTTGCGATTAGCGTGCGCCACGGTATCTTCGGGATGGGTTGACGTTGTGGCACTGGACCTGATAAGCGCTTTTGAAAGCGCCATATAAAGCGCGGCCGGCACACCTTTACCCGATACATCGGCTATCACAAGTCCCCATTTCCCGTTCTCAAGCGGGATAAAATCATAAAAATCCCCTCCCACTATCCTGGCGGGAAGCGAGAACACGGCGATATCTATCCCGGAAATTTCCGGCACGGAATCCGGAAGAAGACTTTCCTGAATGTTCCGGGCTATCGCGATCTCGTTAACAAGCCGTTCTTTTTCTGCCGTAGTTTTTTTAAGATCTTCAATATGCTGTTTGAGATCCACAGACATTTTATTGAAATGCCGCGCCAGCTCCGATATCTCGTCGCGTCCTTTCACTTCAACCGTATAATCAAGCTCTCCTTTTGACACACGTTCAACACCGTTTTTTAACGCGTTCACTTTACGGGAAACTCCTCCGGAGATCAATATGCCCACGAATATAGAAAATAACATACCAAGGACAAAAACAACTATCAGACGTTTCCTTATTCCTTCGTGTAATTTACCCACATCCTCAGCCCTCATATCTACTCCGAGCACCGCGAATGGTTTTCCGGAATTGTCTTGTATCGGCGCGTACGCCGAAAGAAAATCACCCCACGCGTCGGCTACCGGAATCCTATCAGCCGATAATTTTTCAAATCCTTCCATCATCGCTGGAACACGGGAAGCGTCATATTTGTCACCCGGACTGGTCAGTCGGGAACTTGTATCATGCTCATCGCCCACATCAACAAGAAAGGTCAAAGAAGTATCTCGCCTGTCTTTTCCGCCTTTCAGCACATAGATATATTTTATGACAGGAACGGACTCTCTGACTTTTTTCAATTTATCCTCTATCGCCATATACGCCGCAGATGCTTCCCCTTCCTTATTCAACGGGATGGTCATCAACAACGATGGATCAATACCTATGCAGGCAAGTTTCGCAACATTCATAAGCCTTTTCCTAAGCTGCTGAAGTTGATATTCGGACGCATAACGGTATATCAACATATCCGATACCGCCGAAACGAATATCATCGCAGCGATAAAGAATAAAAGGATCTTCGCCCTGAAACTGTTGAAAAAACGTATTTTCCCCATGCCGTGCCCCTCCATAACTTAGAAGTATACACAATCACTGGCGATTTCAAAACACATACGAGTTCCGTCACGTTCAGAATGAGCATACCGCGGACGATATCAACCGAAGGTCGTTCTTTTTAGCCTCTTCTGCGGGTTTGGAATTATATTCGTCGATGAGACTTAAGCGTAGTGAAAAATTAGGAGTGACCCTATTCGTGAACGCGGTTTCGGATAACACCCTGTAATTATTGAATTCTGACAGCGATGGATAAACGCATATGTCCTGCGACACCCTGGAATTAAGAAGCACATCCTGCTCAATACAGGCGCGAGGTATCAAGATCGGGGCATCCCAGGTTTTAGTCTCATCCCTGTACGCGGTATGTTCCCAGCCTGTGGCGCACTCAGCGAGGAACATACTTTCTTTAGAATCATAAAAAAGATATCCGAACCCGGCCGCGGGGACCAACCGGTATTCTATCTCGGCGAATTTATCCTGCGACGTTTCCTCCTCCGCGAAAACATACCACTTACGGCTTTTTGTAAAATTCCGTAAATATCGTCCTTTTGTGGACCATTTACTTGTATCGGCTTTTTTATTCGTGGACGAATACAGACTGTTCCCGTTAAAAGTAACCTGATCTATTTTCTCTCGTATCCTCTCCCAGATAAAATTTATAGAAAGCTCGTCTTTTGTGGTATTACCCCGCGCCATAGAAAAACCGGTGGATATTTCGCGTTTCTGGTAAGTAACATTGCTTTTCTTCTCTTTTTTCTCGGTATCGTTCATTTCCCGGTCCGCAAGTTCCTTTTTAATACTCTCTTCACTTACCTTCTGTTCCTGTTCGATGTGATCTATCATTTCTTTCTTTATCTTCAGTTTGCCCAGGACAGGATTTTTTAGAATGATATCGGTATCCTTGACCTCGACTTCCCCGCTCACCTTATCGCCGTTAGTCAAAAACACCTGGTCCGCGTAAGAGCTATTCGCGCAGATCAAAAATACCGCTATATATAAAATTTTTGTAGTTATTTTCATTATTTTCACCGCAAGTCATCACTCGCGACATATGATACCACATCCGCGGCAAAATACGGAACAGGAAGTTGGCGGCCACGGACGCGTGAAATAAATGGGGACGTCATTCACGAGTTCACATTCATTTGCCGCGCACACAATACACATTCAGTTGAATTGGCGAAACGAGAAGTTATGGAGTGGATACGATTTCCCGGAGAATTTTATGACTA
>DAONGE010000023.1:0-44043 GCA_035403965.1 Candidatus Omnitrophota bacterium | reverse complement strand
TTCAGCGAAGCATCAAACGCCTGGAGATCGAAAATAACAGGGTATTTTTCTAAAGAGCGCAGAACTTCCGAACAGACAGAGACGGGAATATAATGGGCGAGTGCGTTCCGCAGGCGCCAAAATTGTCAGAAAATTCTCCGAATAAGGAAATCGTCTGAACGACAGAACTTCTTGTTTCGCCAGTAACAAACATCCCTTGCTTGTTTTGTGTAAAACTTTGGTTAGAAACGGCTATTTGTACATTCTGCGGACCACATATACACACAAGGGTCCCTATGCCGTATTAATCGTTCACTTGTCTTTTTTACACAAATATCCCTGTCTTGCGTCCGTATTTTTCGGTGTATTTGATGATCTCGTCCATCATCTTGACCGACTCGACCGGATATTTTCCGGAGGCCGATTCGGCGGAAAGCATAACATAATCTGTCCCATCAAGGATCGCGTTCGCCACATCAGTGACTTCCGCGCGCGTGGGACGCGAATGTTCCGTCATATGTTCGAGCATTTGCGTCGCAGTAATGACAAATTTTTTCATTTTGTTACATTTTTTTATTATCCGTTTCTGGATTATCGGGATTTTATATATCGGCACCGCTATCCCCATATCTCCCCTCGCTACCATGATCCCGTCCGAAACGTCAATTATCTCATCGATATTATGTATCGCCTCGCGGCTTTCTATTTTTGCGATTATTTTACACTTTGAGGCGTGTCCATCGATATGTTTTCTTAAAACCAGAATGTCTTTTTTAGTCCGCACGAACGATTGGGCGACGAAATCCACGTTATTTTTTATTCCGAATTCCAAATCTATCTTATCTTTCGCTGTCACCCCAGAAAATGGGATGTTCACTTCCGGCATATTAACGCCTTTTCTCTCTTTCAAAAGCCCGCCTTCCACAACTTCCACTTTCACATTTTTTTTGGATGAAGCAATCACTTTAAGGATTATATTACCATCATCTATGTAGATGAACTGCCCTTTCCCTATCGCGGTCAGGTCTCCCTTATAATCGAATGGGATCTCTTTTGGATTACCTTTATCTTCACCCGGGACCAGATAAAATACCGCTTTTTTCTCGAGCGCCTTCGGCTCTTTTTTCCTGAACTTTGCAATACGGATACGATACCCTTCCAGATCCTGAAGAATCAATACATGCCGTTGATATTTCTTGTTTATCTTACGCACTATCGCCAGTTTTTCCAAATGTTCTGCGTGCGTTCCATGCGAAAAATTAAGCCTTACCACATGAAGACCGGACAACACAAGTTTCAATATCGTGGAATAATCCGCGCTCGCCGGGCCCAGCGTCGCGACGATCCGCGTTCGGGTGGAATTCATTTTTTCTCCTTAAGATCTTGTTATCTTTGAAAAATCTATATTATTGAATATACGCATCGTGATATGCCCGGAGATTGTTCCAATCATTATACCGGCTATTACATCTATCGGAAAATGAACCCCCACATATATCCTTGAAAAACCTACCGCGAACGCCAGAATATACGCTGGAATAGCCCACTTACGTGAATAACAAAGAACTATATACGCGGCCATGAATATCATTGCCGTGTGCCCTGACGGGAACGAAAAACCACTAGAGGATGCAAGCACGTTCACTCCGGGAATAACAAGATAAGGCCGCGGTCTTTCAATAAGTTCTTTTACTGCGTAAGTGAACTGATACGCAACCGTGCTGCCGGCCATAAGCAGAAGCCCTTTCGCACGGTACTTCACATTAAAGACCAGAAATAACGCGATCACAAAAACAAATTGGGCGGTACCAGCATCTGTGATCACCGGCATGATCTCGTTTAATATTCGATTACTGCAATCCCTATTGATAAAAAGAAACCCTTTTTTATCAACTATTTTTATTGTTTCCCATAATGTTAATACATCAGCCATATATCGTTCCTCTTGCTACTTAGCCACTCCTTCACGGTGTATCCTAAATCCGGCTTTATCGTCCACTTCCCCGTTCCGGAACGTCCCCTCATATCTGTTCCCATTGACCCACACAAAAACACCATTTCCGTCAGGAAGGTCATTTTTGAATTCACCTTCGTATTTATCTCCGCTCTTCATTATAAAAAGACCGTTTCCCTCCATTTGTCCGTTCCGGAACTCTCCAGAGTATTTATCCCCATTCGCGAACAAAAGTATTCCTTTACCGTTCAAAAGGCCGCGCCGGAATTTTCCCTCGTATCTATCCCCGTTCTGCCAGACAAATTCACCGTGTCCGGAAAGAACACCGTCTTCAAATTCTCCTTTATATACATTCCCGTTATTCCACTTAGCGAACCCCTTCCCGTGTGGTTTTCCCCTTTTAAACTCCCCTATATATTTTGCTCCTCCTGCCCATCTGAACACGCCTTTCCCGTCAGGCAGTCCGTCAAGAAAATCACCTTCATAGGAATTCCCGTTCTTCCACGTAAGCTTCCCTTTTCCATTCGTAAGTCCGTTCTTGAAATCCCCCTCATACTTATTACCATTATCAAGCGTCATCGTTCCTTTGCCGTCAAAAACACCGTTCAAAAAACTGCCCTGATAGACTGATCCATCAGGCATGGTTGCTTTAACTTTGGCGTCTTTTATCGAAGAAGCTCCAACATTCGTCGTTATAAACAATATTGCGGCTAATGCTGTAGTTAAAAGATTTTTCTTTTTCATTGTTCTCCCGTGCATAATACCGAATGTTTTTATTTTACCTTCATACCATGCATAAAACAAGCGAATGGAAAAAGCCTTTGCTATGTTTCGACACTATGCGGCTTTTATGGCTGTTTGCTGGGCGTTGTACAGCTCGGGCAGTTGTTGGATACCGACCGGTTTAGCGGAAGGAACAAAATAAACCGTGCGCGGGTCTTTTCCGGGCTTTATTTTCAACCATTCCGAATTAAACATATCGGCGTTTTGTCCGCCTTTTGATATGGCGAAAGCGGCGTGCATTATTTCAACTATACTTGCGTAACTATCCGAGCCAAAACCTTCCTCCGGAGCTACAAAACCAAAAAATGCGCCTTTCCCGGAAAGCGTCATGTCTCTATATCCATCCAGATCCGAGGATGTTAAAAGATCTTCTTCCCCGATGAATATAATATTTTCTTTCGGCACATTGAATCCGGCTGATCGCGCCGCGCTGATCGCGTTTTCGGCCGCTCCGGCTATATGCTCTTCCCCTGTGAACTTTGTAAAAACATTATTCAGCCCTTCTTCTTTTTTAATATCCTCTATACAATCCTGCAGCATCCTCATCGCGGCCATGTTCCGTTGTTCCTCAGGCAGCCATCTTGTGCTTATTATGGATATTATGGCCTCGTTCTGTTTCTTCGCCGAATATGCCTCGCTTTTTACCGCGTTTATAAATTCTTGCGCTTGTTTTTTACATTCTTTTAATAATAACTCTCCCGTTCTGTTGTTATCTCTTTGTCGGGACTTTTCGTCGGGATGGATCCAAAGTTCGGCTATTTTCTTTATCGCTTCCGCGCTCGTGCGCGGCATAAACGCGTCGACATCTTTTCTTATGATATCACCCGGATTTGTTCCGATCCCGCTTCTGCCGACAAGTACAGTTTTGAAACCTTCCTCATGTAATATCGCTGCAGGAGACCTGTCCATATCAAAACCATAATTATTGATCCCGCTGAAATGTAAAATTTCATCTGGCTGACATTCGTCAGAAACATATCTGTTTAGATACGGCGTTCTCAAAGTATCCTCCCAGCAGCTTTCGACAAGTTCTTTAAGTTCGGGATATTCGCTCTCAATGCCGCTGAACCAGCTTTTCACTCGAGGTGCCGAGCTGGTTATCACGATCCTTACATCTTTATCCATATTTTTGATTGCCTTGAAAATATCGATCAGCACCTTGCCAGGATCACCATCACGCTGTATTAACGGGTCCAAAACGTCCTCTACCTCAAAAGATACCATCTTTATTCTTTTTTCCGGTTTATTCACGATATAGTACGGCGATACCGTTCTTTCCTGGATAAATAAGAGCTCTTGTTTTGTCATCCTTATTTTTTCCCCGCCGTCATCATATACCTCTACATACTCCTTTTCCTGTTTATCATATTCTTCTGGCGCATATCTTAAATTGAAATCTATTTTATCCAGTATTTCTTTAGCGTGTCTTCCATATGGATAATAATTTAAATACAATTCTCTGAACACTTCCGGTTTTATCCCCATATCCGATAATATTTCGCCGAGCTCTTTCCTGAATTCTTCCCCGTAAAGATCGAAATTTAAATTTTCACTCCGCCGCGCGACCTTATCGAGTATGGCCCGGTAATTAGCCAGATATCTCGCCAGCTCACCTTTGGCGACTTTTCCTTCCATATATTCCTCGAAGAATATAAGCACTTCCTTCTCAAATCCGGATAACCCTTCTTTTATACGCGCTTTTGCCGCCTCTTTCTGCTCCATATCACGCAGTTCCCCTATCTTTTCCAAGGCCCTAGGCGACCGCCTTTCCGCCCGGGGATTGCTATCCTTTGTTTCTTTGATAGGAACGCTTCCTAAAAATATTTTTCCGCTATTGTGATACAAAAGCTGATTTTCGTGTCCGTCCATGCTTATCATGCACCCGTCATTCAATCTTTCTTCCCCTATATACCAGACCTTTTCCTCGCTGTTATATCGCATATTCGGAATGCCATAAACAGCCGTTATCCCGTACTTCTGTGCCAGCGTTTCCGCGTGCACCGATATAACATGCGCCACTATATGCACATCTTTCGGGATCCTGTTTATCTGTTCCGGATTCACTCTGTCTAAAAATAAAATCACCCCGTCCACGTCTCTCGGCTTTTCTTTTTTGTATTTCTCCGCCAGCGCATTCGCCGCTTCCACCGAATTGGCCACCCATCCTCTTATCGCACCACCCGAAACACCGTGCCCTCGTCCTATCGGCTTGCGGTCTTCTTCCTCGCCGAATTCCGGAAAATCTTCCCGTATCACATCATCGTTCGTCTGTGTCAGCCATACCTTGTTCATTTCCACGGTGAATTCAAAGTGCTGATTGTTGCCGAAATCCTCCTTCAGTCTATGGGCGTATTCCAGTATCTCCTTATAAACCACCGGTTCCAGACTCTCCAGGGTCTGTTCATCCTCTCTCACTTTTTCTGAATCGCTGAGCAGAATATAATTCTGTTCCGCCCTGCTCATCAGCTGGTCACCTATGGACCTGAACCTGAACTTTCCCTGCACAAGCTCTCTTCCGTCCGGTAAAATACGCAATGCCCCGGCCCCGGTACCGGAAATACGCCCATCGCTTGTGGTGTTTAAATTGCCGAATACTCCTTTCTGCAAAATTACTACCGTTCCCCACTCCTGCGATATCTTGTGCCTGGCCCGGTAAGACCTCGCGTCCTCCGAATCCCACGACGCGTAAACCGCGTCTATCGCCATCATCATTTGATCTATCATGCTATCCGGGATCACTGCTCCTTTCCCGTGTTCCTCTATGACCTTTTTATATTTTTGGCATACTTCTTTCATCTCCTCCGGCGACAAATTGTCTTTTTCATATATGTTCACCACTTCCTGAAAGTATTCTTCGGGAATACCCAGTATATTTATCGCAAATGATCTCATAAATTCCGCGTATGTGTCATATGCGAACCACTCATCGGCGGACACCTTAGCAAGTTCTTCCGCTTCCTTATCGTTCATCCCAAGGTTCGGTATGGTCACCATAAGCCCCGGCAAAAGAAAGGCCGAGCCGCTTCGCGCGTACATCAGAAGCTTTAGGTCCGGATACTTTGAATGTTTACGTATAAGTTCTATCTCTTTTTTCACTTCTTCCTTGAATTCCGGGGATTTATAGATCTCCGGATGCGTAATAAGACGAGAACTGGCTATTACACCCGGAGGAACGGGGTATCCAAGTTTCGTCATTATTTCAAGATTCAATCCTTTTTTGCTCCATGATCCTATTAACGGATCTCGCGGGATCACCTCAGGCTGGCCGAACCTTAGGAACTGCTCGCTTATATCCGACGCTATTTCCTCTTCTTGTTTCCCATCCAGATATCCGTCGTTCTCTTCAGTAAGTTGCATTTCTAATATCTCATTTATTTTCCCCAGCGCCTGATCTAGCGTATCGATCCCGGATTCTCTTATCAGTTTATCTATCGCCGCCATTTCCAACTCGTTTTTCCCTTCTTCCGATATGACATCTTCTTCGAATGTCTTTCCATAATTAATAATCTTTTCAGTTTTCAAGTCTTTTTGCCACTCTTCTCTCAGTTTATCCGTCTCGGCATCATCAAAAATATGCTTTGCCGCTATTCGCATCGTTTCATTGACACGCCTTCTTATTTTATGGACTTCCGTGCGCATCGCCCTTGTTAGATCATGCACCTGTGAATACTTGTTATGTCCTCTCTCAAGCTGATATAAAAATTGCTCAAAATCCACTCCCCCCAACCCGGATGCCGCTATAAATCGCCCCATAGCGATCACAAGCGGCATGTGTTTTTTTATGTCCTCCACGTTTCGCGCGTTATCTATCTCCCTGGCGGCCTTAGAAACCATAATCTGCCCCAATGTATTAAGCGCCGTGTCTATTTCCAGCAGAGCCTCCCGTGGATCTCGCTCGTCATAGTAGTTGTAGGCCTGTGCCGGTTTCTGCGAAAGAAGAAATTTTTTTATATCATTCCGGCATGCCGCCACCGCAGGAAGGACCTTAAAAGGATCGTCGTCATCTATCACGGATAATAATTGTTTGTAATCCTCTTCCATAAAATCAACCATTTCGGAAAGCCGGATCATCTTGTTGTCTTCGTCCACAAAGGCCAGATTCTTTAATAGCGATATCCCCGCTCCCATTGAAATACCGTAAAAATCGTTAAAAGCGTAATACAAACGTATCATGTTCTCGATGTTCTCGACATCTTCTTCGTTTTCCCCGTGATTGGCTTGTTTAAGAAACTCGACAGCGCTTTCCTCCGGAACATTCAATATTTTTTCCATTCCCTCTTCCGCGGATATCCCATCGATCGCGTCCGTGTTATAAATCGCACATATAAACCGTTTGAATATCCTGGCGAATGCTTCCAGCTTTTCTTTGTTAAAGTCCTTTATAAACCCTCGTGTAATACTACTCTCTCCGAGCGCTTCTTCATCCCCATCTTTCAAATATTTAAACACTTTTTTCAAAATCTTTATATCCGCTGAACTCCCGAAACTATGCACCTGAATACGTAACGATGAAAACCATGTCCATTGTTTTTCTCCCGGATGCCCGCTAAACCCATCCAACGCTTTGGTATAATACAACACTCTGCCCTGCGCATCGGTTCCAAGTTTCCCTTGTTCGCTTCTTTTTCTTTCTATGTTGGTCAAATAATAATAGATGCTTTTCGACTCAGGGCCTAGGCTTTCCAATATCGGGCTTGCCCGATATCCATAGTGTACGTTGAAGGCTTCTCCTTTGAAGAACATCTCATATAAAAGACAAAATCCGGTGATTATTTCTTTGCCGTAATACGCGTTGGGTATCAACTGGACCAAAATTTTTCGCTCGCCCTCCGAGATCTTTAGACGTAAAAGCAAGTCTATTACCTTGTATGAACTGTTAATGTCTTTATCCCTCAAAACAGAATCTATTTCGGAAAGTATATTCTGCTTATCAAACACACTGTAGCTGACAACCGCTAAAAACACATCTCTGAATCGCTCATTCTCTGCCCCATTATTAGTTCCGTCGAGATATATACCAAATAGAATCTCCTCAAATTCACTTCCTTCGATAGTTTGCCCTACCAGCATTTCGCGTAATTTTACGATTCTCTCCCTATTCAGATATCCTGACAGTATGGCTTCCCTGATAAACTTTTTTAAAGAATCCCGGTCCATCTCTTTTATTATTCTGTCCCTAACTCTTTCATACCCGAGATTTTGTTGCCTTATCTCATATGCTTCTTTGAGATGTCCGGCGGCTTCCTCTTTTTCTTCGAGAAGTTCGCTCTCTTTTGCCTTCGCGACGCTATCGTCGATCAATAAAACCATCGCTTTATATGGTATATCCAATTTCCCGTCACGCACATATCCCGGCACAACATCAGACAACTCTTTTATGTTGATCTGACAAACGGCGTCTATGACCTGTAGACTTTTAATATCTATCAGTACCGGTTTATCACCCTCGACCGATGCTCTCAATATTTCAGAAACCGCTTCCGGCACTTTTATCCCGCCAACAAGACCGTGTTTCCTATCAACAATAGCTTTGCAGTTGCGTTGCGGTGTAGCATTGTATGCCTCTCTTGCCTTGTTTTTATAAAAATCAGCAACACTTAATATCTCGTCATACGTTCCGTATAACACATATTGTTCGTCTTTGTTGTTAGTCTCAAGGAATCTTTTTATTGCGTAAACATACTCGTTGCGCAAATAACAACTACTATCGATAAATCTTATGTTATCCTGCCCGATATGAAAATTCTCCGCTGCGGTTTTAACATCTTCGAGGGTATCTTTTTCGTTTACCGTTCTGGCCGTTTTATCTATTACTTCCCTTAGGCGGTTTTTTAATATGCTGTTATTTTCTTCATAGTTTCTAGTAAAACTTAGGGTTTGGACTCTTCGTGATATATCGTGTCCGGTGTGGGAACATATCGCTTCGTGAAACAATAGTTCCGCTAAAAGCGGGATGTCCAGATCCATTAATTCTTTCGCTACACCAATCTCGTTTTCGTCGCCAAAACCCAACGCGTAATCCTCGATGCCGTTAACAATGGCATCAAAAACCTTTACATTCCCTGTCTTTGCTATTTTTTCTAGCCTTTCTATACCACTCTGAACCGTTTTTAAATATTCCGGGAACTGTTTCTGTTCTCCTTCTGTTTGTGGATAAGAGAATTTCTCCCTAATCTCCGGCATTAAGCTTTTTAGGTACTCGATGGCTTTTTTCACTTTTTCCATATCACATTTTTCAGTTATTCGTCCTTCCGCGCGCATATTCTGTAAAAGTTCCGGGGAAAATTTACCGTTCGCTATAAAACCGTCCCCGGATGACACCTCGCCTTCTGATGACCTTTTTACCGCACGTTTTATTCTGCCCATGAACACTTTTAAAGTTGTTTTTTGTTCTTTCTCTAAAAGTATTTTTTCTATGTTTTCTGCCGTAAGGGATTCTTTCTTTCGATAGAAATGACATCCTCCGAACAATCCCGCTCCAAGATTCCATAGCAAGAACCGCGCAGAAAGAACGCGCGAATACGGATTTACTTTTTTTAGCCCGATCTCCGCCGGTTCGGCATCTACGCGGGGAACCCGTGTGGATAGGGTTACAAGCCATCCATTCGATCTTAATTCGCTCGCTATCAATTTCCCGGTCCATCTACTGAAAGTTGATTTATCCTCTTCAACCCCATACCCCGGATTTTTCACAAATATCACGGCCGCTCCGTCTTTGATCTCCGGCGGCGTGAAAGTCAGTATATCCGCGGCGTAAAAATGCAATCTGACACACGGCCTATCCCCATATTGTACGGTCACCGTTATCTTTGAGACGTCCCCGTTCTTGTCAGTCTCTTTTGTTTTTGAGATCATCTTGATCCCTGAGAACATGAACAGCGTTTTTTGTATATTAAGCCCCGTGTATCTTTTATCTACAAAAACAAAATCCGTGATATTCGGCATTTCTTTAATAACCTTGATCATCGACCCAAAATCCGCGCCTGAGGCCGGATAATAAAAAACCCCTTTTATATCCTTGATGGTTTCGGTTTCGGGAATAACGTTATATTGGGCATTTACCATCCCGTGAATTAACGTGATCAGAAAAAGATACATACCGTTAATATTCAGTCCTTTGAACAGGGCCTCGGACATAAGAACGGCCACGAACGAATATTCGCTTATCCTGTCCAGCTCGTGTCGAAACATATTATCTCTGCCGTGAAAAATATGCCACCCCGACTGCATCACCACAAAGCATAACAGTAGCGGCATCGGCTCCGGCATAAAATATTGCGATCCCCACTCCAACGTTATCGCTCCCACGCCAACGAACAAAGTGGATTCTAAAAAAGCAGGCAACATCGTCTGGGATAAAAACCTGGCCGCGGTACTTCCGATATACTGACGCAGAAACTTCTCGGCCGGGTCATATATCTTTTCTTTAGCCGCGGGCCATTTCCCTCCATCAATTCCAACAGGCTGTATTTGGGATTTCTCGGTTTGAATATGTTTTGGTTTTGGTTTCGCTCTGTCAACCGCCTTCCCCTCTGCCGTTTTGCCCATATCTCTTTTCGATGGCCCTAAATCATCCTTCCTTGTTCCTGCGACAGGACTGTTTTCACGCGTTGCTTTTTCTGTTTTTTCCATTCCTTCATGTGTCGCTTCGCAGATAACACGTTTTCTTTCCCCCCGCTTATTTTTTTCGTCTACAATGATAGTTTCCCCGGGTTTCATTTTGTATTCATCACCGACCAAGCGATATTTGAGAAACATCCCCTCCTGACCCCCGTTCTCCCCGCCCAGGTATGGAACAAAAAACGCCCCGTCTTCCGTGTACATTTCTTTCCATTTTATACGCGTTATAAGATCGTCATGTTTTACTTGCTTCTCTATCAATTCCTTAAGTGTTTCAGGGCTTATCTTTCCGTTATAGTTGGCTAAAACATCGCCTATCAAAAGGCTTATATACATAAAATCGACATTCTCGCGAAAAGCGTCAACTAACGGAGCGGCCGGATCCTGGCGTTCAACGAGACGGTATTTGTTTTCGTCCGTTTCCTCGATCTGCATGGGTTTTATTCTTGAATTTGGAGCGAGATTCTGCCCGTTTCGGTAATATGCGGCATTGGGAGCGGCGTACACGAGCTCATTGCAAAGGAAGACCATTGCTATCATGCTCGATATAGCTCTAGTTAGCTTCTTTCCTTCGAGTATCAAAATGTCTCCCTATGAATATTATTAGGTATATAATAATAGTACTATTCCGCCTCTATTTTGGTTAACGCAATTATACCATTGTAAAGTCTGTTAGGCAAACAAAATCTCATTTACGCGGTATTTATACGTTCCCGCCATTATTTTTACTCTCTGTAGGTTGATTCTCCACACCTTGCCATGGGGAGGGTTCATAAACGTAGGGACAGAACATTGTCCTGTCCCTACGAAATGGTGTGTCTGAGGAAATTACTGCTCGAAGCTATTTCTTATCTTCTTTTTTGGACGACTCGCCGGCTTGACCCGTTAAGACCTCGCCGACGGCGTTAACTGTTTTTACCGGAAGAGTTACTACTTCTTCCACGACGTTATCTTTTTTTGCGGTGTCCTTACTTGCACATTCCCCGGCAAAAGAAACAGCCGACGCAGCAAACATCATCATAAACATCACAACCAGTACTTTTTTCATTGCTCCCCCTTTTTTGTTGTTACATTTTTCATCTACAAACCATTCGATATCTAAAACCTTGGTTTTCTTCCGCTTGTTTTTATCGTATTTCGTGCTTCATCTCCGGATATCGGCTATTATTATTTCCCACGCTGCATGTCGGAGCGGAGCTCACAAATCCTATCGAATATTTTCCCTCTTTTGGACATTTCGGTTCTTCTTTTAAATAAGCGGGGATCAGATCCTTCCATGTTGGAATACCCATTCCTTCAGATTTTGTATTGTTTGCCCACGCGATCTTCGCGTTTTGTATTTGCTCAAGATTCGAAACACACACTTTCGCCATAGCGGTCTCTCGCGCCCGAATAAAATTAGGAACGGCTATCGCCGCTAATAACACAATAACAGCAATTATAAAAATTATGATCAGCACGATTGGTCCATCAGTGATCTTTATCTGTTTTCCATTGTATGCCGCTATTGCCGGGTTGACGGAATAACTTTTCCGTAATAATCCCACTAAGTACGATAGTATCCAAAATTCCACAGCCATCCCTATAGAATTGCCGATCCTGCTTAATATCAGGGCCGATATTAATAATATCGTTCCTGGAACCCATTTTTTTGCCGTTTTAAAATCACTTCGGTTTTTAACAAAAGTCATTATCTCGGTGGGCCATTTATAGATCCAATATAAATTATAAAACGGGATAAAACTATACCCAACAGCCCTCCGCGGGGAGATCGGATAAGCGCCGTTCGACATAATTAATATTGCTTTATGGGTTCTATAAACTCTTTCCAAGAAAAAAAATATACTCATTATCAACAATATTATGATCGCGGCCGCGTTCGTATAGAATAGTTTTGGATCCAGCCTTGCCGAGATATTACCGTTTTGTTCCAACACATTGATACAAAGTTCTAAAATGAACATTATGCCGACAATAACAAACCCCGGCCATATCTTTGGAAATTTCACCACGTCACTGGACGATTGCCCGTTTTGAATATCCATTCTTCTCCTTATTTTATATTTCTATCCCGAATATTTTTTTCATCGCCATCCCTATAAAAAATGAGATCGCGGATATGCTTAGGCTTAACGTGGTCATTTCGAAAAATCTTTTTTTAAAATCAAGCCCTTTGGCCACGGATACATAGAACGTAAAAAAGAATATTATCATAACCGCGCATGCGACGGTTATCCCTAGACACATAAATACGTTTCCCAACACGAAAAATGGCGACACCAGCAAAAGAACGGTTCCTATATATGTAATCCCCGTATAAATACATGCCTTGATAGGATTTTTTTCGGCGGCCTCGCCTTTGGTCGCCAGATATTCCGATGCCGCCATAGACATAGCGGCCGCTATCCCTGTGATAAGCCCCACTACCGCAATGAGTTTGGTATTCTGCAGCGCCAGCGTAAACCCCGCAAGTGTCGCAGTAAGCTCGACAAGAGCATCGTTTAATCCAAGAACCATAGAACTTACGTATTTAAGCCGATCTTCATCAATGAGCCCCAAAAGCTTGTTCTCGTGTTCTTTTTCTTTTTGCGCGATGTCCTCTATTTCCGGAATGTGTGTTTTTATCTGTTCATAGTGGCTATTCGCCATTCCCTCGCCGTTCTCCATAAAACGAAGGCCGAAATTAAGCCCCAACAGTTTTGCCATACATAAATAGACAAATACTTTCACCCGATCCGGTTTAACATGAGTTTGAGAGATCTTGCTAAAAAATTCGTAATGATCTTTTTCCTCGCTCGCTATCTTTTTCAGAATATCGGCATGTTCTTGTTTTTTAACTATGCCCGCGAGATTTGTATAGACATGATATTCTGTTATTTCATTTTTCTGAGCGGCCAGTATTTTTTTTATTAGCTCATTATCCATTTGGTTTCCCTTTTGTCACATCCACAACAAATTACCGTTATCCTTGAGCCATTTCTTCCGGAATTTATAGTCCGGCAGGATATTCCCCACCTGTGCCCAAAAAAACCTGGAATGATCTTTCTGCCTTAAATGAACAAGTTCGTGTACAACAACATAATCAATCACTTCGATAGGCGCCATAACCAATCGCCAATTGAAATTCAGTGTCCCTTTACTCCCGCATGAGCCCCATCGCTGCCTGGCAGAGGTGATTTTTATCGACCGTGGTTCAAGCCCGGACAGAACAGCATAGAGCATGCATCTTTTTTTTATAACATTCTCCGCTTCCCGGCGATACCATTTTGTGAGTTTTTCCCGAACACTTGATTCAAATTTCTTAGGGATTTTTATTTCTTCATCAATGCGGATCTCGCCGTCATTATTATCGTCGATGCATAAATTGTGTGTTTTCCCTAAAAACAAAAAAGGCTCACCGTTGTTAAACTTTTTTTCCTGATACGCGGGACAACCTTCTACTTCTGAAAGCTTACGTCGAACCCAGGCCTCTTTGGAATTTATAAACGATTCTATACTGTTTACGGAAGTATGTAGCGGCGCCCGAACAACCACTTTCGCGTCCCTTGTCACGATCAACGCGATCGATCTTCTTCTGGAGCGTATCAATTTGTCTACTTTAATTTTTGTGTCCGTCAAACGGTTCGCCCTGTTTTTTAATTTGTTTACTCGCGGTATGATAAGATGCTAGCTATTCCTTGCAAGCATTTTTTAAAATCCGCCGGAATCGTTCGTTGCGACACTTTTTCCGTGCAGTTTTAAAATATACTTAAGTATGTCCCTACGGGAAATAACCCCTACAACTTCACCATTCTCAACTATCGGCACGCGTCGAAACGGGTTTGCCATCAAAAATTCGCATACCGTTTTAATCTCGTCTTGTGGGGAAAAAGTAGCGACTTGCTTGCTCATAAAATTCGAGACGGGACTTTTCGGGTCTATCGGAGAACCCAAAGAGATATGTATCATATCTTTTTCGGTTATTATGCCAACAAGTTTCTGATATTCATCCACTACCGGCAATCCGCTTATGCTGCATGTAACAAGAAGATTTATTGCATCGTATATCGGCGTATCATCCCTTATGGTTAAAACATTCCGGTTCATTATACTTTCAATGTTCGCCATATACTCCCCCTTTGTCTTCTTTTTCGATAACACTCCCCGGCTTTTCCGATATTATCCGGGGCCTATAATGTTATAAGCTCATACTCTTCCGTTCCCAGACCGAGTTTTGCCGCGTGTTTTATCTGTATCAGGCCGTCCTCTTTTGGATGGCTCGCTTTGAAGATGTCTTTTCCGCATGCCCGATTGACCAGATCCATCGAGGCTTTGTCGACACTGACCGGATCGTTAGACGCCAGTATCCCCACGTCCGGCGCTATTCCCGGATTTTCTCCGCCCCAGCAATCGCATTCTTTGTTTATTTTCATTGCGAAATTGATAAACGCTTTTTTCTCTTTTTTGTTGTTCAAAACGGCGAAAACATATTCCGCCATTTTTTTCTGCATATTATCTCCCGCCTCCAGATCGATGAAGATGGTCCCCGTAGGGCATACGCCGGAACAATTCGCGCATCCTATGCATTTTGTTTTATCCAGTACCGCTTTTTTCTCAACGAGCCTGATGGCCCCCACAGGACATATCCTCACGCAGGCCCCGCAACCAATACAATGTTGCGAATAGACCGAAGGAGAGACATCGCAATGCTGGGCAAGTTTTCCTTTCCGCATCGCGCATCCCATGGCCAGATTTTTAAGCGATCCTCCGAACCCGCTGAGAAGATGCCCTTTGAAGTGCGTAATCGCCACTATCGCGTCCGCGTCCAGAAAAATACGGGCAATGTGCGCCGTTTTAACGAATTCTTTTTTTATTTCCACATCCACGGTGTTGTCGGCGATCGTATCGTCAGGGATCTTCACTTCTAATCCCGTCGCCTCCTTCGTAAATCCGTGTTCATGCGCCTGTTGCAGATGATCTTTTGAATTTGTCCGCTGCCCGAGATACAGCGTATTAGTATCGGAAAGAAAAGCCTCTGCGCCTTTTGATAATATCTCATCCGCGACAGGTTTAACATAGGCAGGATCGACAAAGCCAGTATTCCCTTTTTCCCCAAAATGTATCTTTACCGCCGTTCTGTCCTTCGGCCGAATGCACTCAAGGACTTTGCTTTCCCTGATAAGCTTTCTGACCTTGTCCTGCACCGTGCTTGTCTTTTCATCAGCACGCGCCGGGATAAAATACACTTTGCTTTTCATATATCGTACCCTTTATTTTATACATGTTATTATATCATCGATTCCTGATCGTGTTCAATCTTTAAGGTGTTCCGGGTTGTGGATTTGTTTATTCCGCATAAAAATGATAGAATATCGTCCGTTATGAAAAACACCCGAAAATGTAAAGCGATCATTTTCGATCTTGACGGGACTCTTCTTGATACTCTGGAAGATATCGCGGATGCGACTAATTTCGCCCTGAGATCCCTGGGGTTTCCTGAACATTCTTTGAAAAATTTTCACAGTTTCGTCGGCGCCGGTCCTCATGTCCTTGCGGAACAAGTGCTCCCCCGCAAAAAAAGAACAAAACAAACGGCTAAAAAAGTGCTCGCTCTCCTGGATAAATATTATTCCAAACACTGGCATGAAAAGACCAGACCTTATGCCGGGATTTTTAGGCTTTTATCAAACCTGGAAACATCGGGTATCGTGCTTTGCGTACTTTCTAACAAGCACCAGGGTTTTGTCAGAAAAATGGTCCGTCATTTTTTTCCGGATCATAAATTCCGCGTGATTATGGGCTATCTCCCAAATCGCCCGGCAAAACCTCACCCGGGCACAGCGCTTGATATCTCCTCGCGCATAGGCTGTTCTCCGTCGGATATCATTTTCCTCGGAGATAGCGATATCGATATTTTTACAGCCCGAGCCGCCGGCATGTTCGCCGTAGGCGCGCTTTGGGGATTCCGCACCAGAAAAGAACTGGTATCGGCAGGCGCGGATAAACTGATACGCCGTCCTTCTGCTCTTCTTTCCTTAATAAAATAATTTTAGACCTGGCAAATCGAGAAAATTTGGAGTACATACTTATGGTCGGAGAAGATTGTGTTCTTTCGGACGGGGCATCGGGAGGCCGAGCGGGCATGGCTCCGGCGAAGCCGGAGAGCGAGGCCGAACGTTGAGCGAAGCGAGCCGGCCTCGTCCGGAGGCCTCGGCACTCCCTCGGACATTTCGTCCTCGGTCGCAGGGGATTTCGAGCGTCCCCGGTAAAAAGAACACAATCTTCTCCGACAAAAGCAATCGTCTGCAAGCAGAGCTTCTCGTTTTACCCAATGACAGAAAAGATTATATCGCCTGTTTTGTGGATTTGGTATTACTTGTATTACTGCGTGGAACAGGATATAATTTAAAAAATTCTATTACCGGACAAAAAAATGGAAACTCCTTCTTTGCCTAAAAAAATACTTATGGTCGCTTCGGAAGCGGTCCCCTTCGTCAAGACCGGAGGGCTTGGGGATGTTTGCGGAGCTCTGCCGAAAGCATTGCGCAAGCTCGGACACGACGCGCGCCTTATCCTACCAAGATATTGGGGGATAGATCCTGCTTACTACAAACTGACCTGGACCGTCTCCCCTATGGGCGTTCAAATGGGGAATTGTATTATCTGGTGTGGCGTATGGGGCGGCGAGGTCGACGGCGTACCTGTTTATCTGATCGAACATGAAGGATTTTACGGCCGTTCGCGATTGTACGATGACGGTCAAAAAGAATTTGGTGACAATTCAGATCGTTTCGGTTTTTTGTGCCGGGCGGCGATACAACTTTGTCGCGACCTTAATTGGTCCCCGGACATAATGCATTGCAACGACTGGCAAACCGCTCTGGTTCCGGCTTATCTTAAAGTCTGGGAACGCCATGACGGTTTTTTTGCCAACACGGCTTCGGTGCTCACGATACACAATATCGCCTATCAGGGATGGTTCCCCTACGGCAAATACTCGTATCTTGGTCTTGGTCACGAAAATTTCAGCTCGGACAAATTTGAAAATTTTGGAAGAATAAATTTTTTAAAGGGCGGGATTTTTTACGCCGATCACATCACCACGGTAAGTCCGAGCTATGCGAATGAAATACTTTCCCCGGGCGGTGGATATGGCCTTGCCCCTTATCTGTCCCGCCGATACTGGGACATAACGGGCATATTAAACGGTGCGGATTATGATCACTGGGATCCTGCCACGGATCCTCTGCTCCCGGCAAATTATTCCATAGAAGATATGTCCGGTAAGGCTATTTGTAAGAAAAAACTGCAGAATGATTTCGGACTGGAAGAAAACCCGAAGATCGCTATCGTCGGAATAGTTTCACGTTTTACTCCACAAAAAGGATTTCAACTTTTAATGCCTGTCATCAGCTCTATCATACATCAGATGTACATACAGTTCGTTATCCTCGGTGCCGGGGAGAAACCATTCGAAAATTTCTTCGGTAATCTTCCGAATTGCCATCGCGGCCGTGTGGGTTCCTGGATCGGTTACAACAACGATAAAGCGCATCTTATCGAAGCCGGCGCGGACTTTTTTATCATGCCGTCGCTGTATGAACCTTGTGGGCTCAATCAGATATACAGCATGAAATACGGAACGCTACCCGTCGTGCGGAACGTTGGGGGGTTGCGTGACAGTGTAAAAAATTACAACGAGGGTGATGGAACGGGAACAGGGTTCATCTTTAACGATCCCACTCCACAGGCCATATTTTACACCATGGGACGCATCTGTGGAACTTATTATGACCGGTGGCATCATATAGAAGCCATGCGAAAACAGGCAATGCAGGAAAATTATTCCTGGGAAGAATCCGCGAAAAAGTATCTGGAAGTTTATGATAAAGCCCTGATCCGGCGGGCGAGCTGGAGATGACATCCGATAAAACACAAATACAACTTGTAACCGCCGCTGTTATTAAGCATGCCGGAAAAATACTTCTCGCTCAACGAAAACGATCTGATCGACACGGAGGGAAATGGGAATTCCCCGGCGGAAAACTTGAACCGAACGAAACTCCGGAAGCGGGTCTAAAACGTGAAATTAAGGAGGAGCTTGGTGTAGATGCTTCTATCGGTCATTTTTTGTGTTCGGTTCCGATATCTGGATCGATAGATCAAAAGTCTCTTCTAGCGTTTGAAGTGACCATTGCGCCGGAGAAGATCAGCCTGCACGCGCATGAATCCGTCGTCTGGATCGATCTCTCGCAAATCGGGGATTTTGATCTTTTGGAAGCAGACAAACAAATAGTGGCATTTCTGATACAAAAGGAAAAATAAATGACAGATCTTCAAGTAATAAGACTTTTACCGAAAAAAGATGCTCCTATTAAGGCCGGGCACCCTTGGATATTTTCAAACGCTATCGCCGATCAAAAAGTAAACTCCTCTATCCCGAAAGGTTCGCTTGTTAAAATATTATCGGATAGCCAGGAATTCCTTGGCATCGGCATGTTCAATCCCGACACTTCGATACGTGTTCGTCTTTTATCTCATAGCCCTATACAAGATTGTGGCGTTGATTTTTTCCGAACGAAAATAGACACCCTCAACCGTGACAGACTCTCTTTTTTACCGGCCGATACGAACGCCTATCGTGTAGTCCATGGCGATGCTGATCTATTGCCGGGATTAATTGTGGATAAATTCAATGATACTATCGTATTCCAAATCCATACCGCGGGTATGGATAAGTTCCGCAATGAAATAGTCCTTTCCCTGAATACGATCTTTTCTCCATCAGCAATCGTCGAGCGTTCTGATATAGAAGCGAGAAAGCGCGAAGGGATCCCGGTTCTGCCTCCAGTGATACACTCCGGAAAAGTCACAGGACCCGTAATTTTCACGGAATCTGGGCTTACGCTTCACGCAGACGTTCTCGCCGGTCAGAAAACTGGTTTTTTCCTGGATCAAAGAGAATCCAGAAAAATGGTCCGCTCATTAGCAAAAGATAAAACCATGTTGGACCTTTTCGGATACACCGGCGGCTTCGGGCTCGCCGCGGCTTCGGGCGGGGCAAAAAAAGTCATTACCGTGGATACCTCCAAACATTGTTTCACAATGGCATCCCTAAATTTCTCCGCTAATAATTTGTCTCTGAGCGATAATTCGGATGCTCCGTTTTCATATGTTGTAGCTGATGTTTTCGACTTTCTTAACAGTTCTTCAGCATCTTTTCCCTCTTTTGATCTTATAGTCTGCGATCCTCCGGCTTTTGCCAAAACCGGGAAAAATCTTCCACAGGCCCTTAAAACATATACTTCTCTAAATAAAAAATGTTTGGAGCTTTTACATCCCGGAGGGATCCTGGTGACTTGCTCCTGCTCCGGAACGGTATCCCAGGAAGATTTTAAAAATGCGCTGAAACTCGCCGCGGGCAGGGCTCGAAGAGACGTCCGGATTATTGACATCTTGGGACAACCTTTCGACCATACTCAAAAGCTTTCATTCCCAGAAGGGAAATATTTAAAAACTTTTTTTCTAGAGGTGATTGAGGAATTATAAATCGCTATAATAGTTCTTTCAGCGTTTGTATGATCTTGTCTATTCCTTCTGTTTTTTCGATGAACGCGTCCGCGTTTTTACCCATCGCGGAATACCTGTACCGTGAATAACCGGTGTATATGATTATTTTAGAGATCGGGGAAATAGATCGTATGGTGTCAAATACGCTTTCTCCCCCTTTTTCCGGCATTACAAGATCCAGTATGACCGCGTCGACGTCCTGATTTTCTTTTAGATATGTTATCAAAGAAAATCCATTACTGACGCTTTCCACAGTATACCCGGCGCGCATAAGCGCATCCTCGACAAGATCGCATATATCCTCGTTGTCGTCCGCCAGAATTATTTTGCCAAGATTATTATTCTCTTCTTTCTTTTTCCCCATTGTTCCCTTTCTATTTTTGCACTGCTCCCCCGGCGGGCAATATCACCTCAAAGGTGGTCCCAATGTCCGGAGTGCTCCGGAATGTAATAGTGCCGCGCTGGGCTTCCACTATCATCTTTGCCAACGGGAGCCCCAATCCAGTTCCTTTAGGTTTAGTGCTATATAATGGTTCGAATATCAATTGCACCTGATCCGTGTTTATCCCGCATCCCGTATCTTCAACTTCCACGCTTACATGCTCTTCATCTTTGTTAAAGACTTTAAGAGTAAGGATCCCGTTTCCTTTCATCGCGATTATAGCATTATTGATCAGATTTCCTATCGCGTGCTCCATCTGACGAGCGTCAATGAACACTTTACGCGCATCTCTATAATCTTTCCTTACCTGCACAAGCTCTGGAATAACAATCCTGTCTATGACCGCATTTATAAGGTCCTTCAGATCCGTCTCTTTTAACTCCGGAGGACGCGCTTTCGCGAATCCCATAATGTCTTCTATGATCGCATCAATAATTGTTACCTGTTTTTTTAGGATCCTTAGATATTTTTCGTATTTTTCCGACTCCGACGGAGTAACCCTCTCGAGACAATAAACGGCGTTCTTGATCACTCCCAAAGGATTCCTCAGTTCATGAGTTACGCTTCCTGATAGTTTTCCGAGAAAAGCAAGTCTTTCGCTGCGATTAAGTTTTTGCGTGATGCTCATTATCTGATCTGTTCGTTTTTTCACCTTTTCTTCCAACTGATCTTTGCCGTCTTTAAGCTGCGTTCGCATTTCATTAAGATCATTGATCATAAACAGCATTGCCCTCTGCGTCTTTTTAAGTTTCTCTATCTGTTCTTCCATGTCTTCACGGGTTCTTATCACTTCTTTTTCTTTATTCTCGATATAGATCTTAGCGGCTTTTTTCATTTCATCGTTTTCTGCGATCTTCTTCGTTAGTTCTCCCGCTATGATCTCCATCTGCGTAGTCTTACTTTCCAGCCTTTTTCTGGACATCCTCAGCTTGTCTTCCCTGTCACGGAACACTCGCGCGAACATTTCGGTTTCCAACGATAATAACAGGAAAAAAAATCCAATCACGACAACACACATCGTCATTACATATCCGGGATCATTATACTTTTGAAACCCTGACGGAACCGGACTGACATGCGGAATAACCGCCCAGTATTCCAAGAGACAAACCGTGGTAAAACTTATTCCGTACATCCCTATTACCTGCAAGGCCTTACCTCTAGGAAGAAGAATGTTTGCGTATACCAGATCGAACGCGTACACGAAAAAACCCACCCATTCGCATCCGCCGAGACTATTCAATATCCCTCCCCCGATGACCGCCGTAAAGAGAAAATAGCTCATATGTTCGTCTTCTGTCGCTTTCACGCTTTTAAATTCTGCGGCGTTAGTATGAATCCAATATCCTGTACACACACAGGCCCAGATGATCAGTGCCGGATAAAAATATCCGGGCGGATTTATTAGCAACGCCTTATCTATAACAAATGTGATGATCGCTCCCAGCACGACGGTTATCGTCCTGAACTGGAAGGCCATAACCAGTATTTTTTTCTTTCTTGTTATATCTGCGTTCCTATCTTCCTGCATCATTCTTCAGCCCCTGGCTCTTTATGCTGGCTTAATAACCCCTTATTCCTTTTTAATTCCTCGATCTCCAGGCGCAGCTCGTTAATTCTTTCTTCTCTTTCTATCGCCGCGTCACATATTTTTTCGAGATCGTCCTTTCGTTGTTTCAATTCCTCTCGCTCTCTGACATATGACGTGAGGTCTTTTATCATCGTCATACATTTTTGCGCTCCTTTGAATTCGAATGTACTCATCGTCATGCTTACCTGCCGGTATTCTCCGTCGCCGCATACAAGAACCAGTTCGGCATGTTCGGTTCCTTTTAAAAGCAGGTCTTTTTGCTTGTTTTGAAATTCTTTTCGGTAATCAGGATGCATTAATGTCTCAAACACGGCTCCTACGACCTGTTCTCGTCCGTACCCTAGCAAAAACTCTGAGACAGGATTGATCTCCTCTATAATATGTTCTTTCGGTTCATACAGTATTACCATATCGCCGGAATTGACGAAAAGTTTTTCATACTTTTCCTCCAGCTCCATCATGTTCCGGTAAAATTCTCTTTCGCTTGTGATGTCCTCAACCAACCCCTCGATAATCTGTCTGCTTGATACTTGTCCGGTTTCTTTGATAAAATTTAAACGGACATATTTCTCTTTTCCTGCCAATGTCCTGAATCCAAAGATCGTATCGTGTCGCACGTTTTCACGGTTTTTGGTTTCTTCTGTAAAATTTTTTCGTCCCGGCTCAACGACAATATATTCGTCAACGTTGCTCCCTACGGTTTCGCTGGCCGTCGGATTAATATCAAGTATGTGCATCATTCCCTTGTTAATGCTCAGAATTGTACCGTCTTGGCCGCTGAATTTGATATAGCCGATCTTTGCGTGATCCAGCAGGTACCCTATGTTTTTCCCTTTATTCAAATGTTGTATTATCCATAGGCAGGTAAGAATCCCCAACGTAAATAATATTATATGGCTGATTTGAATGATCATGAATATGTCCTTTATTCTGACAAGCCGTTTACATTATAAATATACCTTAGAATACTGAATCGGAGCAAATATTATGCAAATATATCGTTTTTGTGATATTTCTCCCGTATGACACTCTTGATTGTTTCTTTTTATTTTCCCTTTTTCCTCTCTTTTTTCCGTAGAAAAGATGTTATTTTTGATGTTGGCTTATGTTCTCTTAACGTTTCCGGTTTTTCTCTTTCCTCTTTTCTTTTCATTTCGTTTCTCCTTTTTCATTTTCGATTCCCTCTCGCACTGTCTTTATCGGCACTTTTGGAAGTCATTTTCAAATATATAAATCGTATATTCCAAAAATCTATTATTAAAAATTTATTTCTTTTTTTTCTCTTAAAAAGTTGCCTCCCCTTATCTCCGTGGTATACTCTGTTGTGTAAAACAAAAGAAAGGGGAAAATCAAGTTTGAATAGATTACTGTTGGTTTTGGGTCTTTTCGCGCTTTTCTTCCCCCTCCATTTGCGCAGGTTAAAGAAAAGCCTATTAAATAAGAACATTTTGTTCTTTTGGTTTTTAGCTATTGGGTCTTTTTGGGCTTTTCTACCCCCCTTAACCTACAGACAAGGTTAAAGAAAAGTTCCCCTTTTGTTTATTGATATATTTTTTCGGGGTTTGGGTCTTTTGCTTTTCTTCCCCCTCCATTTGCGCAGGTTAAAGAAAGGCTCTTTTTTGATATTTTGGCATTGGGTCTTTTTGGGCTTTTCTACCCCCCTTACCCTACGGACAAGGTTAAAGAAAAGTTCCCCTTTTGTTTATTGATATATTTTTTCGGGGTTTGGGTCTTTTGCTTTTCTTCCCCCTCCATTTGCGCAGGTTAAAGAAAGGCTCTTTTTTGATATTTTGGCATTGGGTCTTTTTGGGCTTTTCTACCCCCCTTACCCTACGGACAAGGTTAAAGAAAAGTTCCCCTTTTGTTTATTGATATATTTTTTCGGGGTTTGGGTCTTTTGCTTTTCTTCCCCCTCCATTTGCGCAGGTTAAAGAAAAGCTCTTTTGTCAGGCAGCCTTGTTCTGGGGCTGCTTTTTTGTTTTAGTCTTGATAACAACCAGCCTATGCGCCTGAAGCGTTTTTTGTGTCCTCACAACGCGCGGGATATTTTTCATTCTGTTGGTGATCTTATTATTTGCCATATTGCGCAATCTCTTTGATCTTTAAATAAATCTCGTTAAAATCTTTTGTGCGACAGCTATAATTTACTATGGCAGACAACTCTTCACTCGTGGAATTGAACGCTATCGCATATCCGGCAAGCCTGATCATCGGAATATCCCCTTCACTGTCTCCTACCACCACGGTTTCCCGCGGTTTAATTTTCATGGCTGTAAGTATCTTTTTTAATGTCTTTCCTTTTTCGCCATGTCCGATATTTATCTCAACTGCCCCGGTTAATTTCCCTTTCCTAACCAAAAGCCTGTTCCCCTCTACACGGTCGAAAGCCATATCGGCTTTTACTCTATCCGTGATAAATTGTAATCCCGTCGAGATCGCTATTAATTTATAGTTGTCTTTCTTAAGTTTTCGCAATACTTTTTTCGCATTCACGGAATATTTGACATTTCTGAAAAGATCGTGGAGTTGCCCGGCGTCTAATCCTTTCCAATGAGCGGCATCAAGTTCGCAAAACTTACGGTAACTGATTTTCCCCGATAGGAACTGTTCCTGATATTTTTTAGCGAGAACATCCCAAAGTCCAAGTTTTTCATGGATATACCGCCAGCTTGATATATGCCGGGTTATCGTCCCGTCAATATCGAACACTATCGCTTTGATGTGTGATTTGTCCTTTTTCACCCGTTTTTGACCTTGTGCGCGGAAAGCTGTCCGCATGCCGCGAAAATATCGCTTCCCCTTGACCTGCGAACGGTAACAGGAACTCCTTTGGCCAACAAAAGATCCCGAAATCTTTCCACATCATGTGTTGTGCAAGCGTTTTCCTGTATTTTTGTGGTTTTATTACATCCTATAAGGTTTACTTTCGCGTTGATCTCTTTAGCTATACCAGCCACTTCACGAGCGTCTTTCCCGGAATCGTTTTTGCCTTTGATAACGGCATATTCGATAGTGATTTTTCTGCCGGTTATTTTCGAAAAAAATTGGCAGGCTTCTATAAGTTGAGCTATCGGATATTTTCTGTTTATCGGCACCAATTCGTTCCGGAGCTCGTCATTTCCAGCATGCAACGATATTGCCAATTCGACCTGTATCCCCAGTTCGCTCAATTGTCGTATCCCGGGGACTATCCCACATGTCGATACCGTCATTTTTCGCGCTCCGATATTAAGACAATCCGGATGATTGATTATTTGTATAGCACGTTCAAGGTTTTTGTAATTATCGAGGGGTTCTCCCATTCCCATAAAGACAACATTGTTAATATCACATTTCGTTTCGCGTATCGTGCCCATGATCTGGCCTACAATCTCTCCGTCCGTCAGATCTCTTTTAAACCCGTTCTTCCCGCTTTCACAGAAAAGACACCTTGTCTTGCATCCAACCTGTGTGGACACACATATCGTATTACGTTCTTTCGCTCTGATCAGAACGCTTTCTATCAAATTTTCGTCTGAAAGTTTCCAAAGAAATTTTTCGGCACCATCTGTGCGCGATACCACGGTCTGTTCTAGCAACAGATCCGTCACTTCAAAATGTTTCGCCAATTTTTTTATAAGCGTTTGCGGCAGATCCGTCATTAGCTGAAAATCAAAAGCTCTTTTTTTATATATCCATGATATTATCTGTCGGGCCCTGTATGCCTTTTCTCCGGCTTCGATCATCTCTTCTTCAAATTCTTTCGGCAAAAAACCTATAATATTTTTCATCGTATCTCCTGCTGTACACTCGTTTCTTCCGCACCCGATGTTTCTGTTATCGGTTCCTTGTCCTCGTTCCCCCAGATCACGGTTCCGTTAACGGTCAAAATATTTCTATCACGCCCTCGGTGGTTCCCAGGTTTATCCTGCACCAGATAGTCCATAGACGGATTGTCAACTGACATCCCTGCCGCATATTCATATTCCGGAAATTCCACCGTTCCTTTTATTTTTGTTGCCGGACAATCCATATATCGTGGATCTGCCAGATATTTTTCGTCGTAGAGCGTTTGCAGTGTTGACGGAAATTTTCCATTATGCTCCTTCGCATAAATATACATCGCCTTTCCGATCTCTTGCAGATTGGCGGCGCAAAATATTCTTTCGGTTTTTTGCTGACTTTGCCCGATAAACGGAATCATTACAATAAACACCACCAGTACTATGCTGAAAATAAGTACCACCTCGCCAAGGGTGAATCCTTTATTATTTTTTTCCATCGCTTGTTCCGTTCATTATTGTTATCGCTTCTTTGATTATAGCTCCCGCCAGCTTGTTCTTGTTCCCGCTTATCTTCTTCACATTCCCATTCTTTCCTATCATCATTATTTCTTTTTTCCCCGCGCCAAAAGGATCGTTCGATCTGTTCTTTTCGTTCGCTATAATCAGATCCAGTCTTTTATCCACCATTTTTTTTCTCGCTTCCGACTTCGCCCGCTCGGTCTCAAGCGCAAAACCTATCTTAATCAGCCCTTTTTTATTCGTCGTCGCTATCAAATCCTGGTTTTTAACAAGTTCCAATGTCCAGCGTTCTTTTTTCTTTATTTTTTTTCCCGACACTTTTTCTGGCCTGAAGTCGCATACCGCAGCGGCCATAATGATCACATCTGTGCCCCTGATATTTTTTTTTATCGCTTTCCTCATATCGTCTGCTGTCAGCACCGGGATGAATTTATTTACTTTCGGCACAGGAAGAAATACTGGTCCGCTGATAAGACATACTTTAAAACCGGCCTTTTTAGCCGCCTTGGCTATCTCATACCCCATCATGCCCGTCGAACGGTTTGAGATATATCGCACCGGATCTATCGGTTCTTGTGTCGGTCCGGCCGTAATGAGTATTGTTTTTGCAGTCATTTTGTTCCGGAAAATATTTTTTCCGTCTGTTTGAATATCTCTTCGAGGGGTGCCAGATGCCCTATCCCTTGTTTGCCGGAAGCGAGCCGTCCTTCGACAGGTGCGATAAAGTGGTACCCTTTTTCTTTTAGATACGCTATCTTATCCTGCACAATCGGGTTTAGATACATCCCGTCGTTCATTGCCGGAGCGAATATTACGGGTTTATTCCGAACAGCACATACCGTACATGTCAGAATATCGTCACATATCCCGGCAGCTATTTTGCTTATTGTATCAGCCGTAGCCGGCGCGATAAGCACCAAGTCAGATTCCTCAGCAAGAGAAATATGAACAGGGTCCAAATTTTCAGGCCGTGCGAACATATGGCTTATCGTTTTTTTCCCGGACAATGTTTCGAAAGTAAGCGATGTCACAAATTGTTCCGCGTCTTTAGACATAACACAACGCACGCTGTACCCGGCTTTCCTAAAGATGCGCACAAGCTCACACGCTTTATAAGCGGCGATACTCGCCGTTATCCCCAGCAGCAGGTTCTTACTCGTCTTTTTTTTCTTTAAGTTTGACTTTACCATCGGCTATCTCTTTTATTGCTATCGTGGTAACTTTATCATGCGGATTCGCCTCCACCAACTTCTTCATCCCGCTGTTGAGCTCTTCTGCTCTCATCGCCGCCATATTCGTCAGTTTGAAAATACTGCCGTTCGTAGCCTTCAACAACTGTTCCAATGTTATTCTTTCCATCTTTTCCACCTTATCCCTGTTTATTTTTCTTCTTTCTTCCTTCTCTTGCCTGTTCGATTATAGTCTTAAGTTCCCGAACGGCCGTATCAAGATCTTCGTTCACTATCATGTAATCGTATTCAGCGGCCGCAGCTATCTCTCTCTCTGATTCGCTGATCCTGACGGCTATTTGTTCTTCTTGTTCGGTTTGCCTGTTTTTAAGTCTTTCCTCTAGTTTTTCTTTTGACGGCGGCATAATAAAAATGCTTATGCTGTCCGGAAACTGTTTTTTTACTTTTTTCGCCCCTTTTACGTCTATGCTGAGAACAATGTCGTTCCCCTGCTCCGTTATCTCCTGCACCTGTTTGATAGAAGTCCCGTAATAATACCCAAAGTTCTTTTCCCATTCCAAAAATTCATGCCGTTCAATACTACTTTTAAATTCCTCTTCGGAAACGAAAACATAGTCTTCGTTCTCCTTTTCTCCTTCCCGTTTTGCCCGGGTCGTCAGAGAAACCGACCTTTTAAGTCCGGGAACATCGTGTATCACCCTGTTAATTATCGTGGTTTTTCCCCCTCCGCTAGGAGAAGACACAATAAGAATTATAGGAGATGCTCCGGACGTGGCCATGCGTTCCTTTTTATTCTATATTTCTGAGTTGTTCTCTGATCTTTTCGATCTCACTCTTTATCTCGATCACAGCGCTGGATATCCTATAGTCGCTTGATTTCGACCCTATCGTATTTGTTTCGCGGTGCATTTCCTGCGCTATAAAATCCATCTTTTTCCCGGCTTCGTTCCGCTCGCGTTCAAGTATATTTCTACAACTGGCGGTATGATGTTCGAGCCGCGTTATTTCTTCGGTAATATCGCAGTTCCTGGCGAACAAGGCCACTTCGTCTTCCAGTTTTGTCCTGTCTAGCTCTTCTTTATCCGTCGCGGTTTTGATCATTGTGCTCAATTTTTTTCTGTACCCTTCTACGCTTTCTTTTGCATGTTTTTTTATATCATTCACTGCTCCCTGTATCTTTTTTACCCTCATCAAAAGATCTTCGGCAAGCTTTGCTCCTTCTTCCTCACGGTATTTCATAAGTTTCGCCAGTGCTTCTTCCGAGGCTTTTTTGATATACGGCCAGACTTTTTCTTCGTCCTTTTCATCCGTATTCTGCTCAATAACGCCCGGAAACATCAAAAGATCCTGTATCCTTACTTCGCCTTTTACTCCAAGCTGTTTCTGCATCTTTGTTATTTGCCGCAGATATTCCTTTGCTGCATTTTCGTTTATTTTGGCTTTAGGAACATATGTCCGTTTAATATTGTCCTCTTTTGTGATATTGACAAATACCTTGCCTCGCATTATTTCCGGTTCTATGAGGCTTTTTATCCGTTCCTCAATAAAAAAGAAACCGTTGAACGCTCCGCACGTAATGCTTAAACTTTTATGGTTCAGCGTTTTGATCTCGGTATTGATTGTTCCGTATGGGCTGCGCACAGAACTCTGCCCGAATCCGGTCATTGATCGTATCTTCTGATTTTTAGTAACACTTTTCTTCATTATAATCACTTTTTCTTCCATCTTTTATATTTGATCTTTTCCTCAACTTCTTCTGTCGGGAAAATGTCCATAATTATCTCTTCCGGTTTAAACCAGAGAGTGATCTCCCTTTTGGCTTCATCCAAATTTGAAGAGGCGTGTATAACATTCTCATAAACGCCTTTTGTGGTGATCCTTCCGTAAGCCCCTCTGATAGAGACCGAATCCGCTTCCTCGGGATTTGTTTTACCGCAAATATCACGAACTTTCTGTATCGCGTTGTCGCCCCAGTACACGAGAGCCATGACTTTTTTCTTGTGATATTCGCCCATTATATATTTTATCAGGTCGTCAAAAAACTTTTCTCCTTTAAGCTGCTTATAATGTTCCTCCGCCAGTTCTCTGGATACCGAAACCATTTTAGCTGCAATGATCTCAAGTTTTGTTTCGGATAATCTGGTCAGAACGTTACCTGTCAGAGATTTTTTAAGTCCGTCCGGTTTAATGATCACAAGGGTTTGCTCACTCATTTCAGCACTCCTTACTTTTCTTTTAGTTAAACGTTTTCTTTTCGGATATATTATCTAATTCTATCCACCATGGACAAAAAGTCAATACGTTAATCCTTTGAGACGCTTATATCCGACGTTATTCAAAATATTACCACAAATTCCCCTCTCGGGGTATTTGTTTTGAAATGTTCTATCAATAGCTCCGCTTTTCCCCTAAGAACTTCCTCGAATTTTTTCGTTATTTCCCGCGCGATCACTATTTCTTTTTCCGTACCGATTTCCTTAAAATCCTGCAATAGTTTTTCTATTCTATGCGGGGATTCGTATAAAACAACTGTTCTCTCTTCCTGAAGAAGTTTTTCCAGCTGTTTTTTCCGTTTGGCCCCTTTATTCGACAAAAAACCTTCGAAAACAAATCCATCCACAGGTTTCCCCGAAATAATCAGTCCCGCAATAAGCGCCGACGGCCCCGGAACAACCGTAACCGGAATGTTTTCATTTATACATTCTCTTATCAATCTTTCTCCCGGATCCGAGATCCCGGGAGTCCCTGCATCCGAGACCAACGCTACGTTCTTTCCCTCTTTCAGCGCTTCCCTCAGACTGTCTCCCCTACCGGCCCCGCTGTACGAATGGTAGCTTATCACGGGGGTTTTTATCTGATATTCGTTAAGTAATATCTTCGTACGTCTCGTATCTTCCGCAGCGATAAGCTGAACTTCTCTAAGAACACGAACAGCCCTGTAAGTTATGTCCTCCAAGTTTCCTATCGGGGTGCTGACAATATACAGTATACCGCTTTGCATTATCTCTCGCCCTGTTTTCGTCTTCTTGTTTATTCAACCGTGACTGATTTCGCAAGATTGCGCGGCTTGTCTATATCATAGCCGAACTCATTCGCCACATAATACGCCAAAAGCTGTAAAGGAATGGCCACCAGTATCGGCGAGAAAAGTTCCGGTATTTTCGGGATCTCTATCGCGTGATGTGCCGCCCCTTTTGTCTCGATCTTTTTATCTCCTTTTGTCACTATCGCGATTACTATCCCGCCTCGCGCTTTGATCTCCTGTATGTTCGACAGCATTTTATCGTATGTCGCGGATTCCGGCGCAATGCACACTACCCATGGATTTTCGTCGATAAGGGCTATTGGCCCATGTTTCATTTCTCCCGCAGGATATCCCTCCGCGCTTATATAGGATATCTCTTTTAATTTTAGCGCACCTTCCAGCGCGTTGGGGACATTGATGTTCCTGCCAAGATACAGAAAACAGCTCTTGTTGTTTCTAGAAAGATAATATTTATGAAAAATTGCCGCATACTCCCCTAGTCTGTTCCTTTTCGTGTGATAGCTATCGAGCCATTTTTCGACCATCTCCGGTAATTGCCTAAGAGATTCAAAATATGTTTTTTTATCAAGTCCGTTTATTTTTTTGAGATCCGCAATATATTGCGTCAGAAGATACAGCATGGCGATCTGAGCCGTATAAGCTTTCGTAGACGCCACTGCTATTTCCGGACCCGCATGCGTATATACCACGCCGTCGGATTCTCTGGCGATCGAACTTCCGAGAACATTACAGATCGCAAGTACCTTGGCCCCTTTTTTTCTGGCTTCTCTGATCCCTGCCAACGTATCGGCAGTCTCTCCTGACTGAGAAATCGCGATCACGAGAGTATGCTTGTCAATGATAGGATCGCGGTATCTGAATTCACTTGCCTGATCCACCCAAACAGGAATGCGCGTGATCTTTTCGATGATATATTTACCTACAAGCCCCGCGTGATAAGCCGTTCCGCAGGCGACTATCGCAATATTCCGGACGGCGGTAAAATCCTTGTTTTTCAGCTCAAGTTCTTTGAAAACAACCTTGTTGTTCTTAATTCTTTCGCTGAAAATGTCTCTTAATATTTTCGGTTGTTCGAATATTTCCTTCAGCATAAAATGGGGGTAGCCGCTTTTCTCGGCCTGAGAGATATCCCATTCTATCTTTTTAATTTTTTTTTCTATCTTTTTGCCGGTCCCGTCATATACCGTAACGTTGTTTTTTGTTATATCGGCGATCTCTCCGTTTTCCAGATAGATCACATTCTTTGTCTGCTCAAGCACGGCCGGCACGTCGCTTGCGAGAAATTGCTCCCCTTCCCCGGTCCCTACAATAAGCGGACTGTCTTTTCGTGCTCCGACCATTCGACCGATCTCGCCGTTATGAATAACCGCTATCGCGAAAGACCCTTCGAGTTCCTTGATGGTCTTGGCTACGGCCTGTAAAAGATCTTTCTTATAATTATCGGCCACAAGATGCGCGATAACTTCGCTGTCTGTCTCGGAAATAAATTTATATCCTTTTTTCTGCAATCGTTCGCGGAGTTCCTGATAATTCTCTATTATTCCATTATGCACCACCGCTATCTTTTTTTTATTATCGTAATGTGGATGCGCGTTTACGTCGTTAGGCACCCCGTGTGTGGCCCAACGGGTATGTCCGATCCCTGAAGTCCCACGTAGAGGGTTTTTTGTAAGTTCATCAATAAGAACTGACAGCTTTCCTTGTTTTTTTGTAATCTGAACACCTTTATTGCCCTGAATTGCTACTCCGGCGGAATCATAACCCCTGTATTCCATGCGGGAAAGCCCTCGCAGCAGGATCTTCGCTGCTTCTTTGTCCCCCACATACCCGATGATTCCGCACATATTTATTCCTCGCGATTCAGTTTGTTCATAAGATTTATTATATCCGTCCGGGCGCACCGGCCGGCCAACGCAGCGATATACAAAAGAACCGAAAACTGCCAGCATTCTTCGGGACCGGCAATAATAGCGGTCGTTACATTCTCTTCGCGTTCCATTTTTTTCTTATATTTCGTCGTGCTTTTCGCGAGCGACATTTCCTCGATTTCTATCTCATATACCGTATTGTTATACCTCATCGAGGGAAATTTCAGTCCCCTCATAAGAAAAAATGTCTGCACCAGTTCCTGGCCTAACCCCAGTTCTTTTTCAAAATCAAATCCTTCGAATATTGGCAGATCTTGCGGCAGAACTATCATCGGTCTATCCACCACCAGTTTCCCTTTTCTGACAACGGTATCCCCTTCGTTCACTGAAGATTCTGCCAGAAAGATATATGGTACCGTGGTCTCGCTGAAAGTAGAAAGCCCCTTGGCCCGACCCCGTATGATTTCTGTTTTTTCTTTTGCTTTTTCCCAAAGCTGCTCTATATCCATAGTATCCTTAACCCTAAGCATGTTGCCCGGAAATGTGTTGCGGTATTTTCAGAGGTGTTTTAGTTTTGCCTGAGAAAATATGGCGACCCCATGGGGATTTGAACCCCAGTCGTCAGAATGAAAATCTGATGTCCTGGACCAGACTAGACGATGGGGTCGCGATATCAAACCCGGTTTACGAATGCACTATTGTACAAAATCGTTTCGTTTTTTGCAAGCCAATTTATTCTTGCTCTTCCGAACCGTTTTGTTCTTCTGTCCCGGTGGTTTTGGGCTCTTCCCCTTCCTCTTTATCATCTTCTTTTTCGACCATAGCGACCGACGTAAGCTTGTCGCCCGGTTTTAAAGATATCAATCTAACGCCTTGTGTCGCTCGCCCGATCTCACTTATATCCTTAACCGCAATTCGAACTACCATGCCGGATTTCGAGATAAGCATGATCTCGTCTTCTTCACGAACAGTCTTTATCCCAACAACTGGACCATTCTTGTCGACAATCTTTATATTTATGATCCCACTTCCGCCTCGGGACTGAAGCCTATAAACCGAGAACTCTGTCCTTTTCCCGTAGCCTTTTTCGCAAACCGTCAGTATTGTCCCTTCTTTTTCTACTTTGACCATGCCGACAACGCTGTCTCCTTTTTTAAGAGAGATCCCTCTTACCCCTTGTGCAGACCGTCCCATCGACCTGATCTTGTCCTCTTTGAATCTGATGGATTTCCCCATTTTTGTGGCTAAGCATATTTCGTCTTTCCCGTCGGACAGAATGGATCCTATTAATTTGTCGTTCTTATCCAGCGTTATGGCAATGATCCCTCCTTTTCTGGGATTGCTGAAAAGAGACAGGTCTGTTTTCTTGATCGTCCCGTTCTCAGTCGCCATAACTACATACTGCCCTTCTTTGAATTCTCTGACCGGAACGAACGCCGTAGTCTGTTCTCCTTCTTCCAATTCCAGAAGGTTCACTATCGGCCGTCCTTTTGTCCGGCGCCCGGCCTGCGGCAGTTCATGTACTTTTATCCAGTGCACTTTTCCTTTGTTGGTGAAGATCAGCATATAGTCGTGCGTGGACGCGACAAAAAGATGTTCGATAAAATCTTCTTCTTTCATTTCCGCGCCCGTCACTCCTTTGCCGCCTCGCTTCTGCTGTCTATACGCGCTAACTGGAAACCGTTTGATATACCCGGTGTGGCTTATAGTCACAACCATATCCTCTTCGGCTATCAGGTCTTCAACGTTTATATCCCCGATCTCGCTCGTGATCTCGGTTCTCCGGGCGTCCCCGAACTTTTCTTTCATTTCAAGGGATTCTTTCTTGATGATATCAAGTATTTTCTTTTCACTGGCAAGGATCCCCTGCAAGGTCTCAATGAGCTTAATAAGCTCTTTGTATTCATCTTCAATCTTAGTTGTTTCAAGATTTGTCAGCTGCTGTAGTTTCATGGCAAGTATAGCCAGGGCCTGTATTTCGGACAGGTCGAATTTTTTTATCAGGGCTTCCTTTGCCGCGTCCGGATCTTTTGATTTCTTGATAGTCGCGATCACTTCATCAAGGTTCTTTATCGCGATCTTCAATCCTTCGAGAATATGCGCTCTTTCTTCGGCTTTCGCGAGATCATATTTTGTCCTTCTTATGACAACTTCTTTCCTGTGCGCGATGAAGTGATCCAGCATCTCTTTAAGATTTAATATTTTCGGCTGCCCGTTCACGATCGCCAGCATAATCACGCCGAATGTCTCCTGCATCTGTGTATGTTTATACAGTTGATTCAAAACTACTTCGGTGTTGCACCCTCTGCGGATCTCAAATACTATTCTCATTCCATCTTTATCGGATTCGTCTCTGATATCCGTGATCCCGTCCATCTTTTTATCTTTCACCAGATCCGCTATGGTTGTGATCAAACGGCTTTTGCTGACCTGATACGGAATTTCCGTAACAACGATATCTTCTTTCCCCTGTTTTTTCTGTTCCACATGGGCTCTCGCGTGAACCTTCAGAGATCCTCTCCCGGTTTTATACGCGCTAACTATTCCGTCCGTTCCACATATCATCGCTCCCGTCGGAAAATCCGGGCCCTTCACTATTTTCAAAAGGTCTTCTACTTTACAGGACGGATGATCTATGACGTAACAAAGCGCGTCCACTATTTCGTTAAGATTGTGCGGCGGAATATTTGTGGCCATACCAACGGCAATCCCGCTGGACCCGTTTAAAAGCAGAACCGGCAGTATGGTCGGTAATACTTTTGGTTCCTGCAAGCTTCCATCAAAATTCGGTTCCCAGTCCACGGTCTCTTTTTCAAGGTCTTGCAATATCGGAGTTGTTATGCTGTGCAGCCTGGCCTCCGTGTACCTCATAGCCGCCGCGGGGTCACCATCGACCGACCCGAAGTTACCCTGCCCGTTAACAAGCGGATATCTCAATGAAAACTCCTGCACCATACGGACAAGCGCGTCATACACCGCAGAATCTCCGTGCGGATGATATTTACCCAAAACTTCTCCGACGATCCTCGCACATTTCTTATACGGTTTAGTATGAACTATTCCCATATCTTTCATCGCATATAAAATCCTTCGGTGTACGGGCTTGAGTCCGTCCCTCACGTCCGGCAGAGCCCTTCCTACAATAACGCTCATTGCGTAATTAATGTAGGCATCTCTCATTTCTTCTTCAATGTAGATCGGCATTACTTTTTCATTACGTGTATACATTCTTCTTTCTCCTATCTTGTATGATCTTTTCCCTCTTATATGTCCAGATTCTTTACTTCTTTGGCGTGTTCGATAATAAAGTTTCTTCTGGTCTCTACATCATCGCCCATCAGGATCGTAAACATCTCATCCGCCCTTACCGCGTCTTCTATCGTGACTTTTAATAAGGTTCTCTTCTCGGGATCCATTGTTGTTTCCCATAGTTGTTCCGGATTCATTTCTCCGAGACCTTTGTACCGTTGTATGGTCATTCCCTGCTCGGCCTCTTTCATCATCGCATCAAGAAGGTGTTTCAAAGAATACACCGGAGTGGTTTGATTTATCGTAAACATCGCTTTTTTGTTCTTTTCTTTGGCGATTTTTTCCTTCACTCCAAGTTTTTTGTTTTCCTCTTCTTCTTGTATTTCCTCGTAATCGGCGATATCAAGGTCGAATTTTTCTATTTCTTTCGCTATTTTTTCTATCTCCCTAGCCTCATAAAACTCAAGCACCTGCACGCCGGAGATATCATCCCCTTTTGCCATCAGCATTGCCTGCCCGCTGTCTTCTTTTTTCTTCGTTTCTTTTTTATCTTTTTCCTTGATCTTGGCCAAATCATCGTCGCTGTACAAAAACTCTTCTCTTTCTTCGTCCACCACTTTATAGACCGGCATTTTTTTAGTCTTGTTATCCCTCATCTTCAAATACCGGCTGAACTTGACCCCTTTCCTCTCTATTGCATGTGTGAGTTTGGAAAGTTTCAGCACAAGCTCTAACAATTCTTTTGCCTTTCCGTCCGTCAGTTCTTTTTTTGCGCTCGTTTGTTCTACTTTTGCGACCTCCACGCTTTTCTCTATCAAAAAGGTTTTCATTTCCATTTCGGTATTGATGTATTTTTCACTTTTCCCTTTTTTAAGTTTAAAAAGCGGCGGTTGTGCTATGTAGATCTTTTCATTTTCTAGGATCTGTTTCATTTGTCTGTAAAAAAACGTAAGCAACAAAGTTCTGATATGTGATCCGTCCACATCAGCATCGCACATAATGATAATTTTCCCGTATCTTACTTTTTCTATGTTGAAATCTTCCCCGATCCCCGCACCTATCGCCATAACCAGGGTTTTTATTTCATCGTTGTTCAGCACTTGTACTATCCGCGCTTTTTCTACGTTCAGGATCTTTCCTTTTAACGGAAGAATTGCCTGGAACCTGCGATCTCTTCCCTGCTTCGCGGAACCACCGGCCGAATCTCCCTCAACGATATACACTTCCGTCAGCGCAGCATCGGTCTCCGAACAATCCGCAAGTTTCCCCGGAAGAGATCCTCCCTCTAGAATGCCTTTCCTTCTGGTCAGCTCTCTCGCTTTTCTCGCTGCTTCCCTGGCCCTTCCCGCGAGCACGGCTTTCTTTACGATCCTTCCCGCAACATCGGGGTGCTCTTCAAAATATGCCGCCAATAGTTCATTAACCGTTGTCTCGACAAGCCCTTCCACTTCTGAATTCCCAAGTTTTGTTTTTGTCTGTCCCTCGAATTGCGGATTCGGTATTTTTACGCTGAGTACCGCGGTTAGCCCTTCTCGTGTATCGTCTCCCGATATACCCTCATCTTCTTTCCACATCCCGCGGCTTTTACCGTACTGCTTAAGTGTCCTTGTCAGCGCGGATTTAAATCCCGAAAGATGAGTTCCTCCCTCTATCGTGTTAATATTGTTCGCGAACGAGTAGATATTTTCCGCATATCCCTCATTGTATTGCATGGCCACTTCAAGGATTATTCCTTCTTTTTCTTTCGTAAAATAAATGATTCTTCCGTGTATCGGCTCTTTATTTTTGTTCATGTGCTCGACAAAAGAAATGATCCCGCCTTTATAGAAAAATTCACTCTCTTTTTCCGAGGCCCGTTCGTCCTTAAGTGTTATCATTACTCCCTTGTTTAGGAACGCAAGCTCTCGAAGCCTGGTCGACAGAATATCATAACTAAAAATATTCACTTCCTGAAATATCTCGGGATCCGGTTTAAAGGTAACGCTGGTGCCGGTCGTTTTCGCTTTGCCGATCACCTTTACCTTTGAAACAGGAGCGCCTTGATTGTATTCCTGATGATACACCTGTCCTTCTCTTTTAACTTCTACTTCTAACCATTCCGACAAAGCGTTAACTACGCTAACACCTACTCCGTGTAATCCTCCGGAAACTTTATACACCCTATGATCGAATTTTCCTCCGGCGTGTAACATCGTCATAACAACTTCAAGGGCCGGTTTTTTTAGTTTGTCGTGGATATCCACCGGTATCCCTCGTCCATTATCGGTCACGGTCACACTTTCGTCCGCATGAATCACGACGTCGATCCTGTCAGCGTATCCGCCCATTACTTCGTCTATACAGTTGTCCACTACTTCATACACCATATGATGGAGACCCCGTTTCCCGGTATCTCCTATATACATCGAAGGACGTTTCCTTACCCCCTCCAAGCCTTCCAAAACCTGTATAGTTGTAGCGTCATATTTTTTTGTCGCTTTTCTCTTTCTCTCTTCTCTTTCTTCTTTGCTTTCTTTTTGTGCACCGCTTTCTTTTTCTTCCATTTCACGCAGTTCTTTTTGCGCTTCCTCTTTTTCTTTTTCTATTTCTTTTTTTTCGTCTGTTGTTTTAATTTCTTTCTTTGCCATTTTTTCCCTTTCTCCTATAAATATATTTCGTCTGTTTTTTATTCCGTTTTCCCCACACGAAATCTGATCTCTTCAAGCTTTTGTCTTCCGATATAATTCTCGCAGAAACTCTTTATTATTTTTCTCTTTTCCATCGTCAGCTTATACAGCCAAGCAGAGTTTGCCACAATTACTATCATCTGTCCTTTTTTAAAACTGACTGGCTGTGCATAATTTGCCGCTTCTTCTCCGGCCGCTTTACACCAGGCATCCATCACCGCGTCTCTTTTTTGTACTCCGTTTTGTTCTAGTTTCTTTAAAAGATCCGCGAGAATACTATCTACCTGTCGCATGTTTCTTTTCCCGTATTCCATTATTCCACTATCTGCATAGGTAGCACTACATACACATACTCTTCGCCTGACCGTATCACCCCTGGTTTATTTTGATCGTTTATTTCAAAATTCACTTCTTCTTCGCTTAAGCCCTTAAGGACATCCATAAGATATCGCGGGTTAAAACCTATTTCTACTTCATTCTCCCCGCTGTACTCTATATTCACTTCTTCCATTGCTTCGCCAAGGTATTGTGTGGTCTTGGACATGATCATTTTCTTTTTTTGTATTTTTATTTTTACGGCCTGCGATTCCTGATCCGTAAAAATACTTACTCTTTTTGCAGCGTTTAAAAAATCATTTCTGAGAATACTCACGATTTTATTCGATTTCTCAGGAATAACTTTTTTATAATCAGGATATTCTCCTTCTATTAACCTTGATATTATGAACACTGAAGAAAAAGAAAATTGTATCTGATTATCGCTAAATGATATTTTTACTTCCCCTTCATCCGATAAAAGTCTTTTCACCTCTTGTACCGTCTTTATTGGTATTATCACTTCTCTCGTGACGAGTGTCGGTGTTGTAAGTTTCTTATTTACTACTGCCATCCTTCTTCCATCCGTCCCTACAACTGTCACTCCGTCTTTTTTCACAACAAACAAAACCCCTGTAAGTACATGCCTGGCATCCTCTTTGCTTATCGCGAAATCTGTCATATTGAACATTTCTTTCAAGGCCTTTTGTTCAATAAGAACAGAGTCTTTGTCTTCGAAGATAGGAAGTGCAGGAAAATCTTCCTTAGGAAGCCCTATGATTTTAAACTGGGATTTCCCGCTTTTTATAGTTAAAAGGTTGTTCTTTTTTATAGACAACCCGATATCATTCCCTTCCGGCATGGCTTTTACTATATCAAAAAATTTTTTCGCAGGAACAGTTATAGATCCTTCTTGTTCTGTAGATTCTACGGCTATGACCGTGCTGATACCTATATCAAGGTCGGTAGCAGTAAGTTTAAGATTCTTGCTGTCCGCTTCAATAAGAACATTAGCAAGTATCGGTAGGCTACTTTTTTGTGTTACCGCATTCTGAACCGTCTGAATCCCGTTCGATAAGATTCCTTGTTGAATAAAAATTTCCATACATCCTCCTATTTGCTTCTTCTTCCTACTGTTTTAAAATTTAGTAATAGTATGTATGTAGTCGCTGTGAAATTGTGCATAACTACCTAACAAAATATAATACAACAACTTACATCACTGCCACCCTGTGAATGCTTATAAACACAATAAACACCCCTGTGTAAAGAAATAACATTTTATTTTTTTACCAATATAACTAATCGATCTATCAACGATTTCGTGTTTTCTTTAGTAGTATACTCTTTCTGTATCTTATCCACTGCATGTAATACTGTTGTGTGGTCTCTTCCGCCGAAAGCATCCCCAATGTCCGGAAAAGAATGATCCGTCAGTTTTCTTGACAGATACATCGCTATTTGTCTAGGATAGGCGACCGAATGGGATTTCTTTTTTGATTTCAAATCCACCAGGCTTATATCAAAATTCTCAGACACGATTTTCTGTATCGCAGGAATAGTAATGGTTTTAGACTCTTCTACGAGCATTCCTTTTAATACTTCCTTTGCTAAATCGACGGACATTTCACGACCCACAAGTTTTGAAGAAGCAACGACACGGATCAGCGCGCCCTCTATTTCCCTGATGTTCGAACGGACGTTTTCTGCCAGAAAATAAACCACATCTTTTGGAACAGGAATAGAAACCAGCTCACATTTTTTCTCGATAATAGCTATGCGGGTTTCAAGATTCGGTGGCTGAATATCTGCTGTAAGCCCCCAGTCAAAGCGAGATACCAGGCGCTCTTCAAGATCCGGGATCTCTTTTGGGGAGCGGTCACTGGACAGCACTATCTGTTTGTGTGAATCGTACAAGGTGTTAAACGTATGGAAAAATTCTTCCTGTGTTGATTCTTTTCCGGCGATAAAATGAGCGTCGTCCAGAAGAAGAACGTCGACATTCCTGTACATGGTGCGGAATTTCATAGTAGTTTTTGTTTTAATTGCCTGTATCAGCTGGTTTGTGAACTCCTCGCTCGAGATATACAGAATTTTTGCTTTCGGAAAATTTTTTAGGATCTGTTGCCCCATCGCCTGTAAAAGGTGTGTTTTTCCGAGACCCGTTCCACCATAGATGAACAGCGGGTTGTAGCTCTTCGCGAGACTTTCCGTTATCGCGAGAGCCGCGGCGTGAGCGAAACGATTGTTCGGGCCCACGACAAAATTCTCAAAGGAATATTTCGGATTCAGTCCGATCGTTTGATAAGCGCTTTCCGGGAATTGGCGTGTTCCGGAGAACATTGTTTTCAGCCAGCCCATGGTCCCGCTTTTTTCGTCAACGACGCCGGAGCCCGTCGGGGCCTGCGTTGAGGGAGTTTTGTCAGATAGTGCTTCCAGGTTATCTTCCGGAGTAGCAACGGCTGTTTTTTCAAAAACGATATTCATTTCTTTGCCGGAAGCTTGGAAAACCGCTGACCGGAGAAGGCTGATATACTTTTCTTTTATCCAATCCTCAAAAAATTTGTTGGGCACACCCAGCGTAAGCGAATCGTCATTGATCGATATTTGCTTTATCGGCAGGAACCACCTAGAGAAGATCTGGTCGTTGACTTCGGAACTAAGAAACGTCAGAGCTTTTTCCCATACATTGTCCATATATATTCACACGCAAAGGGTTGTTTTCAACTAGGAAACGACAAGAAATCAACAGCTTATCCACAGCATCCACTACAAAGAGAAATTTTGTAGTGTTATTATATCCGGTACCTTGGTACAATGCAAGGACAATTCTGACGATTTTTCGGAACAACGTGCAAAAATGAACGCTTTTTTAATGGCTTGACTAATTCAGACTGTATGTTATAATCAAACTTCAAAGAATTCGGGAAAAGGAGAGTTTTGTGAAAAAAACCTTAAGAAACAAATCAAATCGGAAAAGAAAAAGAGAACACGGATTCCGTAAACGAAGCAAGACCCGCTCCGGGAAAGCCATTTTGAGAAGAAGACGCCGGCTTAAAAGAGCGGTCCTGTCTGCGTGAAGATTGTACATCTAAAAAAGAAAAAAGATTTTAGTGACATTCTGGCTAAGGGTATAGTTATTCGCGGGCGGATAATTAAAGCGTATACGGCTTTTAGGGACGATTCGCAGGTATTGATTGGGGTAACGATAACGAAACGGGCCGTCCCTAAAGCCACGAAACGGAATTATATAAAAAGAGTGATTTACGGAAAATTTGCCCGTGAAAAAAAGGTGTTCAAGCCGGGGGTCACTCTCCTATTCAGGATGACCCGGGCTCTTCCTGATACCGTAAAAACGAATAAGACCACTGCGGAAGCTATCTCTCATGATGTGGAAACAATTCTTAACAAGATTCCAGATGAAAAAACTTATGATAGGATGCATACGAGGATATAAAAAATTCGTAAGTCCTTACAACATAATGTGTTGCAAGTTTGTGCCGACTTGCTCCGAATATGCAGTTCAGGCGATAGATAAGTATGGTATTATAAGAGGTGGGATCAGGGCCGCTTGGCGGATTTGCCGTTGTAATCCATTTTCTAAGGGCGGATATGATCCGGTCAAATAAACGAAAACAAGAATGAAGAGGAAAAATGGAAAAAAGAATGTTGGTTGCGTTAACGCTGTCTTTAGGAGTATTGTTTGTTTTCCAGTTTTTTTATAAACCCCCTACTCGTCATGGGTTACAACACAATGTGCCGCAAGCTACCACAGGAAAAACCCAGGCGGCCATGCCGGCGGCCGCGATAAAATCCACGGAACGAGACACAAAGATCGTACAACAGGAACAAACAATACAAACCCAAACCACAACAGTAGATACGGAAAAATACCACGCAGTTTTTTCAAATGAGGGTGCAGTGTTGCAAACCCTTGATTCGCGAGAGTTTAAGCAAAATAACGGCAAAGATGAACCGCTTATCGTGGTATCCCCTGTTGGAGAAGAATCTTTTTCTATGGAAGTAGGTGGGGTAGATCTTGCAAAAAAAGTGTATAAAATCGTGAGGCAGGGAAAAAATGGGATAGAATATCAGACCCAGAATCCAGTCGGGGTATCAATAAGTAAAGAGTATGTTTTCCCGGAAAATAAAGAAGGTTTTTCCCTGATAGTGAAAATCAAAAACGATTCGGCGGAAGAAAGAACGGTTTCATATTCACTAATAACCCCGATAGTTGGTAACGAATCGGAACATATGGGAGGACAGACGTATAAAGAAGTAGTAATGAAGATCGACGAAGAGAAGATTAAGAAGAATTCAGCCAAAGGGATATGGGCTAAGATAGGAAATATTAGCTGGACAGGAATGAAGAATAAGTATTTTTCCGCTATTGTTAAAACCCCTGCGATAATCGAGAAAGCTTCGGTAACGGGCGAAGGACAGAACATAGTGCCGAGCGTAACGACAAAGGAAAGGGTTTTACAGCCGGGACAAGAGATAAAGGATGAATATCTGATATATGCTGGGCCAAACGACGATAAAAGGATCAAGGAAACCGGATTTGGCCTTGAGAATATAGCCGATTATGGTTGGTTTGGGGGTATAAGCAAGCTGATAATACAGATACTCCACATTTGCTATAATGTGGTGAAAAACTGGGGAGTTGCGATAATAATATTGACCGCGCTTATCAATTTATTGCTCTTTCCCCTCACAATGAAAAGTTTTGTTTCAATGCACCAGATGAAACAGATACAGCCGCATATGCAGAAACTAAAAGAAGTACACAAAGATAATCCGCAGAAAATGAATAAAGAAATGATGGAGCTGTACAAGAAGTACAACATAAATCCTTTAGGGGGATGTTTGCCAATAATACTGCAAATGCCAATATTTGTAGCGCTATACCAGGGATTAATGCAGTCGATAGAACTTCGAGGAGCGCATTTCCTGTGGATAAAAAACCTTGCCATGCCGGACGCGATCCCTTTACCGGGTACGTTGCCGCTGGTCGGGAATCATTTGAATTTACTGCCGATCATTATGTCGGTTTTAATGGTCGTTCAACAGAAGATCTCCATGGGAAACACCAAGGATATGTCAGAAGAGCAGGCCATGCAACAAAAGATGATGCTTATTATGATGCCAATATTATTCGGTTTCATATTCTACAATATGCCGTCCGGGCTTGTTCTATACTGGCTTGCGAATACGATCCTTATGACAGGAGAACAATGGTTTTTATCTAAAAGGCTCGCCACGCAGCAAAAATAACAAAGCCTTTAACGCAAGATCTAAAGGGGCAGAACACAATTCTGCCCCTTTCGTTTTAGTAAAGCCCCTCAAGGCAAAAAAGAAAGTTTCCACGTGGAAACTTTTCCCCGCCATGGCCAAAAATCAAGCAAAAGGGAAAAGTATACACTATTCCTCTTTTGGTAAACTGGCGAAACAAAAAGTTCTGTCGTTCAGACGATTTCCTTTTTCGGAGAATTTTCTGACAATTTTGGC
>DAONGE010000022.1:0-44268 GCA_035403965.1 Candidatus Omnitrophota bacterium | reverse complement strand
GAAATCGTATTCACTCCATCCCTTCTCGTTCCGCCAATTTAACTGAATGCGGGATCCCGCCCCGCGGGTGGAATCCCGCAATAAACGGAACCGCGGGCTCCTGTCCCGGGGCTCCATTTTTGGATTTGGCATTAGTCCTTGAGAGCGGAAGGAAAAGTGTGATAATATGAGCGTATTGTTCTTGGATCATCGGATAAAGAAAGGGAAAAAATGAAAAAATATATTGTGGGTGTGGATATTGGAGGAACAAAAATCGCGGCTGGGGCGATAACGCCTAAAGGAAAATTGGTCGGCAGCGTAACTGTCCCAACCATGGCAGATAAAGGTAAAACCGCTTCTATCGGTCAGGTGGTGAAAGCGATCGAAACGCTTTTTAAGGAGAACGGTCTTGGCAAAAACAATGTTGAGGGAATAGGCCTTTGCGCGCCGGGGCCCTTGTCCCCGCAAAAAGGAGTGGTTTATAATCCGCCGAATCTTCCAGGCTGGAAAAATGTTAAGCTTAGTTCTTTTATTGAGAAAAAATTTGGTATCAAAGCTAAACTCGACAATGACGCGAACGCCGCCGGAGTGGCCGAGATGATATGGGGCGCGGCTAAAGGATATAAGGATATTTTTTATGTGACCGTAAGTACCGGAATAGGGACGGGAGTTATCATAGACGGGAAACTTTATTACGGTAAGAACGGTATGGCCGGCGAGGGCGGGCACATGACGATAAAATTTGATTCCGAGGTTAAATGCGGATGCGGCGCGGCGGGATGTATCGAGGCTCTTGCGTCAGGGCCGCATACGGTAAAGTGGCTGCAAGAAGAGATGAAAAAAGATCGAACATTGAAAACGATGATACCGGTTCTTGCCGGTGGAGATATCAACGCGATAACGATGGTTACTATCGCGGAAGCGGCAAAGAACGGTGACAGCCTTGCTTTAAGAACGATCAAGCGTCAGGGAGATCTTATAGGTATATGGCTTGGCAATATCATAAATATACTGGATCCTGAGATAATTGTGATAGGTGGCGGAGTTTCCATGATTGGCGAACTTATTTTCAAAGAGATCAGATCGTCGACCGCTGCCAACAGCATAAATATCTTTGCGGGAAAAACCCCGATAGTTCGCGCTAAGCTAAGGCATAATGTAGGGGTGTTCGGTGCGGCATCTTTGTTCGTCGCGTAAAACAATAACAAGGATTTTATGTGTTCTAAAAAAGTTCTTTTGGTCCTGATGATCCTATGCAGTATCTCGGTTCCTGCCTTATCCGATGAGACAAAGAAAAAGATATTTTCCACTTTGGACGAAAAAAGGATGTTCGCCCGGGATCTTTCGCATCTGATAAGCGAATCATGGAAAATATGGCAGCAGGGAGTGATCATTAATGACGTTAGTGTGGACGGATCTCAGGGGATAATGTCTCCGGGATCATTGTCCGGGCGCGTATTCAGCGTGCCGGAAATGTCGATCGCGGCGATGGAGCTAAAAGGAAAAAATAAAGAGTACTCAGTGTGTACACGTGCGGTTTTAAAAGCGTTCGAAAAGGCCATGGCGGGCTGGCAAAAAGGATATAAAAACGACAGTGTCCCGTTCCCGCAGGGTACGTCATGTGTCTATACGATGACCCCATCCGGCAATGTTCCCGTTCCGCTAAGTTCGGGTATATCCAGCGGGGATGGCGATATGACGGAGGACGCTCTTTATAGCGCAATGCTTTACCATGTGCCGTATCAGGATAAGGATGTTACGGCGGTTTTAAAGTGCGTTTCACGTGCGATATCGGAAAGTTTTTTGGAATGGAAAGAAGAATGTTATATTTCCGATATTACGGCTAAGGGAGGGATAGCGCCGGGTCCGGCTCCGATGGGTACGGGACCGGGTATTGTCCGGGGAGCCAAAGGGAACGGTGGAAACCTCGGCGGTATGTGTATTGATGGCGCCGGGATGTATAAAAAAATATGCAAATATTATGATCAACAGCAATAAGTGTCAGCAAAACATATTGAATATGTTTTGTCGTCGTGTTATAAAGGGAATAGATTAAAACATCCGGGAGAAATATGTCGTATCAAGTGCTGGCGCAAAAGTACAGACCGCAGACCTTTGACGATGTCGTCGGGCAGGAAGCGGCGACGAAAGCGCTTAAAAATTCTATAAGCCGCGGCAGGATCGCGAACGCGTATATGTTTTGCGGACCGCGCGGAGTCGGGAAGACATCGGTCGCGCGACTTGTCGCCAAGACCATTAATTGCAAAGATCCGAAGGATAACGGTCCGTGCAATAAGTGCAGTTCCTGTCTCGAGATATCGCGCGGTAATAATATCGATGTGCTTGAGATAGACGGCGCTTCGAACCGCGGAATAGACGAAATAAGAACATTGAGGGAAAGCGTAAAGTTCGCCCCTTCGCTCGGAAAATACAAAGTCTATATCATAGATGAAGTGCATATGTTGACGCCGGAAGCCTTCAATGCGCTTCTTAAAACCCTAGAAGAGCCGCCTGCGCACGTAAAATTTATTTTTGCCACCACCGAAGCGCATAAAGTGCTTCCGACCATTATGTCGAGATGCCAGAGATTCGATTTTAAACGGATCCCGCCGAATGCGGTCTATAACACTCTTCTCGAGATCGCGAAAAAGGAAAAGGTCGGGATAGAAGATAAAGCCGCACTTTTTATAGCGCGCAGTTCTGACGGCAGTCTTCGTGATGCCCTTGTTGTATTGGATCAGATGGTGTCTTTTTCGGATAAAAAAATAACGGCCGATGATGTTCTTGAGCTTTTGGGAATGCTTCACAAAGATAAGATATTCGCGCTTTCCCGCGCGGTTCTCGATAACACGCCCGATAAGGTCATAAACACGTTGGACGAACTTATATCAAGCGGGAAAGATCCCGTATATATCGCGACGAGTCTTCTCTCGCATTACAGGGATCTTCTGGTTCTAAAGGCTTCTGGCGGGCCGACCTCGGATATGGCTTTTTCCGATGATGAGATGGACGAGATGAACAAGCAAAAAGAGAAGGCCTCTCTTGAGGAAATGCTTTATGTGCTCCAGAATATCTCGCAATGTATTTATGTTATGAAAGGGACCATGTTTACGCGCGCTCCTCTTGAGATCACTTTGGTGCGTATGGCGAAAAGGGGAGATATCCTTTCATTAAAAGAAATAGCTGCTAAATTGGAAGGACTGGATCTTAGTGGTGTTTCTGCCACAGGACAGTATGTTCCGCCGGTTCAGCCGGCAGGAACTTATGTAAAAAAAAATGATGGTTTATCAGCATCCCCGGCCGTCGATGCGGAAAAAACGGGATACAAAGTGAAAACGAGAGATATCCCGGAATCTGACAATAACGGCGATGTGTCGGTAGCAGCGAGGCCATCCCTTGATAACAAGGATTCAAAATGGGAAGCTATTCTGGGACATGTCCGCGGCGCGAGTATGTCGGTCTTTACGTTATTAAGTCACGCCAAGCCGATAGAATTCGGCGAAAAGAAAATCGTGATAGGGTTCAGCGAAGATCATGCTTTTAAAAAAGAGATGCTTGAGACTGAAGAAAACAAGAAAGTCCTGACAAAGACATTCGCTGATGTGATAGGCGGGACTCCGACCGTTGAATTCAGGATATTAGGTTTTTTAGGCAAAACCTCAAAAGAAAATCCAGACAATGCACGTAAGAATGAGGCTAAAAAGGCGATGAATCCCATAATTGAAAAAGCGATGGATGTGTTCGGTGGACAGGTAGTAAGGGATGTTATGGAGAATGACAGATGAATAACGCTTTCCCGCAATCGATCCGCCGTCTTATAGAAGAATTCGCGAAAATGCCCGGGATCGGAGTGAAATCCGCTCAGCGTCTGGCTTTTCACGTGTTGCAGACGAGATCGGACGATGTGGATCTTCTGGTCAAAGCGTTGCGTGAAGTGCGTGACAACGTCAGTTTTTGCCGGACATGCAGTAATCTTAGCGAAGGAGAGATATGCTCCGTGTGCCAGGATGCTTCACGGGATCGTAGCAAGATATGCGTGGTCGAAGGTCCTAGCGGTGTTATCGCCATGGAAAAAAGCGGGGTTTATCACGGGCTATACCATGTTTTACTGGGAGCATTGTCTCCCATAGATGGGGTCGGTCCGGAAGAATTAAAGATAGAAGAACTTTTGAATCGTGTGAAACAGGGAGGGGTTTCGGAGATCATTATTGCCACGGATTTTACCACGGAAGGTGAGACTACGGCGTTATATCTGATGAAAATATTGCGTAGCTATAAGGTCACAGTAACCCGGCTTGCGAGAGGGGTGCCTGTCGGAGCCAGCCTGGAATATGCGGATATGGCTACTTTGCAACGTGCGTTTGAGGAAAGACGTGATGTGTGAACAGGGAGACAATTTTTTTGCTTAACTTGACTCCAATCACACGATCATTATAATCTATATTACCGAGTGAAATGATCTCATGATATGGTTTATTATGGGATATTTATTAATTCTTAAGGAGGAAAAAATGGGGATATTTGAAGTAGTGAAAAAAGGTTTTACGACCACGTCGAAACTTATGAATGTGGTCCTTGTATTTTTTGTTTTTAACGTGATTATTGGTCTTTTGAGTATCCCGATAGGTGATCCGGCAAATGCGGGTAAGCCGGGAGTCGTGGCTGCGTCCATAACCATGAGCGTTATATTTTTTCTGATCTTCATCTTTATGCAGGGTGGAGCGATGGCGATGGTCAGGGATCAGATCAAATCCGGGTCCGCGGCGTTAAGTAAATTCGGGGCATATGGAAAGAGCTTCTATCTCAGGATACTCGGTCTGCTTCTTTTGTATGTGCTGATCGCCATAGCCGTAGTGCTTGTTCTGGCTCTTTTAAGCGCAGGATTGTTGCTTCTTGGGGATAATCTGGTGATACGAAGCATAGTTGCCGCGATAGTTACTGTGGTAGCATTGGCGGTCATAGTATTCCTTATATATCCGATATATACAATAGTTGCTGAGGACCAGGGGCCGATAATGGCTTTCAGAAAAGGCGTTGTAGTGGGCAAAGAGAACTTCATGAAAACCTTGGCGGTCTTTATAATCATGCTCCTTGTCAGTTTATTGATATCTATCATACTTGGTTTTATTGCCGGTGCGGTTACGTTGCCTTTAGGCGCAACGGGCGGCAGGGTGGTTTTGGCTATAGTGAATGCGGCGATACAGTCGTATATACCTATAGTTATGATGGCGGCTTTTATGGCATTATATCTTTCGTTTTCCGGTAAGAAGATATAAGCGCTAAGTTGAATATTTAGAAAGACTTCTGGGGCAGCAGTAATATGCTGCCCCTTTTTTATAAAAACCTGCTTAACAGGGCTTTGAGTATATGCTATAATACAGTTCCGTTAATCCCCGATTTGGACAAATTAAAGAATTATTTTTTTAAGGATATGTTTTATATCCGTTGTTTGTTTTTCTTTCGGGGCGGGGGAATTTCAAGTTTTCGGGAGAAAAAGGGCTCGTAAGGCGTGTGTGCCTTACGTTCTCCGTTCATATACTATAGGAGGCTTTAAATGAAGAGGGAAATGGTTCCACACAGTGGCAATAGTGCCGTAGCGCATGTCGCGTATGCGACTAACGAAGTAATTGCGATATATCCTATTACGCCGTCGTCCGATATGGGAGAGATATCGGATCAGAAGGCTGCTGACGGTGAAAAAAATATCTGGGGTACGGTACCTTTAGTCGCCGAAATGCAGTCCGAAGCCGGCGCCGCGGGAGCCGTACACGGTGCGCTTTCTACTGGAGCGCTCACCACGACTTTTACGGCATCACAGGGTTTGCTTCTTATGATACCGAATATGTATAAGATCGCCGGAGAATTGATCCCAACGGTATTTCATATAGCCGCTAGAGCCATAGCATGCCAGGGCCTTTCGATATTCGGTGACCACGGTGACGTTATGGCGGCGAGATCGACCGGATGGGCGATGCTTGCTTCCAGCAGTATACAGGAGGCTATGGATTTTGCACTGATCTCACAGGCGGCTACGCTTGAATCAAGGGTTCCGTTCGTTCACTTCTTTGAAGGATTCAGGGTTTCGCATGAGATACAGAAAGTGGAAGAATTAACGTATGACGATATGAAGGCTATGATAGATATGAAATATGTTTATGCGCACCGCCAATGGGGATTGTCTCCGGATAGGCCCGTGATCCGCGGTACCGCGCAGAACCCGGATGTGTGTTTTCAAGGCAGAGAGTCCAGCAATAAGTATTACGAAGCTTGCCCTGCTATAGTGCAGAAATATATGGATAATTTCGCTAAACTTACCGGCAGGCAGTATCAGCTTTTCGAATATGTCGGAGCGAAAGACGCGGATAGAGTGATTGTGATAATCGGTTGCGGCGGAGAGACCGCGCATGAGACGGTTGAATACCTTAACAAAAAGGGCGAAAAACTCGGTGTGCTTAAGGTGAAACTGTTCAGACCGTTCGATATAAAATCTTTCGTTAAAGTTCTTCCTTCTACAGTAAAAGCGATAGCCGTTCTTGATAGAACGAAAGAACCGGGCAGCTTAGGTGAACCTCTTTATGAAGACGTTAGAACAGCCATAGGCGAAGCGATGCAGCAGAAAATAGTTTCGTTCAAAGAATATCCGAAAATAGTAGGCGGCAGGTATGGCTTGGCTTCGGCGGAATTTACGCCGGCCATGGTTAAGGCGGTATTTGATAATCTCAAGGCCGATCAGCCGAAGAATCATTTTTCGGTGGGTATCAATGACGATGTGACTTTTACCAGCCTCGATTTTGATCCTTCGTTCAGCACGGAAAGCAAGGATACATATCGAGCGATGTTTTACGGTCTTGGCGCTGACGGTACCGTCGGGGCGAATAAGAACTCGATAAAGATCATCGCCGATGAGACCGACAACTACGCACAGGGTTATTTTGTATACGACTCGAAAAAATCCGGCGCGATAACGGTGTCGCATTTACGGTTTGGTAAGAATGTGATCAGGAGTCCTTATCTGATAACACGCGCGAATTTCCTGGCGTGCCACAACTTTTCCTTTCTTGAAAAATACGACATGCTGAAGAATCTGGAAGACGGAGGGATATTCCTTCTTAATTCGATGCATGGGAAGGATGAAGTATGGGCGCATCTCCCGGCCAGGGTTCAGAAACAGATTGTGGATAAAAAGATAAAATTCTACGTTATACAGGGGCTGCAGATAGGCCAAGAGGTCGGTCTCGGCGAACGTATAAATGTGATAATGCAGGTGGCGTTCTTTAAAATATCTCAGGTCATAGACGATAAGATCGCAATAGATGCCATTAAGGGGGCTATCAAAAAATCTTATGGTAAAAAAGGTGACAAGATAGTTAATATGAACATTGAGGCGGTCGATAAGGCTATTTCCAGGACCGAGAAAGTGGATGTTCCCGCGTCTTTCACCGGAAAAGTTACGGAGCAAAAAGTTGTTTCGGATAACGCGCCGGCTTTTGTGAAAAATACTACCGCGAAAATAATATGCGGCGAAGGCGAAAGCGTGAAGGTTTCCGAGATGCCGGATGACGGTACCTGGCCGATAGGGACGACACAGTATGAAAAAAGAAACATAGCCATAAACATACCGGTCTGGAACAGCGAGACATGTATACAGTGCGGAAAATGTTCACTTGTTTGTCCGCATGCCGCTATACGTCCTAAATTCTACAAAGAGGAACTGCTTAAGGGCGCTCCGGCAACATTTAAACATACGGCGCCTAAACCTCCTAACAAAGGGATGGAAGGATGCGCTTATACACTTCAGATAGCTCCCGAAGATTGTACGGGTTGCGGAACTTGCGTGGAAAATTGTCCAATGAAGGCTAAAGAGGCCATAAAGATGATGCCTCAGGAACCGCTTCGAGAGAAGGAAAGAGAGAACTATAAGTTTTTCCTTAATCTTCCTGATCCTGATCCGAAACTTTTTGACAGGACGACGATGAAGGGCAGTCAGTTCATACGTCCGCTTTTTGAATATTCCGGCGCGTGCGGTGGTTGCGGTGAAACGGCGTATGTAAAACTGATGACCCAGCTTTTTGGTGACAGGGCGCTTATCGCTAACGCTACGGGTTGTTCGTCGATATACGGTGGAAATCTTCCTACCACTCCGTATACGGTTCGCGCGGACGGTAGGGGGCCGGCATGGTGTAACTCGCTTTTCGAGGATAACGCGGAGATGGCGTACGGTATGCGTTTGACTGTCGATAAATATACGCAATATGCCAATGAGCTGGCGGATAAGATCGCGGCGAACGATAAATGTTCCGGCGAAATGAGAAATCTTATTGGCGAGATCAAGGCGAACAAACAAGAAAAGCAGGAAGATATAGAAAAACAGAGATCTCTTGTCGAAAAGATGAATTCGATGCTGAAAAAATGCGATTGTGACGATTGCAGAGAGCTTGTTTCGATATCGGAATATCTGGTCAAACGTTCGGTTTGGGCTGTAGGCGGCGACGGATGGGCTTATGATATCGGTTACGGCGGGCTTGATCATGTACTGGCTTCGGGAAAGAACATAAACATACTGGTTCTGGATACCGAAGTGTACTCGAACACCGGCGGGCAGGCCTCTAAATCCACTCCGATGGGCGCGGTGGCGAAGTTTGCGGCCAGCGGGAAACCGATAGGGAAAAAAGATCTTGGCATGATATCAATGAGTTATGGTTACATATACGTGGCTAAAGTATCGATCGGGGCGGATCAATCTCAGACGATCAAGGCATTCGTCGAGGCCGAGGCTTATGACGGGCCGTCGATCATTATCGCTTATGCGCATTGTATAGCGCACGGTATCAATATGGTAAAAGGTCTTGAAGAACAGAAAAAAGCGGTTGCCTGCGGACACTGGCCGCTTTTTAGGTATAATCCGATGCTGGCGTTGGATGGAAAGAATCCTCTGATAATTGACAGCAAATCTCCGAGCATCAAGCTTGATGAGTATGTTTACGGAGAGAACCGTTATGCCGTGCTTAAAAGATCGGATCCGGAAAGAGCGAAAGATCTGCTCGAGAGATCGCAGAAGAATATCGAGGAACAGCAGGTGCTTTACCGGTATCTCGCCGAAAGAAAGACCGGCGCTGATAGCGGGAATAAATAATACAGTGAACAGGAAAAAGGGGACAAGAGAGAAGCTCTTGTCCCCTTTTTTGTTATAATAATGTTACAGAAAAGCAGTGGCAACGGTGAAAAAGATAACTATGAAAAACGGAAAACATCCTGATTGGATCAAAGGGAAGATATCGCTTGGTAAAAAAGTACAGGAAACGGACAATGTCTTATCCGGGCTTTCTTTGAATACTGTATGTGTTTCTGCGGCGTGTCCTAATATGGGCGAATGCTGGGCGAAACGGCACGCGACTTTTATGATTCTGGGTAAAAATTGTACGCGTGCCTGTAAATTCTGCAATGTGTCCAAAAAAAATCCTGAGAAACTTGATAATAGGGAACCGGAGAGAGTGGCCAAGGCTGTTAAAAAGCTGGACCTTGATTATGCGGTGGTTACTTCGGTAACAAGGGACGACCTGAAAGATAAAGGGACGGACCAGTTCGTTAAAACGGTGAACTTAATAAAAAAAACAACCCCGCATGTCCCGGTGGAGCTTCTTATCCCGGATATGTCCGCGGATGAAAAACTTCTTGAACGGATCGCCCTTTCCGGCGCCGATGTGATAGGGCATAATCTTGAGATCCCGGAAAAAATGTATACAGAGATCCGTCCGGGGTCGGATTATAAAAGATCGCTTAAGGCCATATCGTTGATCAAGAATTTCTCAAAAAATACACCGGTAAAATCCGCTATGATAATTGGTCTGGGAGAAACAAAGAAGGATATTCTTTGTAGTATGATGGATCTTAGTAAGGCCGGTGTTGATATTTTTTACATTGGTCAGTATCTTAGCCCGACGCGGTTCCACTGGCCGGTCAAAAAGTATTATACGCCGGATGAGTTTAAAACTATCGGTCGAATAGCCGCGGATATGGGTTTTAGGGCCGTTTGTTCCGGTCCCATGGTAAGAAGTTCTTATAAAGCCCGAGAGACATTTGAGAGTTTGTGTTGAAAAGGTGCTTTTTCCGCAGTTCTTGTTAGATATGAAAAAGTCATTCATAAAAGGTTGTCCATCTGACCCGCTTAGGGTAAATTAAAGCTAGATATTCAATCCTTCATCGGGAAGGTGTAATTCAAGTAATTAATATTTTTCAAATCTCATTGTTATATTATTAAGTTAAAAGGGGTTTTTGTCCCCATAATGTAAAAACATAAGAAAAGCGTGTGGAAAAATGGTATACAGATCCGTGAATTATAACGTAACCAAGAACAGGTTGCCATATCGCATGGCGTCGCTCGTGACTTTAGCGGCGTTTGTCGTCACAACTATGTTCGGAGAATATTTCGCGGATCGAGGCTGGGCTGAGACCCCAAACGTGGATAGTGGAATGTCCAATATGGCGGTAAGCGCTGCGTCTCCGGCGAACAAGATATTTGATCTGAAAACATTTGAGTTCCCGAAGAATCTCGCTACGGTTAACGGTGTATATCAATCGACACTTTCAAATGAATCCGCTCCTCAGAGTGGAATTGAAAACGAAAGAAAAATAATAATACACATCCAGGACGCGCATTGTAATTACGCTTGTCAAAAGAAAGTCTCCGAGATCATATCCTACTTAAGCAAGGAATACGGCATAGATACGGTTAACCTTGAGGGGGGCGAGGGGGCTTATAATACTGAAGTATTCACAGATATCAGCGATAGGTCGGTAAGAGAAAGGACATCGGATTTTTTCCTTCGCGAGGGGGTATTGAACGGCGCCGAGTATTTCGCGGTCAATAATCCCGATAAGATCTCGCTCTGGGGTGTTGAAAATACGGGGTTATACCTTGAAAACCTTGATATTTACCGCGCTTCGAGGAAATACGTGGAGGAGGCCAAAAAATACATCGCGTCATTAAATTCCGTTCTTGGCGACCTGAAGTGCAATATCTATTCGGACGATCTTCTGGCTATGGACATCAAATACGCCCAGTATAAATCCGGCAATCTTGAGTTTAAGAATTATCTTAGTTCGCTCATTAAAAAAGCGAGTGAAGTCAATATAGATATCAGGTCTTTCACGAATATATATCTTCTCAATCTTACACTGGCTCAGGAAGAAGATCTGGACTTTGACCGCGCGAATAAGGACAGGGAACGGTTGATTGACGATCTTCAGGGAAAATTTTCACAAAATGAGACCGAAACCTTGGTTGCTAAAACGGTCGAGTTTAGGAACGGAACTTTGGCGGCAGGCGAATATTACGCGTACATAATGAGAAAGGCCAAGTTCGTCAATCTTGACATAGATGCATACCCCGATTTTAAAAAATATACGGCGTATCTTTCAGTTTATAACAGCGTTGATAAATACAAGATCATGGATGAAATGGATGAGTTGGAGAAAGCCATAAAAAACAGGCTTTATCAGAACGAAGAACAAAAAACACTTGATATGTTGTCAAAGAATCTAGTTCTCATGAAGAATATGTTCGACCTGACGTTGACGAAACAGGACTATTCATATTATCTGAGGAATGAGCCGGATTTTGGCATTGAAAAATATCTCGCGTTCATACGGAAAATATCCACTGTGTATAAAACCAGCACGGTGATAGGTCCATCGGTCGTTAAACTTGATATTTACAGAAAGGATATGGCGTGTTTCTTCGAGTGTTCGTTCAGGCGGGATTCGGTATTTATGAGAAATTTGAAGTTTTCTCCGAAAAGCGCGAATGGTACCAGGGCGGCCATACTTGTCACAGGAGGATTTCATACCGAAAATCTGCAGGATGTTTTCAGGGATAGAGATATCTCGTATATATCCGTTATGCCGGTTTTTACTGAGGATAAAAATGTCGAATGCCAGTATTTCAGCCTTTTAGGATCGGATGCGAGTCCCTTGATCGGTTATATGACGGCCAAGTTATCGACTCTTGCGATATACACATATTTAGCCGATCAAAGCGGCAAGGTTCATGGCGGGCTGAATAAAGAGGACTTTGGATCTATCGTTCAATGTATGGCCGATCTGTTGTCCGGAAATGACCAGTCGGTAACACTCAAAGACGGAAGGATATTCAAGCTGATGATAGCGGCGGAAGCTCCGCTGGTCGTCAGGGGAAAGGTCGAACAAATACCAGGAGCTGAGATCGACGGGAAGCAAATATGGGCAGTATGGATGGAGAGTGTGGCTAGCCGTGAAGCTGTGTTCCCGTCTGAAAAAACGTTGAATGACCCAAGGCTGGATGAAGCGGTGTCGATCTTTGAGAGAGCTTTTCATCCTCTCGGTATACAACTTCAAAAAACACGTTGGGAAATAGCGGCGGCTATGAGAGAAGGGAGTTGGGAAGAACTGGAGACACAGATCAAACGGGTACTTGCCGGTAATGACATAAAAGACTTGTATACGTTTATGGAAAGATTTGGTGAGATCCCGGAAAATATTCTAAGTCAGGATCAAATGATGAACTTGCGTGAAGAATTGATGCTTTTATATTATGGTATTCATCCGAAGGCCGCTAAGGGGCCGGATGGGAATAGGCCGCTTCAATCAGGTGTTTTAGCCGCGGGGTTGGCCGCGATATCGGCGAGCCTCGTGGGTATGGATATCCCAATAGCTTTCGGCGCCGGGATCATAACGGTTTGGGGGTTTATCTCTCTCTATCGTTCGGTTGCGCCACGAAATTTTGTTTTCAAGAATATTATCAGAAATCTGACGATAGCTCTCATGGTTGGGATGTCTCTCTTTACTTCCGTTAGCCCCGCATTCGCTCAAATGTCAGCCGCGACCTCGGAGTCACCTTCCTTGATCTTTGAGAAAGTCAAAGAAGAAAATTTAATGGAAGTTATGGCAAAAGCCGAAAATATTGCGCAGGCGCTATCTAAAGCGACGGGGTATGAAGCGAAATGTTTTATGCCGGATGAGTGGGTATATAGAAGCATTAACGACGAGTCCGTTGGAGGAAGTTTTGAAAGGTATAAAAAGATATGGGCCAGGGTGTATCCGTCCGGGGATCCGATGATAGAGCTGATGGCTGCATATCAACTGGCTACGCGCGCGGCTGAGACGGATCTGCGTGGTCCCGGAAAGTCGAAGGCTGGCGCAAAAGGTAATTTTCAGACTATGGATAAGACTTTGGAACTTTTGGCTAATTTCGAGGAAAAATGTCTGAAGCTGGAAGAGCGGCAAAATGATGGGGAGAAGGACCAAGCCGGCCGGCCTATAGTTTTATCCAAACGAGACCGCGAAAAATTGGAACAATTACAAAAACTCGCAGGTAAGGGAAATAGTATCAGGAGCTTAATTAAAAATAAAGACGGTGCGCAGTCGGCGTTCTATAACGCTCTTTTTGCCAGTATGATAATAGCGTCAAATCTGTACGACATTGAATATAACTCCAGAATAAAAGGGTATAGCACGGATTTTGGATGCGGTCCGGATATAAACAAGATCATATTTTCCGCGATATTTTATAACGGTGGCTGGAAGGGGGAGATGGAAGCCTTTAAAAACGGGCAGGAAGAAGTAACCGATAAAGACGGCAGGACTATAAAAGTATGTAATCTAAAAAAAGTCCTGGACTCGTGCCAGGAAGAAACGAAGAACTATGTGCTTAACCGGGTATTGGGACGAATGATAGCGCTATATGTTGAAGGATATCTTCCGGAAACTATCTTTTCGCAGTTGATGATGTTGAATTATGGGAATGTCAATATGATCCGGATCGGAGAGCAGGTGCCCAGTGAGCTTGAACGAAAAAAAGAAAGTATAACTGGATCGCGCGCTGACATAATGCAAAGCAGCCCATCGATAGGGCAGTCTTCGGTAAAAGGGCCGGAGGCTGAAATGTCGTCGCAGGCAGAACAACTCAAACCGGAGATCTTAGCACCCGTGAGTGCGGGCAGCTTTTGGGAAACGGTATTTGGCAGGGTATTGTTTTGGGCAGGTGGTTTTATAAGCGTTATATCCGCGGCCGGTTTTATTGTGGTTGTATCGGCGAAAATTAAAAGGACTAAATTCTATAATCGATTTACGGGAATTGTTTGGCTTATCATGAGGTATAGCCCGGATATATTTTATGAGATGCGAAGTAAGACGCTTGGTTTTTTCAGCGTAGTCATGCAGGTCCTATATTTAGGCGCAAAAAGCGTAGCTTCATCGCTGACTAAAGATCCGGTGGAAAAGGCCATGAAGAATCTTGAGGACGAGATAAACGCCATAATGAATAATGACCCGATATTTGAAGAGTATTTGCCCGCCTGGCTAAACATGGGAAAAGGTGAGGTGGGATTGAATAGATTGAGAGAAAAGATCAGAGGGATATTTAAAGATCTTGATAATCGCGCTCTTATTGCGTTGCTTGGAGAAATTAACGGTATATCGACTGAACAACTGAAGCCTAGCGCAAAGCTCCAACTTATGATGGCGATAAAGAACGCATACAACGTCTTTGAGACGCAAATGGGTTCCGTTAAAGGAAATAAAAATAGGGGTGCTATTATCAGGTCCTGGCAGGAAAAGTTCGGTGAATTCGGGAAGACGAAAACGTATCGTTTTCTTGCCGGGCCTATTTTGGAGGAGCTTGTTTTTCGTGCCCCTGTTATAGCCTTGGGGCTCGCGGCGTCATATGTGTCGCCTGTTTTGACCATATCGCTTGTTCCGTTATTGTCTATCGTGTTTGGATACAAGTTTGTCGTGCTCCATAATAAGGGCGAAAGAGCGCCTCCGGTAATAGTAACTGCTCTCAGCGCTATCTCAATTATGCTGCCGTTCTTAGATGTGTCCCCGGTGTTTTTCGCTATGCCGTTTTTGATCCATCCTGTTGTCAATATCTGTTTGGATATCTTTCGTTCGTTCTTTGATCTGTCTTTAAGGTATCAGGCGCGATATCAAATAATAATGTCGACGTTACCGGAATATCTTAAGGAGTGGACCATTTCAAAGAAGAATGAAATACGCGCGATAATAGACTCTCCGGCATATGATCCGGAAGATTTGATAAAAGTCCTAAAAGATAATCCGTATCATGGACAGGCCGGGCAAGGTGGCATTTCCTGGATGGGTCTTGATCCCAGGGCTTGGGGTATGTCGTTAGGATTGAGGGAAGGGTACAATCTGGAAACTCATACGTTGATGGTAATGAGGCAATTCGAGAAATATTTCAATGAAAGAGCTCTTCCTAATGGGATAAACCGTGATTTTTTCAGGCTTTTGACGGCATTGCATGACATCGGTAAACCAAAAGCTATTCAGGAAGGTAGGCCGGACCTTCAGTTCGTGTATACAAGGGATCTTATCAATGAGTTAAGGCCTATGCTTCCGTTGACGGACAAAGAGGTGCTTTTGGCCTCTGCGATCCTTAACGGAGATCCGATCGGAAAATATTTGAAATCAGAGTATTCATTGGAAGAAGCGGTCGGTAAAATACGGAAAATGGCGAAGTCGGCAGGAATGAATGACGGACAGTTTTTTGATATTTTGACGGTATTCTATCAGTCTGATGCGTCAAGTTATACCGAGGACGCCGGAGGCAGATTGTCTCTCGAGTTTCTTTTTGAGCCGGGAGTTGACGGTGGCTTTTATTTTGACGAAACAACTCAACGTATAAAGTTTATGTCCGGCGGGACCAGAACGGTTTTTAATGCGTTGGAAGATGCGGTAAAAAGCGAAAAACCTGTTTTTGTTCTAAGTCTTAAAGATCGCGTTTTAAGGATGCGGGCATGGTTGGATTCTTTTGGCAAAAAACAAGAAAGATACCAGATCGATAACGAAGTGCTCGGTTTGGATATGTTCAGGCAGCCTGGAGCGAATGCGTATCTAGTCGAAAGATGCAAAGATTTTAACGGTGTGTTGGAAAGGGTCGAAAATATTTTCAATGAGATCTCATTGACCAAAGAAGAGAAGAAGATGCTGGATATGTTGCTTGGAAAGGATAGGCCGGGGCTTTTGCGTGTCAGAGAGAAAATCTTGAAGGCCTTGGGCGGCGATATAAAGGACGAATCGCATATTAATGATGTTATCACCGAACAATGCCAGGAGCTTACAAGTTTGTTTTATAAGGTTTGTCATTATAAAAGTGCGAATTTGAGATCTTATATGATGATTTTGAATAATCTCAGGTTTGAGCTTTATCCGGATGAAGTCTCGGTGTGTAGAGGTGTCTCGCTTCGGTATGCCGGATATCCCGGAACTCGCAGAGCTGTGCATGCGGCAAGCGACTGGGCATACGGCGAAATAGGGATACAAGTAGCACGAAGATATAATTTTGAGGGGGCTGACATAAACGATGGAGTTGTTATCAGGACTACCATGGGGGACCTTAGAAAAAGCGGCGTGATAATGGAAAACTATGATTCTGTGGCCATGGCCACAATTTTATTCTTCCATAATAACAGAATGGAACGTGTTGGCTATGAAGTGATCTCTAGCCTATGGTTATGGTTTAGGGATCTTAGAGATGTCGTGGGGCATTTTTATGTGCGTTTAACCGGACAAAAATTATATCCCCAAGGGCTGGTGGGCAGGGGGAATATCGTGAGGAGATTGCAACTTGAAACCCAGAAGATACGAGAGATGAAATGGGAGTGGTATGGGGATTGGTCTGTTATATCATCCGTTATGAATTGGTGGGATACATTAAACTGGCTTATGTCGGATGCCTCAGCTAAAAGAATGTCGCCTCAGACAGTTCAACCGTCGCTCGTTGAGAGGTTCAAAGACGCGGTGAGGGGCGTAAAAAATATTCCGGACACATCGCAGGGTGTTAGGAGATCTGAAGATTTCAAAGGGCTCAGGGCCTTTGATAAAAATCAGAATGGCGAAACCAATCTGCTGCTTTATTTAAGATCTTTAGCGGTTAAAGGGAAAACGAGAACCTTGAATGACGATGAAGCGTTCGCGAGACTGTATGTAAGTAAACATCTGGCCAACGGGTTCACCCGCTCGGAAAGTGAAACCGGATATCCTGTCCCTATAGTAGGTGAGGTCTATGCCAAAGGGAAGGGCGCTCTTTCCCCGGAAGAGGTCGGAGAGATGTTCGGTCTTGAAACGGTGAAAGATCCGTGGGGTAATGACATGTTTTTGAGAGTAAAATTCACGAGGGATGGTCATAGGATGTTTTATGTGGAAGGGGAATTTACTTTGATCGCCGACGAGTACGGCGTGATCAAGGACGTGTATTTTGGAAAACTCAGCCGGTCTGAAATTAAAGACGTAAAAGAAGGAGATATCCTTTTTAACGCTGAACGAATTGAATTCAAAGGCGCAGGTTCAGCGCAGTTAGGAGGACCTGATTTCAACCGGTATTTATCAGGCGATGATATTGTTCCCATTCCGTTTAGCGAGTATAAAATGAACCCGGACGCTACTAGGGGTTCTCCCGGAATCCCGCTTGGGTTGACCCTTCGTGATGATTCATCTACGATCGGTATGGCGAATTATTTTTCTGAGAAGACCGGAATGATGTCTATGCAGGGAGAGCTTCTGGGTAACGGTGCCGCGCTCAATAATATTATTGCCGCTGTTGTAAGGTTGGATAGCGGAGAAGGTGGGATAGAAAAGAGCTCCGGCGTTTCTATGCGTTTTGGCATTGGTGGAACCGGCCGTATGATGGATCTTGATCTTCATGATTATGATATGGCAAAAGAAACAATGTTGCAGCAGCTGCCAAAAGATTACGTGGTTACACTTAATGAAGCGTTCAAAAACGAGGCAAAAAACACCAAAGCGTTCTTTATGGGAGATATTGTCGATGCGAAATCCGGCTATACTGCGGGAAAAGATCTGGATATTATGTTGCGAAAAGCTGATGTGGGAGAGAATAAAAAAATATCCACGTTAGCATACCAAAGCTACATGACGGATGATGGGACTTCGGTTAAGGCGATGCTGGGCATGATGATACCTATCGTTTCAGATGTGATCGGCGAAGAAGCGGCTGAAAATATTGTAGGGAACGAGAAAAACATAATGCAAGTTTGGTATCTGTCCAAACGTATCAAATGCCTTTCACGTCTTTACGGTTTTTATAATGATGATAAAGATCTCTTCGGCGAGGGGAGTGATTTCTTCGATGAGAATTTCCTTTCTATAGTGTTCGGACAGGATAGGGATGCCGTGGAGGATCTGAAGGAGGAACTTAAAATCGTGGCCGTGTTTAAAAAGACTATGCGCGGAGTCCCCGAAATTATCCCGTTGGTGATGGCATCTATCTACATTTATAATTCATGGCTGAGATCCACCGATAAAGAAAGAACTGCCGGGCCGCCACAGGAAGGAGCTAAACCCGCTCCGGAAATGTCTTTTGAAGAAAGGAAAACGGTATTTTTAGAAAACGTGCTTATGGAAAATATATTAGATCACAGCAAATCTGAAGGGAGCTATCGCGAAGCGCAATTGTTCCTTGACCCTGATGTAGGTTCCGATACTGTAAAGGATATAAAAAAAGGAGTGTTTTCGGCGTTGGATGTGATGTCGGATGAGGATATTTTAAGACTTATTAACGGAAGTTTTGCCGGAGAGGATAACGAAATCTCAGTCAAGGTGGGAGACTCGGTATCTGAGGTAGAGGTTCGCGTACAGTCTAAATATACGTTGAGCGCCGTTAGGCTTAAAACCACCCCGGGCTTAAAGCGAGACAACATTTACAATACGATGTTGGCCGGTTCAGGTCCATATAGACCTGAGGATCATCTTACATTTTCGGAATTCATATTAAGACCTACAGTCGGGGATGCAGATATATCTCAGATATTCGCGACATTCGCGTTGTTGATAAGCCCTCTATCCCGGGAGGCGCAGGGCTTGTCGGCCTATGATGATATGAATGAAATTTTGGGGAAAACGGTATTTTTCTATTTGTTGCTAAAATCTGTAGAAGTTCTTTCACGCCATCCGGAAAGGATCCTGAACGATAAGAATGGACAGAAAGTCGCGGAAGAGATGAAGGGATATTTGTCGGTAATGCCGCATGATAAAAATCCTGAGCAGAACGCTTTTGAGAACAATGTTATCGCAAATAGATTTATTATGATGGCGCGGTTTTTTATGAAAGCGGGGGATGCGAATAGCTCTAAAGCGTTTAAAGAACTTTTGGTGTCTATGCTGACGGATAGAACGGAATTGAAGGATCAGGCAGTTGTTTTGAGACAGAATTTAACCGACTTGCTTCAGCAGGAAAGATCTGGCGATGAAATAATTGATTTTATGAAAGAGATATTAAATGAGGTGGAGAATAAGATGGGACCGGTGGTCGTAATGAAGACGGAAGAAAAAGAGGTCCCTTTGTTAGAAGCCGGTATTGACGGCAATTCTGTGATTTGTCCGGCCGGGAAGGAGATAACCCCGGAAGAGATAAAAGGGGCTTTTATTGTGAACAAAATGAAGGAGTCTATGATCAAGACGGCCCGCGCGATGTACCGCAATATTATGGGAGGGGAAGATATTTACGATGTCGTTATCGGGAACTATCCCACAGGGGCCGACGGCAACCCCATAGAGAACGGTTTAGAGTCCTCTATGACGCAGGAAGAAAGCGCGGCGCGCAGGTGGAATCTGAACAAACAACATGGGAATATTACGCTGATGAGCGCGATGGGTGGCAGGGAGTGTGATGAAGTCCTCGCTAAATTGAGGGGGATTATAGATGATCTTGCAAAGAGAGGCGTGTCTGATACCCGGACCAGAATAAATTGTTCCGTTTCGGCGAGCGTATTCGATAAATTGGTTTCCGTGGAGCAGCAAATGCTCAAGGAAAGGACCATGCTTTCGGTGCTTGAGGACAGGGCGAGGGATAAGGATGATAAACTTACGGGTGTTATATATCCTTTGCCGTACGGCAGGCTTCATAATGCCGGTATAAGCAGGCTGAACCTTGTGCATTTTCTTAAAAATACCGCGCCGGAAGAACTTGTGTCCGGAAATGAGGATTACCGGAACGTGGTTTCATCCTATGCGGAAGCGATCGCGCTTGTGACGAATAATGACGATACGGATCAGATCACGAACGATCTGATCAAGATGGCAGGACAGAAACCGTTCGAGTTCTTTGTTGGTACGATGTTCCATCTGATGCTCCCGCCTGTAGCCAGGATAGATCTGGAATTGGTCAGGGAGGCTTTCAAATCCGAAACCGAAGTGCTTAGGGCTCTATGATCTTTTCATATGGCGTCAGAGATATACTCAAAATCCTTCCCCCAAAATTTATTTGCGCATTTTTTTAGACTTTTTGAGGGGCTTGCAAAAACTCGCCCCCCTAAAGCCGTTGGGGCTCGAACATTTGCAAGCCTATGTCCTCAAAATGTCTAAAAAAATATTAAAATTTTGAGGGGACCCCTTTGATTTTGAGTATATCTCTGACGCCTTTAATAAGGGGCGTTTTGCGGGCTATTCCAAAAGTGTTGATTTTCACCCTGAAATTTGATAGACTTTACTCTCTAAAACAGGGGATTTGTGAGTTTACAGACAGGATAGGAGCCGATATGGGGCATACGATAACTGAGAAAATATTTATTGATCATGCTGTAGGGACCAAAAACATTGTTCCGGGCGATTTCGTTATGGCGAAGATAGATTTTTGCCTCGGGAACGATATCACCGCGCCCATAGCTATACAGGAATTTAAAAGACTTGGTGTAAAAAAAGTGTTCAATCAGAAAAGGATAGCCCTTATACCGGATCATTTTCTTCCGGCAAAGGATATGAGAAGCGCCAATCAGGCGATGGAGCTTAAGAAATTCGCCCAGGAATACGGTATAGTGAATTATTTTGAGCTCGGGAGAATGGGCGTCGAACACGCGCTACTGCCTGAGAGAGGGCTTATTATACCCGGCGATCTGGTAGTTGGGGCCGATTCGCATACTTGTACTCACGGCGCGCTCGGGGCTTTCACTACGGGCGTTGGAAGCACAGACCTCGCATACGCTATGGCTTTTGGCGAATGCTGGTTTAAAGTGCCTGAGACGATAAAGGTCATATTTACTGGTAAACCCAGGAAGTGGGTAAGCGGTAAGGATCTTGTACTCCATCTTATAGGTGATCTGGGCGTTTCCGGAGCTATGTACAAAGCGCTCGAGTTCCACGGTGATACACTGGACAATCTTTCTATGGATGACAGATTTACAATATGCAATATGGCGATAGAGGCCGGCGCGAAGAACGGTATAATCCCCGCGGACAAGATAACTGAAAGTTATGTTAAGCAGGCTTTCAAAAAATATAAATCGCCGAGAAAGAATTACAAGATCTATAAAGCTGACAAAGACGCGAAATATTGCGACGTGAGAGAATATAACGTTTCGAAACTCGAACCCGTAGTGTCTGCGCCGCATCTTCCGTCAAACGCGAAACCTGTCAGTGAGTTTAAAGATGTCCGCGTCAATCAGGTAGTGATAGGGTCTTGTACTAACGGTCGTATATCGGACCTTAAACAGGCCGCGGCTATACTGAAAAACAAAAAAGTGCATGCGAATACACGACTTGTTGTTATCCCTGCTACGCAGGCGATCTACAAGGAATGTGTGAAAGAGGGATATGCCGAAACGTTCGTGAAGGCCGGCGCAGTTTTCTGTACGCCGAGCTGCGGACCGTGTCTTGGCGGTCATATGGGTATTTTACATGAGGGCGAAGTCGCCGTTGCCACGACGAACAGGAATTTTGTCGGCAGAATGGGACATCCGAAAAGTTTTATATACCTCGCTAACCCGGCTGTCGCGGCGGCCAGTGCCGTAAAAGGGAAGATATCACATCCGTCGGATCTGTGAAAATAGCAGATGGCGGACAAAAAGGAGCAAAAATGAAATTCGAAGGTAAAGCGTTTAAATTCGGCGATGATGTCAATACGGACGAGATAATCCCGGCAAGGTATCTTAATTCATCCAATCCGGCGGAACTGGCCGAGCATTGCATGGAGGACGCCGACGCGAATTTTGTTAAGAAGATAAAAAAAGGCGATATGATAATAGGCGGGGATAATTTCGGATGCGGTTCCAGCAGGGAGCATGCGCCGATAGCTATCAAGGCTTCAGGTCTATCGTGCGTTATAGCCAAAAGTTTTGCCAGGATATTTTACAGAAACGCCATCAATATAGGCTTGCCTATATTTACCTGTCCCGAAGCCGCGAAGGTCATAAAGGATGGAGATACGGTCGTTGTCGATGTTGACAAAGGCGTCATCTCGATATCAGGACATAAGGAAACTTATCAGTCTGAAATATTTCCCGGATTCATAAGGGAGATCATGAAAAAAGGCGGGCTCATAGAGTATTCCGCCAAGGGTAAGAAATAATCAGGTCTGATTTACGTACAGTGTAGTAATGTGAGACCCCCTGACATTTTAAATAAAACGGAGGAGTTATGTCGAAAACATATAAAATTGCTGTAATGCCGGGCGATGGAACAGGTCCTGAGGTCATGCGTGAGGGAGTTAAGGTTCTTGACGCGGCTTCAAAAAAGTTCGGGTTCAAATGCGAGAAAGTGGATTATGATCTCGGAGGGGAAAGATACAAAAGGACCGGCGAGACCGTGCCGGACAGTGTTTTGGCGGAACTTAAAAAAATGGACGCGATATTTCTCGGCGCGATAGGACATCCCGACGTAAAACCGGGGATACTTGAAAAAGGTGTTTTGCTGAAGCTCAGATTTGAATTGGATCAATATATAAATCTCCGTCCGGTTAAACTTTTTGACGAGCGTTTTTGCCCGTTGAAAGATAAAACGCCGGCTGATATCGATTATGTGGTCGTTCGTGAGAACACCGAAGGCCTTTATACGGGGAGCGGCGGATTTTTAAGGAAGAACACGCCGAATGAAGTCGCAGTCCAGGAAAGCATTACTTCACGCAACGGTGTGGACAGATGCCTAAGGTACGCTTTTGAGCTTGCGCGTAAACGTAACAAGAAAAAAACGCTTACGCTCTGCGGAAAGACCAATGTCTTGACGTTCGAATTCGATCTCTGGGAAAGAGCTTTCAATGAAATAGGCGAGAAGGAATTTCCGGATGTGAAACGTGATTACGCGCATGTCGATGCGACATGTATGTGGATGGTAAAGAACCCGGAATGGTTCGATGTTGTCGTGACGAACAATATGTTCGGCGATATTATAACCGATCTGGCGGCGATGACGCAGGGTGGTATGGGTATAGCCGCCGGCGGGAACATAAACCCGAAAGGGGTATCTATGTTCGAGCCGATAGGCGGGTCAGCCCCGAAATACACAGGTCAGAATATCATAAACCCGCTTGCTACTATATGCGCAGGCGCTATGATGTTGAACGAACTTGGTGAAGCGACTGCCGCGGCCGCCATAGAGAAGGCCGTGATAGGCGTTACCACTAAGCTTAAAAGCCTTTCGGCCGGGAAAATGGGTTATTCGACAACTGAAGTAGGCGACCTTGTAGTAAAGGCGCTGTAAAATAAAAACGAAAACGATCAAGTGAGGCAATATGCTTAAGAAAAAACAAAAATATAATGTCGCCGTTATGGGTGCGACCGGTGCGGTTGGAGGGCAGTTTTTATCTATTCTGGCCGAGAGAAAGTTCCCGATAGACGAACTTCGGCTTCTTGCCAGCGAGAGATCCGCTGGTAAGAACCTTATGTTCAACGGGAAAGAATATCCGGTGCATGTGCTTAAAGAGGATTCTTTTAACGGGATAGATATAGTACTGGCTTCGGCCGGGGCTTCCAGAAGTAAAGAATTTCTTCCGCATGCCGTTAAAGCAGGCGCGGTGTGTGTGGATAACTCAAGCGCTTTTCGTATGGAGAAGGAGATCCCGCTTGTTGTTCCCGAGGTCAATCCTCATGCCATCAAAACACATAAAGGGATCATAGCTAACCCGAACTGTTCGACCATACAGATGGTACTCCCGTTAAAGGCGATACATGACGCGGTTGGTATAAAAAGAGTAGTTGTATCTACTTTCCAATCTGTTTCCGGTGGTGGGCAGTCGAAGATACTTGAAATGGAAAGACAAGCGGCGGCTTTGGCCAAGAAAAGATCGCATTACGGTCTTGGCGAACACAATGTCCGCGGGGAAGAAATAAAGGAATTCGCGCATCAGATCGCTTTTAATCTGATACCTCAGATAGACGTTTTCAACGATAACTTCTATACGAAAGAAGAGATGAAAATGGTCAATGAGACGCGTAAGATCATGGAGATCCCGCATCTCGCGCTTACGGCGACATGTGTCAGGGTGCCGGTGTATTACGCGCATTCGGAATGCGTTAACGTGGAGACTAATAAAAAGATAACGCGTAATGAAGCGCTGGAATTGCTTAGAAAATTTCCGGGAGTTACCGTTGTTGACGATCCGATGAACGGGAAATATCCGATGCCGCTTATGGTTGAGGGTAAAGATGATGTATATGTAGGCCGCGTCAGAGAAGATGAGTCTGTCGCTAACGGCATAAACATGTGGGTTGTGGCGGATAATATAAGAAAAGGCGCCGCGCTCAACGCTGTTCAGATAGCGGAATATCTTATAAAGAATAACTAATGTTAAGTGTCAAGTATCATGTGTCATGTATCAAGTATCATGACACTCTGACACATGACACATGACACTTAATAATGTATACCATAAAACTCACCATAGCATATGACGGTACAGATTATAAGGGCTGGCAACTCCAGCCGAACGGTGTGACCATCCAATCCGCGCTTGAGGAAGCCATAGAAAAGGTATTCAAAAAACATTCCAGAGTAAACGGCGCTTCCAGGACCGACGCCGGCGTGCACGCCAAGGGCCAGGTCGCGCATTTTAAGACCAACATATATATTCCACAGGAAAAGATAAAGATCGCTTTGAACTCGGTGCTTCCGGGTGATGTTGCTATAGTTAATGCGGAATATGTTGATGAAAAATTTCATTCTCGTTTTGACGCGAGATCAAAACGATACGAATATTTTATTTTTAATTCCAAAGAGCATGATCCGTTCCTTGAACGTTATAATTGGCGAGTGCCATATAAATTGGATATCCCGCTTATGAAACGCGAAGCGAAAGCGCTTATCGGTAAACATGATTTTAAGTCTTTTCAGGCGACCGATAAGAAAGAGCGCGGATCTATCCGTGAGGTGTATGCGATAAATGTGGTTAAACGTGGTCGTGCGATAGTTATGGATATTTCGGCGGACGGATTTTTATATAATATGGTGAGAAATATAGCCGGGACACTTGTTGATATTGGTAGGGGATATATGCCGGAAGGTAGTATGAAAAAGATACTTGAAAGTCGTTCACGGTTGAAAGCCGGACCTACGGCCCCGCCGCAGGGATTGTTCCTTATGGAAGTTAATTACTGACCAGCCGATTTCCATAGGGTTATTCACTTATGCAGAAAAGCAGGTATAATTTATCGGGGCTGACTATGAAAATGAACTTTAAAAAAATAATTTATCCGGTTTTTTCGGTTACATTTTTTTTGTTCCTTTGTTTTTCCGCGTACAGTTTTGTCGTTCTGCAGAAATGTTCCAATTTTTATCACTTTGTGAAAAATCCATATAAGGGATGGGAAGGCTTGGTGCATCAGGCCGATCCGGAATTGGGATACAGGGCAATGAGCAACGTAAGCGGCGCAGAAAACATCACGATAGGCGAACCTGTCCCAATGAAATATGATAAAAACGGGTACAGGATCCCGTTGTCGTACACGGATATTGATTTTAATAAAAGGCCGTTGATACTTTTTATAGGCGATTCTTTCACCTACGGATCGGCATGCGTGGCCGAAGATACGTTTCCTTTTATTGTCGGGAAAGATATGAACGCTAGTGTGATTAATACGGGTACTATAAGCTACGGATTCGCGCAAATGCTGATAATCGCGAGGGAATTGATCCCTAAGTATAAACCGGATTTTGTGGTATTTCAGTCGTCGCCATGGCTTTTAGCCAGGGCTCTGGAAATGTATCGCGCTACTACGACCGTAAAAGTCCCGATGCCGTACATATATTCTAAAGGGGTTCGGCAATATGCCGTCAGATATCCGGTTTTTGTCACAAATTCTTTCGCGCTTCCCATCGAGAAATACAAAAAAACCGCCGAGAGTTTCAATGATTATGTCGGATTTCTGTTCGAAGTGGGGGTGCCGTTCTATGTGTATGACGATTGGAATACGCTTAAGACAAAGTTTTTGTTAACTATCGGACGCATCCCGAAACCCGTAGACAAAGATTTTCGGGATGTCGAAACATGGATCTATGAAGAAATATATAACATATGCCATAAAAATAACGCCAAACTTGTTGTATGTTTTTTAGGGAACAAAGGGTGGGGGCGTACGTATACGGAACAGCTGAAATTTACGTCTGATTTTATTATTGTGGATGCCGAGAGCGTTTTGTGGGAAAAGTTATCAGATAAAACACAGACGGGTTATGATAATAAATATAAGCATTGGCGCGGGAACCCTTCCGTTATGGTCGACCATCATCCCAATCCCGAAGCTCATAAGATTATAGCCGATGCGATATATAAAGGGATCGTGGAAAAATACGAAATATTAAAAAAGCGTCAGGAATTGTTGAATAAGGTCCGTAAGTGAAGATTTCCACCGAGGTGGTGTTTGCTAAACTTTGCGTCGTGGGATAGTGAAATAAAATGTCGTGCCTTTTCCCGGTTCTGAATCCAGCCAGATAGCTCCTGAATGATCGTCAACGATAATCCTTTTTACTATGCTTAGTCCTGCTCCTGTGCCATCATACTGATCCTGCGTATGCAAACGTTTGAATAGTACGAAAATTTCTTTGTGATGTTTTTTGTCTATACCAATACCGTTGTCTTTTACGGAAAATTCAAAAACATCGGGTTTGGGCGTGAATCCTACTTCTATCTCCGGCGAAGATCCGGTTTTCTTGGAAGCGAATTTTATTCCGTTACTTATGAGGTTGAAGAAGACTTCGCTGATCTTGATGCGATCGCAGTAGACGATAGGAAGGTGTTCCGCCACCTTGACTTTTGCGTTGTTCTCGCGGATGTCGAAATCCATGCGTTCAAGTACGTTTTTTAAGAGTTTATTCATGTCGGTATTTTCAAATGGGTTTTTTATCCTGCTGATCTTTGAAAGCGTAAGAAGGTCATCTATCAGCATTTTCATCCTTTGTGCACTTGATTTAATGCGGTTCAGATAAAGTTTACCCTGCTGATCTATTCGCTCCTCATTTGTCTCTTCTATGAGCCCGGCGTAGGCTCCGATCTCTATGGGGGGTGCCATAAGGTCGTGTGATGCGGTATGAACGAAATTGTCCAGCTCCTTGTTCGCTTCTTCCAGCAGTTGTTTCTGTTCTTCGAGTTCGCTTTTTTTCTGCTCGACGCTGTTTTTGGCTTCTACGAGGCTGTCCGTCATATGGTTGAACGCGCCGGCTAGTTCTCCGATCTCATCCGTGGTTTGGACTATCGCTCTGGCGGAAAGGTCGCCCCTTGCTATAGTCCGCGATACCTTTGTGAGTTCTGTTATCGGTTTTGAAATAGAATTTGCGGCGAGTATCGCCACAACGATAACTATGGTAAGTAGCAGAAAGCCGATAGTGAAAAGAGCGTCCCGCAGTTCGTTGGATGACGCCAGAACTTCTGCGCGATCCATTTTTACCAGCATTCCCAGCCGAAAAGTCGGGATGTATTTCCATACGGCGATGACTTCTTTTTCTCTGTAGTCCCGGTATACCCCGGATTGTTTGGTGCCATATATCGTTCGGTTTGTGGTTATCTCACGTATTAGTTTGTTGTCGATGTTCATGGCCGCCGGGCCTGATGCTTTGAATCGAAGGGGGGTGATATAAACTATGGACCGGCCTATTTTCGCGACAACGATCGTTTCTCCCGTGTCGCCGAGCCCAGAATGATCGCTTACGATTTTAGAAAGATCCGTATTGCTCATTTGGGCGATCACCATACCGACGAAATCGGCCCCTTTCAGGACAGGAGAAGCGATATAAACATAAACATCCGTTCCTGTTGGCGCGTATTCAAAACTTGATGTTTCTGTTTTAAGCGAAGATTTTGCTTTTATAAAAACTTTTGCCATTTCAGAATCGCGATAAAGGGCGGTCTCGTATATGGATTTATATTTATTTTCTTTACGGACTCGGAATACGATATTGCCGTTGGCGTCGGTGAGCATAAGATCGTCATAGCCGAAAGTTTTTTGATAATAGGAAAGATACGGCTTGAATTCTTTTTCCGCCTCGGCGTATTCCGGTGAATCCGTGCCGTAGATACGGGCAATGCCGGAAAATTTTTCCATGATATCCAGCATCTCAGGCGCGTACGAAATGGTGGTGGCGTTCTTTTCTTTTTCCGTGAGAAATGAATTTATCTGGAACGCTTTATTGTCTGTGATAAGGAAGAGTGTTTTTGACGTTTCATCCTCGATGGCTTTTCTCGACCGCTCGTAGCTCACGTATGTGGCTATGATGAGAGGGATAAGCGCGACTAAAAGGAACCATAATATGAATTTGGCTGTTACTTTTATGTTTCCAAAAAAATGAATATGTTGCATGTTTCTCTCATCTTAAAACGTAGGAGTGCGGTTCCCGCGCCCGAGCTACAGACTAATAAGAGTATATCTGATAGGTAGGGAAAATAAAAACAAATGGGATATAAAACACGCTGCGAAATATCCGTGTGCTGCATTGAAAAGGAAATTAGTTTGTACGGGTAAGTGTCGACAGGTGTATAATCATGTTTTTAAATAAATAGATCAGGATCCGGATGAATAAAATGAATCAGATGGTCAAATCGGTTTTCGGTAACATTTTTCACGCCTTGAAACACAGGAATTTCAGGCTGTTCTTTACGGGGCAGAGCGTGTCGCTTATAGGTACATGGATGCAGTATGTCGCTATGTCATGGCTTGTTTACCGGCTAACGGGATCAGCTTTTATGCTTGGCGTGGTGAATTTCGCGGCACAGTTGCCTTTTCTGATACTTGGTCCTTTCGCGGGGATATTGGTGGATCGTGTCAATCGGCATAAGTTGCTGATAGTCGTGCAGACCATATCGATGTTGCAGGCGTTCACGTTGGCGATATTGGCGCTGTCCGGTGTTATCACCGTTAAACAGATCATAGTTCTCGGGTTTATTCTTGGAACAGTGAATTCTTTTGAGATCCCGGCTAGGCATGCTTTTGTCCTTAATATGGTCGGGAATAATAAGAATGATCTCGGCAACGCGATAGCCCTCAATTCATTCATATTTAATTTAGCGCGTTTTGTCGGGCCGTTGATCGCCGGGTTATTTATCGGATGGTTTGGAGAAGGGGCATGCTTCCTTATGAATAGTGTGAGTTTCTTTGCGGTTATCTCCAGTTTGCTATTGATGAGGATCAAGACTGTAAAGTCTGAAAAAAAGAAGGATAGTGTTTTTAGGGATATGACGGAGGGTTTTAAATACACTTTCGGATCGGTCCCGATAAGGCAGATATTGATGCTCGTCAGCGTGATAAGTTTAATGGCTTCGGCGTATATGGTAGTATTGCCGGTAATAGCGAAAAACGTTCTTCATGGCGGACCGGCTACGCTTGGTTTGTTGATGGCCGGACTTGGTATCGGATGTTTTCTTGCGACGATTTTTCTCGCCGCAAATCGAAATAAAAGTATACTGGCTGATCTTTTACCGGGTTCGGCTTTGATATTTTCGGTCAGTGTGATAATCGGGGCTTTTTGTACGACGTTGTGGTTCGCTATCCCCCTTTTAGCCGTGGCCGGGTTCGGTATTATGGTCAATATGGCGGGAAGCAATATAATTCTTCAGACCATAGTCGATGACGATAAACGTGGTCGTGTTATGAGCTTTTATACGATGGCGTTTCTTGGGGTAGCTCCGGTGGGTAGTTTTCTCGCGGGGTCGATGATCTCCGGGATAGGCGTGGTGGCGGCTCTCGTTGTCAGTGGGCTTGGTTGTCTTGCAGCGTCTATCTACTTTATGCGGAGTATGGCTGAATTGCGTAAAGATATCGAGCGAAGAGTGGAGTTGTCCGGTGTTGTAAAGGTCTCATCGGACATTAGTACGCCCGAGTGAGATAATCATAATAAAGAGAGATAAATGAGCCAAAAGACGGGGTTGGATTCTCGATGAGTGCTAGAAAATTCTAAAATTACGAAAAAACAGCAAAGATCATAGAAAATACTTTATTTTACCTGTGGTTGTGATATAATTTTTCAAGTTCAAGAATACGGCACAAAAGAGCAAAATGCTTTCAAATATAAAATCACACGAACGCGAGGGCACATGAAAAAGACAAGATCGTTTATTGGGCTGGTGGTTTTTCTTTCATTTTTCTTATGTCAGATAGCTTCGGGCTGGGAACTGACGCAGTCTGAGGATGACAGGGAGAAGGCTAAGGAAGACGAGAAAAAACAGACGTCTGAGGAATTTTCATGGTGGCCGACTGACGCCAAACCCGCCCCGGTGAAGGACGAGAAACGCGGCGGATACTGGTGGATGCCTACAGAGCCGGGTAAGATGAGGCCATGGGGGAACCGCGGTTATCTCTATGTTTACAAAATAATTTTCGATTACAAAGAAGAGGACCTTCCTCCCGCGAAACCGGCGGAGCTCAGGGCGTCGCTGCTTATCAAAAAAATCGTTAAGAACGTGAAAATATATTTCGACTACAACAAGTCAGATGTCAGGGATGATGCCGTGGAAGTGTTAGAGAGCGCGTTAAAATCGCTTAAGAAAAACCCGGAAACCACGATACTTATAACGGGTAATTGCGATGTGCGTGGCAGTGAAGAGTATAACAACAAGCTCGGGAAGAAAAGAGGAGAGGCCGTAAAGAGCTGGATGCTTGAGAACGGCATAGCCGAGGACAGGATTCTTATCGTAAGCCGTGGTAAGCTTGACGCTGTGGCGCATGTTACGGATCTTGTAGGTATGCAGAAAGACCGCAACGCGCAGTTCATGGTGGCCGAAGTAGAGGAAGTCATGATACCCGCGCCGGGACAGGCCGGAAGTGAAAGCGCGGTGGCTCCAGTAGCGGAAGGCGCCACTCTCGACAAAGAGAATGTGATAATCGAGGATAAGAAGATCGAAGAGAAAGAAGAGACGATAGAAGGTGCGATAAAGGTCTCGACAAGAGAATATGTGATCAAGGAAGGGGATTCTCTATGGACCATAGCCAAGAAAGAACTTGGTAATGGAAACCGCTGGGAATACCTGTATGAGGTCAATAAGGATAGAATTAAGGATCCGAACAAACTTAAAGCCGGAAAGACCATTGTAATTCCGGTCGAGTAAAATATGATGAAGATTTAAGCCCCTCTTTTCTGTGAAAGGAAAGAGGGGCTTTTGTTTTAATTTAAAGATACTGGGAACGGATGTTTTTTGTTCGCGCGAATAGAAGGCGTACGGTTAGAAATTTGAAATTAGAGATTCGAGGATCATGATAGAACACGAATATTATATGCGAATGGCTTTACAGGAAGCGCAAAAGGCCTTTGATGAGGATGAGGTTCCGGTGGGCGCCGTTATAGCGCATAAGGGTGCTATTATAGGTAAGGGGCATAATCAGATAAAAACGTTGAAGGATCCGACCGCTCATGCAGAAATGATAGTAATAACCCAAGCTGCTTCGTATCTTGAGAACGAACGGCTAAACGAATGTACGCTATATGTTACGATAGAACCATGCTCGATGTGTGTTGGCGCCGCAATCCTTGCGAGGATCAAAACTATAGTGTTCGGTGCGTGGGACCCGAAGACCGGCGCGTGCGGTTCTGCAGTGGAGCTTACAAAAAAAGGTCTATTCAATCACGATATTGAGGTTACCGGCGGCATTATGGAAGCGGAATGCCGTGGTATAATTCAGGAGTTTTTTCTCAAGAAGAGATAATTGCTTCTCAAAATGCGTTTCGTATGCTAAAATTACAGGCGTTGTTTTTGAGAATTTAAAATTGTCTTGAACATTGCATTGTCGGAGCGTTTGAACGCGTGATGTATATATAAAGGTTCAAATAATCCGGGAAGTTCTATAAGATAAAAAATCGCGGAGAGGTGGCCCAGCTGGTCTAAGGCAGCGGTTTGCTAAACCGCCATAGGATTGAAAGGTCCTATCGAGGGTTCGAATCCCTCCCTCTCCGCCATATAATAAAAAAGGACTAACTTGCTAACTACAGGTTGGTCCTTTTTTATTATATGGCGCTGTAATCGCGCCGTTCTGTGGTTCGAGGCAAGCGCGATTACAGGGGCATTTTCTCGTCAGTCCGGAATCAAAACTTTGTTTTGTTCCGTTCTTCCTCGAAAATTCCCATCGAGTTCGGGGCATCCGCCTTCGGCGGCTGTCCCTCCAACACACATTCTATTTGTGTAAAAGAAAATGCCCGAGAGGGAGGGGTTCGAACGGGAGCATCTTCGCCTTTAATTTAGCGAAGTATCCGAGTTGGCGAGGATACGAGAACGTGCGAAGATGCGGGTGGCCGACCGAAGTCCCGCTATGTTTTTTGACGAACGAAAGTGAGGAACAAAAACATGCAAAGCGGGACGGAGGCGCTCGAATCTCTGTCTATAGCCAGACCAGGTCGGGGATCCTGCGCCGTCACTTCGTTCCGGCTTGTGTTCCCGTTCTTCACGCCATTTAAAAAATGGCTGTGCAATTGGCTTTCGGGGAATATTTGCGCAGGCCAATTGCACGGGCAGTTCCTCGTCAGACTTTGTGTGAAAATGAATTTTCCCAAAAATTCTTCCTCGGAACTTCCCATATAGCTCGGGGCAAATCCTTCGGATTTGTCCCTCCCTCCTTCGGCGGCTGTCCCTCCAACACACATTCTATTTGTGTAAAAGAAAATGCCCGAGAGGGAGGGGTTCGAACCGAAGCGGCTGAAGGCCGCGGTCGATTGTCGATTTTCACAAATATTTGTGTCGCCAAAAAAAGTATGTTGTGGTCAGGAATTTTGAGTCCGACTATCTTGAGGGTATATCAATGATAGGTTTTAAAATTTGGACCCGCTGGCGTTTGACTCGAGGGGTTTTTGACTATAAAATATTATAACAACGTAGGGGTTGTATAAATATGAAAATCGGCGAAAAACAGTTTTTATGTATCGTGGCGTTACTGCTTGGTTGCGCAGTGGCTTTGTTCTCATATGCATTCTTCCTTACGGATTCCTCTGAACTGTTTGAAAAACTAATATTTTGGAATATCTTGTTTTTCCTTCCGGGCTCATTTGTGTCGTTATATTTTATAAGACAGTATAATTTTTGCAAATATACAACTGATCCTGAACCCAGAGAGTCAATTATTGGTTACCTCGAACAAAAGCTGAAATCACCGCCCCAAGGCATGTAGCTAATTCAGATTTTTGTTGCATGATGTTAAAAATCAATTAAAGGAGAAAAAATGAGAGCTATATTACTTGCGATTCTTGTTGTGTGTGTGACCTTTTCTATGTCATTTGCGGCTGAAACGGTCTCAAAACTGCCTAAAGTCGGTGCGTATACTACGGCTCCGGGGCATCCGCCGAAAGATAAGAGCGGAAAGAAGAAAATGACATTCGATCAGTTTAAAAAGAACAAAGCTGCCAAATCGGAAAATGCTGCGGCAGTGAAATGAAGCTTGGTGAATCAAACGAAAAAGGCGCGGATGTTTCCGTGCCTTTTTCGTTTAGTATGGTCCGGATGTGACAAAACTTTGCACCTAATGTATAATTGTCTAAAAAAGGAGGGTTATGAATAAAACTATTTATCGAAATTCTTTTTGTGTCATATTTTCACTCAGCATGTTTGTGTTTTTGGTGTTGTCGTGTAGTGCCGGAGCGGAAGGCCTTTTGAACAGACAGAGCGGTCCGACTGATCTTCAGAAACAGGAGCTTGATACGGCGTATCAAAGAGGGTATTACGACGGGAAGGAAGGGAAAAACCCGATAGATTATACCGCCTCCGGAACGGAGAATAAAGGAGAGGTAGTAAGAGGCGCGGGTAGAGGCGCGTTGGGCGGTGCGGCTATGGGTAGTCTAAGCGGCGGTGAGGCCGGAAAAGGCGCCGCATGGGGAGCCGGTATGGGCGCGGCTAAAGGGCTGATCAAAAAGAAACGGGCTGAGAACCAGGAACGCGAATGGGCGGCTGAACTTAATGACGCTTATAATAAAGGGTATCTTAAAGGTGTGAATGAAAAGAATATGGTTAAAACTCAGCCGACTTCAGCTAAATAACGTGTTTGGTGCTGATATGGTTTGTTGGTAGAGGGGCGATCTTAGAAGATCGCCCCTCTTTTTTTTGATATAAATTAACCTTGAAAAACATGGTCATCGGTGCTATAAGAGTACTCATGCCGCATCTGGAAAATAGTTTCCGGAGGGATGACCGAAATACAACGAAAAGGGATAGTATGAAGAAGAAAAAAGCGGAACAGGATATAGCCGAATTGATAAATAAAATACAGGAACAGCTCGTTGTTCTTGGTGAAAAAGTAGATGTCCTTCTCAGTAAATCAGCGACGGTTCACGCGGATAATATCCCGTTCTCAAAGCCGTTCCAGCAGGTGGTTCATGCCAATAATAGTTCCTCTGATCCGAAACCAAATGGCAATTTTAAAAGTAAACCTATGTATAAGGCGGTTTGTGCCGACTGTAAAAAAGATTGTGAAGTTCCTTTTAAGCCTAAAGGTGACCGTCCTGTGTACTGCAAAGAATGTTTTTCCAAACGCAAATCCGGAGGGGCTTTCAAACCTGCGTCAAATAATGTGCCCCAATCGGCATTTATCGTACAGCCATCCGAAAAAGAACAGCCTCAGCAACAGGACGCTAAGAAAAATTCAGGAATTAAAAAGAAACCTGCTGTAAAAAAACGCAAATCCGCAAAATGATACGTCATTTTTAATATGTTTTCCCCGCGGAGAAGCAGGCCATTTTTGGAAAAGGCATAAACTGTGCTATAATAACTACCGCTAGGGGGGGCGCATGAGGGCCGGGATTTTTATAGCTGGGCTTTGCGCGTTGGCGGTTCTTGAGACTGGGGCATATTACATGACCCAAGGCGCGGATATCGATTACTATAAAGGCCGCGCTTTTTTTGAGACCGCTAATTACCGGACAGCCATATCATTTTTTGAAAAAACACTTTCTCTTGAACCTGACCATCCAAAGGCGATGAGGGATCTCGCTTCCTGTTATAAATGGACCAAAAACTATGCTAAGGCAATACCTATCTATCAGGGACTTATAGACCGTTATCCGAATGATATGAAAACCAAAGAAGATCTTGGCGATGTTTATGCCTGGAGCGGCGAATACAAAAAAGCAGCTATTTTGTACCGCGAGGCGATGGCCGGGACTGGCGAACTGAAAGTATGGTTCAAGCTCGCCGAAGTGTATTTCTGGGATAAGGATTATCCTCTTGCCAAAAAGATCACAGAAGGCATGCTGAAAAAACATCCTAACTGGCGGGAAGCGCGCCTATTGATGGCCAAAATACTTCATTACTCGGGAGATGCTGATGGCGCTATAAAATATTATCAGGATCTTTTGGAGGACAAGAAAAGAAAATGATATCTATAAATAAAAAATCGGTTTTCGCGGGATTTTCGATAGCTGTTTCTTTTGTAACGGTTTTCGGTGGAGGGATCTGTGCGTATGGTTCTGCCGCTAAAGAGAAAGAAACCGTACAGGTCAAGATGCTACTTAGTGAAGCTTATGCGCAAAAAAAAGACTACGATAGCGCCGCTAAAGGATACCGGGAAATAGTGGCCGGGGATCCCTGGAACGTCAAGGCCCGTGAAGGTCTGGCCGATGTTTTGAGCTACGGAAAACATTATGACGAGGCTATTGCGGAATATGAGAAGATGCTCTCAGCCGATCCGGATAACTTGGTTGTCATGAAAAAACTAGCTGCGGTCTATTCGTGGGATAAACAGTATGCGCGATCCATCGATATTTACAAAAAAATAACGGAACTTGATCCGAAGGATGCGGGGTCAAAGGCGCTGCTGGGAGACGTGCTTTCCTGGGCGGGGCGGGATGAGGAGGCGATCGGCGTTTATTCGGGGATACTTGAAAAAGATGCCGGGAATATGAAAGTCGCCGCGAAACTAGCCGCGGTCTATTCGCATAAAAAGGAATACGCAAAAGCGGTTCGATTGTATGAAGACATAATTAAAAGTGATCCTAATAATGTTGCGGCGATCGAAGGGCTTGGGGATGTGCTTTCATGGAACGAAAAATATGATGAAGCTATCGAAACATATTCACGTATCGTCGAACGATCACCAGATAATACTGCTGTTATTAAAAAAATGGCGGCTGTGTGTTCGTGGAACAAAAATTATGACAAAGCGAAGGCTTTGTTCCAAAAAATACTCGTTGCCGATCCGAAAGACGTTAATGCGCTTATCGCGATGGGGGAGATCTGTCTCTGGTCCGGAGAATATTCCGCCGCGCTTGAATATTTTGAAAAAGCCAGGGCCGTGGATGACAGCTTGAAAGTGCAGTTGGCGATCGCCGAGACATTGTCGTATTCCGGAAGGTACGATGAATCCGAAAAAATGTTCAGGGGTATTCTGGATAAAAACCCATCCGACATGCGCGTGAAAACGGCGTACGCTGATTGTCTGGCATACAATAAAAAATATGAGGAAGCAGAAAGGATATATAACGAAATCCTGACTGCTGGAGTAGATCCGGAAGTGAAAAGAAAATTTGCCGATGTTTTAAGCTGGCATAAGAAATACCGTGAGTCGATAATAATGTACGATGAGTTAATAAAGGAAGGTGCCGGAGAGACCGTGCTTTTGCAGAAAGCGAGGGTTCTCGGGTGGGCCAGGGAATATGAAAAGAGTCTGAAAGCTTACGATGAGGCTTATCAAAAAACGAAAGACGATAAAATAAAACTGGAAATGGAAGCTAAGGATGCCTATTGGAGCGCACGCGTTAAAAAAGCTATATCAAAATATAATGAACTCATAAAACGAGATTTTCAAAATGTCGAGGCGATGTTCGATCTCAGTCAGGTGTATTCATATCAGCGGATGTGGGGTGAGGCCCGTTCCGAATACGAAAAAATATTAGGTCTCGCGCCGGCGCATTTCAGGGCGAAAGAAGGTTTAGAGAAAACGGATCTTATATCAAAACATATAAGGCTTGATTCATCATATGATTATTTTGAATCAGATAGCCAAAGCAGGGATTCTGATATACGTAGGCATTCGGCGGTGGAGAAGTTATATGTGCCCATTAACGATAAGACCTCTTTCGAGGCCGAGGATTGGATGACCGAGCGGATGTTCTCGGATTTCAGTGATGTTTTCGAGAACAGGACCAAATTGCGTTTGAATTACGCGAACGGTCCAGATTGGTGGATCGACGGCATGTACACCGCGTATACGTATAGTAAGGGTATAAATACAATGCATAATTTTGGCGGGAGTTTTACGTTTAGGGCGTTCGATCTCGCGCTGTTCAGATCGTCGTATGAGAGAGAAAGACTTGAGAACAGCAGTGAGGTCATACGTGGAGGATATTACAAAGACACATTCATGGAGCGCGTCGATATGGACCTGACACAACGTTTAAAGTTAGGCGGGGATTACTCTTTTTCATCGTTCCATCCTGAGAACTCAAGGAACCTGGCGGGTGGGGATGTTCTTTACTATTTTTCTTTTGATCCCCTCAGGTTCACCGCGAAATATAGATATTCGTACGACGAATATAACAAGAAAGTAATAGAATATTTTTCACCGAAAGGTTTTACGACTAATACTTTTTCTTTCAACTGGCGGCATTACCTGAATAAGAACGGGATGTTTTTCGGGGCGAACGATATTTATTATGAGGCGGGATATGACGTATCGGTGGATTCGACGTATATAGCGAGCCATAGATTTTCAGGCGGGTTATACTGGGACATAACAAAAAGTTTTGCCGTGGCGCTGAACGGTTTTATAACGAATTCAAGCGTGGACGTGTATAAAGAACGCAGGATAATCGCGTCATTAAAATATTACTTTTGATACGAATATGGGAAGAAAAAGGAATTTCATAGACGCTCTGGTGCTTGTGACGGTGATCGCCATACTTGTGTATGTCATCATGCGTACCGTTACTTTCCTGATGGCTGAATATGGGCCTATAGATAAGGCCATGGCTATTATCCTGATAGCCGGAGAGTTTTTTATACTTCTTCACAGTATTGGATACGCGCTGGACGTGGGGCGCGCGGTTCGCCGCGAAGAAAAAACATATCCGGATCTTCCGGCTCAAAAACCTTCGGTGGCTATACTTGTCGCCGCGCGGCATGAACCCAAGGAAGTTCTGGCTAAGACGTTCATTACCCTGATAAATCTCAATTACCCGAATAAAACGGTGTATTTTCTAGACGATAGTTCCGATGAAGAATATCTGAGAGAGGCCGAGGAGATATGTCGTGAATACGGGCTTCGTCTATATCGAAGAAAAGAAAGGCATGGGGCTAAGGCCGGTATAATAAATGATTGTCTGAAGATGTTATCGGATAAATATGTGGCGATTTTTGACGCGGATCAGAATCCTATGCCGGAATTCCTGAACGCTCTGATACCGATACTTGAGGGTGACCCAAAACTAGCGTTCGTCCAAACGCCTCAGTTCTACACGAATATCGGAGATTCTCCCGTATCGCGGGGCGCGGCATTTCAACAAGCGGTGTTTTATGAGTATATCTGCGAAGGGAAAAGCGCGGGTGACGCCATGTTCTGTTGCGGTACGAACATAGTGTTCCGCCGGGATGCGCTTGTGTCGGTTGGCGGGTTTGATGAGAGCACGGTCACTGAGGATTTCGCGACATCCATAAAGTTGCATTCATCGGGATGGAAGTCTTTATATTATGGCCGGGTATCGGCGTTTGGAATGGCTCCCAAGGATCTGGCTGGATATTTTAAACAACAGTTCAGATGGGCGGCCGGGACTGTATCGGTATTTAGGACATTGCTCCGCATATTGCTCACAAAGCCGTTCTCTCTAAATCTTTTGCAGTGGTGGGAATATCTGCTTTCGAGCACATATTATTTTATCGGGATCTCATTTTTTATTTTGATGTTGTGTCCGGTGGCTTATATATTTTTTAAATTACCGTCATTTTTCATGGATCCCAGGATATATGTACTGGCGTTCATACCGTATATCGTATTGTCGATAAGCGTGTTTTACAAGGTTCTTGCCGAAAGGCGTTACAAAGTCCGGGATCTTTTTGTGGGGCAACTTTTAGGCGCGGCGGCTTTCTCGGTCTATATACGTGGCGCTATGTCCGGTCTTATCGGGCGGAAACTGTCATTCGGGATAACGTCCAAAACAAAAGGGAACGCGATCCCTTATATTAAATTATGGCCCCAGATATCTATGATGATACTGAATTTTTCAGCCGTTGTATGGGGAATAAACAGATTTATCTATGAATTAGACGCGGCGCTTTTGGTCAACGGATTCTGGGCGTTCTATCACTTTCTTGTGATGTGCGGTATATTTTATTTCAACGAGGGTGGAGAATGCGAAAAATAATTTTATTTGTCATTATGGCGATAATATTATTGTCCTCATTCTGGATAGTTACGGGCGGGGGAGGACGGTTCTGTATGACAGGTGCGTTCATTTGTGACCGGCCCACGTACGCTGATATAAAGAATTTCATGGACGATTACGGAAAAAAACCGTTTTTTGTGCTTGTGTTCACTGATTGGGGTAAATTTATAGACGTTTTGATAATAAAGGATGTTTATTACACCGGGTGTACACTTCTTGTCACATGGGAACCATGGGACGCTCAGACAAAAAAAGGGATAGATCTCGATGCACTAGCACGCGGCGCGGATGACGTGTATATTTCCCAATTTGCAGAAAAACTCAAAAGTATCAAAGGCCCGGTTTTTATACGGTTCGCCCATGAAATGAACGGTAACTGGTATCCGTGGGCCGGTCCCGGGAATAAGGAGAAGCTTATAAAATGTTACAGGCACATAAAGGAAGTATTCGATCGATGTGGTGCGTCGAATGTGAAGTGGGTGTACTCCATAAATTGGGAAAGCGTGCCGAAGGAAGGAAACGACCCTCTTATGTATTATCCGGGAGATGATTATGTGGATTATGTGGGTATCGACGGCTATAACTGGGGGACTTCCCAAGACTGGAGTTCTTGGATGGGGTTCCGGGAGATATTTTCGGGTGTTTACAATGAGGTGGCAAAACGTCTGAAGAAGCCGATAATAATAACAGAATTTGGTTCGGCCTCGTCAGGCGGAGATAAAACAAGGTGGATACAAGGGGCTTTTGCCGATATAAAACGAATGGAAAATATCAAAGGTTTTATCGTTTTCAATGTGGATAAAGAAGCGGACTGGAAGTTTGGGATCAATAACGCGGCCGGGGCGGCTTTTAGAGAAGGGATCGGACAGCGGTATTTTAAAGATGATATTAAAAATTTTGAATGATCGCATCGGCGAAAGGCGGAGATATGAAGAATAAGGAAAAGGTTTTAAAGCTGCTTGAAAAATGTGTTCATACCGAAGATAGTGTGATCCCGGTCGTTTCAGAACATATCAGCAATACTCTGTTTTTATCCGGGCTTAGGGAAAAGGACGCCGATGTGATAAAAAGCGTTCTGAATACTTTGAGATCGGATTCCGAGCGGCATCGCAGAATGTTCCAGCATGCCGTAGAAAAGGTGAGGGGGTAAAAATGCTGTCCAAAGCCGATTATAAAAGCTATTTTGAACAGGTCGCTGTTCTTGAACGTAGTATGGTATGCGAGACACATGATATAATCGCCGCGTCCGATGATGAATTTGTGATAGAAACGGCTAAGTCCGTGCTTCGGGATGAGCTCAAACATTATAAATTGGTCCAGATGGTGCTTGGGACATACATATACGAAAGCCTGGAAGAGAGAAAGTCCTTTGCCAGAAAAAGCAGTATCGGGGATGTGACCGTTTTGTTCCCGGACGGATCCTCGGAAAAAGGGCGATGTATTTTTCTTTCGGACGAACGGATGATCGCCGAGTTTGATATGCCGGTAAAGGTTTGTCCTGAAAAAGTAAAGATATCGATGATCCCGTATGATGGCGGTGCTGGGATAGACAGCTTGGTTCTGAATATATGGACGGAAATGATAGGGGCGGAGTTTTCGGACAAACCTTCGTTAAAATACTATCTCGCGGGTTTTGAGTTCTGAATCATATTGCTAAAGGATATGTTTTGAGAAGCGAATGTTTTTAATCTTTCTGTCGATATAATTTGCGAAGGAATAAATTCCACCAGGCGATCACAAGGGTTACCGATAGCAATACAAAGAAACTTATTATCCAGAATGCCTGCGGATGACCTTGTAATGGGATGTTGACGTTCATCGAGAAAAAGCTGACAACAAGGGTTGGGACCATGATTATGATAGTGATGAGGTTCAATGTTTTCATCAAAATATTCAAATTGTTGCTTACGATAGACACTCGCGCGTCCATAAGGCTCGCGAGAATGTTTGAATATATTTCGGCCTGACCGAAACATTGTCCGTTCTCTATTATCATATCGTCCAGGAACTCGGTCTCTTTCTGCGAAAACTCTATCTTTACAGCGTTATTCCTTAGTTTTGCGAAAACAAAGTTGTTAGAGTTTATGGCGTTCAGATAATAAACCAGCGATTTCTCTAGGCTGAAAAGGTTGAGTAGATATTTATTTTCCATCGATACGCTTATCTTGTGTTCTATTTCTTCCGTGATCATGTTTATGATCTTTAAATGTTCAAGGAAGTGGAATATGGACCGGTAAATGATCTTAAGGAATAGATCTTTTAATGAATCCACGGTGTTGAATATTTTACCGCTGAAAAGTGGAATGTCTTCCGGGAGTATGATAACTAGCTTATCGTTGAACAGAAAAAGACCCATCGAGGCGACCTTGAAAGATAGCTGTTCTTTTCCGGAGTAGTTTTTAGGTTGTTTGAATATGACGGCCGTGTGGTCCGGTTCGAATTCAAGCCTTGCGAGCTCATCCGGGTCGAGAACGGATAGTAAAGTGTGTTCATCCAACTTAAAATCGTTTATCAGCGATTTCTTTTCGTTTTCGTCGGGATTTATAAAAGACCATATCGTCGCGGTCTCCCGCGGCGATTCGCATATCCTTTTATCCTCAATTTTATACGTAGCAAGCATTGGAGCCTCCCTGACAAAAACCGACCTCAAAATTATATCAGGTATTCATGTAAAAATCACGAAAACAATAAAGGATTCTTAAGTGGGCATCCAAAAGACGCGTTTTTTCTGTGCCGTCTCTTGATATGGAACGCGTTGGTGGATATACTCGAATACGAGAAAGGCGGAAATGATGAGAGATTTTAAAAGAAGTGTATTGGTTTTGATCTTTGTCCTGTTCCCGGCTTTGTTTGCTGCCGGGGCAGATAACCTGGCCCCCGATTATCAGACGGCGATAACGATGTGCGCAGATACTATCGGGAATGATCCCGGTCCATGGTTGGCCCCGGCCGGGTCTATAGTATATATTCCGGGAGATGGATCGACGGACAATGATTTCGGGCTAAAGTATGATGCCAGCCATCCGACATGTCTTATAACCAGGACTGCCACAAAGGCGTCTTACTATACCGGTTCAATACTTTCATATGTGCACGATAGCTATAAAATACTGGATTTTAGAAGTTCGCCTGCAGACGACGCGGCTTGGGTGACTACTGGTAATCAGGTGACACAGTTCGTTTTAAACTCGGGTAATTGGGCTTCCGGGGACAATGTTACCACGTTACTTGAACGTGGTCTTGGCATGCAAAACAATGATTCACACGACATGATTCTTGAAATAGCGATTATTCCGGACGCGGATGGCTTTGACAATGTGATGATGAGGCCGGTAAAAAATCCCGATGTAGAAACGTATTCAACGACGGCCAGTGATTACGGCAATGCCGCTACTTTTCAGCAGCCTGCCGGAATGACCTCCGGGACGGTGTATGAATATTTTCAGACATATTATAATAACTGGAAAGTCAGCGCGCTTGATAACAGGACCTTTCCGTGGACGCAAATGGGATATACGTTTTTCTGGGGTAACGGCAGCACTCAATCCGATATTCAGGGAATGACGGAATTTATTGTTCTGGCGAAAACAACGGTGAATCTTTACGCGATGTACGCTACTTCTTCTTACGCGTATACATTGAATAACGCCGGGACTTTTTCCTCGGTCGCGGCGGCTCAGTTCGGGAACGGTTTCGCCAGTTTCAATATTGACGGAAGCTATGGGGAGTGTAAAACGGTATGGGCGGGACATCGTTTTCAAAAATTGACGCTCGATGAGGCTGATGGGACGAATGAAATAATAGTTACTAATTCCGGAACGGTTACGGGATCTGCCGGTTCGGGGATACTTGTGTGGTCGCTAAATTATAAAGTTACTAACAACGGATATATTTATGGGGCTAATACGATAAAATTCGGGCTTGCGAATACGGATAACATATCGATTCTTTTTAGAGGAGATACCAGCACGGATTATGGTACGCCGGTTAATGGTATAAATGAACTTGTCAATACAGGTACTATATCGAGCCCCGGGACGGCGATCAGGGTTGATAACGGAGACACAAAAATAACCAATAGCGGAACAATTTCAGGAGATACCTACGGTTTGGATATAACGGCCGGCGGCGCGTGCGCTACGACCATAAACAACACTGGCTATATAACGGGTAATACCGCGATCGAAATTGATTCAGGGGCGCTTACTTTAACGGGAACGGGTACGATAAATGGAACGAGTTATGCCATAAGAACGGCCGGTGGGGACGACGATACCATTACTGTCACCGGTGGATATATAAACGGTATCATAGATCTGTATAACGGGGATGATGTTCTCAGTATAAATAATGCAAAAATGGGTTTTACTCTCGATCGTGCCACGGCGACTTCCGCGCAGTATGTCTCGTCCGAGACGGTATCTATCGCCGACGTGGCGCCTTGTACGTTTGCTGTCAATGTGGCTCCGGGAACAAAGAATGTGCAAAACAATGAAAATTTTTTAATAGTCGACGCACAGGATCTTACTGTGGATCAATCGAATTTTGTGATACAAAATGATAACAGCCTTCCGATGGTGACTTTTTCCGCTGTAGTAAGCGGGGCGCAGATATATCTTGTTGCTAACAGGGATAATGCATATTATGGCGCTAACGCGGGGAACCGATCGTTAGGGACCGTGCTGGATGATCTGGCGAATACATCCGATGGGGATATGGCCACGATAATAGGGGCTC
>DAONGE010000021.1:20630-44636 GCA_035403965.1 Candidatus Omnitrophota bacterium | reverse complement strand
CTATCGGAGTATCCTTTGATTCGGATGGGGATCGCATAGCGTTCGTGGCCGAAGGAGGAAGGGAAGTATCCAATAATGAGATACTTTGTCTATTGGCGCAGGGAACTGATAAACCCATGGTCATTAACTCTAGAGCGACTTTGGGTGTATACGATGAAATGATAAACAGCGGTTCTTATGCCAAAAAAGCGCGTTCAGGATATGCGTTTATTAAACAAATGGCCCGTTCGCTCGGCTCTGATGTTGCAGGAGAGGAAAGCGGGCATTTTATGTTCGGCCCGGATTTTGTGGATGACGGGATAATGACGGCCGGCCGTATTTTCGGTGTTATCGCCAGAAAAAAAGACTTAGAAGGTAAAAATTTCGCGATGTCCGCGAATGAGACGGGATATAACAAATATGTCAGCATGATCGATCGCATCAAAGTAGAACTCAAAAAACAATCCGACAGAAATAAAAACATACCGAACGATCAGTGGAAAGATATCAATCAGTCTATTATAAACAAGCTAATAGCTGCGTTCAGTACGCCCGAGGCCAAGAAAAAAGGATTCTGGCTGGCTCCGGAAGTAAAACCGGATGTATGGAAGGATGAGACCAGGATAGAAGGCGAAGTAGACGGATTTATGGTCTATTTTGGGAAGCAGGAAAACGGGTTGCCGCAGGGATGGGCGCTGTATAGGCCCAGTCTGTCACAGCCGGATAAGGTTTATATAGATTTTGAGGCCGATAGTGCCGTGAATGTGGCGTTATTGGCGGCTGAATTGAGGACCGCGTTGTCTGACGCGGTTGCTTCTGAGAACGCGGATCTCGGGTCGCTTACAGATCTTTTAAAAACCGAAGATATGGATCGCCGCATAGACAGGACGATGACCGAAAGAGCTGTGCGCACAGGCGAAGTCCAGACAAAAAAGGCTCCGGGGACGGATACTAATACGGACAGTGAGTTGAAGTATTATCAGAAATTGTTCGAAGATAAAGATTGTTGTCAGCAAATTTCGTATAGCGAAAAAGCTGCATTATTTGGAAGTATTGAGAAGGTTTTTGAAGAACGCGAGACTCCAGCTGGGCTCGAACGGCTAATGAAAAAACTAAAGAGCGGAGAATTGCAGGTGAAAGCAGTGGACCTTGAAGTCGCGCGTAATAAGTTTCCGGATATTTTTATTGCTGATACCAGGTTTTTCCCCAGAGAAGATAGACGACTTATGGGAGTTGCGGCTTGTTTTGTCCAACATTTGCAGGATGTTGAGCCGCTGGTTATGGTGGAAGGCAAGCCAAAACAAGAAATAGTCAGTACGATATTCATACCTAAAGCATTGGTGTTGGAATTGTTGAAAAACCCTTATTTATGCGCTTCTATATTTGTGCATGAATATGCGGAACAGTATATAGCCGCTGAGGATGGTAAAACTCGCCACGGATATGCGGTTGGTGTTGAAAAACAGGTTTCAAGCAAGGTGGCCCGTCAACTGGGGCTTCCGGAATTTACTAAATATTATTTGGACGCGGCTCAAAAAGCGAAAAACCTGGATTATCTTTATTATCTACTTGAGACATATTCTCCACAAAAAGATAGTACGGGTGCGGTTTTGCGTTATTTGCATGAAAAGATCTATCTGACATTGCAGGGTATGGGCAGGCATAAACTGATACGATATCATGATACTCCGAAAAAAGTCTGGTTGTGGTACAGGAATATGTTGGAATATGACGCTGACCCATACGTGAGAAAAATACTGGAGTCCACAAAGGAATTATTTAATGAACCGATCGGCGAGGTCGTGAAGGAACTACACAAAAAGTTGTTCGAAGAGGAGTGGAAAAGATTACAAGATGTTTTTAAAGTGACCGAAGAAACTACGGTCAGTGATTTTTTAAATAAGTACACCCAGATGCGGATGAAAACGCCGATGGAATATGAGTCGGATCCATATATAACCGGTATGTTCAGTTTAACTCTTGGGGCAAAAGACACGTTGCTGGACGCTTTGGAGGCTTTACATGAGGATAGGTTGTCGCAAACATTAATCGCTTTTGGCGCCGACCAGTCTACCTCGGTCGAAAAATTTTATTATCAATATCCCATAACGAAAATGGCCGATATCAGTAAAACCATCGATAAAATTCTTTTGCCCGGAGGGATCGATCATGAGATAGTGGAAAACGCGCTTTTCCGTGTTAGCTTGCAGGATGATATGGCAAGTTTTGTTCGCGGGGCGAGTGGACAAAACTATCTTGAAGGACAATGTGATTATCCCATCGATTATCCCGCAACAATATGGTTGCCTAAAGCGCCTGTGCAGATCGCGGATGAGGCGTATATAAGGAAAGAATATAAGACCGCTCAAAAGTCAAAATTAGATGTGATGAAAGAAAAAATGGAACTTGTAGAAAGGATAATGGACGATTTTATAAGAACATTGGTTGACAATAAATTCACATCAACAAAAGAATATTCAATGGAAGAACTGGATGTCGTGGTAAAACATCTTAAATTGTCGGATAATCTTAGTGCAGAAGAGAAAGAATTAGGTTATAAAACTACTGAAGTAGAATTTATTGCTGAATCTATTAGAAAAGCCATGAATCTTGCCCAAAAAGACCCAATCAAGGTTACAAAAAAAATTCTGATACAAAAGGTATTTAAAGAATTGCTTAAACGCCGGGCCGATCTCTGGATAGCGGAAAAACTCAAGGCGTTTGTTGATGGGTTTTTAGCTCCTCAGATAGCAGCTATACGGGCGACCAAGCCTAATGAGAAAATAGTGGTAGGGATAGTTGGCCCAGGTGGCGCAGGAAAAAGTACTATGGTAAAGCTCTTGAAGACTGCTTTGATAAAGAGGGGGTGCGATACGATAGAGTATAGTACCGATTCGAACGATTATTTGCATTCTATGAGGGATAGATATCTGCAGGCCGGAGAACCTCAGCGCATACCGTCTCAGGAACAAGGAGGTATGTATAACAATAATCTGTTACGCGATCATCTTTCATTTATGAAACAAGGAAAGTCATTTATGACCCTCGGAGACCCTAAGGCCGGGACCCCCGCTGAAGAGTTCATCCCAAGAGACGTGAATATTATCGAAGGGGTGTACGCGGTGCATGAAAAAGAAAGTCGTGCTTTTTATGATATCGTGGTCGCTTTGGCGGATGAAGATAAAGATGGTAAGGCAGATAAAGAGAAATTTCAGAGGAAAATGAAGAGGGATGTATGGCGTTTAAATATGGGGCGTGCCGGTTTTACCCTTCCATATGGCTTTTGGGATTACGCGAAAAAGCAGTTTTGGGAACAGACGGACATAACGGCCGTCGATACACGTGAAGTGGCTGATATAGTGTGGAGCCAGGATACCAATACAGCACGGATAAAGAAAACGTCGAAGATCCCGGTAATGACTTACGAATATCAGAAATGTTTCAACGCTTTGAAAGAAGGGTTGTCCATATATGCGCGCAATAAAAAAATAGATTCCTTCATAGCTGCTGTCGATGATCTTTTGTGGCATTATACGGCGAGCGATATTTCCGATGAAGTTGGAAGAGCTCGCAGGGCCGCTTTAAAGGATGCCGCTAAACTATATCCATTTTTTAGTTCAGGGCTATTATCCCAGATCAAAGAGTTTCTGCGGGTTCGTGACCAGGAACGCGGTACGAATGTTTTGGGCACTTTGAATGGGATCCTCAAAGAGATATGGATCGAGACGCAAGATGAGATAAAAGATCAAGCTTGTGTGATCATTCCGGCCGCTGGCAAAGGTGCCACAGCTTATCCTTTTAGCACGCTTGGGCCAAAAGGAACACCTAAATATATAAGTCCTGCGGTAGCCGCGGTGAAAGGGGGGACCTTATTATCCGTTGCTGTCACCCGTTCGTTGAAAGGTAGATGCTCGAATGAGAAAAATTTATTTATTATCACTACTAAGGATAAGAGGGACGATGTTTATGACGATGCCAAAAGAGTGATGGATGGTCTGGACAAAGGGAACATAATCACAGAACCGGAGATTGCCGGAAAATTCGTGACGATATGTGTTTCCGCTATGATGCTTGAAAAAAGATACAATAAATCTCTGAACACGGTGGTTACGCTTATGACTACCGAACATGATCTTGCGCCGAATTTTATTACGGACATGGGGGAAGCCGTACAGGATTCACAGGTTTCCGCGACGCTTGAGCCCGTCTTTTCTATCATTGGCGCTAAGGTGGTACAAGGTAAGGCAGAGCGGAATAAGGGCGCAGTGCAATCGAATACAACACAGTTCTTCTCCGGTCGAGCGGTTTATCAGGTGGAGGACTATGAAGACGTCGCGGATGGAAAAAAACTTGAGGCATATAACAAAGATGGAAAAGAAGGTCGATCGAATAGTGGAATGGTCTCTTTTACCATAGCGACGCTTTATGCGGCACTTGCGAAATATGCTCCGGATTATTATGACGAACTGATGCGTTTGCGCAGCTCGATAGGTACGCAGGATGAGTCAAAAGTCCAGGAAGCTGTCTACAAAAGGTTCAGGGAACTTGATAAAAAATATTCTACTGCCGAGCGTCCCAGGGTTTTTGAGAGCTTGCTCCTTCAGAAAATCTCTTCACAGGAGAATAAAGATAGACAAGCGTTCGGTTTAACTGTGGTAAAGGGATTAAAAGAGTGGGGTGACTTGGGGTCCATCGTTGATAGGCCGGTTGATTTTATAGGGAGTAATTTTACAAAAGGGGCGACACAGAACATCGATATAGATAGTAAAACAAAGGATTGTAATGTTATTACCGATGAAGCCTGTAATTCTATGGTCCATGTTTTTGGTATGACGAATGCTGCTATAGCTTATAATTCGGATATGGATACGTTGGTGGTAGTTGATAGGGATAATGAAAGGAGATTGGCAGCGCTTGTAGACAGATTGTACGCCATGAGGTCCGATCCGAACCTGCGTAAATATGTGGAGGTTGAGTCACAGGAAACATCCGGGACTGAGGCGGTTGAGGGCGAAATAACTATAGCAAATTTGGGTTATTGGTGAGGGCAACGTACAGTGTCCCAGACAAATCATGACGCGATCAGTAAAAAGATGGATGCGTCAAATAACGAGACTATGGCCGATCTGCACGGAGATGTGTATGTCTTTACGGAAAATTCCAGAGATAACGTAGTGTATAGTCAGACCGGGCTTGTGGCCGTGACAAGTGTGAAAGGAGTCACTGTTATAAAAACGGCAGACGAGATATTCGTTTACGGTCAAGAATCCAAGCAGCAGGCTATGAACCTGTTGAAGGAACTCAGACTCGCAAGGGCCGAAGAAATTAAAAGAGAGTCGGACTCGGTTTATAAAGAATTCAGAAAGCAGATGTCCGAGAAAAGACTGAAGGATGTAAATATCGCTAAAAAATTTGCTACGGAAGGCGCAGGTAATTTTCTTTCGTATTATTACCTGACAGGCGATATGTTGGAGAGTGCGGTCGATCTTTTGGCCAGTATAGCGGCTTTGCCGGATCAGGAACTCGCCAAGGTCGCCATAGGGCCTCTTTTTCCGGGTACGGTTGAAAAATTATGTGATTCACATTCCCGCGAAGACAGAGATATGTATTACAGATTTTTTGCAAGAGTTGTGGATGTCTGCAGAAAAGCCGATACCGATGAAGGTAGAAAACTTAATGCGCAGTTGACAGAGTTTGGGATCGAAAATGCCGATCAGATGATAGCGCGAAACATGAAAGCCCATGCCGAAGGCAGCAAGTTCAATATGGCCCGCGCAAAGGATATAAAGAAAATATTCATTCCGACCCGTGTAAGTGTGGGGTCAGATGTGTCGATCACAACTCCGATGATACGGCGGATGAGCGAACTTTTCCCGGACGCTGAAATAATATTTATGGGGAGCGCAAAACTGAAAGGATTGCTGGAAGGGCACAAAAATGTAAAGGTTTATCCTATTGAATATAAAAGGGAAGGTTCATTATTGACAAGGCTCAATACATGGTCTCTTGTGTTAACCGGACTCAAAGAATTGGGCTTTAACAATGAAAATTGTCTTTTTGTCGATCCGGGTTCAAGGCTCCTACAACTGGGGCTCTTGCCAATAGCCAGAGAGGATATAGTTGAGGATACGGATAAACAAAGCTATTATATGTTCGAGATGGTTTCATCAAAAGGTGAACATCGTTCTATCGGTGAAAATGTGGAAGAATGGTTGAATAAGATCTTCCCGACAGATAAAGATATGCATGCGTTCCCAGTCGTTTATCTTCGTGCAGAAGACAAAAGGTTCGCCGATACGGTAAGTAAAGAATTGGGACTGGATACAAGATATAAAACATGCATAAGTCTCGGGATAGGTCCCAATTGGGATAAAAGTATAACAAAATATCCTGAGACTCCCGAGTTTGAGTCCAAACTTATAGACGGAATGATAGAAAAAGGCATGACGGTAGTGCTGGATAAGGGCTTTGGGGTTCAGGAAGAGACCCGAGCCGAATATATCGCGCAAAAACAGGCCGCGAAGGGAACGGTAGTCGTTGAATATATTACTTTGCCTGACGGCAGGATAATAATGTTGCCCGGTGGATATAGCCAGCGAGCGGTTATCGCCAGGGATGAAAAAGGGAACCCGAAAGCGACCAGTTTCATCTATAGAGATAGACATGGTAATTTCGAAGCAACATGGGTGGAAGAGGGGCGGACGCTTAAAAGTTATCGGGAAGCAGAGAATATCAAGGAAATGCGTAAACAGCTTGCCAGCGAATTCCGCGTCGCGAAACGAGGGATGATAGTGTTTAGAGGGGATTTTGGAGGAATAGCTGCACTAACGAATATCAGCAATCAGTATATTGGATATGATTCGCAGGGGCAGCATGTTGCTAATGCTTTAGGGCTCCCGATTGTGAGTATTTTTGCCGGATATAACACGCCCGATTTCCCGGATCTTTGGAAACCTTACGGGGATTTGTCCACTCCTAGAAAAATAATACGTGTTGATAATATGTTGCTCGGAAGGGACGCTGTTAATGAAGAAAACGTTCTGAAAGATTCGTTGGATGCGTTGACCGAGGTGCAGGAAACAATGTTTGCATCGGTAAAAAGCATTATGGAAGAAGTGGCATTGCCTGCGGCGGTGGATATCGCCGAGGGAAGGTTGTCTGTGGCGGAAGCCGTGCGGACAATATCTGCCGCATTGCCGCAAGATCTTCAGAAAGGTATCCTGCCTTTTATCAGAACTCGCGAGGAAAATAACTGGTTTAGCGCAGATCCTAAGTATACGGATGCGATCGTATTGAAAGCCTTGCGTTTGATGCAAATAGTGCACTATAGAAATAACATGTTCCAAACGGAATTTAACCCTGTTAGATACGCCTGGGCGGGAGAGGGAAATAGGCGTTTTTATAGCGAACAGGCTCCTGGGGAAGGCGCCAATGATATAGCCGAAGTATGGTTTGGTTCAACTGTTGTTAAAGGTGGGAAAGAGGACAATCCTTCTATTGTTTACGGTAGTGAGTTGAAACTTGGAGAAGAAAAGCTTTCCCCGATACATTTAAGGGAACTTATCGATGCGATACCCGAAGTTTTAGGCGGGGAGCATAAAGAGATGCCGTTCTTTATTAAGTTCCTTTCTACCAGATTTGCGGACAAAGTTCATATGGGTTTTAATGCAAATATGGAAAAGGTTGGAAAAAATAAATATATAAACTGGCTTATTGAAGAGAGAAAAAATGCGGAAGAACTTATGAGCTCTATTAAGTCCGGTTTAACCGTAGCCCAGTTCGCGGAATATTCCGCAAATTATGAGGAGTGGGTTAATATCGAGGCGGCCGAAAAATGGGCCGTAGCACCTACGGATGCGCAACTTCAGGCTTCGATAGCTAAGTTGCAACCTTTTATGAAAGAAGGTGTTAATGCTGCGGATCTGTTTGGAAGGATCGCGGCTAAGAGGGCAGAGCTAGTCAGTGTTCTAAATGAGATAGATCTTGAGGAACTTGTAGACGGTCCGGCGATGTTGTCACCTGCGGGATATCCACACGCGATTTTTGGGCTTTCTCATCAGACTCATCCTACAAGAGTAATTGATAAGGCTGATGGGACTAAAGAGTATCCTAAGAATGAAGCGTGGATAATCACGTCGGTTATCGACGAGACTGGGAAAAAGCATATCATTCTTATCGAACCGCAACAGATGTCCAATGATACGTATAGTTTTGCGGATTTTTACACCCCGATCGTATGGGATGGGAAAAATAATAAGCCCAAAATGCGTAAGGATGTTACTGAGCAGGATATACGAAAATATGTTGAACAGGGGCTTTATACCGACAGAGTGACACGGCCGGAAGATTTTATACGGCAGCCTGTGGATATTACGCCGGAAGGCGCGGTAAACGCTAAAATGTACTCCTTGATAGACCAGACGTCGCTTGTTTGGGCGGAGAAATATTTTGTTGCCGAAAAAATAGTTCTTAACAATAACGGTAGTATCCCTATTGCGCCGGTAACGGATTCTTTCCATGAATTATTGGTAACAAAAGGGTCTGTGGTCGTTAAAAGGGCCGGTGCCAATGACGTTGTTTTGCAGGCAGGGGACTGGGTTCCGGTGTGGGCTACTATGGGCGAATATACTCTGGAGTCTGATACTGCGGCGGAAGTGCTAAGGTTCTATCCTGTGAAAGAGTCATATAACGCGCTGGAAAATGTTGTGCCCGAAGAAGCAACTTCTGAGGCAGGTATTACTGCGCTTACTTTGGAAGATACGATGGCGGTTAGTGAAACCGCTCAGAAAACTGATGATGAAGTCCAAAAAGATGCAAATGACGCTATTGACAATGCGGTATTGAGCGAAAACGACGTCACTAGATTGAAAGAAAAGAATGATAGCGGTAAAAAGGTGCGACTGCTTATAGAAAAACCGTTAACCCCGGGAGGCATCGCTAACTATAAAAAATTCTTCAAGAAAAATCTTTACCCATCGGCGACTTCAGACAGCGAAGAGTTTCTTTCTTTTGTGACTTTTGACAACATCGAAACTATGGCAAATATGTTGGATTCAACAAAGTATACCGATGTTATTGTCATGAGCGATAGTGTTAATCCTGAGGATTTAAACAGATTGTCGCCGGAATTATCGGGTAAAGTCAAGCTGGCCAGGATGGTAAGCATGAAAGCGCCTGAACATAAAATTGAAATGGCATTTGTTACGGAAATGCTTGCCAGTGCCGTTAAGATCGGGTTGTTGACAGAGGAAGATATCGCTAACGAGACCGATCTTTTCCATAGTATCATGAATGCCTTTAAATATTTTACTGGAAGGGACGATATCAGCAAAGACGAACTTAAATTCATGTTGCCGGTATTAGAAGGGTCTTTGTCTGATAGGATGGCGTTCATCAAAAAATTATTAATGTCTGTACCGGTTGTGGCATTGAGGGTAAGTGAGACCGAGCTGAACAACAGGCGTAAGGTTATGTGGGCAGCGTAATACAAAAAGTACAGGCAGTATTTGTCGTGGACAGGGCGGGTATTCATCCCGCCCTGTTTTTTTTACTGAACAAATACTGAAGCGAATGTTTATATTATTTTGGCCTGCATAGATTTATGCGAATGGATACGGAGAAGGTTATAGATGAGTACAATTAGGGTGGTCGGGGAAATCTTTATACGAGCGTAATTTTATCCGTTTGTAGTTAGTGTGAGATGTATAAAATTTCTAGCTTTTTCTTGAATTAACGAAAAGGAGGTGGTATACTATATTTGGTAAATTGGGATGCAAGGGGCGTCTTTATGAAAAAGATGAATAAAGACCAACGTGGTTTTATTTCTGCTATTACGACAATAGTAATGATATTGTCGCAGATATTATGTTTTCCAATGTGTAGTTTTGCCGATATTCGTCCTGATAATATCGCGGTTCAATCTCTTTTTAATGCGTTCGATAAAGACGGTATAGAGAATCCGGGCAAGTTAGCGTTAGAAGCTTTTGCCGGAGTGCGTCTTTTGATGAATGGAAAAAATCCGACATTGGTTAATGGTATTCTGACAGAGACCTGCGAACGTGTTCCTTCCGGGCAGGAAAAGCGAAGGATTGAATTCCTGAATGATGGCTTTTATGCCGACAAAGAGACCGGATCGATTACCGCCTATTTCCGGGTGTTGGATAAGGAAAATACATTTTACAGAGTTGAATATTCCGTCGCAGAAAGGTCCGAAGAACAGCTTGGAGGCGATGTTAAGGCCATAGTCGGCAGTGATATCCATAAAAAGATCTATGAAGAAGTTTTTGCAAAAGGGGATTTTTTGGCGTTTGTTAAGGTTGATCGTGGGGATATCCCGGCCGATGATAATAGCAAAAACATGTATAAGATAGACCGGATAGGCGAGGTGGTTGGTTCAGGTTCGACAGCCGAAGTATTTAAGGCGACCATGAAAATGCCAGATGGAGGAGAAAAGGATGTCGCGTTAAAGGTCTATACGGCGATGGCGGATTATTATTTGCCGGGAGAGAGCGCTGCAACAGTATTCGCGAACGAAACATACTGGTTGGATACAATGGCGGTTTTCCGAGACCTGGCTCCCAAGTATTACAAGAACGCTAAAATTCCCGCGGAAGTGTTATCAACTATCGGTGAGAACTCGAAAAGTGGGGAGATGGGTAAGAGCCTGAGGCTTAATAAAAATTATTTTATGGTCATGGAATTGATCCCGGATAGCTATGAATTGGGTTCTCTCCCGCCTGAGATCGCGGATGAACTTATAACTACGGCTATGTTGGAAAGAATCGATAAGATCGTTCGTACTTTATCGGATAATGGTATAACGATCTCCGATATACAGTGTTTATTGGTAACGAAGGATCATAAGGAAGAAGGGCGTAATAAGGGCGATCTTGTTCTTTTTGACGTGCAGGACGCCAAAAACACAAAGGATGTGGCCGGTGCATATAAAGACATGATGGGAAAACTGGCAGGGAAAATGGTCCTGTCAAAAGTGCGTGCTGCGGAGAAATTAGGGGATATGTACGGTGAGAGCGATCCTGCAAGAACTATGAAACGATATGAGTCGGCACGGGAGGTGCTCTTGACGGGGCTGCCTTATATTGGCGACAGATATATGTCTATTGTGCGAACTGCGTTCATGGAAATGGCTATTGATGCGGCAGGGATAGCGTTGGGGATGGGGCGTAATGAGGATGCCGTTCGCTGGGCCCATCTGGCGTCCGATATATTTACCGGTAGCGGTGCGTATGAAAGATATCGCGGTGAAAATGTGGCGGATAAAGCCGAAGCGATAATAGAAAAAGCAGGGGGCAAAACCGGGGAGATAGGCGCGGGCATATCAGCCGATATCTTTACTGTTTCAGCCGATGATCATTTTAATCAGCTTACTTCGTCAGAAAATAAATTTTTAGAAAAAGAGCAGGACGATGAGAGATATATCGCCGAGCATGCTTCAAAGTATTTGAAGGGTAAACCTGTTAATTTATATCCGGATCTCTCGCTTGTGCAGAGGAAAGGTTTGACTGATCAACAGATCGAATCCCAGCTTAGGGATAATATGAACACAATGGCATATATGATGGCATTGCATAATCGATATGGATTAGACGTGCGTTATATATTGGAGGATACAGAGGACACTGTTTTTTGTGAGAAAGCTAAGACGGTTTTAGAAGAGTGTATACGGGATATTGCGTTTAAAATGCGTGTTGATGCAGATGGGCTTATAGGGCGGATAAATAATCCTCATACCGGGGAAGGAGTGATGAATTTGTATTTAGGGAATGCTAGAGCTATGGATAGGTTTAGCGATATGAAAGAGGATACATATGTTGTAGCGATGTCAGGCGATGTCAGCGGTGTGGGTTATATCCCCAGTTATGGAGCAGCGGCTAACATCGGTTTTGCCATGATCACTTTAAAATTCGCCGGGCTGGAAAAAGATCCGGGTTATGATAAGACGAAGAAAACTATTTTTGGGAGAGTGTTAAATATATATCAGAAACTTGGTGCGAATATACAGGGGCTTAATGAGGAAGTTTTTGATCTTATGGTGAATGGCAGGCCCGGGACCAGGTTCTATTATTCAAAATTGTATGCGTTGCCTCCGGTGTTAAAAATGAGTATACAACGGATACATAACGCGTATGAAAAACTCCAGGCTATAATGCAATTCGCGTAAAGCTTGATACTGTGGGCATCAAGAAGAAAACATTATAATAACGTTACGTTGGATCAGGTGTTTTTTTAGGGTTTAGTTAAGATAGATCTGCCAGGTTATATAAGATTAAACGTTGAATTTAAAGAACATGATATCCCCGTCCTGGACGACGTATTCTTTGCCTTCTTGCCTGATCTTTCCGGCCGCGCGTATAGCGCTTTCCTTTTTGTAGTTTTCAAGGTCGCTTAAAGTGTAAACGTCGGCACAGATAAAACCTCTTTCGAAGTCGGAGTGTATCACGCCGGCCGCTTGAGGCGCCGTAAAGCCTTTTTTTATGGTCCAGGCGCGGTTTTCATCGGGGCCCGCGGTGAAGAAAGTAGCAAGGCCCAGAATATCGTATACCGTTCTGGTAAGTACGTTCAGGCCTGGTTCTTCTAATCCGATGCTCGCGAGAAATTCCCCGCGTTCCGATTCGGCAAGCTCCGCTATTTCCGCTTCGATCTTTCCGCATATGGTCACACATGCGGCGCCGGAGGAAACGGCGTGATCTCTCAGCGCTTTAACGTGTTTGTTGTTTTTGTCGGCCAGGGCTGTTTCGTCAACATTGGCGACGTATATTATAGATTTTGAAGTTAAAAGGAATAACTCATAAAGTTCTTTCAGGTCTTTTTCATCGGTTATCGCGTTTCTTATCAGTTTCCCGGCGTCCAGAGCCTGTTTCGCTTTTTCGAACGCGGCCAGTTTCGCCTTGGCTTCTTTGTCGCCGGATTTAGTGTTTTTTTGGACGCGTTTGATACCGTTGTCGACTGTTTCCATGTCTTTCAGCATGAGTTCCGTTTCGATGATGTTTATGTCGCGTATCGGATCTATGGATTTTTCAACATGGACGATATCGTCGTTCTCGAAACACCGGACGACGTGTATGATCGCGTCGACATTTTTTATGTGTCCCAGAAATTGGTTCCCAAGGCCATCGCCCTGCGAAGCGCCTTTCACAAGGCCGGCGATATCAACTACCTCGATGTATGTGGGTACTACCTTTTTAGTGGGGCAGAGCTCGGTTATTTTTCTAAGTCTGTGATCCGGAACGGTTATAACGCCGTGGTTTGGGTCTATAGTGCAAAAAGGATAATTCTCCGCCGCGGCTTTAGCGCTGGTCAATGCGTTGAATATCGTGGATTTTCCCACGTTCGGCAATCCTACTAAACCGGCTGACAATGGCATAACAGTCCTTTCATAATGATTTTTAGATAGATGCAATTGTAGTATTAACCGGGTGTTTTTACAAGGGAAATCTGGGTTAAAAATGGGGGTGGGTGGGGTTCATGTTGTTAGCATTTAAAAAAGTACAAAATACCAATGTTTATTTAAAGCTCTCTATGTTATAATTTACATTGCATATAGGATACTTATTGTGGGCGTGAGCATAGAGAAATTGAGGTGAATATTCAGAATAAATCGGGATATTTTTTGTCGGGCAAACGGTGATCTGAAAATGTACGCACAAAAAAAAGATAATAATATCCGAAGATCGCGATGTATTATCGCGGTTGCGATTATGCTGACATTTGTCTGCCAGGACATATGTCCGGTCGATGCCCATAAAATGATTGATGTTGGTCCCATATTTCCATCTAATGATCTTGCCGCCGAATCCAATCTTAGGCCATTTTTCGAGGGGAACGGATTGCCTTTCCGCGATATCGCGACAGTACTGATGATTACAAGAAAAATACGCGATTTGATTTTTCAGGATGATTTTCGTGACGGTGTTGTATGCAAAGAGATAGAGAAGATCAACATGGCTTTTTCAGACGGTAATGTTGAAGTTGAGGATTTCATTAAATGGTTTAGGATCAAATGTAGCGGCCGTGTTTGCAGGTATGTTGTTATTAATTTCCGTAAAGAGCGAAAATCGATGCACGCAATATTCCTCAGGGAGCATGAAACGCTTAGCGACGCTGAATTGAAAGAACTGGGAATAGACAGAAAGGAAACGCATTTTCTTGATTATCCCGGGTTTGAAGGTGTTTTGTTCGATAATATAAACAATAATTTCGGTTACTGGGGGGCTGATTATTCTTCTTCGGACTATAATGCTCATGAATATAGATTAGACAAAGTCAGTGCGGCGCAAAGCGCGGCGCAATTCGTGTTCACCGACGTGGTGTTGAAGGATGATATTAAAAACGCGGAAATACTGGATTGTGCTTCAGGAAGCGGATTGATAGTTGAAGCCGCGATAAAAGCGGGCGCTACTAAGATCACGGCTATGGATCATTCGTCTCAGATGCTGGATGTCGCTAAAAAAAGAATGGGGGAGAAATATAAGGATGTGCCGGTCTCGTATGTCCTTGGAGATATGTTTAATCTTGATGAACAGTTCCGGAATGCTGACGGCAGCCCTAAACTATTCGATTATATAACCGCGGCAAATGTCCTTTGTTTTTTTAATGCTGAGGGAAGGATGGAATTCTTTAGACAGGCGTGGAGGCATCTTAAACCCGGAGGGAAGCTGATAATAATCGGTCGTACGATGGATGAAACGGTGAAAATGGAGTCAATGGCCGAAAATAAAAAATACTTAAGAGGATCGACTAACTTGCATATTATCCCCGACGATTATTATAAATTTGCCATGAAGAAGTATAAGGGTTTGCTAAACAGAGCAGGGTATAAGGATATTACGATCGCTAACGGCGGGAATGAAGTTGACGAGGATTTTGGTATAGAATTGTCGGAGCTGGAGGTTTTGGTTAACCAGTTCGCGGTTATATCCGCTACCAAGCCCGCGGTAGGAGTGGAGGCGTTACCGGAAGAAGTGAATATTGATACGGTGCGGGTTATGGAGCGATCCAATGAGATACATATTGAAAACTGCAGGTACACTAAATATGCGTCTGATGTACAGGGTCAGACCGTATTGTGCCATATAGTCGCGGATTCAATACTTCCAAGCGGTCAAAAAGATATTCTAAAGAGACTTCAGCAGAAAACCAGGAATAAAAAATGTTCCGAAAAAATAATATGTCTTTCAGTCGAGGATCCTGATTCGGAAGAGGAGCTTTTTGCGGAATTGGCGAGGATCAAAGCCGATAAAGAAATAGAATATGGGAAAAAAGGATATCAGGTCAGATTCGATGTCGCTTGTTCTAACAAAAAATTTGTAGGTAAGATCCAGTCTGAACTTGGGATGAAGGCTCTGGCTTTCAGTAAAGAAGGGGATGGCTTGATACTGCAGATTGAGGGGATCATTTTGGCGCTTAGGGCCCTTCAAAGCGAGAATGTCGGAGAACTGCTTAAGGTTTATAAATTCCTTACAGGTAAAGATTTTTCATTAGGGCAAATTAAAAATATAGATCAATTGGCTAGGCAAATACAGTTTGTTTTGCCTGTTACCAGGATAAATGTGGATATGATGGACAAAGTGAACCGTTTGATAGAAAGTAATATCGAACGATCAGTATAAGGCGAGCTTTTAGGTTAAGGTGTAAAAAAGTTTGAACCTTTAATTGACACTACTTGCATATTTGGTTATAATTATATTGTACATAGGCGATTAAAAAGCGAGTTAGGTCGTGATCGATATTGAAAATTTGGATTACGTTTCGAAAATTCAAGGAGACGGAATATGATAAAGTGTAATTTTAGGAAATCCATACTTGGAAAAGTAATAAATCTTTTTTTGGTGTTTACTTTTTCGTGCTATGGTGTAGTATTCGCCACACCGGTAGCGGAAGTTAAGACCGATGCGCCGGCCGTGGTTAAAACAGCCACTCCTGCCGATGTTAGCGTCGAAGACATTGGTGTCGCGATCGATTGCGGTACTGTGAAAGACAGATACAAAGGCAAAAACGATAAAGTCATTATCCATATCCAGGACGCGCATTGTAATTTCGAGGCGCAGAGCAATATCAACAAAATGCTGGATCAGTTTGTGCGTGAATGCGGTGTCGATATGATATCCGTTGAAGGCGCCGAGGGGATAGTAGATACAACATGGTTCAAGGCTTTCCCGGACGCTGAAATACGCAAAGAAGTCGCGACTTATTTTATGAAAAAAGGCGAGATCACCGGCGCCGAATTTTTTTCCATCACCTCGGATTACGCCGGAACTATCTACGGCGCGGAGACACGCGAATATTACGTAAAGAACCTCAAAGCCTTCACGAAAACTTATCCGTACAAAACCACGATGGAAACATATCTGAAGGATGTGCGTACGGTAGCGAATAGGGTCAAGGACACGATATACCCGGCACCGCTGAAGGAACTTGATACGAAGATAAGGGGTTTCAAGGATAAGACCGTACAGCTCAGCGAATTCGCCGCTTATCTTAATATCGCGATGGGCAAGAACGGCGTCGCCCTCAAGATTTATCCTAACTTTGAGAAACTCGTTAATACGCTGGAGTATGAAAAGAAGATCAATTTCGACATCGTCGACCAGGAAAGAAGCCAGTTCATAGACTATTTAGGAAAGAAGCTCACCAAAAAAGGCATGGCCGAGCTTGTAGCGTACAGTATCAAATTCAAAAAAGGCCATATCGAGGCCGTGGATTTTTATTCTTTCTTAAGGGAAAAGGCTAAAGAATTCAATATCCCGATGTTGGAGAAGTTCCCGAACCTTTTTTATTACTACCTTTATACCAAAATATATTCCGGCATAAACAACGAGAAGCTTTTCAAGGAACTCGATGCGATAGAGATAGCGCTTAAGAACATCCTGATAAAGGACGATACACAGCGCGCTCTGGATAAATATTCCAGAATGCTCGATATGTACATCAACCTGATAAACATCGAGCTTACGAACGACGACTACGATATTTTCAAGAACGATACGAAGGATACAAAAATCGAGGATGTAGTGAATTTCCTTGGCAAGATGTGCGACAAGTATAACATGAATTACTCGATAGGCACGGTCCCGTCCGTTATTTCGGACAATATTCCGAACATGGTCGAATTTTACGAAGTGGCGATGAAAAGGGACAACACCATTATCGATAACACGCTGAACGAGATGGAAAAAGAGAACAAAAAAGTAAGCGTTCTTATTACCGGTGGATTCCACACAAGAGGGATGAAAAGTCTTCTCGAGTCTAAAGGTATTTCGTATGTGGTCGTTATGCCGAAAATAACAAAAGACGTCGAAACACCGTACATTCAGGTGCTTACCAACCAGAGAACATCCATAGAGGATATCATAACCGAGAACGCCCTTCCGGGCGCGGCTATGCCGGGGTCGAAGAAAGATGCGACCAATCAGACGGCAAAAGGGGAGATGCTTGCCCCGCTTTGCAGGATAGCTTTTACGGTCGGTCTTTTTGTCAATAACGACGCGAGGCTTAAAGAATGGTCTGAGGCTATCGGGCAGGTTGAAGCGACGGGAGCCGAGACGGTTGAGGAACATGCCCGGGCTTTGTTCGGACAGATAGTGGAACGTTTTACGCGTGAATGGTTGGGCGAAGTCAGTGCGAAGATGGTTGAGACGTATGGCGAAAAAGCCGCTGAAGAACAGTGGGCGAAATTCCTGCAGGATGATGAATACTGGAACATCCTTTTCTCGATATATGTGAGTAAATATGCGGAATACAAAGGTCCGATCTTGGAGAGCACGGTCGCTTTGGTGACCGGTATCGCGAAAGAAAAATTTGATGAATATAGAAAAACCAAGTCGCCCGGCGAAGGAACCATGAGGCAGGCGATACATAAAGGTATGTTGACCGATGAGGAAAAAACAGCGACAGATAAAGCTATAGCGGCTACGATAAAGTCGGGACAGGCGGAAGACGTCTCTGCCGCGAACGGCGTTTTTGTGGTTTTAGGTGATAAAGAGTATTATAAGAACGCCAAAGCGGTTGGTGCCCCGTTGGATGTTCTGTGCGTTCCTGGTACGAGAGGGACGAGACAGCAGTTTGCAGAAGGAAAGATCGGGTATGACAAGGTTGATAAACGTTTTTATATATTGCAGTCACAATTCGATAAGTTGCTTGACGCTCAAAAAGAAATAGTGGCCGGGCATGAAGAAATGCACATAAAGATATCCCTTGGTATAGTGGTCCCACAGTATGCTCCGGGTCAGACCGAAGAAGAGTGGATCAATGCTTACGAAGGGGGGCGGTATGACATCCGTCCGATAATGGCCGCGCAGGGAAGTATCTTGCATATGGAGAATATGATCTTTACGGACAGGCGTTTCGGCCAGGCTGCGAAAGACCATATCGTCAGTATGCGTGAAGATGTGTCCAAAACATGGGAAGTATCCCCGGATGTTCTGAATGATGTGGCTGAGACTGTGTTTTATCAGGAAATGATACTGGGGCAGAACGCTTCACAGAGCCGTCGTGCGGTTAATGAAGTGCTTCAGTCCGTGAATGCTAAAAACGTTCAGGAAGGGATGCGTAAGTTCGAAGAACTTCAGGATTTTATTCGAGAAACATACGCAATGTACTACGCCACGGAAACAGAGTCCGATAGAGAGGAACCGACAGCAAAACGATTTATGCAGGAAATGTCAAACGCGGGAGCTTCCTGGATAGAACCCGTGGCAACCGGAGCGCCCCTTTCAGAAAGTTTTCGTATGCCTTTCGTGACCAGCGCGGAGAAGGTCGAGTTGCCGGGTGGAGAGACAGAATACGCGTATCGCACTATTGGTAGGCATGAAATGCCGTCTGCCGGCGGGAGCAGAATGACGGATATTGTGAGGATCTATCAATCTGATACTTCGTCGAAAGACGTGTTGCCTATTCTTAATGTTCTGAATTCGACAGGTGGGGTATCAACCCGGGATCATATGATATTCGTTGAAAAAGGGGAATTTGTTATTACCGATGCCGAAGGGCATGCGATCTCAGATGTTGTTAAAGCGGGTGACAATATAGCGATAATTCCGGAGAGCATTACCATCGGAACTAATGTGTATAACATCCCTACTGAAGGATACAGGATCAAAAAGGTAAGCCAAGAAGGTGTGGAGTTTAAGGTGATATATGAATACAGTCCGGAAGAAAGGTTGATATACAATATACACAGATATGTCGCGGATAATTTTGACGCTATAATTAAGCAAACTACAGATTTTGTTTTACCGTCTGAAATGTTCATAAAGGGCGATGGATCACGTGTAGGCAGTGCACAGTGGCATGAAAACATGATAAATAGATTTGTTGAAGATTTGGCCACAGCGACCGGTAAACGGGATATTTTGCAGGCTACTTTGGATAGGGCCAGTAAGGATAACAGGACAAAAGAGACCAAACTTGTGAAAATAGCGAATTATAACCTGACCGAGGGGTTGACCGGAGCGGCTAAATTCGCGTCTTCTATAAGAAAAGGGTCGGTCGCGATACTTGGCGCGACGGCGAAAAGCATAAATACTGCGGATAAAAGCGATAGCAAATTGCAGGGCTTTTTGAACGCTCCGCAAGTCAGGGTTTTGGCCATGGCTAACCTTGAGGAGTTTGACGATAACTCCGATCTTCAGGGAAAAGGGTGGTTTTTTACTAGGGAAGTTTTGGGTACAGGTCTTTTGCAGGCGGCCATTACTGAAAAAGATATAAATGATGGGAGTACTTTGGCGATCAATATGCAGCAGGTAATGTCGCAGCTCACGCAGAATCCGGTAGAATTGCAGGATTTATATTTGTTACTTTCGCTCGATGAGGTATCTAAAAGCGTCAGTGGCAGGATTCCGGTGGATCTCAGCACTAAGGATCCTTTTGTGTGGATGACGAATATCGTTAAAAAACTTCTTTTGAATATGCCGATGAAGCCCTTCGATGCTTCAAGTCAGCTTGAGCAGAGAAGAAAAATTATGTGGTCCGTGTAATCACGGGCCTATAACAAGCCGGCGACAATGGCCGGAAAAAAGGCTGGGAGCCCCCTTCCAGCCTTTTTTGTTTTTAGTAAAGCATTTCCCCTCTGGCTCTCCGCGGCGGACATTCTGCGTGTCTCCTTTCAATGTTGTTTGGCACAACATCGAAAGATGCGATGCTCGAACATCCGCCCCGGGGAGCCAATATAGGACAATGTTTTCAATAAATAGGGCACTTGAGTGAACCCCGGCAATTAACTTAAGAATGGTTCGCGCCATTCGCCTTCGCCTCTATTTGAAAATTTATTTAGCTACGGCGGTGATTCGCTTGACCGCGAATTGTGTAACTTTGCTAAGAGATTTGAGAGTGTTCCCATATTGCCGATTGCGCCCCATATCGGTCTTGGCAAACCGATGGTTTTGGCATATACTAAGCGAACAATGACTAAGCAGAATCTCAAAAATATATTGTCAAACATAGATCTCGCACGGCGAAATGTCGCGGAAAGCCGGAATATAAAGGTACTTACCCTTGTTTCCGGTAATGATAATACCTGTAAATTTTGGGAAGAAAAGATATCGGTCGCGATCCCGTACATTCTTAATAAAGATAAAAGCACGGTTCTTTTGTCCTTTGCCGAGAAAATAGGCAAAAAAAACAGAGCCGGAAATTTTCTGGGAACGCTTCTTGCCTACGAACGTTTGAGAGATACCCTTTCACAAAAAAACATCGATTATCGCGGTTTTGTCGCGGTTATTGGAATGCTGTTCGGCCGCGGCGAGCGGGTTTCTCCGTTCACGCAGATGGAAGGCGGGTGTAAACCGGCCATCATCGTTTCTTCCGCAAATGAGAAAAAAGGGCGTGTCTATCTTTCTGAGATAGAAGAGGCCCTTATGTTCTTTACGCCGGTAGCCAAATATATCGAAAAAGGCGGGTTTCGTGGCATTCTTAATAAATGGGGAGATCAGACCATTATCCCATCTATAGATCTTACTAAGGCGCCATTGGGATGTGCTTTCCAGGACCATGACGTCATAAAATTTGTGTCCGTTATCAAGGTTACCGAAAAACTGGCTAACGTCCGCGAATGGGTGATATCCGATAAAGAAAATAACGTGATGGCACAGCTTTCGCGTAAACAAAGGACCGAACTGGTTACGGAACTTGAAGCATATGGGATCAAACCCGGCGAGGACGGCGAGTATCACGCTGGTGTAAGTCTTGGGCCTGTGGCGGTTTCTTACGATGTCCTTGATATCGCGCACAATGTTTTTAGGGATGAAATTAAAAAAGAAGGTGTTTATTTTGATTTTGATCCGTATGTTTTTATGGCGCTCGCGGCGCGCGGCGACAGATCTGTCTGGGATAAGGTGCTCAGCCGTGACAAAAAACTTCAGGAGTTTGCGGGACCAGACGGGATGATCCCTGACTTTTTTGAAAAAATAAATATTGTCCGCGAGGCCTTCAGGGAAAGGCACGGCCGGGAAATGAATATAAAGACCGTCGATCTCGGACCGGACGTTTTCTGGCTGGATATCGGGCAGCACGATCACATGCGTGAAAAATATATGTATGTGAACGAAGATACCTGTAACGGGATCATCGCCCGTAGGATAGAGAATATCCCCGATAAACGTGATAAGAACGGCAATATTATCGTAAATTCCTACATAAGCCCTGATGTGGATATTACGGACTCGGTTGTCATCAATAGCCGCATAACCGGTTCCGGCCGTGTAGAGTTCAGCGTGATAAGAGATTCTGTCTTCGGTGATCTTGAAATGAACAAGGCTTTTGCCGTGCTTTGTTACAGAACCGGAAGGACTGAACTCAAAACGGATTCGGGATTATATAGGTCGATAGGGAGCACAGCGGATATTTTATCGCTGGGCGAAGGGATGCGGCAGGGAACGATGTTGACTCCGGAAGGTCCGGTAGATATGACGGTTTTCGAAGGGATGGATCTTAAGGATAAAAATAATGTTTACAATGTCCCTGTTTTGGGTAATATAATGTCTTTCCTTAAAGCGTACGAGATGATGTCCGGTGCGGATCTTTATGAACTTGAAAGGCGAAGAAAGGTTGCTATGGAAAATATAGAGATGATCGATAAAATATCTAAAAAATTCAAACAACTGAGTTTCGGGACCAGCGGATTAAGGGATACTGTCGATAATATGACGGATATGGAATGTTATATAAATACCCGCGGGTTTGTTGCTTATCTGGCGGCGATAGGGGAATTTAAAAAAGGCAGTGTCGTGGCGGTAGGCTGCGACAGGCGTCCTTCCAGCCCAAGGATAAAAGCCGCGGTCGCGATGGCTGTGCGCGATATGGGTGGGAAGGTTGATGATGAAGGTCTTGTGTCAAGCCCGGCGCTAGCGAATTACGCCATTCAAAAAGGCATTCCCAGTATCATGGTCACCGGAAGTCACATCCCGGCCGACAGGAACGGCATAAAATTCACCAAGATATCGGGCGAAGTGTTGAAATCCGACGAGAAGGGGATACTCTCCGGGGTAGCGGAGGAACGCAAAAAAGTATATCTTATGCCCGATAAGCAATCGCGTTTTAACGCGAAAGGTATGTTCAAACCGGCATCCGTTAAGACGGCGAAAAAACTTATAAAAAAAGGTGAATACGCGGGACCCTCGGCTAAATTGTACACTGAGCGTTATAAAAAAGTTTTCGGGAAAACTGCTTTTTCGAAAGGTGCGGAGATCTTTCTTTATCAGCATTCGGCCGTTGGAAGGGATCTGATCAATGATATTTTCAAAGGGATCGGTGCGGCTATTTTCGCCCCGACCGGTAAAATTAAAATAAAATACACGGATGAAAACGGAAAAAAACGGACAGAGACTGTGTCCCTTAGAAGCAAGGAATTTGTTCCGGTAGATACCGAAAGTGTGTCGGCCAGGACTATGGCGGTTTTCAAAGAGGTAATGAACAAGAAAAAACTCGATACAGGTATATCGATGGACGGGGATTCGGATCGGCCGCTTCTTGTGTATCGTGTTTACGATAACGGGAAGCCTACGGATGAGGTCAGGTACGTTACCGGAGATATTCTGGGGCTTTTGACCGTTCTTGGCCTCGGAGAATTGGGCGTCAACATTTCGTCCGTTTCCGTGCCTGTCAGCGCGAACGATGCGATATCGATGGTGCTTAAAGAAAAAGGGACTGAACTTTTTTCGACAAAAATAGGTTCGCCGTATGTTATAGCGGGCATGAACGGTTCCATATCGGCGCATGGCAAGAATAATCCTGTATGGAAAGTTTGCGGTTGGGAGTCGAACGGCGGATTTCTGCTGGGTAGCGATATCACTATAAACGGTAACACGCTTAAGGCTCTGCCGACGCGGGACGCGGCGCTGCCGCTTATAGCCGTTACTTTGATGGCCGCTAAAAGAAGAACGACGGTGTCGGCGCTTCTAGACGAATTGCCTAAAAGATATACGCATGCCGACAGAAAAAAAGAGTTTCCGGTCGAGTCGGGAAGGGCGATCATAAGCTTTTTATCACCGGAAGACGGAAATATAAAAAAGATACAGTTCCCGAATAATTCCGAGGCTGTTGTAATGTATCAGGACGGGCGCGTGGAAAAGACCGGTTCTGACGGAGAAGGATTTAAAATTAAAAAACGCGTGGAAGCGTTTTTCACCGCTAAAGACGGATTTTCGGATATAGTGGTCGTCAACTATACTGACGGAGTAAGAATGATATTCTCGAACGGGGAGATTTCTCATCTTAGACCTTCAGGGAATGCTCCGGAATTCAGGAATTACGCTATCGCGGGAACGCCTGAACGCGCGAGAGGGATAGTTGAGATGGGTATAAACAGTATAATCCCGGCTATCGCTAAAGCGGCGGCAAAGAAATAATCGTAAGGACGGATCGTGATCCGCCCAATCCGGATAGGATAGAGATTCGAAATTCGAGATTCGATTTAATGTTATGGATGCCCGATAAAAGCGTTCGGGCATGACAGGGTTTAGAGATTCGAAATTCGAGATTCGATTTAATGTTATGGATGCCCGATAAAAGCGT
>DAONGE010000021.1:0-20530 GCA_035403965.1 Candidatus Omnitrophota bacterium | reverse complement strand
TAGAGATTCGAAATTCGAGATTCGATTTAATGTTATGGATGCCCGATAAAAGCGTTCGGGCATGACAGGGGTTAGAGATTCGATGATTATGTAGGGGCGGGGTTTCCCCGCCCAAAAAGAAAGGTAAAATTGTGAAAGCGATAAAAAACGGTACACCGATATACGTAGAACCTTACAAAGAACCCAAGGTATGGGGTGTTAAAGGTATAGGCGAATACTGGTATGGAGCGGAAAAAGGCGAAAAAAGTTCGGTAATATCAGGCCAGGGTGGAAAAGTAAGACTATGTGATGTTGTCGCCGCGGCTCCGGGGTTGGTATTGGGCGAAAAAGTAGTAAAAAAATACGGGCATTTCCTGCCGCTTACAAAGATACTTACGCCTAAAGGCAGGTTGTCAATGCAGTTCCATGACGCCAAGAACGAACTTTGGGTAGTGACAGGCATAGATAAAAAATCCGCCGGTAAGACGCCGTCGCTCATTATCGGATTCAATCCGCGTATGATAAAAAAATACGGCAGCGGTATAAAAAAAGAATACCGTAAAGCCCTTGAAGAATTCGGCTCTGATCTCAATGCGCTTATTGATGGGCTGGAAAAGTCCGGATATGGGAAACAGCTCGATAAAGAAAAGGATGTAATAAAAGCCGCGCAAAAAGTGAAGGGGAAGGCCGATATCAAACGGCTTCTGGCAAGTCTTCTTGTCAGCAAAAAGAAGGTAGAGTCTTTTTATAATGTCCTTAAGGTCAAAATAGGAGATGTTATTCCTGTTCCGCAGGGAACGCTACACGCGCTTGGGGCCGGCATAGAGATCATTGAACCTCAGATCGCGGGACCTACTCAGTCTTTGGAGGACGGAGCTACTTATCCGGTTAGATATTATTTCCCGGATTATCCGCGTGCCGGAGCCAGTAAAAAACTTGATCTCGACCGTGTGGGGGAGATGTGTTCAAAAATATGGAAAATGGAAAAACCTGGTGTAGTAAAGAAAACTGCCTATATTAAGGTAGAAAGGCTTCCTGGAGGGTTTGAGAAAAAGGGTATGGCCGTACACAGGGTAACGATGTCCGGTAGAGCCCGTACTGAGTACCGGGATGTAAAAAGTTACCATGTCCTGGTCGCGGTTAAGGGGCCCGCGTTTGTTGCATGCGGCGGTAAAAATTATCGTATCCCGCAAGCGTCAGCTGACGGTAAGATGCTTATAATGCCAGTTTCATGCGGTTCTTTCGACGTATATTCCGAAAAAGGCGCACAATTTCTCGATATATTTACGCCGGTAGAATGAGGATATTCCAATTACTGGCGGACGTCGGTAATTCTTGTTAGGAACACAAGGGTTTCACCCGGCGGTTAATTGACAGGTATAGGGTTTTCTTGTACAATATAACAGCCTAGACATTATAATTATACAAAGTATTTAATTGAACAACGCGAGAAGGCTAATGGAAAAAGAAACATTTTTAAAAAGACTTAACCGGCAGAAAAGTTCGTATATGTTCATCGCCCTGCCGTTAATTCTGTTCGCTGTATTCCAATTGATCCCTTTGTTCATTTCTTTTTTTCTCTCTTTCACGCAATATGATGTCGTTCATCCTCCAAAATTCGTAGGCTTGGATAACTACAGGAATATACTTTTTCATGATCCGGTCTTTTGGAAGGCCATGGGGAATACCGCTTTTTACGTGCTGGGGGTTGTGCCCGTAGGCATATTTATAGCGCTTTTGCTCGCTGTCGCGGTGGATCAAAAGATCAAATTCAAGAATTTCTTCGAATCGATGTTTTTCCTGCCGACCATTACGTCGGTAGTCGCGGTGTCCGTGATATGGAAATGGCTGTACGCGGGTGAGAAATATGGGCTTTTGAATTATTTCATCATGAAGTTCGGCGTTCAACCGATAGACTGGCTGGCAAGCCCCGAATGGACATTACCGCCAATCATGATAATGTCTATATGGGCAGGTATCGGATATAATATGATACTTTTCCTTGTTGGACTGCAGACCATACCGAAGACGATGTACGAGGAAGCCGAGATATACGGCGCTGGGTTTTGGCGCAAGTTTTTTGATGTGACACTACCGTTATTGAGGCCGACGATCGTGTTTGTTTTCCTTATGAGTTTTATATCCAGTTTTCAGGTATTCGAGCAGGTGTATGTCATGACCGGCGGACAGGGCGGTATCGGCGGCGTGCTTAATAGCGGGCTTACGATCGTGGCGTATATGTACGATAAAGGGTTCCAGAAATTTCAAATGGGATACGCGTCAGCGATAGCATATATCGTCGCTTTTTGTGTGTTTATATTGACCGTGATGAACAAACGATTTATTAAAGAGCAGGAAATCCATTATTGATTTCCGGGGAAATCGACTGATGTTGGATAAGCAGGAACAGGATCTGGAGTTGGGTTTTGATATGGGTAAGGGCAGTACGGTGATAGCGGCCATATACGTGTTGCTTATCATCGGTGCCGTGACCATGGCCATCCCGTATGTCTGGATGTTTGTCACGTCCATAAAACCTTTGGAAGAAATACAGGCCTTTCCACCGAGTTTTGTGGTCCATAATCCAACGGCCGAGCCGTATAAAGATCTTTTTACGATGGTACCGATGTTCAGGTATCTTCTGAATAGTGTATTTGTGGCCGGATGTATAACATTGTTCAATGTATTTGCGACGTCTCTGGCCGGATATGCGTTTGCCAAACATCGTTTCTGGGGCAGGGACAAGATATTTTTTATTTTTTTAGCGTCACTTATGGTACCATGGCAGGTAAATGTGATCCCGGGATTTATTATAGTGAAAAATCTTGGATGGTTGAATACGTATAAGGGATTGATCATACCATCTATGGCGTGTTGCGCTTTTGGCGTGTTCTTAAACCGGCAATATATTTACAGTATCTCGGACGATCTCATTGACGCAGCCAGGATGGACGGGTGTAGCGAGTTTAGGATATACTGGCATGTGATATTGCCGCTTATAAAACCGGTTTTGGCGACGCTTGCGATCTTTACTTTTTTGCAGCAGTGGAATAATTTTGTGTGGCCCCTTGTTATCGTTCACGCGAGTGAAATGAGAACGATACCGCTCGGGCTAGCCGTTCTGACGGGTCAGTTCGGCGCAAATTATGCGATGGTCATGGCGGGCGCGGTGGTAGCCACGCTGCCTATGCTTGTTATGTATCTGATGTTCCAGAAATATATCATCAAGGGCATCGCTATGACTGGGTTAAGAGGATAATTCAAGAAAGGGAAAAGGAAGGTTTCTATCAATGAAGAGAATTGTATGTATGACAACAGTGGTGTTATCAAGTATGGCTTTTGCCATATCCGGATGCAGCGGAACAAATGCCACCGAAGGCGCGAATCAGGCGGCTGCCGGTGCTAACGAATTGTATTATCTGCCGGTAACAGCGGCGAAAGCTTCCAGCTTTGACCAGACTCCGGATTGGGCTCCGGCTCCGGATCCGATGGCGCCTGTTGACGGCGATATGTTGACTAGATGGTCAAGTGGTTATGAAAGTTCCGCCGAATGGATATATTTTGATTTCGGGAAACAGCGCGAAGTCAGTAACGTGATAATCAGATGGGAAAAGGCACATGCGACGAAGTATAAAATAATGGTTTCGGACGACGCTCAGAATTGGAAAGAAGTCTATAACGAAGAGAATTGCAAGGGTAACGCTATGGAAGCTTCTTTCTCCCCGGTGAAGTGCCGGTATATAAAGATACAAGGCGTCGCCAGAGTGGACGATTCCTGGGGCATATCTATATGGGAAGCCGAATTTTACGGTTCTCAGTCCGGGAATACGGATGCGAAAATATCGAAAAAAGAGTATCTTTCAAAAGGTGTGAGTGAGGCTCAGGTTAAAGAAGCGGAAGAACTTGTTAAATCGTTGAACTCGTCTGTGACGTCCATGAAAGATAAACCATTTCAGATAGGAGTGGTATATACCTCATGGACCGTGGACGAGCTTTTAAACCCGGCGTCGGATATAACGCTGGCCAAACTTAAACAGAACGGATTTGATACGATAGCTATAATGGTCCCGACATATCAGGATACGATCGAGTCGGATAACGTGTTTGCGAATGACGGTCCGGGCGGCGATACGCCTTCCGTAGAATCGCTGAAACACGCCGTCGAGATATGTCATAAAATAGGGCTCAGGGTAGTTCTTAAAATGCATGTTGATCCGCGGACAGATGAGGCAAGGATAAACATACTTCCGTCAGAGCCGTGGTTCAAATCCTACGAGGCCATGGTAATGAAATATGCCGTATTCGCACAGCAGAGCGGTGTAGACGCGTTCTCCGTCGGTACGGAATTGGAAGGGACGACTTTTGGACCATGGTTGGATAAATGGAAGGAGATCATAAAGAAGATCCGCGGTGTATACAAAGGTTTATTAACGTATTCCGCGAACTGGACTGAATATCAGGGGGTGAATTTTTGGAACGAATTGGACTATATCGGGATCGATGCGTATTTTCCGATAACATCTAAGAATGATCCGACGCCTGATGAACTTATTGCCGGGTGGAATAAAGTAGCTGATGAGATCGAAACATGGCTTAAGGCGCAGAACCTGACGGATAAAGGGGTAGTGTTTACCGAAGTCGGTTATACTTCGACTAACGGTACAAACAGACAACCGTGGGTTGCTGTTACGAATACCGAGGATCAGCAGGAACAGGCGGATTGTCTTGAGGCCACTTTTTCTGTGTTCAGCAAGAGGCCTTGGTTCAAGGGGTATAACCTGTGGCAGTATATGCCTCAGGAAAGATGGAGTCCGCTTGGTTTTACGGTAAACGGGAAGAAGGCGGAAGAGGTTGTTAAAAAGTGGAATAGTGCTTTTGCGGGGAAAAAATAAAATCTTAAAAGAGAAGGAGCAGGTGCGATGAAGAAGAGTCTATTGTTGTCGGTTTTGGCTTTGGCGCTTTCGGCGAATATTGCTTTTGCTGAAGAATCAGTGATTTTTGGTTTTGAGAACGGTCTTCAGGGATGGGATGTTCCTGAATGGGCTTATGAAAAACCGGATCATGTACAGAAAGAAATAAAGGTAACGAAAACTGTTACAAAAGAAGGTACGCAGGCCATGGAAATAGTAGCGGCTTTTCCGGGTGGAAGCTGGTCGGGCGCTATTATAGAAGTTCAGCAGTATTTTGACTGGAGTGACTACACAGCTATCGCGTATGACGTTTATATTCCTGCTGAAGCTCCTGCCGGACTTAAGACTAAAATGATACTTACGGTAGGCGATACATGGCAGTGGGTAGAGATGAGCAAAGACGTTGAATTGATCCCGGGTCAGTGGGTGACGGTCCAGGCCAGTTTAGTGCCGGGAAGCATTGACTGGAGAAGAGTTCAGGTAGACGATAAGTTCAGAAGAGACGTAAGAAAGATGGATATAAGGGTGGTTTCGGAAGGCAAACCCGTATATTCCGGTTCGATATACATCGATAACATCAGACTTATAAAATAACGGGTGTTTTGTGTTTCTGCGCCGGATCTCTTCACAGGGATCCGACGCGGGTTATATAAAATTTCAGAACGGAAAACGGAGAAGTTATGAAAAATTTTACCAGTTTGTGTGTGACATGCGCTGTTGTCCTTTCTTTGGCGTTCGCCGGCTGCGGGAAAAAGAGCGAAACAGCGGCTCCTGTTACGGGAACGGAACAGAAAACAACTCAAGTTGCCGGAGAAGCTCCAGCGACGGTACCGGGTCCTTCTAAAAAACCGATAACTGAAGAAAGAACATATTACGGTTTTGAAACTGATCTTCAGGGGTGGGAGATACCGCAATGGTCTAAAGATAAAGTGGACTACATTGCCAAAGGGGTATCGGTCTCGCAGGATATCAGTAGTGAGGGTAAATCGAGCATGAAGATAGCGACCGAATATCCGGGCGAAGCCTGGTCCGCCAGTTTGGTTGAGATACAACAGTATTTGGATCTCAGCTCGTTTAGGGTTATCAGCGTGGACATATATCTGCCCAAAGAAGCACCGGCAGGGTTGAAAGCAAAACTCATACTGACGGTCGGCGATAACTGGAAATTTGTGGAGATGAACCACAATTATCCGCTTGTCCCCGGACAGTGGACTACGATAACCGCTAATATCGAACCGGGTAGTTACGATTGGAAAAGGGTCGTACCGGACGAGAAGTTTGCGCAGGATGTAAGAAAGATTGCTGTGCGTATTGAAGGGAACAGACAGCAGAAATATACCGGACCGATATATATCGATAATATCCGGGTGGGGAAATAAAAGATCAACAACGGGCCGAAAAGGCCCGTTGTTTTTTACGGATTTTATTATAACTTAAAAAATGAAGATCTTGACGGTTTAAAAAACGGGAATAAATATTTTTCAAATCTTTTACGGATAACATTCAACTTAGCGAAAGGATGCGATATGGCCAAGAAGAAAATCACTGAAAAACCGGCGAATAACAAGGGGCCCGTGATCGGGATCCTGGTGGCAGTTTTGCTGGTGGGGATAGTAGGATTCGTTTTTTTTAGATTTATGAATCCTCCCAAACCGCAGCTTGAATTCCAGAAAGGGATGGCATATTGCACTTGGTCCGCTGAAGGGTATGCCACGGCAGATTCTTTCGAATCTTTGAATATGCTGAAAAAGACGGGTACTAACTGGGTGGCAGTGCTGGTTACATGGTATCAGCAGGATTGTCTTTCTCAGGAAATAAAACCGTTAGGGATATCTCCGTCTGACGATTCGATCGTGAAAGCGATACGCAAGGCTCATGAAATGGGATATAAAGTCATGCTGAAACCGCATGTCGATATTATAGACAAATCTGACGGCAGCTGGCGCGGCGATATCGGGTGCGTAGGCGATGAGGATTGGGTAAAATGGTTCCAGTCATACACTGATTACATAATGCATTATGTTGATATCGCGCAGAAAGAGAAGGTCGAGATTTTTTGCGTGGGTACCGAACTTACCAATGCGGCCACGACAAAGGGATATATGTGGCGCGATCTTATTAAAAAAATCAGGACAAAATATTCCGGACTTCTGACATATGCATCCCACTGGGATACTTATATGGATGTTAGGTTCTGGGATATGCTGGATTATGTCGGTATAAACGCGTATTTCCCTCTTTCCGAAAAGATGGATCCGACTTACGAGGAAATGAGCGCGGGTTGGGATAAATGGATGACAGAGATGGAGGAATTCCAGAAACAGGTCCAGAAACCTATAATTTTCCCGGAGATCGGGTGTAACTCATGCGATGGCGCCGCGATGCGTCCTTGGGAACATGATCCGAGAAAAGAGCTGAATCTCAGACTGCAGGCGGATTATTATAAGGTCCTGATGGACCGTTTTTTTAATAAGGAATGGTTCTATGGCGCGTATTGGTGGTATTGGGCGACGAATCCGAATTCTGGTGGAGAATACAACCGTTCTTTTACGCCACAGGGTAAACCGGCGGAGAAAGTTGTAACGGAATATTACTTTAAGCCGATCACGCGTAAACCGCAGTTCTGAACGATTGGCTTAAGGATGTTTTTTAGAAAATTTAGAAAAGACGAAGGATCGATAATAGCAGAAGGTGTTTAAAAAGGGGGACGCTGATGAGAGGTTTTTTGGATAAAGAGGCCAGACTTTCCGAAAAGGAGCGTCGTAATTTAAGCATCCTTGATTCGATCCGGAGAAACGGCGAAATATCCCGCGCGGAGATATCTAAGATCACCGATCTTAACATTGTTACGGTATCCAATTATGTGACAAAATATGTCAAAGACCGGCTTGTTTTCGAGACCGGTCTTGATATCTCTTCCGGCGGACGCAGACCTGAACTTTTAAAACTCAATCCTTCCTTTGGTTACAGCATCGGCATAGATCTTGGCGCGCCGCATCTTACGATCGATGCCTCGGCCGTTGCCGTTATTCTTGATGTGACCGGAAAGATAGTGGCCAAAGAAAAGGTTTGCAAAGAGAGAGAATCGTTCGAAAAGCTTACGGCACGTATTTTGGATATGACATCCAATCTTGTGAAAAAATCCGGGATATCCGAGAATGATATCAAAGGCATAGGTGTCGGGATCTGGGGTGTTTTAGACAGATATCGTGGTATGGTAAGGTATGCGGTCGAAGAGGAGAACATCGTAAGCTATACGAGTCTTTTGGATCAGATTGAGAACAGATTCGGCACACAGGCTATCATTGAACATGACGCCACGCTTGCCGCTTTTGGGGAAAAATGGTCGGGAGTCGGCGCGATAAGCACGGCCGACAATCTTATTTTTATGTGTTCCGATTCCAGTTGCGGTATGGTCATACGCGGGGAGCTTTATTACGGCGCTAGTAAAAGCGCCGGCGAGCTTAACTTGAGCCCCCCCAGGACCGATATGGAATCTACGGCTAAGAGGTGCTGGGCAAGTTACGATTACGGGTGCTGTATGAGATCGCGCGGGTTGGATTTAGGTATACCGGCGAGATTGAAGACATATCTTGCGGAACATCCGGCTGAAGGGAAGATAGTTTTGGATCTTGCCGGTGGAGATATAAACAAAATAACTTTTGGTATGGCGATAGAAGCTGCGGAAAAAGGCGACGATGCGGCTAAAAGAGCGGTTGAGGACGCCGGTGAATATCTGGGAGCTAAGATAGCATTTATGATAAATCTGTTTAATCCCGAAGTTGTGGCAGTTGGCCGCGGTATAGAAGCGGCGGGGGATTTGTTGTTTTCAGCCGTTCGGAGATCTGTGCGAAGATGGGCGTACGAGGAATCGGTAAAGATAGTGAAGATACTTCCCGCGAGTCTTGGGGATGATTCTGTAGCCGTCGGGGCTGCTGCCCTTGTTATGCAGGATTTTTTCGCCAAAGTATAAAGCTTTTTAAAACACAAAATTCAGATGAGGGCTTCCCAACCTAAAAGGTGGAAAGCCCTTGTTTTGTAAGATAATACTACTTAGGAGGAACGCAATGAGCATAAGTCGGATATTGTCGATCGCGGTACTTTCGGCATTTGTTATGACGCAGTGCGGTTGCGGTTCTCCTGAAAAAAAGAACGAGATACATATGTGGCTGGTTGGCTCCGAGGCGCAGGCCATGACCATAATGGAGATAGGCAAAGACTTTACGGCAAAGACAGGAGTAAAAGTTACTTGTCAGGCGATGTCATGGAACGACGCTCACACCCGATATCTTACTTCGATCGCCGGAGACGTTGTGCCGGATATAGGTACGATGGGACTTACCTGGGGTATGGAGTTCGGCGAACTGGGCGCGATGGTGGACTTGAAAAAAGAATTTCCCGATGATATAGCGGCGCTTGACAAGGAGAATTTCCAGGGGCTTGTCGCTTCCACTAAACTGGGCGAAAAAGTATTTGGTGTTCCGTTTGATATCACCGAACATATTGTTTATTACAGAACGGATATGATCCAGAATCCGCCGAATACTTGGGATGATCTTTTGGCTTTGCTTAAGGATCTTAGGGCCAAAGGAAAAGGTATGATCATAGACTGGGGTTCTTTGGAATGGATAGGCTATGCGCCTTTTCTCTGGCAGGCAGGCGGGGATTTTTATTCCTCGGATCATAAAAAGGTTATGCTTGATACTCCGGAGGCTGCAAAAGCCCTGGCTTTTCTGAACGAACTTTATAAAAACGGCGTTCCGAAGACTACGGTGCCGATCGAACAGGGGATGCGTACGGGGGATTATCCTTTGGCGATCTCAGGTAACTGGAAAATAGTCAGTCTAGAGCTCGGAGCTCCGGAAATAAAGGATAAATGGCGGATAGCCATGCTGCCTGCGGGACCGTCGGGTAAACGCACCGCTTTTATCGGCGGGCACATTATGGGGGTTTTCGCCAGATCCCGTATGAAAAAGGAGGCGTGGGAGTTTATAAAATATCTTTCTACGCCGGAAGCACAGCTGAAGCTGTATAATGCTTCCCTTGAGACTGAAGATTCGTATCTGCCTCCTAATATGGGGACTTGGGATAAGATCACTATGCGTCAGGATTTTAAAAAAATATTGCAGACACAGGCACAGGACGCGAATGGACCTCCGCCTGTGCTTGGCTGGGACGCCGCGACGAGATTTGTTAACGAAGCAGTGCAAATGGTTGTTCTGAAAGGGGCATCACCGGCCCTTGAGTTAAAAAAAGCCGCCGCTTCTATGCAGAAAGAACTTGATAGTAACGATAAACAATAAAAATGTTCAAGGAGGAAACAAACAATGGCGAATGAGACAGTGTTCAAAAGGTACAAAGGTAATCCGATCATCACGGCGAAAGCCGTGCCTCGCGCTAATAGTATCCATAACAGCGCGATCGTGAAGTACGGCGACGGATATGCGGGGATATTCCGCGTCGACGAGATTGACATGAGTTTTACGATGCATGTCGGCAGAAGTAAAGATGGGATCAATTGGGATATAGATCCGGAGCCAATAAAGATGAAAGCCGAAAATCCGGAAATACCCATAAAAGCCAGGACGTATGATCCTAGACTCACGAAGATCGATGATACGTATTATTTCACATGGTGCGTTGATTCCCCTCACGGCCCGTGCATAGGTATGGCGACAACGAAAGATTTCAAGTCTTTCATTCAGAAAGAGAATCTGATGCCGCCGGCCAACAGGAACTGCGTGATCTTTCCGAGAAAAATTGACGGAAAATTCGCCATGCTTCACAGGCCGAGCGACAGAGGGCATACACCTTTCGGGGATATGTTCTATTCCACAAGTCCGGATATGACGCACTGGGGATGCCACAGGTTCGTGTTCGGAACGCTTCCCGGCGGATGGCAGTCCACAAAGATAGGTCCGGGGCCTGCTCCGATAGAGACGAAGGAAGGATGGCTTTTGATATATCACGGCGTATGGACAAGCTGCAACGGTTATCTGTATTACGCCGGAGGTGCTCTGCTTGACCTGGATAAGCCATATAAGGTGCTGTACAGAACCAAGGATTATCTCTTGGCTCCGACCGAAATGTACGAAAGAGTGGGGGATGTGCCTAACGTAGTGTTCCCGAGTTCCGCTGTCGTGGAAAAAGGGAATATCAGATTGTATTACGGCTGTGCCGATACATGTATATCCATCGCGGACGCGAAGATCGACGACGTCGTGGATTTCGTGAAAAAGCATAGTTTCTAAAAAGCGATAAGTGCCGATAAGGCACTAAATAAAAAAGCGGAGGATTTTATCCTCCGCTTTTTTATTATAGATCGATTTAGAACTGTGTCGCTATTTTCATTACGACTTCCTGATCCGCCGATGTATTCTTGCCCCAGAAAGTATTTCCGTATTGGACTTCTAAGGTGAGCGATTTACCCTGACGTGTAACAGAGTTTTCCATAGAGGAAGAGTCCTTTTTAGAATTACCTCTTAACGCGTCATAAAGCTGTATAAAATCTAAGACGGGCCCGATACGCCAGACTGCGTAACTTTTTTCAAGGGTATTCTTTCTGCGGGGTGGTTCAGCCGCAAACATGCAGTCTACTTCGGTTTTTATCAGAAGCCAGTTAATAGGCCATACGCCAAATTCGCCGAACATTGGGATCTGATCCGCGATGTTTCTCTGGTTGAATCTGTAACCGCATTCAAAGCCATAGTAGAAAGGGTACTGTGTGTCGAATTTTTTCGCTATAAGGCCTCTGAGCTCCAACGCATTCGTGCGGTCGGTGATACCGGGTTGGTCATCATATGACGGCCAGCCGCCGGATTTGTCTTCTTCGCAACCTGTATAGAAAATCCCTTTTACCTGTCCGCTGAGCACTACCGGTTTTTCCAGGAATCTGATACGGCTACCCACGTTAACTTCGGTAAGCCCGTGGTTCTTCATGGAGAATCCTCCCCATGACGGCTCTCGTTCATATTCTTTGTACCAGGCTTCCTTGTATTCAAGCCCGCCGAGGATCGTCCACCAATCGAAGAGACCATATTCAGCTTTTGGAGACATTGACCATCCCCATGAATCGGCTCCGTTGGATTGTCTTGTTCTGTCGCAATCCTGATTGTAAGTATCGTTCGACCAGTTCCATTTAAAAGGATACTCGGCCCATACGTTATTCTTTGGCAGGGTCCACGCTCCCGCAAACGCCAATTGCGGCAGAGCGAAACACAGCAAAAGCAGTACCGGTAGTATTCGTTTCATGATCCTCCTCTTTCTGTTGAAGTCAGCACGAGTCGTGCGATAACTTATTAAAAAGACAAAACTTACGATTGGAAAAATTATATACATTTTTCTACCTCAAGTCAAGTTCCGTACGTGTTGCCGGGGCTGTTTAGGTGTGAAGTCCCGTAAGGTATTGCTTTTTACCCGCTGTTTAGTTATCATAATACATCATTTTGATGTGGTTTTCACAAGGAGGAAAAGAAATGAATTATTTTAAGACAGGGTTACTGCTTATTGTGCTTACCCTGTTGCTTGTGTGGGTGGGAGGCTTAATAGGCGGGCCGAACGGCGCGATAGTGGCCTTTGTGATAGCGCTTGTCATGAATGGCGTGAGTTACTGGTTCAGCGATAAAATAGTGCTGGCTATGTACGGGGCGAAACCTCTTCCAAAGGAACAGTATCCGCGCATTTACGGTATAGTCGAGCGTCTTTCTATGAACGCCGGGATACCTTGTCCGAGAATATTCACCACCGTCAATAAAGTTCCGAATGCGTTCGCTACGGGGCGTGACCCGAAACACGGCGTTTTGTGCCTTACGACGGGGATCATGGAACTTTTGGACGAAGATGAACTTCGCGGTGTTATCGCGCATGAATTGGCGCATATAAAAAATCATGACACGCTTACGATGACCGTTACCGCCGCTATAGCTGGCGCGGTCATGATGATAGCCGATATGGCAAGATGGGCGGCGATATTCGGCGGTTCTTCGAGGGATGACAATCGTAATGGGGGGAACGCGATAGCCTTGATCGCGGTAAGTATTATTGCTCCTATCGCGGCTTTGCTTATACAGCTCGCGATATCCAGATCGCGCGAATATTCGGCCGATTCTACAGGTGCTAAAATAGCCGGTACTCCGCAAGGATTGGCGCGGGCGCTTGAGGAACTTTCTAAGTATTCCGCGATGCCGGGGCTTAACGCTTCGCCGCAGACGGCGCATATGTTCATAGTTAATCCGCTCAGGAGGGATGTTCTCACAAGCCTTTTCGCGACGCATCCTCCTATACAGGAAAGAATAAAGAGACTCAGGGGCTTAAAATAACCTTTTAAAGGAATATAAGAATGGATAAAAATTTCAGCATCTCTTTCGTAATGCCGATGTATAACGAAAGCGATAACATCAGGTCCACGGTACAAAAGGTGAAGAAGATCGCCGGTATGCTTACCGCGGACTATGAGATAGTGATCGTTGATGATGCTTCCACGGATAGTTGCGGTGATATCGTAAAAGATATGATGCGTTCCGACGACACGCTTAAGCTCTATCGCCTTGAAAAGAACACGATGTTCGGTGGCGCTTTCGCCGAGGCGTTCTATCGGGCTTCAAAGGACGTTATAGTTTACATGGATTCGGATATGCCGGTCGCCGAGGAAGATATTCTGAAAGCCGTTCCGTTGATACTTAATAACGATGTCGTTACTGGTTACAGTAAGGTTAAAAAAGGCGATACCGCAAAAAGAAAATTTATATCTATAGTTTACAACCTGATGGTCCAGGGGCTTTTCGGTCTTCATGTTAAAGATATTAATTCGGGTTTCAAGATAGTTCGGAAGGATCTGGTGCGTGATATCCGCTTTATATCCAAAAGCCCTTTCATAGATGTGGAAATATTCCTGCATGCCAAAAAGAAAAATGCCAAGGTTGAGCAGTACCCGCTTATATTTCAGATGCGTACCGGCGGGAAATCGTATATCGCTCGTATACCCGTGGTGTTAGCGACCTTCCGGGATATGCTGAAAGTCCGGGCGCGGGCCTAATATTCTGTTTTCTGGGAGGCTCTCAATATGAAGATGGTCATAATAAATGCCGACGACCTGGGTTTTTCGCGCGCGAATAATGAGGCTATCATCGAATGCTATTCCCGAGGATGTGTTACCGGGGTCAGCCTTATGCCGACCGGTCAGTGCTTTCAGGAAGCCGTCGATATGCTCAAAGCGATATCCCGTACCGAAGTGGGAGTGCATCTCGCGCTTACCGGCGATATGGAACCAGTGGTGAAAAAAGAGGGGATCAGCTCTCTTCCCGCGAGCGGGGCGAAATTCCGCGGCGATTATATTTCTTTTGCGGCCGGATATTTTTCAGGTGCTATAAAAAGATCTCATATTTATGATGAATTAAGATCCCAGGTTAAAAAAGTTTTAGACACGGGGCTAAGCATTACGCATATCGACGGGCACGAGCATATCCATATGTTCCCGGCCATATTTAAAATGACCGTCGATCTCGCGGAAGAATTCGGCATTCCATATGTAAGGATACCGGTGGAACAATTCACATTAAAACCCGAATACTTCGCTCCTAAAAAAATTGCCGGTTATATCGCTCTTTCGGCGTTTTCGGCCGTATCCGTAAAAGTCCCGGAATTGGTTTCGAATGATCATTTTAGGGGATATTTTGATTCGGGAAATGTGAACGATATATTAATGAACGGATTTATAAAATCTCTCATGCCTGGGGTCACTGAGATCGCCGTGCATCCATATATTTACTCACCTGATTTTGTGTCAAAGTATCCGTGGTATCTGGGTTCCAGACAGGAGTTCGATGTCCTGATGAACGGAACGTGGAAGTCTCTCCTTGAGCCATGCGGCGCGCGTCTTGTCACGCACAAACAGGCCGTTGAGTCGAGTCGGTAGTTTGTGAAGAGCTTCTTGGGCGGGGAAACCCCGCCCCTACGGCACGTTCAAATCACCAAAATATTGTCATGCCCGAATGTTTTTATCGGGCATCCATAATATTCAAATCATCTCATTTTTAAATTATAGATTCCCGCTAGAAGCATGCGGGAATGACAATGTTGTAATGCCGGTATTTTCAATATTTACCAATAACAGCGGCGAAAGGACAAACCCACTGGTAAAACTGTTAGGGTTTGCCCAAATAAGGGTACATATTGTTGTCCGCCTTCGTCAATTATATAAAAAACATATCTGACTACGGTGGACAGCCTTCGCCATTTCCCAGACGGCCTGCCAGCGGTAGCCAGATAAGTTTTTTATAAGTAGGCGAAGGCTGGAGCCCGCACGGGAATTTGCGAGGAATGGAAACCGAAAATTACGGTCGATCGAGTTTTGGATTTTCGGGTTTACATGACGAGCAAATACACATGCGACGGTGTTAGTATTTAAGAGTTGGATAGTCGCATACACAAAAATCAAGGGTTGATGATGAGTAGGATTTTTGTGGTGCGGGCGAGAGGACTTGAACCTCCAATGGGTTGCCCCAATATGGACCTGAACCATACGCGTTTGCCAGTTTCACCACGCCCGCACTAAAAAATTAGTAGACCTGTTGACAAGTTGAAGGAATTATACTATAAAATGTTGGCATCGTCAATTACAGTTAAAGGGCGGTAATGACGGGCTTTTGGAGCCCTTACAATAGCTCAAATAGTGTGATATAATTGAATTAGATGGAGAATAACGAGCTCGTAACGACGAATAAACAGGTTTTCAGAGATTATACGGTAGAGAAGACTTACGAAGCCGGTATTCAGCTCTTTGGGAACGAGGTAAAATCCCTGCGCTCGGGAAGCGCGGATTTGAAGGGTAGTTTCGCGTTGATACAGAAGGGCGAGATCTTCCTTTATAATATGCATATTTCCCCTTACCCCTTTTCGAGGGAAGTTCTCGCGCCGTTACGTCCGAGAAAACTTTTGATGCACAGGGTGGAAATAGCCCATCTTGACACAAAAGTGGGGCGGCAGGGGTATTCCCTTATTCCCATAAAGGTGTTCTTTAAAAGGGGCTACGCTAAAGTGGAGCTTGCCCTCGCGAAGGGTAAAAAGCTTCACGATAAGCGTGAAGCCATTAAGGATAAACAGGTAAAACGCGACATCGATCAGATGTCGAAAAGAAGAAGATAGATAGTTCTTTGTAATAGAACCCAGTTTTGATAATCGAAAATATTTTCTCTATTTTCGATTATCGATTTCTCCGTCAATTTTGGACAAACAAAATTGACAGAGCCAACATTGACTGGGGGTGACTGGACTCGACATGATCATTTGGTCGGGGAGCAGCATGCAGAGGTTGTAGGTGGCCTCTTTAAAAACCTACAAAACAATAAGCAACGAAAAATACGATGCAGTAGCTGAAGCGGAAGCAATTCTGGCTTCAGGCGTATCAGCTCCTCAAGTAGGAGCAGGTTCACTAGTAAGCGCCTTGGCTTATTAATTGAACCCTAACTAACAAGGACGCTTAGGGATCGCGCCTTCCGACTCTAAGTCAAGCTGTGGAGGATGCTCCCGGAAATACCCCGTTTATCGGATGCTCCGGGAAAAGAAGAAAAGGTGAACTACGCATGTAGAGACTGTCCGGTTAGAGGTTATGGACCCGGGTTCGATTCCCGGCACCTCCACCATTTTTTAAAACAAATCGCAAGTTGTTGAAATGTAATGACTTGCGATTTTTGTTTTTAGTTTAACATCTGCTTGTGCCCAAATGGGGCCTATATTATGGGAGTTTCATATCCCATTACCTTGTGTGTGAGGTGGTGGAGATGCATATATTCGGTATTTGTTCCGGCTGTTTATGTGTTGTATACTGTGTGTGGGAGGTTTTTCATAAATGATCATTATGTCTGCCACAGTTTTGAGAGGTATTCTTACTATTCTCGCGATAGTTTTACCGATTACCTTTCTTATCAAGGGGATATATGGGTCTTTTATCTTTTCATTCTCAATCCCGATAATATGGCAAATTGGATTTCTTGGTGAAACGCTTTGTTCGTTAGGGCTAAGGATGAAATCTATAACGTCTTCTATTCTTGTCGGGTTAGGAAGTGGTTGTCTTATCGGGGTGATCGGCGGGAACTTGTTGAAATGCCTTGGAATGACAGGTTATTTATTCGACAAAACGGATAAATTGCAGTTATCATTAGGAAGTTTTAATGTATCATTTTCTCTGCAAAATGAATTGAGTTATCGGTTGTTGGGTGCGAGTAGTTCCGGGGTGGGAGTATGTATTTATTTTCTATTCTCCGTCTTTGCCATTGGTTTGGGTGAGGAAATATTTTGGAGGGGATTTGTTCAGAAGAAAATATCGGATCATTTTTCGTTGAACAAATCGGTCTGGATAACTGCCGCACTGTTTGCGCTGATTCACTCATACGTATTTACGATTTTACCTTTTAAAACAGGAATGCTGTTCCTGCTGCTAATAGCGATTGTTGGGGCAATGTGGGGATATTTATTTAATTATTTTGGCAATATTTGGGTTTCAGCGATTTCTCACGGTGTTGTTGCGTTTATAATATGGAAGTACTATTTTTTTGTATAGGAGTAGCAAAGATGAAAATTAGAATTATCGACAGATTGGGTGTCTTTCTGATCGGACTTATGGATATAGTGCAGGAAGGCCTATTAAAAAGTTATGTCATTTTTGCTTTTATCGCGAGTCGTGCCCCTCAAAAGTTTGGGGCTCAAGCTTGTTGTTATAGAGCATTTAAAGAATTTCTCACTGCTTATAGAAAGGTGCCCGCGTATAAGAAATTTTTAGAAAAAAGCGATTGGTCCTGTGAATCGACAAATTCTGATGAAATTTTTAAATCGTTACCTATAACTGATAAACCGAATTATGTTTTACCCTATACTACCGAGGAAAGATGTCTTAATGGAAATTTTTTTCATAAAGGTGTTGTCATCGATGAATCTTCAGGGTCTACCGGTATCCCATATAATTGGGTTCGGGGAAGAAGGGAACGAGAGATTGTAAAAGATCTTATCGGCGTATATTTGAGATATTGCTATGGTGACAAAAAATATATCGTTCTTAATACTTTTAGTATGGGCGCCTGGGCAACTGGCTTTAATATGGCGTTAGCAGCTCAAGCGTTGGGAGTAGTGAAATCTACTGGGCCGGATGTGGAGAAGATATTGCATACTCTCCGTTTTTTTGGAAATAAATATCCATATATTTTAAATGGGTATCCTCCTTTTTTGAAATATCTTTTTGATGAAGGGGAAAAAGCAGGTTTTAATTGGCATGATTATGACATTCATGCTCTTGTGGGTGGAGAGGGGATGTCCGAAGGGCTGCGAGATTATTTGCTCAGGAATGCAAAAACCGTTTATTCCGGCTATGGGGCTTCAGACTTGGAGATAGGTATGGGGGGAGAAAATCCGTTGACTGTTATGATCAGGAAAATATGTCTTAAAGATGCAGCCATAAGAAAGACTCTTTTTGGTGAAGACCAGAGATTGCCCATGCTGTTCCAATATAATCCGATAGACCACTTCGTAGAGATAATAGATCGGGAAATTGTGGTTACTATAAGTAAGCCCTGGACTCTTTCTCCGCGGATAAGATATAACATAAAAGATGAAGGCGGCATGATCACTTTTGATGAAATGCAAGAAAAACTTAGAGTGCATGGTGTTAATATTAAGGATTTGGAAAAAAAGTGTAACTATCCGCGATGGTATGTACCCTTTCTCTTTGTTTATGGGCGAAAAGACAGTACTGTTTCGGTTATGGGGGCTAACATATATCCCGAAGATGTAGAGAGTATTGTATACTCGGATCTTCTTTTAGCAAGCAGCATTAATTCATTCTCTATTTCGCTGGAAGAAGATGCTCAGGGAAACCCCCGTCCATGTTTTGAGTTCGAGTTGTTGAAAGGAGCTCAAAAAGCAGAGGTTGAGGAAACGCTTAGTCACTTATTGTCATCGGGTTTGGCGAAGTTGAGTCTGGATTATAAAAAGGCAAAGGATGAGTACCCTCAGGCGGTCGAGCCGATTATAAGGATCTTTGGCATGCACGAAGGCCCGTTTAAGGACGACTGCATTCGTATTAAAAAACGCTATGTAAAAAAAGCGTAAACAAGTCATGAAGCAAATACTTTTACCCTATTAAAATAGTGCCCAAACGGTGCCCATCTTACAACAAAATAACCGCATACAAACCGCACAATATGTCACAATCCGCACTCGGTAAATCTGAAAAATGGCTTCGCCATTTTTGTGTCCATTCGTCGGGCCGGGGATTCTGTCGCCTTGTTTCGCTCGGCCTTGTTCACATCACCTGTCTGATTGTGGGACCCGGGGGTTGTAAAATGTGTAGGCTAGCCCCAATAGTATAACCGATGTTCGTTTGCTACTTGATATTAATAAAAAATATGTTATATTTTCAACGATGATAGAAAAAAATATTCTTAACGATTTTGTAGGGGAGCGATAAAAACTGCGGTTCACAAAAAAGGTGGGAATTATGATGAAACCAGGGGAATTTTATATGCTGTTGGTTGGATCTCTTATTTTGAATCCTATTCTCTGCTGGGCCGATACTCCCGCACTTTCTGATGAATGGGGCGGGCTCTACGTGGGGGGCAATATTGGATGGGCCGGATCGAGACATTCCGCACAAACGACGACCCAGTTCGATCCATCAAAATACTATAATGTTCCATCCGACCAGAACGATATTCAGGAAGTGGGCGATCAAGATCTAGATTCTAACGATCTTACGGGAGGCGGACAGATCGGTTACAACTGGCAATTCAGATGGTGCGTTTTTGGTATAGAAACGGATTTTAACTCTTTAAGCACGGATATATTTACCAGCCGTTCGAAGCCATATACCGCTGCCCCGACAGGAACGTTGACCATTACTTCAACAGCCCAGACGAATTGGCTGTGGACCGTAAGACCACGCCTGGGATTTGCGATAGATCGTTGGCTATTTTATGGATCTGGAGGACTAACGTTGGCGAATCTAGAGGCTGATTTTAGCGTATCCGATGATTACTCCGTTGCCCTTGGCAATGTTGCGGAACATCAGAATATTTCCGAAACTAAAGCTGGATGGACCGTTGGTGGGGGCGTTGAAGTGCGTTTGGATAAGAACTGGTCGATCCGAAGCGAATATCTCTACGCCGATCTCGGTACTCTCTCAGGCGACACCCATGATATGTATACCACAGGTGGTTATAGCCCAAACACCATTCATCATGAAGCGGACTTTACGGTTCACTTGGTGCGAGTTAGTTTAAACTATAAGTTCTAAACCGGAAAAAGAGGTCAAGCTTTATAGTTTCCGGGACGTTTCGAAAATCAATCAGAAAGTTGTCCCAAATCTAATCTTAGAATTGTCCCAGATCTGAACACAGAACTGTCCCTTATCATCTATTCTCGATTTTCGATTCTCTAAACATTTTGGGTGGGGTGACCCCGCTCCTATGTTACCAATCCGTGTGATCGATTCTTGATTTTCCATTCTCTTTGGGCGGACACATGGGTCCGCCCCTACGATTATTTTTTTGTGATTCTCATTTGTGGTGTGCGCTTGAGGGCGCAAAATGCGACCTCAAGCGCACAATATCCGCGCCGTGGGGTTTTGGAGGCATTACGGCGATACCGAATTTGCC
>DAONGE010000020.1:0-44904 GCA_035403965.1 Candidatus Omnitrophota bacterium | reverse complement strand
CGGGAGAATAAAAATAACAGGGCTTTTCTCGAAACGCGCAGGATGACGCACGACACCTAATCGGGAGACGGTATATATTTTGTAGGGATTGGCTTTGGAGGACTTGTCGTCGCTTCATTCCTCGCAGTTGACAATGAAAAGGCGAATCGGCATGCCCGCCGTTGCTATGCTTGAATGGTCTTAAATTATAAAACCCTTGCAATACGCGAATGTTCTTGTTGCGTAGGCACCTTGATTAGCAGGGCGTCCCTATAAACTATTAATCAAGATATTTTTTGATGACTTTTTTGAGCTTCTTGAGCGCCATCGCGCGGTGACTTATTTTATTTTTCTCGTCATCCGACATTTCAGCAAATGTTTCTTCATGCTTTTTGGGAACAAAAAGCGGATCATATCCAAAGCCGTTCGCGCCCTGCGGGATAGAGAGCACTTTTCCATCCACCACTCCCTCAAAACTATCTAAAAGTTTTCCCTGCTTAGCAAGGGCGATATGGCAGACAAATCGCGCGGCGCGGTGTTCATCCGGAATGTTATCTAAAAGACTGAGCAACTTAGCGTTATTCTCCTCATCGGTAGCGTTCTTTCTGGAGAATCTGGCAGACCTCACTCCCGGTTTACCTCCAAGCGCTTCTACCTCAAGTCCGGAATCATCGGCTATCACAAGCCCGTCAAAGAATCTGGACATCGTAAGCGCCTTTTTTACGGCATTCTCCCGAAAGGTCTTACCATCTTCAATTATCATAGGCGGCGCGAGACGAATGTCCTCAAGGTTCATCACCCTTATGCCTTTAAAAGTCTTAAGAAGAGACCTGATCTCCGCTCTTTTTTTCTTATTGAAAGTAGCAACAAGCAATTTTGTCATAAACACTTCCCCTTTCGCACTCCAATTATACCTTAATTACCTTAAAATTCCTTTAAGTTTCTCACGCTGGTTTTTCATAAGGGCTTTTATCCCCTTTTCAGCGGCGCTTATCATCGAATCCAGCTGTTTTTTACCGAACGTCATCCCCTCTGCCGTTCCCTGCACTTCCACAAATTCACCCTTGTCGGTCATAACCACGTTCATATCTACTTCGGCGCGGGAATCCTCGTCATACGCTAAATCAAGGTTCACTTTGCCGTCTATTACGCCTACGCTGACCGCGGCTATCATATTTTTTATTGGAAGGGCCTTTATCCCTTTCTCTCTACAAAGTTTATCAACGGCAAGAACAAGAGCGACAAAACTACCGGTTATGCTCGCGCATCTGGTCCCTCCATCCGCCTGTATCACATCACAATCTATCCACACGGTTCGTTCCCCGAGTTTAACCATATCGCACGCCGCGCGCATTGACCGCCCGATCAATCTTTGTATCTCATGCGTACGCCCGCCTTTTTTACCTTTAGACGACTCTCGCGGAACCCGTGTTTTACATGAACGGGGAATCATGTCGTATTCGGCTGTGATCCACCCCTTGCCCTGACCTTTCAGGAACGAAGGCACCCCTTCCTCGATACTCGCGGTACAAATAACCTTAGTATTTCCAACCTCTATCAAACATGAACCTTCGGCGTATTTGATATAATTCGGGGTTATTTTTATGTCCCTCATTTCCAAAAGTGAACGTCCGTCGTTACGCATTTTTCATACCCCTTCTTTTTATATGTTTTCATAAATATCATTACCCAAACTATCAATCGCCACTATCAACGGAAAATTTTCAACTTCTAAACGATATATCGCCTCCGGCCCAAGATCCTCGAAAGCCACTACTTCACAAGTCCTCACCCTTTTGCTCAGATACGCCCCGGCTCCGGCAGGCGCCACAAAATAAACGGCCTTCTCGTCCCGTATGGATTCTCTGACCTCACGGGAACGTTTGCCTTTTCCTATCATACCTTTCAATCCGAGTTCCAAAAGTTCCGGGGTAAATTCATCCATTCTGGATGACGTTGTAGGTCCACAAGCCCCGATAACACTCCCACCTGCCGGCGTTGGCCCGCAGTAATAAATCACCTGGCCTTTTATATCAACCGGAAAAGGCTTACCCTTACGCACCAGCTCGCAAAGACGCAAATGCGCCTGATCCCGGGCGGTCAAAATAACACCAGAGAGACTGACCTCGTCTCCAGCACGAAGCGCCTTGATATCTTTTTCTTTTAGCGGACTTATCATGTTCTTCATTTCAGATCCGATCTAAATAACCTCCGACGCGCTGCGCAAAGCATGACACGAAAAGTTAATCGCAAGCGGCAACCCTGCTATATGCGTCGCGTCTTCCAGTATTTTAACGTCCATCACCGTTGATCTCCCGCCTAATCCCATAACCCCTATTTTCAAACCGTTCGCCCTTGATATTATTTCTCTTTCAATCAGTGCGATATGTTTCTTCCTATTGCGTTCTCCAAGCGCGCCAAGAAGCGCTTTTTTCGCGAGATACGCGCTTCTCTCCATTGTCCCGCCGAGACCGATACCCACAACATATGGAGGACAAGCGTCAGGGCCGGCTTGTTTAATAGCGTTCACACATATATCCACAATATTTTCCCGCGTAACAGTCGGGTTCAACATGAAGATTTTACCTTTATTCTCCGATCCAAAACCTTTCGGCATAACGGAGATCTTTATTCTATCGCCTTTCACGATATCCACATGAATAACGGCCGGCGTATTTGTGTTCGTATTTTTTCTAAGAATAGGATCGCAAACGACGGACTTTCTGAAATTGCCTTTCAGATATGCTTCCTTAACACCAGCGTTAACAGCATTTAAAAGATCGCCGCGGACTTTAACATCTGCGCCAAGGTCTATGAACACACAAGCCATGCCCGTATCCTGGCATATCGCTATCTTCTCTTTTTTTGCTATCTCCGCGTTCTCGATCAGGATTTTGAGCATATTTTTCGCACGGGGAGACGTTTCATTGGCATGAAGTATCTTTATACATTTGAACACATCCGGACGAAGCACGGTATTAGCTTTAATTAAAAGTTTACTGACCTCGTCTTTTATGCGATCGGCAGGTACTATTCTTTGCTTCATAAAACAGCCTTCTTAGCGGTGATCTTCTCTTTCAGAAAAACATGCGCGATTTTATCGAACCCTTTGGCGTCATCGCTGACGTAACATTTCAGATAAGATCTGCCCGCTGGCTTAATGGACCTCAGCTCCAGAACGGCCAAAAGTTCCGCCACCGTACGGGCGACGCTATAGCCCGAATCTATCAATGTAACATTTTTCATTATTTTTTGTATCGTCGTTTTTAGAAGAGGATAATGCGTACACCCCAAAATAAGCGTATCGATATTTTTGTTCTTGAAATATTCAAGGTAACGCGAGGCCATCTCAAACGTGACTTTATCGTTGAACATACCGTTCTCTACAAGAGGCACAAAGAGCGGACAACTTTTGGAAAAAAGTTTACAGGAAGGATCAGTTCTCCGCAGCTCTTTTTCATACGCTCCACTCGCGATGGTAGAGGTCGTGCCTATAACGCCTATCCTTTTGTTCTTTGTAGCGGCAGCAGCTTCTTCCGCCCCGGACCGTATCACGCCGATAACAGGGACTATATACTGTTTTTGAAAACCCGGGATAGCCAAACTTGATGCGGTGTTGCACGCGGCGACTATCAGTTTTACGTTTTTCTCAAGAAGAAAATTTATTATCTCGCGGGAAAACCGTTTGATCGTCGCACTGGATTTATTTCCATAGGGTACGCGCGCGGTATCACCAAAATAAATAATATCCTCGCCGGGCAGATTTTCCCGTATGCCCCGGACTACAGTAAGCCCGCCGACGCCAGAATCAAAAACCCCTATTGGTCTAGTTTTTCCTGAATTCATAGTATCAATATTATACATTAACGGGGACGTCCTTCAAGCACATTAACAAGAACGGCCTCCGACCATTACCCCAGCTCAAAACTGGTCACCCCATATATGCCTTCTACCGGGATATCCGGTATCTCACGATTATACATGCGAGCGGTTTTAAAAACAGGGTTCATATTATGTTTATGCACAAGCGCTAACGCGTGGCGATTAACAGCCGGAATATCGAGATAATACGGCGTCCCAGGCTTTAATTTTGACACGAGCGACAGGAATATCTCCTCCGCAGATCTTTCGTTATCAGCAAAAAGCGGACCTATTTTATATCCATTTCGACAAGGGCGCATAACCCCGAATCCGGTGATGTTCCCATCGTGTTCGACGCAACAAGCCGCGCCCTCCGGCTGTATGATCCATCTCGCCAAAAATTTTTCACGCGGTAGCGAAAAATATTTAGCGTCATAAGCGGCTATTTTCCCCAGCGGGACATCCCTCGCGTCCAACACCTCTCTTCCGGCGGAATGTTCCAGAGACGCGACCCCCTCAAAACGCACGTTATTGTAAGCTATTTTAAAACCGTATTGGCCGTACGTTTTAATTTTATTCTCAACCCCATCTATCCCAACATTCCGATCCCACAACCTTTCCATACCTGTACGGCCAAGCTCTATCCCGGCCCTATGCCCCCTGTATTCCGGAAGCACGATAAAAAATCCTATGAACCCGTACGTATAGCCGTATGTAACGGCGGAAATCGCCCCAACCGGCTTATCCCCGATATACGCCATAAAAAAACCATCCGGATCAAAATTATAAAAGATCTCGGCATCATGCATGCCGGGATTCCATCCTTCGATAGCCGCCCATTCCACCGCGGTATCCATATCCTGACGCGACATATTCCGAATAGAAATATCCATTACCCGCTCCTTGTTGTTAGCCGTATCGAATATACCTTCTATCATTTATCAAAACAAGAGAAACCACGCCCAAAAACCCGGGTTTAATGTTGAACGCAAACCTGGTTTGAGAATAATCTCATAGCCGGTAATATAATTAGCTACGTCGGGCAAGTGGAATTTGCCGTTATCCGATTAAAAATATTTTACACTTCAGCACGAATCAAACACCGGAAGGATAAAAATGAAAAGGCAAATGAAACCTGCCCGATGTAGCTATAAAAGTGCAGGTTGAAGCTCAAAATCGCAAACGCTGCTTTATGCCTTGGTGAGGAACATTTCGGCATTACGGTATAGATCCGCAAGCTGCTCCGGATCGTATATTTCGGCCGGTTTGATCATAAAAACTATTTTTGCGGGATCTTTTCTAAGTTCTTCGAGGGTTATATTTGTATCCTTACCTGTAAGAATGCGATATAAATGTCTGAACACATTATCTTTATCCTGTAAATACGCTATCCCCGCTCCTACAATGCCGATTAACTGGGTAAAGCTCTCTTCCGAAAATCCTTTTCGTTCTATATCCATAAAGATCACGCGAGAACTTTTTAGCGCCGCCAAATGTTCTCTAACATATGGATGATCTAGCGGAATGATCGTAACCGCTAAGCCGGATCGCCCCTCGCCGCTTATAGCAAAATCAACCATCTCTTTTATAGATTCGTCGTTTTCCGTAATATTCCCAAAATTTATCTCGTACCCATTCTCCTTACCATAAGCCCTTATAAGCTGCAGCATTTTTCTATCCCTATCTGTCGAGGCATATCCGCTCCACACCTTGAGGATTTTCGTATCATGCGGCCCTTCGCCTAATATATTGCTGATATCTTTTTGTGAAAACATAAGCGCGGTCTTTTCTTTAAAATACCGCGCGTCTTTTGCATCCAATTCTGATTCGGATATGGGTTCGCCTCCCGGAGTTTCCATATCGTATATAAGCCCGATATTTTCACTGGCTTCGTCTTTATCACCAATGATGTAGTCGGCGATAGCATACCCCTCGTTATCTTTTGTCACTATCCCCGCCGAAACAAGAAATCGCATCGCCGCTTTAAGGACACCTAGATCGTTCTCAAACCCCATTATCTCCATATTTTCGGCAAGATCCCCTTCTGAAATTTTACCGCTGCCGCAAAACTCGTACATCTTTCTTAACATTTCCACCGGATTCACGGACAAATATGCCATCAATTTCCAGCCCATTTTTTTAGCGGCAGCAAGGCCATGTTTACCCATATCCGTCACGATCTGCGTCTCTTTAAACTTGTAAGTCGGTATACCATTTTCATCCGTAACACTCTCATACACGCTCACATTATTCACCCTGCCGGAAATAGTGCTTAATAGATCCTCTCGATGCGACGCTACTACCAGCGCCGCGCCAGTCGCCGCTATAGCCTCAATGGCCGCGCAATAGAACGGGGCTATCAGAGCGTCGTCACATCCTACCCCAAGTTCGTCAATAATAACTATCGTATCTTTATCCGCATTTTCTATGGCGTATCTTGTTCTGGCCAGAAAGATCTCGAAAGGATCCGGTTTTTTGGTCTCTTCCCATTTAAAGAACGACTCGGGCGAAAGTAGAAGAACATGTTTGAAAGCGGAACCCGATATTTTGTCCGCAACTACCGGCGTGCCGGAAGACATCCCCGCTGCGGCGCTGATAATCGATTTAAGCAAAACTGTTTTCCCCGACGCATTCGGTCCTACAAGAAAAATCGTCTTCCCGGCCTCAACCTTTATGTCATTCCGCACAGCAGTTTTCTTATCTATCGCAGGATGCGCTATCCCTTTAGTATCCATCTCTCCGCCGTTAGCTACAGAAGCAGATATTTCCGGGAGAACGCCCGAACGCTCCTCCATAAGATCAACTGTACTAATAGCGTCTTCCAGAACATTGATAGTAACAGCTAACGCCCGTATGTTGTCGGAGATCTTGTTATCTTTTATGATCTCCGACAAAAATTTATTCATATAAAAACACCAATCTTTTTCTTCAAACGACAGATTTTTTGTAAGCGTCGCAAATTGTCTGACAGCGGCTAAAAATAACCTGGTTTCATTACGATAGAATTTTGAGAACATATCCTGATTCTCAAGTTTTGCCGTTATATACCTCTCATAATTTCTTAGAATTCTCGTGCAGGGGGTATCTGCGCCATTGTCATGCCCTTGATCCTCCTCACTCAAATCGCCATCATAATCCCTTCGATCTAGATCATCCTCATGTTCATACCGTTCCATTCGCTTTATAGCTTCCCGCACAGCATGTAAACTTTCCTCGCTAACAACCAACCTTCCAAAGTTGCCATGTAAATTATTGTCAACCGGTTCTATAGCATGCGCGCTTTGTAACGATGAAAAGATATCATAAGCACCTTCAGATACTCTCTCATACATATAAAAGCCATTTAAATCAACAATCCCATCAGTCTCATTTAAACTTATTTCTTCTAAAACACCATTTTGCTGGCTTGATCCAATTAAAGCTGATAATGTCTTTAATGATTTTTTTATTTGTTGCCGGCTATTCTTATTTTTTGCCGCCAGGCTTTTTAAAAGTGAAAGATTCTGAACGGCACGGCCGGGTTTTGGAAAAAGCATGTTATAAAGTAAAGGATGCTGGCCTCTAAACCTTTTAAATTCTAAAGCTGCTTTATCTGCATCCCTTCCCTTTGCACCGAAGAACCAATCAGCGTTTGGGGTTCCATTAACATTATTTCTCCCTCTGCCGGAAGATTCATCATAAAAACCGTCCGGGATGGGATCCCTGCCAAATATTGCTTGCAGAACCGCATTTTCAGATGTTCTAGGATCCCGGTGTTGCATCATTCGTTCTTTGTCCTTCCTTTTTAATCCGGCATATTCATATTCCTTTAGGCCAAAAAGCTCGGCCCATTCGGCAGTTTTCCACGAATAGAAATGCTTAGGCTTATTCAATTTTTCGGCATCGGCTGCTACAAGATCCTCTTCATCAAGGTCAATACCCAGCAATTTACGCGCGTAGATCGACATTGTCTTTAAAGCCGGCCAGTTTTTCATTCGCGCCTTGATCAAATATCCGTAAAACTTTTCGGCCATCACTTCCGCTTTATTCCTGTTTCCCAAGCTGCCCATTTCGACCACTTTAAAACCATACGCCGTCAGAGCATTCTTTATGGCACGCAAAAAAGCCCGGCTTGTGCGAGCATCAGTCCTACCCGCAAACAGGCCGGACTCCATATATACAACAGATTCAAAACCGTCCACGTTATCGGCATTTTGGGCTAACTCCTGGCTTTCTTTAAGTATGCTCGTAAATCCGCTTGTACCTTCGGCGATACTCCCCTTTATATCTTTTGAAAAAAGAGTTTGGGGTCTATATCTTCCCATGGAAAACTCCCTGGCCGGCACTATACTTCCGGCGAACGCAAGCTTATGGAACAAAAACGTATTACTTGTCTCTTTTTCCGGATACACAGTATTAACAGAGTTTTTTACGTCAACAAATTGGTTATATCCAGCCGGCAATTTTTCGCCGTCTTTATTCAACATATCCGCCCGCAGTGAAGAGATCTGGTCTAAAGCTATAAAAGCAAGGTTAGATAATGGAAATTTTGCATTCGCTACAACATATTTATTAGAAGCCTTATATCTGCAAACATATCTTATCGTGTAAAGATTTATACCTATTTCGGGTATATGCCGGAAGCCATCGCGTATCATGGCCTTTCTAGCGGCACGCATCAGTAAACGCTCGTCAAGCCCGGCATAGAACTCATTATCTTGCGCATTAAGGTCTCCGCGCAAAAGGATATCAATTATTTTTTCCTCTTTTTCACTCGCCGGTTTTTGTTCCGTGTTTTTTAATATATCCGTTATCTCCGGCATCCCGTCCAATTGACAGGCGATATCCTCCAATAACACCATATTGTCACAAAATGACATTATTTCCAGCGCGGCCTCACTACTCCAGTGGTCAGCATTCTTTGCCATATATGCGTCGGATTCGTTATATTGCATTATCTCGCTAACAGCATTTAATGTCTGCCTTTCAGATACTCCATCTTCTCCCCACGATACGTTTTCACTTTCAATTTTCACCATAGCGGGGTCAAGCTTCACTTGTTCTCTAAATTTATCGACCGCAGCATCTAAAAATGTTTTATCGAAATTTATCGCCGTTTCCGATGCGTTTTCAGCATTTTTCTTCCTACTATGGCCTATAGCCATATACATTTTTTTACGTAAAAATGCCAGTTTATCCCTAAACAAACGATCCCCGACATTTTCTTCTCCCAGCATATGCCCTTCTTTTACCATTATCCCATCGTTATTACGGCTTATATAAGGCAAGGTTACATGCACACCGTCTCTCCCTGGACGGCGATATACCTTTAGCGTATCTTTTTCAACAATACGTGTCTTGGCCCTTAAAAGTCTGGCCTGGGCGATATAAAAATCCAAAAAACCCGTGAGGTCATTAAGGCTCAATCCGGAGTAATGGTCGTCATTGACCTTATAAGAATGGACATTTATCGCATATCCAATTTCATTACGTTTCTGTCTTCCGTAAGGCTCGTACAATGCACTATTCTGTGCCTCCCCCTCAACATAGATATCTTCAAAATCTCCGCCCTGTTTATAACTCAAAAGTTTCGCACCGCTGGCATAATCTACACATTTCGCGTCGAGTGCTGTTTTTTTATCTATAACAGTAACAATTTTCCCCCATGCACCGGTCTCCTGCAATGACCTGATCGCGTAAAGAAAAGACAATAGTTGGGAATTCTCTGCATTTAAAACATTTTCATTCAGTATAGCGCATGCGCCTTCAAACGCTTTGCGCAACATTTCAATCCTTTCCGGTGTTTTCATGTCGCGTAAAGAGACAATACGTTCAGCAAAAGCTCGATCCCTGGCAGTAACGGATTGGCCATATTTTGCACGCGCCGCTTTTGCGCACTCCATTGGATCTTCGGATATTTTATATTTTATCATCACCGTCTTCTCGTCAATGATCTTCAAATAATAATTTCCTTCGTCCGGAACTATATTCCCATCCCGCATTTTAAGACTTTCCTTATATTCGGACAATAATATCTCCACAAAGGTTCCTTTTATCTCGCTACGGCTAAAAACCATGTAAGGATTCGTTAATGCTGCGATCTCGTCCAGCAAATCAACAAGCCGCCTAAAATTTTCATTGTCAAGCGCAGCTATGCCCCTTGTTATATCAAAACTTTCCTTCATATCCGCTTCCGAACGAAGGCCCCCGACAAAACGTCTGACGAACATAGCCTCGCCGTCACGCGTGACAAACCGGTACCTAAAACGTTTCATATCCCGCAAAACATTACGCGCGTTCTCAACCTGTGACAGTTCAAAATTGTTGGCGCCACCTAGAAGAAGATTATCTGTTAATAACTTGCCTATGGTTTTCTTTAAGATTGGAGTGCCATCCGGCCCGGCAGGAAGCATATCTTCCATTCTTTCCGTACGATTTTTCGCTCCTAAGGCTCTAAAGGGCGAATCTTGTGCGGTTATTTTTTCAGCCCGAACCCTTTCTTTTTTATCCGTTCTTTTTGACCGGCGCGATGTTTTTCTTGGAGCGACGCTTTCGCCGCTAACTTTCTTTTTAAGATCGTCCGGGGAAAAACTCAAAGCAGACAAAAGGTCCTTGTCGGCAAGTATTTTCTCAACGTCACAGGTAATAATATATTTACCGTGCTCACCATCGACTTTTTTTATAAGACCCGTTTCTATGGATTCTCTGAACAGGAACCTTAGCCTTTCCCTTTGCGGCACAAAATCAGCGTATATTTCGTTTACCCTTTCCACATATTCACCGATACTGAAACTCCTTGCCCCTATCCCGGTGATATGCAGGAACACCACTAGATCAAACGGTGAAAAATTTTGCGCGGGATGCGAAGGTAATGCCGCTTCGATTTTTTCTCTTTCCGCTTTTTCAATTTTTTTCGCCAGAGCCTCGGCATCTTTTTCTTTAAAGGTTACATTGGCGCTATCATATACCGTTGTTTCCGCAGTCCGGCCTTTATTGATAACATACGTATCCTTAGCGCTGTGATTTTTTATTATTTTCTGGGCTTTAAGCTCTTTCAGCATAATAATAAGCTCGCCCTCATCCACATAATCATATCCCAGGTCATCCTTTATATTGTTCACGATATCCTGAAATTTAAAAGGTTTCTTGTCGTGTCCAAGCGCGAGAAGCAGATAAATTATATCGTCCCGGTTCACATCTTGCATCCGAGTGTATTCGGACTCTTCTAATCCCTGGTCATAGGCGGAACTGGCAGCGCGCCTAAAAACAAACCCCTTAGAGATCGCTTTCCTTATACGGTTTTTCCTTATTAACGAATCTTCGGGGGAAACATACAAGCCATGTCTAAAATACTGCCCAAATCGGATCAAAGGCGCTACTTGCGCATAAAACTTATCTTCCAGATCGCGGGTAACGGGATCTATTACTTCTTGATCCTGAAACACTTTGTATTTGTTCACAAATTCAAGTTCCAGTGCCTTAGCGACCATATCGTTAAGCATCATCTCTTCATCAAGATACGGTTCCTTCCCACCGAAGCACAGATCGTAATAGGCCTGACACACATTACTTCTGGCAAAAAGTTCCTTTATGCTTGTATACTTATACCGTTCTTTACTTTTGGCCAGAATCTGCATATACGCTTCAACATCTTCATGGATGATCAGGCGGATAAGTTCCACAATTTTAGTCGCATCCTCGTACGCCGCATCAACTAGATATTTGCCGTCTTCGCGAAGCATGGCCTTGGCATTATTATGGTCTTTTAAATATTGTATGTCTTCCGGACTTTTCGCGTAGATAATGTGGCTGTGTTCCAGGGCAAAACTAATTTCCCGTGAAATGGCGGGACTTTGAAAAGCAAGCCATGGGGCTAACGCATAGCCAGTTTCGTTAACAAAAATAAAGGCTATCGTACAAAATATCGCAGTAAACTTCCTGTATTTACGAAATATTCGCATATGTATGTGGTAGTTATACTTATATATTTTAGGTTATTATAACAAAAAGCATGCTAGATCGCAACAACAACCATCAACGTTTGCGATTTTGTGGGGTTTGGCTTTGAGCGCAAACCTGGTTTGAGAATAATCGCATAGCCAGCCATCTTAATTAGCTACGTCGGGCAGGTGGAATTTGCCGTTATCCGATTATAAATAAATTACGCTTCAGCGCGAATCAAACGCCGGAAGGATAAAAATGAAAAGGCAAATGGAACCTGACTGATGTAGCTATACTGGATACGGGTTGGAGATCAAAATCGCAAACGTTGCGAACTTGTGGGGTTTGGCTTTGAGCGCAAACCCGGTTTGAGAATAATCTCATAGCCGGTAATATAATTAGCTACGTCGGGCAGGTGGAATTTGCCGTTATCCGATTAAAAATATTTTACACTTCAGCACGAATCAAACACCGGAAGGATAAAAATGAAAAGGCAAATGAAACCTGCCCGATGTAGCTATAAAAGTGCAGGTTGAAGCTCAAAATCGCAAACGCTGCTACTAAAAAACAAGAGGGGTGGAATGCTCCACCCCTCTTCATCTTAACCAAGATGTTTTGTTTATTTTTTAGCGCATTTCGCGTCAGCGGCCTTGGTATCTTTAGCGGCCGACGAACATGTGGTTTTACATCCACTCTTACCGTTTATCGCGTCGGCAAGCCCCTGAAAAAAGGATTCACCCGCGTAAGCTGAAACACTGGTAAGCACAAAAGCCAATAAAAAAACAGCAACTATTATCTTCTTCATTTCACCCCTCCTGTTTACATTCTTTATTAATCCCCATTACCGACTTATACGCAACAATGTCGCACTTAATATAATTTACAGCACTATGGAGGTTTTACAAATTATTTCGTAAAGAAACACCCGATACGGGACAGGTCTGAGTTCAATGCGGGGACAGGTTTGGGATTGAAACCGGGACAGATGTAAGATCGGATCCGGGACAGATGTCCGATTATTTTTGGAAACGTCCCCGGTTCACGGGTTCAATATAATAATTTACGGCGTTCGTGGATATTCTCGTCTGAGAGATATTCATCATATGTGGTTCCAGCCCGATCGATATATCCTTTTGGAGTGATCTCAACTATTCGATTCGCAACGCTCTGAACAAGCTGGTGGTCATGCGAGGAAAACAACAAAGTACCTTTAAATCTTTCCATCCCCTCGTTAAGCGCCGTAATAGATTCAAGATCCAGGTGGTTAGTCGGTTCGTCCAGCACCAGCACATTCGCCTGCACAAGCATCATACGCGCCAGCATACATCGGACTTTTTCCCCTCCGGACAGAACATTGACCGGTTTCTGCGTTTCTTCTCCGGAAAACAGAACTCGTCCCAAAAATCCGCGAAGAAAAGTCTCCAGCGTATTAGTCGTATATTGCCCTAGCCATTCGACAAGGTTCATATCCACTTTAAAATATTCCGAATTGTCTTTCGGATAATATGACTGTTTCGTCGAAACGCCCCATTTAAAGCTTCCTTTGTCCGGCGTAATTTCCCCCATCAAGATCTGGAAAAGCACCGTCTTAGATAGATCTTTATGCCCGACAAAAGCGACTTTATCCCCTTTGTTCATTGTCATAGAAAAATTGTCGAACATGATCTGACCGTCCACGGATTTCGAAAGTCCCTCTATGGCCAGAATATTATTCCCCGCCTCGCGTTCCTGTTCAAAATTTATGAACGGATATTTCCTTGAAGACGGCTGGATATCGTCTATAACGAGTTTTTCCAGACTTTTTTTACGGCTTGTCGCCTGTTTGGCCTTTGAAGCGTTCGCGCTGAACCTCGCGATAAATTCCAAGAGCTCTTTACGCTTATCGGCTATTTTTTTATTGGTCTCGGCGCGCTGTCTAAGGGCCAGCTGACTCGACTCAAACCAAAAAGTATAATTGCCGGGATAAAGTTTTATCCCGCCGTAATCTATATCCGCGATGTGCGTACAAACCTTGTCTAGAAAATGCCTGTCGTGTGAAACGACTATCGCGATATTCTCGAAGTCGCATAAAAATTCCTCGAGCCACATACTCGTCTCGACATCAAGATGGTTCGTCGGTTCGTCCAGAAGCAATATGTCCGGATTACCAAACAGCGCCTGCGCGAGAAGCACGCGGATCTTCTGCCCAGCTTCGAGATTCTTCATCTGTATATCTTTCAATTCTTCCGGTATCCCCAGATGGCTCAGAAGCCTCACCACGCCCGATTCCGCGTTCCATCCGTCCATATCGGCGAATTTTCCTTCCAGTTCCGAGGCATAATTGCCGTCGGCCTCGGAGAAATCAGGTTTAGCGTAAAGCTTTTCACGCTCCTGAATAATATCGTAAAGTTTTTTATATCCCATTATGACCGTGGTCAATACGGTATACTCATCGAACGCGAATTGGTCCTGACGAAGAACCGATATACGTTCTCCGGGGGTCACCTCTATATTCCCTTTTGTGGATTCCATCTCACCCGAGAGGATCTTTAGAAATGTTGACTTCCCGGAGCCGTTAGCTCCTATCAAACCATAACAGTTACCTTTCGCAAACGTGATGTTCACATCCGAAAAAAGAACGCGTTTACCGAATTGCAGCGATACACCTTTTGCCGATATCATTATTTCTCCCGATAGTATTAAATGAAACTCTCCGGGTTAAAACCCGGTGTTTTCCGCAAAGGAGAATCAAAAACCCTTACAATTCCCCGTTTTTACGGATAAATGAACATACACAATATCGGTTGTTTTGTAAAGGATAAAAACAACTTCTAATTGCGGAACTCGGCGGGCTGGCCGGTACACTCAAGGACTGAGAACCATAATTCACCCTTATGATCCACCTTGCGTCTGCCGCGTGTTATAAGCGACATCGGGATATGCACGAACTCGTTGTGCACCATTCCAACAACAAGCTTTGTTTTCCCGGACATAGCGGCATGCACGGCATTCTTGCCCAAGCTATAGCAATATATGCTATCAATAGGCGAAGTCCCTATTGCACGAACGATATAGCTGGGATCGATATATTTAAGATTGATCTCAATATTACGCGATCTGAAATGATCATTGATACGGTCTCGCAGAAAAACCCCGATATCCTTGAATTTTATATTACCGGAAGCGTCTTTCTCTTCTTTCCCCGTCGAGGAGATATGTTCCTGCCCCGCGCCTTCCGCGACAAGTACCACCGCATGATGGCGGCGTTTCAATCTTTCCTCAAGAACGCGCAAAAAACCTTTTTCCCCTTCCAGATCAAAAGGGACTTCCGGGATAAGGACAAAATTAGCGTTCCCGGACGCGAGCGCGGCAAGACAGGCTATAAAACCCGAATTACGCCCCATAAGCTTAACAAGCCCCACGCCGTTATTCTGCGATTTAGCCTCATTGTGCGCTGTTTCAACGACATCGCCGGCCATAGAACTGGCGGTTATGAACCCGAAACTCCTGTCGATGTACAAAATATCGTTATCAACGGTCTTCGGGATACCGGCTACGCTTAGTTCGATCTTTCTTTTTTCCGCGGCCTCGGCTATCTTTATCGCTCCGCGCATCGTACCATCGCCCCCGATAACAAAAAGCTGATTGATCTTGTTTTCCACAATAAAATCCAGCATCTCATCGGCGTCCTGTTCTCCTCGCGATGTCCCGAGTATCGTCCCCCCCGTGTGATTTATATGATCCACTATGTCTACGTCAAGTTTCATCGGTTCAAGACCGGATCTTTTAACAAGCCCCTGATAACCATTGCGTATCCCCAATATTTCCGTGACACCATAACGATAAAAAAGCGTCATCGTTATTGACCTTATGACATCATTAAGTCCGGGGCATATGCCTCCGCACGTCACAATGGCGGCTTTTGTCTTTTTGGGATCAAAAAATATTTTCTCCCTGGGCCCCGACCTTTCCAGGGAAAGAACGGAAGGATCAGCGCATTTATCTTCCCGTTCGTCGGCGGCGCATCGTATATTCAGCAAGATCTTGTCGTCTTCCTTCATAAAGATCTTTTCCGCGTCATCGACCGGTAAGCTATCGATCAGCGGCGAATCTATACGGCAAAAACCTAAAGACGGTATTTCATGTTTATTATGGCCCATTATTGCTCTCTTCCTTGATTTTTAACTCATTTTTTTGGCGGATTGATCAGACTGATCTTAGACCCTTCTAGGCCAAGACCTCCCATTAGCCCTTTTTGATCAAAAAAGAAGGCATAAATACCTTTATTCACGGTAGTGGTCGACAACGACGCCGCGGCACCGGCCTCCACAACCGTGATATTCGGCCCAACACCTATTTCCCAGCCGTTACTGTTGTAAAGATATTCAAGATCAGCATCGTCCATAAAAAACAAAACATAGCCGAAGGTCTGAACCCCCGCCTGCCAACCGTATGAACCGGCGATTATATTGTAGTAGCCGAGAGTTTTTCCTCCGGAAAGCAGCGCGCCCTCACCCGCTTGCCCGCCGAATATCAACCCGGCCTTGATAATAGTAGGGAACACCAGAATGCCTTTCGCTTTTTCACCAAGTGCCTTCGCGGACGACGTTTTAGCGTAAAGGTCGTCCAACGCGTTTTTGACACTCTGATCTATCTGCGCAGCTGTCGAGGCAAACGCGTATCCTCCGCCAAAAACCATACTTACCACAACCAAAAGCGCTACAGCAAAACGAATCGACTTGACCATACGAACACAACCCCTTTCTTTTAGGTGAAAATACCAATTCCTGATATTCAAATTAATTTTCCATTCCGGGCGGCACTTTGTGCCATTTATACCCTTTGACCGCGTCCTGATATCCACGATCAAAAAGGACCTTCATCTGTTTCGGATCGAACATCTCTTTTGCCGGAGGCGTACAATCCGCCGGTATAAAAGCCAGATTATAATCGTTCCCGACCTGTTTCATATACGCATATATCCTGTAGGTATCGCCGACACCCTGCGAATTTATTATCGTATCGAACGCGCGATTCGCCACATCGACAAGATCATCTTTGACCTCTTTGTATATCCCTGTCACATAACCATTCCTTATTATGTAATATTTAGCTTTTACGTTCTGCACTTTCACTCCGGATTCCTTCAGGCTTTTCATCATGGGTTCCATGATCTGATATATACCGAACACCTGGGTTATCGCGCCGCCGTCGACATGCATTTCGTCGTATTTCTGTCCGTTATATTCAACGTGCATATAAACCGGAGGGAATATAACAGGTATCGCGGCCGAAGCCAGTATCACTTTAGAAAAAAGTTTCTTATCCCCTCTTGCGGCGATCGCTCCCATATCCCATATAACAAAACGTTGTGCGTCAAGATCGGTGGTCCCGACAAGCAGACGCCGCCCTTTTTTATGTTCGGCGGCTATTCGGGCCAAAAAATTATCATTGATCATTTTTTGTATCTGTTTTTCAAGCGGCTTATTACTGGCCATCGAATCCCCCATAAGAACGCGTATGGGCCCTTTAAAACTCATAACATCTTTTGTCGACATCGTTGTGTATAATTTTTCCATCTCATCGTCATACTCTTTTCCCAGAAAAACAAAAGGAGCGATTATAGCGCCCGTACTGACGCCGGTAACTATCTTGAACTTAGGCCTCGAGCCTTCTTCCGACCAACCTTTAAGCAACCCCGCTCCATAAGCGCCATTAGCGGCACCGCCCGATATGGCAAGAACAGGATATATTTTTTCACCATTCGCCGCGGCGGGATAATCTCCTGGGGCTTCCTCTTTGACCGATGCCACAATATTCCTCTGCAATTCCGAATCAACCGCACCGGCGACAACCCGTATATCCCCCATATCGTTGACTCGAACCTTGTCCACAAGATCCTTAGGGACAGGGTGCCGCACCGTCGCGCATCCGGAAGACAAGAACAAAACTGACGCGATAAGCCAAGCATACATCATTTTTCCCTTAACTATCGATTTCATACATCTTCTCCTTAAACACTCACGCATAGAATATTTTAAGATAGTCACGCGATCACTTCATAGAACACATTTTTACCATACTTTTCATTTAACGCCAAATTTCTTAAGTATCCACATCATCGGGCACCAGTTCGTGAACGCAGATTGCAGTAAATTCAGACCGATGAAAACCGCAAGCCATAACCAGGCATGGCTTGTAAAATACGCCAACGCCAAACTTATCAAAATAAATGTTCCGGCTATCCCTCTTAATATTCTTTCCATCATAACGCCCTCCTTTACAATCCCCGTTTTTTCATCGCCATATAGTATATCACCGGTATCGCCGTACGCGAAAGAATCGTCGACGCAATCTCACCCGCCATAAGCGATAACGCCAGTCCCTGAAAGATAGGATCGAAAAGAATAACGGACGCGCCTACCACAACAGCCGCGGCTGTAAGCAGCATAGGCCTGAACCGTTTGGCTCCCGCGTCTATCACCGCTTCTTCCAGAGTCTCGCCCTCGGCTATCCTTATCTGAATAAAATCGACAAGTATTATGGAATTCCTCACTACTATACCCGCTCCCGCTATCATACCTATCATCGAGGTCGCGGTAAAAAATGTGTTTGTGAACCAGTGCGCCGGCAGAATACCCACCAATGTAAGCGGGATTGGCATCATTATGATCCATGGTATCTTGAAAGATTGGAACCACCCTACCACAAGAACATAAATCAAAACCAGGACCACAGCGAACGCAAGACCGAGATCGCGAAAAACCTCGTATGTGATATTCCATTCTCCGTCCCATTTCACCGCCCACTGATCTTTAGTATCCGGCTGGGACGTAAAATATTGTTTTATTTTCTTTTGATCGGGTTTTCCGCCCTCGGGCAAAGGCATTTTATCTATATCTTCACTCAACCCCATAATGACATACACCGGGCTTTCGAATTTCCCGGTCACGTCGCCCAACACATACGATACACGCATGAGATTTTTGTGATATATCGCCCTATCTTTCAGTTCATCCGAGACCATTACAAGATCTTTCAAAGGGATCTGCGACCCGTACCTGGAAAGTATAGTTATATTCAGGAGGGAATCGAGTTTATCGCGTTTTTCTCTCGGCAGTCTAAGAATGATATCCACGGGCTCATATTCATCCGAAAGATGCGCGAGATCCACGTCTTTTCCGTTCACGGCCAACGCGATAGTCTGTGCGATCGACTCTACCGAAATACCGTTAAGAGTGGCTTTCTGTGTATCGATCCTGAGACGCGCGAGTTTTTCCCTCTCCTGCACATAAGTATCTATATCCGTCACATCCTTATTATCAGCCATGATCTTTTCTATCCTATCCGCCAATAACGTCTGTCCTTCAAGGTCAGGGCCGTATATCTCAAGGACCAAGGTCGACAAAACCGGCGGGCCCGGTGGAACTTCCGCGACCTGCACATGCGCGCCGTATTTTTTTACGATATTATGAATGGCCGGACGCACAGACTTAGCGATATCATGGCTTTGTCTTTTGCGGTGTTTTTTCTCGTCGAGATTCACCTGAAGATCCGCCTGGTACGGTTTGGAGCGTAAAAAATAATGGCGCACAAGACCGTTAAAATTATAAGGAGAACTTGTGCCTATGTAGGCTTCTATATCCTTCACCTCAGGAACGGTCATAAGATAACGCGCTATCTCCTCTATCGCGGCCGTCGTATTTTCCACCGACGTCCCTTCCGGCATATTCAATATCACCTGGAACTCGTTCTTATTATCGAACGGGAGCATCTTCACTTTAACGAATCCAAACGGAACAAGAAGTACTGAAAGAAACAGCAGTATCCCTAGCGTCCGCAAAAATATGCGCCGTACTTTGACGCTATAAATAAGCGGTTTCATGTACCATCTGTAAAAACGAGTAAGAAGCCCCTCTTCTTCCGCTTCGCCGTGGCCCTTTAATTTTCCTTTAAGATGTGCGGAACCCAGTATCCTGTACGCCGCCCACGGCGTAGCAACGAACGCCACTATCATCGAAAATAACATGGCCATACTCGCGCCTATCGGGATAGGGCGCATATACGGGCCCATAAGGCCTCTCACAAAAGCCATCGGCAATATCGCCGCGACGACCGTAAACGTCGCAAGTATCAACGGGCTTCGGACCTCATTCACGGCCTCGATAGTCACGTCTAAAATATTTTTCCCTTTGTTCTTCGGCATACGCAGATGTCTGACTATGTTCTCAACGTCCACTATCGGATCGTCCACAAGGATACCTATCGAAAATATAAGAGCGAAAAGCGTTATCCTGTTAAGCGTAAACCCCATGAAGAAAAAAGAAGCCAGAGTTAAAGACAATGTCATCGGGATAGCTATCGCCACAACGCCGGATTCCCTCCAGCCGAGAAAAAGCGCAATAAGCATACTTACGGCCAACACCGCAAGCGCCATGTGAAATAACAACTCATTGGATTTTTCGTCCGCGGTCTCCCCATAATTCCTTGTGACTGTGAATTCGATACCTTCCGGTATAGACAGGCCCTTTTGCGCATCGACCAATTTTATTATTTTACGGCACAGCCACGAAGCGTTGGCGCCTTTACGTTTCGACACCGTAAGCGTAACGGCATCCTGAACAGCCCCACCGGCCGCTTCACGCGCCACGAAACGGATATTCACCGCGTTCTCGGACTCATCAGCACCGTCTACCACCTTAGCAACATCTTTTAAAAAAACCACACCGCCCTGGCTTACGCCTATGACCAGGTTTTCGAGATCTTCTTTTGTCCTAAAAAAAGCGTCGGCCTCGACCTTAACATACCCTGGCAAACTCTGAAGATGTCCCGCGTCGAGCTTGACGTTTGTCCTGCGGACAAGATCGATTATCTCAACCGGGCTCAACATGCGCTCTTTTAATTTTTTCTCGTCTATGAATATCTGGAACTGCCGCGCTCGGCCTCCGATAATATGCGTTTCTGAAACGTCCGGAACGGCGTTGACCTCGGTCTGTATACCCGCCACTACCCTGCGCATTTCCACAGGCGAGACATTCTTACCATAGAAGGTCAACGCAAGTATCGGTACGTCATCTATCGAACGTTGTTTTATAAGCGGCACCGACGCGCCTTTCGGCAAAAAATCAAGGTTAGTGTTCACCTTCGCGCACAACTTTATAAGACTTTTTTCAACGTCCTCCCCGACCTTGAACCTTACAATGATAAGCGCCCCGTTCGTCTCAGAAGTGGAATAAATATATTCCACGCCCGGTATCTCCCAGAGCTTTCTCTCACCTAAAGTCACTATCCGCCTTTCCACTTCTTCCGCGGTAGCCCCGGGATACGAGACGAAAATGTCGAACATCGGAACGGATATCTGTGGCTCTTCCTCGCGGGGAATATTGAACACGGCAAAAAGGCCGATCAGGAAAGAAAAACCTATGATCAATGAAGTTATCTTCGCGCGCGCGAAATAATCCACTATCCCGCTTATCACACCGGACTTATGGACACTCATTATTTGCCCTCCGATCCGAAAGCAATAACTGCCTTAGACTCGTCCAATTGCCCGGATAAAAAGAAAAGCCGCGCGCTGGAATTATTCATGCCCAGCATGGTCTCAAAATAACCTCCGTACGCGTTCACATACGCAGATCTTGTCTCCAATAGGTCCAGTATCGATTTGCGCCCTTCCTGATAAAGCGGCGCCATAAGCGCGACCGCCTGTTTGGAATCTTCAGACATTTCGTTCATTATCGACATATTTGCCGCGAAAGCGTGATATTTCGCCAACTCCTCCGAGATGTCCCTGGCTACCGCATCCCTCGCTATCGTTCGATCCAGTTCCAGTTTTCTCAGCTCATTTTTGGAGATTTTTACTCGCGCGAAATATTCCGGGTCAAAAAGATCCATACTGCCCTTTATCCCGACCGCGAAACTGCCGCCGCCTTTATTAAAATCCTGCGTATTCTCGTTCAGGTCACCGAACGCACTGATATTCGGAAGCATACTCATTTTCTCGCGCTCTAATTCAAATCCCTGAGCATGTATAACCTCATCTAAAGAACAAAGGTCCGGCCTCAGTTTATATGCTTCATCCAGCCATAAGCCCATCTCCCTCTGTTCCGCAAACGCATTCTTAAGGACATCGACCGTCTGTATCTGTTTATTCGGAGCTTCTCCCATAAGAATATTCATCACCGCGTTAAGTCCGGATCTTTTCTGAACAAGCTCGTTCCTGATACTTTTCAACCTTCCAAGAATAACTTTAGCGGCGTAAAAATCCGCGCCGAGCACAAGCCCTTTTTGCTTCAATTCCTCAGCCTGTTTTATATCGCTTTCGGATCTGGCGCACGCGTCATCCGTTATCTCAATCATCTTTTCCAGCATAACGGCGTGTGAATACACGTCAAAAGCTATAAGTATCGCCTCCATCTTCGTGAACATTTCATCATGTTTCGCGGACGCAACCAGAGACTCAGCGGCCTTTACCTTATATATCGTCTTCAGCGCGTCAAAAAGGGGCATCTCGGCGTGCAGCCCTATATTGTAATTAGTTCTCGAACTGGGATCGTTCAAATGAGACAAAGCGAAATCATCCTGCGTGAACGACCTCTGCCTTAACAATGTCCCAAAAACATACACCTGATCGTCGCTGGTGGTCATAGAGGAAAGCCCGACTACTTTCGGCATAAGGCCGGTAGCGGCCTGGAACCTTCGGGCTATCGCGGTCTCAATCATCACGCCGCTTTGTTTTATTTTCGGATAGTACGCTAATACTTTTTGGCAAAATTCGCTGAATGTCAGCAACGACGCTGCAGGAGTGATCTCTTCGGAATACACCGGAACTGTTAAAACAATACTTAAAGAAAAAACGATAAGAACGCTAAAAATATTTTTCAAACACATCGCCCATCTCATGCGCACAAAACTCAGCATATCCCTCCTATCGCTCTGTAACATTATCAGAGTATCTTAGGTCGCTATTACTATACTATGCCGAATGTTGTTTTACAAGCGAAACGGCGCATCCGCTATTTAAGGCAAACTGTGAATTTCGATACAAAATTTAACACACTTTAAGGAAGAATAAAAAGGGTGGCTTTTTTTAAAGCCACCCTTTCGATACGCGTGAAACATTAAAAATATTTTTCTTTATTTTTTTCTTCGCACGGCCAGGATCAATCCGCCCAGGCCGAAAAGCGCCATGGACGCCGGTTCCGGGGTCGCCGTTACCTTAAAATTATCGAATGTTTGAGCAGAAAAGTCATATAAGCCTACCGTACCTGACGAAAACTTATCTGTTATAAGGGTCGTCGCCGCGATATCGGATCCGTTCACGAACAACTGATAAACATCTCCGTCAACCACAACTTTGAGATCCACATTACTACCCAAAAGTCCGGGAATAGTAACCTCTCCCATAGCTCCCGAATAAGCACCATTCTCGAATATATGCCAATAAAACCCGCTATGTCTAGAACCATAACCACCCGTAACAAGCAGTACTCCGTTATTGGAGTCTTTGCTTCGTAGCCATATTCCTCCATCCAACATGCCATTGACCGTTACATCTAAAGTGAAATTCGTCAGGCCGGTCAAAGTAGTAACACTCGAATATGTCGGCGGATTATTAGAAGGGCTCCCCGCGCTATATACCCCGTCCGAAACGTTCCATGAACCGATTTCGTTCCCCCATGCGGTATCGGCGCCGTCATTAAAATCATCCTCAAATAATGTAACAGCATAAGCTGATCCGCAGAAAAAAGTCATTACCAATAAAACCAATAATACGCTAAAAAACTTCTTCATTATATTCCTCCTGTGTTAAAAATTGTAAAGTCATTTTACCAAATACCATCTCCGGAATCAATCTATTTCTCTTCGCAAAAACAGTGCCATTAAAATAACATCCCCTTTAAAAAACTGACTTACTTTATATCACTTGGCGAAACGAGAAGTTATGGAGTGGATACGATTTCCCGGAGAATAGCCTGTTCGGAATGTTCGAGCACTTAAGAAAAATACCCGCAAAAGATAATAATATTTTACGCTTCAGCGAAGCATCAAACGCCTGGAGATCAAAAATAACAGGGTATTTTTCTAAAGCGCGCAGAACTTCCGAACAGGCAGAAGCGGGAATACAATTGGAGGGATATTTCCGCAGGCGCCAAAATTGTCAGAAAATTCTCCGAATAAGGAAATCGTCTGAACGACAGAACTTCTCGTTTCGCCAAGTAGACATATTCATATTTTATGCTACGTCGGGCTGGTGGAATTTGCTGTTATCCGAGTAAAAATATTTTACGCATCGGCGCGAGTCAAACGCCTGGAGATCAAAAATGAAAAGGCGAATCGGACATGCCCACCGTGGCTATTTGACATAAAAAAACGCCCGGTTTTAACCGGGCGTTCTAGTGTTAATAAACAGCTATTACTATTTTTATTCCTGAGTTGGAGCGCTCTCCTGCGTAGCCGCTGCCGGCTTCGACATTTTCGCTTTACCGGTCATTCCCATACCCATCATTTTACCACCTTTAAAATGTTTTTTTCCTTCTTCCATCTTTTCAGAAAATTTTTTGAACTGCTCCGGGGTAAGTATCTTTCTCACCTCGAGGATACCACTCAATTGCCTATCTGCCATTTTCGATTGTAATTCTTTTATTTCTCCGTTAATTTTAACCACTTTATCCATATCTAACTTCTCGTTCTGGATCTCTTTCTTCATCAGCTCCCGTTTCTCATGCATAGCCTTTCCTAAACTCATCATCTCAGTCCTGTTATTCTTCATATTCTCATCCAGTGACTTTTTCTGAGCCTCGGAAATACCCAGTTCTTTACAAAGCTGCTGCCATTTAGCGTTCATCATCTCTTCAAACTTTTTCTTATGATCACCATTCATTCCTTGTCCGCCCTTACCTTCAGCGCCCATAGGAGCTCCTTCAAGTCCCGGCCCCATAGCACACTCGCCTCCAGGCCCCATCGGACCACCTTCACCCCCTGGCCCCATGCCTTCCCCTTCAGGAGGCGGAGGAGGCGGATTCTCGCCAGCTGAACCGACAATCTCGATATTTTTATCAACATTGTCCGACGCCGCATAACTTGCCGGTATCGCCAACACCGATATCAATAACACCATAAAAAACACACCCACGTATCTCTTCATATATTTCCCCTTTCTTTATGATCCCCCTGGATCATCATAAAAAATATTCTTCTATTGAGGTCCCGAATCCTGACTGATTTTCTTCAGTATCGTCCGCGGCACCCCCCGCTGAATAATCAAAAAGTTCCACCATATGCTGCATATTCACCGACAGATCCCCGGTTCGTGTGATCTTTATCCCGGCCAAAGCCAAAACTATGCAGAAAAAAACGGCTACAGTCGCTACGGCGACTACCGGCCGAGGGATCACCAATAGATCAGATAAAGATTCCCAAAACCGACGGACAGGATTTTCGGATTTGATCTGTTTTTCAATAATCGCAGTCTTTACCTTCTGCCACACCGCTTCCGGCAATTCAGGCCGCTCCGCGCCCTGAAAAACATCTTTGGCATCTGTTTTCACGGTCTCATAAAAATTCCTGCAATCCGCACAGCCCGACAGATGGCGGTCAATGAACTTTTTTTGTTCTTCTTTCATCTCACCGTCGATATAATCCGTTAGAATGATCTCTTTGATCCGGTCACAGTTCATTTTCCACCCCTCCTTTATTCAAATCCATAAAACGCTCTCTGGCCCTTTTAAGACGAGTCCGCACTGTATTTATCCCTACATTGAGAACCGACGATATTTCCTGATAACTCAGGCCCTCCAACTCCCTTAAAACCACACATGCCTTTTGATCGGGATTCAATTTATCCAGAATGTCATTTACTTTATCTTTATAATACTTTTCATCCATTCCGATCTTATCAGCGTCCACGGCGACATCACAGTTTTCATCAAACTCTACGTGCCGTTCCTTTTCTTTCGCTATTCTCTTATATCTATTTATAGCCGCATTCGCCGTTATTCTGTAAACCCATGTTTTAAAAGAAGATTCCGAACGGAAACCTTTTAGTTTATCATAAATCTTCAGGAACACGTCCTGCACCACTTCTTCGGCTTCCTCCTTGTTGTGAACCACCCTAAACGCAACGTTATACACAAAACCGGCGGACGCGCGATAGACCGACTCAAACGCCTCAAGATCTCCCCGCATAGCTTTCTCTAAAATTTCTTTTGAAACTATATCTTCCATGTACGCATCCAGTTTTTATCAAAGATCCCTGATTACTCCTGACAAACGCATAATTTATTTTGCGTACATTGCCTTCAATTGTTCGACCGAAGGGAATTCGGCATAATATTCGCCTTGCGGCCCCACATAACCCTTACCGGATTTTTTTATCTCAACCGCCGTATAACTCCCTTTTGAATTCGGCACATTTACCGTAAAAGACGACTGCACCGAGGTATCTGATGCCGCTTTCTGAGTCTGAACCGTGTTAACGGCGGACGCAACCGTAGTTGTTGTCGCGGCCGTTGTCACAGCCGGGGCTACCGCCTGGGCTTGCGCTGCGGTTTGAGCCGCGACCTGCGCCTGCGCTTCCGCTTTCACTTCAGCAGCCGCCTGTGCCCTTAACTGCGCTTTATCCACTATAACCACTTCCGGAGCCGGTACTACTTTATAACCTCCGGTAGTTTGCACATAGGTAACTTCATTCACAGTATAGTACGTCATGCCATTAACGATCACGGGCTGACAACCTACCGGGATAGCGGTAACGACTGCTCCCACCGGAGCGGAAACAACAACATATCTGTCCTGCATCATCTTGTAATACATCCCTTCCCAGTAAAAATATTCTATACCGCTGAATATAAACCTCACATACCCCGGAGGCAACGTATAAAAATATTTCCCGTGAGGAACATAATGCGGCGAGAAGAAAGGATCCGGTCCACGGTGCGGATCGCCATGCGGACGATCGTGATTCCCTCCGCGCCCCCCATGACCGCCTGGTCCGCCAGGACCACCCTGCGCATACACTTCCCCACCTAAACATGTTAAAGTCAAAGCCAACATCGATATCATCATCGTTTTGATTATATTGTTGCCCTTCATAGCCACTTTCCTCCTTAAGTTTGATCATAGGCCTTTCACGCCTATCACTTATTTAGACATTCAGCCCCGTAAAAAAGTTCCATAAAAATGATTTTATTGCATGTATGCTCAAAGATTAGACAATCGACCGTTTGCGCTATCAATCATCTCAAAAAAAACACGGCCGTCACCAAAAGAAACAGCGGTATCAATATCCCGACGGACCACATCATATACCCAAAAAAACTGGGCATTTTTATTTTAGCATGTTCGGAAATAGCCTTCACCATGAAATTCGGACCATTGCCGATATACGTATTCGCACCCATAAAAACCGCTCCGCATGAGATAGCCGCCAAATACTTCATCCCGACAGGATGGGTCATTAATTCCTTAAGCCCGTCACTTGTCAAATTAAGCACCCCTTTCGCAAGGCTGGTGAACGTAAGATAGGTCGGGGCATTATCCAAAAAACTTGAAAGCGCACCGGTAAGCCAGAAAAATTGCCACGCACTACCGACTCCCAGCGTTTCCCCGCGCGTCTCAAGCAATACCAAAGCTGGGATCATTGCCGCAAAAATACCGGCAAAAAGTATGGCTACTTCAGATATAGGCGCGAAACTAAAATGGTTTTTTTCATGTACCTTTTTAGACGTAACCTTATAAGACATCACCGCCAGCACTATGAACGAAAATACCTGAAAAACCTGTGATAATACCGATCCGAACGGCTCCCCAAAAAGAACGGGGCCCGGCAAATGATAAAGCACATATCCGGAGAATAGACTGACCCCCGCGATTAAAACCAAAAAGATAAAATTACGCCGCCCTTCCACCCCAAAATGTTCAGATAGAACAGGCTCGTCCCCGGAGGTTTTATGTCCAACTGTCTCTTTTCTAAAACAATAAGAATCGACGAAATAATATAGCGAAAGCAAAAATATCATGACTGTCAAAAATTGCGGAAATAGTCTAGCTGTCCACCCGAAACTAACACCTTTTAAAAATCCCAGATACAACGGCGGGTCACCCAACGGAGTCAATATCCCCGCGCAGTTTGAAACTATGAAAATAAAAAATATGATAGTGTGCACTTTATGATGTCGGTGGTGATTCGCGCGTATAAGCGGCCGGATAAGCAGCATACTGGCACCGGTGGTCCCGATAATATTGGCCAATATGGCGCCGACACCCAAAAAAGCCGTATTGACCAAGGGAGTTCCCTTGAAGGAACCGCGTATATATATCCCACCGGAAATAATGAAAAGCGCCCCCAACAACCCTATAAAAGCACCGTATTCAAGAAAAGTACGGATTAATACATCACGGTCATAATACAAAAAAAACAAGGCAACAGGAAAACCAAGGGAAAAGGCTATTACAGCCTTGTTACGATTCTTCTCCCAAAAATGCGATGCCACGAGAGGCAGAACGGCTATCGAAAGAAGCAACAAGCAGAACGGCGCGACAAATACTCCGGACATAAAAACTGACATATCAAAAAAAATATTATGCGAGTTATGCACAGAATCCCCTACTGTATGTTAGTCTATTTATCTTCTTTGCCAGAGACTTGACCGTCCCTTTTATCGACGACCGGATATCTTTCTTTCAAATGGCGTAGGATGCCGATATACTCCGTCTCCGTCACTTTACCGGTTTCATATTTTTTATCCAGATCCCGTTTTTCAGTTTTAAACAAAACCCCTCGATATTTATCATCATCTGAAGTAACAATTCCCGACGCATAGGCGACGGTACCGCATAAAAAAAATATTAATATAATACCTTTTACAGCTGTCCGCATACCGCCTCCTTGAAAGAGAATTTATTTTCGAGACAAGTTTACAAGACATGGCGAAATTGTTCAAGCGTAAAAAAGGTGAAGGGTTGAGGAGTCCAGCGCACAAGGGAAAAAAGTCTATGCCTTGCCCTCGTCCCTATCCACTAGATCCGCACCCGTCTCATCCGGACCGCCCATATAAAGCACGAAAGAGAATTCAGTCCCCTTCCCCAACTCCGAGCGGACTTCTATCTCTCCTCCCATTTCCTTGACAAATGTCTGGACGATGTGGAGACCTATACCTATCCCCTCATTCCGGTCATTATCCTGATGCACTTTGAAAAACGGGGAAAATATGTGCTTTACATTATCTTCGCTGATACCGATACCCGTATCTTTAACAATAAAACGTATTTTGTTTTTACCGTTCCCGTCTTTCGCCGTCTTAATGACAAGCCAGATCTCTCCTTTTTTTGTGTATTTTACGGAATTCCCGCATAAATTTTCCAGCACCTGTCTTAATCTGACCGCGTCCCCGAACAATTCTTTAGGGACATCGTCCTGTACTTCATAGAAGAAAGACAGGTCCTTTTCCCTGCTCAAAATACCAACCGTCTCCGCCATATCCACGGCCAGGTCCCGAATATTAAAAAACGATCTATTAAGCCTTAATTTCCCTTCCTCGATAGCCGATATATCTATTATCCTTGCAACAAGGTCAATAAGATCCCTGCTCTTTTTCCGTATTATCCCGGAAAACTCTTTCTGCGTCGCGTTAAGCGCTGTTTTTGACAAAAGCTCGTTAAAACCTATTATCGCGTTTATAGGCGTTCGTATATCATGTGAAACATCAAGAAGAAAATTCGTTTTAGCCTTACTGGCGTATTCTGCCTGTTCCTTCGCGATTTTAAGATCTTCTTCGGCTCTTTTACGGCCGGATATATCCATAACTATCGACAACAAAAATTCTTTTTCCATTGTTCTTATGATAGCGCCTGAGAATAGAACGGTTATTATCTGTTGATCCTTTCTACGGAATTGCTGCTCAACCTGACTGACCGCCCCTTTTTCTTTTATTTCCTTTACCATTTCATCCCGTTTCGACGGAAATACCCATATCCCCATTTTTAATGCTGTGGAATTCAGCAGCTCTTCTTTTTCATATCCAAGCAAAGCGACACTGGCATCATTCACCTCAAAAAATAGTCCGTCTTCAAGACTTGTAATTGCTATCATTTCCGGGCTGAAACGGAACACACCGGAAAATTTCTCCTCGGACTCGCGAAGTTCCTCGATAACCCGTTTACGTTTAGTTATATCCTCGTTAGTTCCTTCAAAATAAATTATTCGCCCGTCCGCGTCACGCACAGTATGCACGTTTATAGATATCCAGAACTTTGACCTATCTTTCTTATAAACTTCCACTTCAAATCCGGAAATGCTGTCATACTCACGAAGCATTTCTATCATACGATCCCTGTCATTCGGATTCACATACAACTGATGTCCTATATCCATAACAGTACTCATCATTTCCTCGGCGGACGAAAATCCGAACATTTTATAAAAAGCCGGGTTAACACTTAAATAACGCCCTTCCGGGGTGGTCTGATATATCCCTTCAACGGTATTATCAAAAATTTTCCGGTACTTCTCTTCACTTTTTTTCAGCAATTCCTCGGAACGTTTCCTCTCAGATATGTCCCTTACTATCGTCGAGAGATACTGTATATCTCCTTTAGGAGATCGATGCGCCATTAGCGTTTGCAATACCGGGATTTCCCTTCCGCTGCGTGTCCGTATAACAGTCTCCCCATCCCAGATGCCTTTTTTACAAGCTTCAGGAATAGACTCTTCCTGAAGTTTGTAATATGCCGCTATCGGATGCGCATCCTCGATATCATATCCTGAGAGACTTTCAGAACGGGTAAATCCCAGCATCTTCCGACCAGCGGCGTTCAGATAGATCACCTTACCGTCGAATGTAGCCATAGCCACAAGATCGTTAGTGCTTTCAAGTATCGTCATTAAACGATTTTTCTCCGCCTCAGCACGTTTGCGCTCGGTAACATCAACCACGGTTGCCGTTATACCCGCATCCATGTTCTCTGGATCAAACGGACTTAAATATAATTCAACATCTATCGGTGTTCCGTCCTTACGCTTCAGTTTAGCCTCAGCCATCCCCAGTCCCACTCTCATCATTTGTTCATAAGTATCTTTCCCCACTCTTTCATATCCCGCCTGATCCACGTATAATACACGTGTCTCCTGCCCCAACAATTCTTGTTCAGAATAGCCGATTATCCGGCAAAGAGAGGAATTCACTTTCCAGAATTTCCTTTTCGACAACAACGCGACCCCAACAGGCGTTCCCTGTAGCATGCTATTTAAAACCGCCTCGTTCTTTTTCAACGCCTCCTCTGAACGTTTCCGCTCCGAGACATCAACGATTGTCGCGGTGACACCCCCTTCCGGATTATTAGGATCAAATGGGCTCAAATATATCTCAACATCGACAAGCGACCCGTCTTTTCTTTTAAGACGCGATTCGGCAAAAGCTGTTGCATTATTCGCCGATCGTTCATATATAATGTGCCCGACCCTATTATATTCCTCATCATTCATGTACAATAATCGCGAATCCTCCCCGACCAGATCCTCTTCGGCATATCCGGATATTCTGCATAAAGAATCATTGACCTTCCACATTTTCCTGTCTTTCAGAAGACAAACCCCTACAGGCGTTCCCTGAAGCATACTTCGCTGCACAGCCTCATTTTTCAAAAGTTCGGCCTCGGTCATTTTGCGTTCCGTAATATCCCTGGCCGAGGCGATAACTCTTTTCTCTCCAGCTATCTCACAGAATCGCAAAGCGACTTCAACCCAGAATAACTCACCAGTAACACGTTTACTCCTCCACTCAAAGGTCTGATACCCTTCACCTATGGCTTTTTGGATCAACCGTTTCGCTTCTTCACCGGAATACCCAGACTCTCCAGCCGTAAAGATCGCAACCGATCGCCCTATAGCGTCCTCCCTGCGGCATCCGAACATCTGGCACATTCTTTCATTCACGTCTATGATAGTTCCGTCTTCGGCGTGTATAAACAACGCGTCACTCGTGGAATTAAATATCTCCTTATATCGACGCTCACTTTCCATTAATTCTTTTTCTGTTTTTTCTCTTTCCCTGTTCTCTTGTTTCAAGCCTTCCATTGCCTGGTTCAAACGATTGATCATAGTACTGAACGCGTCTGACAAAACACCGATCTCGTCATTCGACTTTATATCCACCACCTTGTTCATCTGTCCTTGAGAGATATCCTTCGCCACCTGTGTCATTTTTCTGACAGGGGCCACTATCGTCCACGCCACAAAGAAGCAAAGCATCCCGACCAATACCATAACAGCCAGTCCCGCCAACCCCATTATGCTGATCATAGCGGTCTGACCATCGCTCAGCATTTTTCTATAGCTCTGCAATTCATCTTCATATACACTTGTTCCGATCACCCAATCCCAAGGTTCATAATACACAAGCCTGGCGATCTTCCACCTAGGTGAGGACTCGCCTAGATTCTGCCAGGCATAGCGTATAGTCGCGAATTCTCCGGGTTTGAGGGTCAAAGCTTTTCCCACAATTTCTTTTATTATGTAACGTCCTTCGCTATCCCGACTTTCCCATATATTCTCACCATCGCGTTCCCCTCTTTGGGAAACGATATAATGTCCCCTTTCCCCGCCTTTCCCACCGATAACATAAACATATCCCGTTTTCCCCACAGTCGTGTTTATAATGGCCTGCCGGACACGATCTTCCGCCTTTTTCTGTTTGAACCCCACATATAGCATTCCCACCAGGTTCCCGTTAACGTCCCGCATCGGATCATACGCCGTAATGTACCACTCATTCACTACGTAAGCGCGCCCTCGATATGACCTCCCAGACATGATCTCGGATATAACATTATTTTCTTTTCCATCGGGATTAACAGCCGGGATATACGTTCCTATAGCCCTTTTACCTTGAGGAGACGAAACCGTCGTCACAACACGCAACATATCACCACGCTCGTTCATTCTCTGAAAGATGGTACAGGTCTCTCCGATAAGCCTAGTTACAGCGTCGACCACGAGACTTTTTTCCTTGAAAGAGTAGTTCTGTCCCAACCATTTCCCTCCCAATATCATTTTGGGAAGTTCTATTTTAATGGGAACATTGGTGAATTGATCAATCGCGGACCATTGGATCTTTTCATCGGATAACCCCAGCGAACCGTGTGAAGCTACCAGATCCCTGGCAATATTGAGACTTTTGTTGACCTGATCCTGAACAGCCTCATTTTCAGTCTGGACCAGGTTGTAGACCCCTTGTGTTATATGGTCGAGATCCGCGCTAATAAGACTGTCTACCTCTTTTTGCGCCAGAAGATTATACTGACCGCTCTCCCATACAGCGAGACCGATAAGGGCAGCGCCAGTGACAAACACGCTTCCTATCCCCAGAAGGGCTACTTTGATGCCAAGTTTCGGCTGTTTTGAAAATTTGATCATAGGAAACCGCCAAAAAGGAAACATCCCTGATCCAGATCAATGAGGCAAAAATACTTTACAAGATAAGTTTAATTTCATACAGCATCATTGTCAACCATTGTCAGAACAATTTTTAGGCAGACATCAACAGGGACAATATCACCTGAAAACAATAAAATTAAGCATCCCACCGACCAGCATGCTGATAAATATCATTATCGCCGTGGATTTGACCAAACTTTTAAAACCAAGCTCTTTCCACAAAACCATGAACGTCGCTACACAAGGGAAAGATATCGCCAGTAAAGTGGTCGCGATAAAAAGCTGCTTCACGGTAAGCCCAAGCGGCATAAGCATCCCCACCGCTACGTCTTTTCTGAAAAACCCGATAATAAGCGCGATTATTGATTCTTTAGGCAGCCCGAAAAGTCCGCGCATTACGGGCGCAAAGAGACCCGTAACCATATCGAACGCCTTGAAATACAACAGGACATTGACCAGAAGAACTCCGGCGAAAACAACAGGCAGCGCTTCTATGAGAAAGCCCTTTATCCTGAAATATAATTTTTTGCCAAGCATACTTAGCGGTGGCATCCTGAGAGGCGGGATCTCAATCAAAAACTCCGGGCTATTTCCGCCCATAATACGGTTTAACACACTACCCAAAACTATTATCAGCACAAGCAGAACAAGATAAACCCCCGCCGCGTAAAAACCCCCGAATGCGCCTAAAAGCCCGAAAATCATAGCCTGTAACGGCACACATGGGACTCCTATCGAAATAATAGTGGCCGCGATAAACCTCTCGCGTTTCGACTCAAGAATACGCGTAGAAAGTATCCCTGGGACATTACACCCGAACCCGAGTAAAACAGGAATGACCGCGTAACCGTGCAATCCAAGTCTATGCATAACGCTATCCAGCAGGATAGCAAGACGCGGGAGATACCCGATATCCTCCAGTATACTCAGCACAAAATAAAATGATATTACATACGGCAGGACCATCCCTATTTCAATGTACGGAGCCGTGGTCAAAAGCCCGAGTGATTGTTTAAAATCCATCTTCCCATCTATCAGATCCCCGATCAAAAGATGAAAAACAAATCCCTCTTTATTTAACCCGGACGTCAATTTTTCAAGCATAGGCTGATAAATATCCATAAACAGCGGATCGGTGATCCTGTTTATGATGAACTCACCCAGAGATCGCACGATTTGAAACGCTCCGTAAACCACACCCGCGGCGATAATAAAGCCCGTAGCCGGCATCACGGAAATATCCTCAAGCATCTCCCTGAAATTATGATGACGATGCTCCAGTTGCTGCACTTCCCCGGTTATATGGCCTATCTCCTTCCATCTTTCCTCATACGACTGTTTTGTCTTAGAGATGGTTCTCGCGGCTCCGATATTTTGTATAAGATTTTTTATTCCGGATCCAGTGACCGCGCAGGTAGGGATAACCGGTACTCCCAGTATGTCTTTGAGTTTGTCCGCGTCGATCTTTATGCCACGGTGGCAGGCATCGTCACACATATTAAGACAGACTATAACAGGCAATCCGGATTCTATAAGCTGCAAGGTAAGAAAAATATTACGTTCAAGATTTGTTGAATCCACTACATTGATAACGGCTATTTCACTTTTGTCGGCGCTGTTCAGCATTTCCGTGGCAACTTTCTCCGCCGGAGACGATGGCTCAAGCGAATACGTGCCTGGAAGATCGACGACCTCAACTTCGCCCGATCCTGTCTCGAGCATCCCCTTCAATATCTCAACGGTAGTCCCGGGATAATTCGCTGATACCACATTAACGCCGGTCAGTCTGGAGAACACGGCGCTTTTTCCCACATTCGGGTTACCGATCAGAAATATCTTCTTTATCATTTAACCTCGACCGTTACTTTTTCCGCCACGCCATGCCCAAGCGCGACTATACTCCGCCCAAACTTTATCACCACCGGCCCTTTAAGCCCGATATGGCTGAGTTTAACTACCTCTTTCCCGGGATAAAGCCCCATATCCATAAGTTTTTTCGAAAGTCCGCTGCCTGAGGCGGCTGACATAACGGCTTTATGTCCAGGGGTTAATTGTATCAATGATATCTTTTTCATATGGCCTATTATAGCATGGGTGACACCGCGGACAAAATTTTGGAAGATATTATTAAAGGTACAAACACGGACTACCTGATTCCATCAGGCCGCAATCTTTCCGGCATGGCTCGATTTTCACCGTAACTTCGCTGTCGTTTATGCTTTGTTTAATATCATTCTCCATCCTTAAAGCGACGTCATACGCCTTCTGGAAAGGCATATCTTCGGGAAGGATTATCGTAACCTCGATGAATTTTTTGTGACCGGCCTGACGCGTTTTAAGATCTTTAAAATTACAATAGCTGTCGGCATACGCTCCAAGATGCGTGACAATATCCATTTTGCTGGGCTCCTCTATCGAAGCGTCTAAAAGATTGATAAATGCCTGCTTAGCCAATTTTACAGAAGGCACCGAGACCACGACACTTACAAGTATTGTGGCAACAGGGTCTATGTAGCATTCAATTATGTCGAACTTCGTTCCTTTTATAAATATCGTTATGATAAAAGCGATGGCTATCGTGAAAGATATAAAACCTTCCAGCTTATAATGCACCGCTTCCGCTTTAACGGCCGGGGACTGGCTTTTAGCAGCCAATTTAAAAAGAAAGAACGCGCCTATAAAATTAAGCGAAAAGCTTATTACGCTGGACGCGAAACCCAGCCAGGGGTAAGAAACATGGCTTGTATGAAAGAAACTGCGGATAGCGAGAAGAGACAGAATAAAAGCTATCCCTATCAAAACCGCGCCCTCTATCGCCTCACAGACATGTTCTACCTTGCCATACCCGTAATTGTGCAATAGATCCGCGGGACGGTTAGAGAGTTTCAGCGAGTGATAAAGGATTATCGATACGGTAAGACCCACCACCGTTATAGCGAAATCGGCGGCTATAGCCAGCGAATGGACCAACACAAGCGCCGTAGTTTTAAAAATGAACAGCACGATGTTGAACCACAGACTTATCAACGCGGCTGTCATCATATAACGTTCTTTAGACTCGGGCATAATTTTGTCCTTCGTTTGCATTATCTTTTACGCTGGATACAAATAGTATAATCAGTGTGGCAAAACTTTCAACATAATATTTTGATCGCCGATCATTTCGATCGACCATATCATCATAAAAAAACGGGGCCGGATCAAAGATCCGGCCCCGTTGATCTACAATAATCAGATAATCGGGATTATTTCTTTTTCCTTCTCATCCCGGCCATAACAGCGCCGCCCAAGCCAAAAAGCAGCATTGAAGCGGGTTCCGGAGTGGTCGACGTCGGGATCAATTGCCCGCCGTTCACAAGATTGTACGTGGCTCCATTCAGGTACGAATTAGCTTCCCATGTGGGATCATAGTATATGTTGAAACCGTTGCCCTCGACATTAAGAACGTTAAAACTTCCGTCATATTGCACTCCGAGTATCTCGGTAGTATAGAAAGCAGCGCCTTTAAGATCGGTATTCCCGTCATTAAGCGAAAGCGTGCTCAAACTATCTATCTCTAAAGACGCCCACGCAAAATTCTCGTTATACCCGTTCACACCGTTATCTGCTCCGGCGAGCGAAAAAGAATGGTTCGTCGCAAGATCCTCCGCGCCGGATACAAACGATATAGCGGCAAGAGATGTGTCCCATGAAGTATTCTCGCGACTGTAATTGTCAAAGTTCCCGCTTATCACATATTTATCCTCGCTTGAAGCAGTGATATAACCCGTTTCCGTTATCTCAAGATCACTGAAATACAATGTGGAAGGGTCACTTTTAATAGCACCGTTATTGGTCACTTTTCCCGTAAATCGCACTACAGCATTGTTCGCGTTCATAATCCCGTTGTTCGTGATCTCGGCGTTCACTATCGCCCCGGTCTGCGCGAGATTTATCGTATCGTTATTCGTTATGGTCCCGGCGTTTATTATGCCGCCGTTTATATTTAGGATACCCGATCCCTCTTCGGCGACCGTGATCTGCCCGTCCACATCAAGCGTTCCGCCATTCATGGCATAAGTACCCTGACTGTCTGATACCACCCCTATGAACATATCTCCATATACTTTATGTAACCCGGCGTTCTGCGTGAAAACACCTACGCCGGCGTCCCCCACATGTGAAACACCGGTATACAACTCCGGCTCGCCTGATTTCCCGGCGTTCATCGTGTAATACGCGTGGCTTGTCCCGCCTTCTTCCGGGTCATTCTGCCTGGCCAAGGTCAATTCGTCTACCCGCACAACCCCACCGTTCTGAGTAAAAATACCCGTTCCTCCCCATTCTCCAAGCACGAGACCGGCGCCTTCCTCATCGTCGTTATCTTTCATCCCGTCTAAAACCCCTCCGTACATAATATATTGACCGCAACTCGGCGTTCCGCTATTTTGATCACCAAGGTACATCGCCCCTTCAAATCTGAAATACCCGTCATATTGTATGAAACTAGCCGATCTCTGACAGCCTATTTTTACCTCGCCAGGCATTTTGAAAATAGTCCCGCCGTTCATTGTAAATATGCTCTCATTTCCGTCCGCGGCCCCATCGATCATCAGATCATTGTAAATACACAGTTCCCCGCCGGACATATTGTAATGGCCGTATCCTCTTTCTTCGAAGGCCCCAATATTCACAAAATCAGCGTCAACACGCCCACCGAACTGATTAAATTCCCCGTACCCGTTCACCCCAACATTGAGATAATCTACATCAACGAATACATCAGCCGCGTCTCCCTTTAACTGATAGAAACCTATACCTCTTACCAGTTCCCCGCTTTCTTTATTCACATTGCTATTGATCCCGAGGTTAAGATACTCCGCCACAGTCGTACCGACTTCTTGATTTATCATTCCAAACCCACTTTCTAACCCAACTGAAATATGATTAGCCGCTAATATCGGACAAGCCAAGTCATTGTGATCCAGTGTCATATTGTTATCGATCGCCAGAGAGTTTAATTCGGGATAATCTTCAGCCATATTGTATGTAACGTTCCGGCAAGGCACGGAATCAGAAGTATCAAGAATATAGACATCATCACCGTCAGCTGGTAGAACCCCCGAAGACCAATTCCCCAGATCGGGATCCGTATCCACCCAGTAGCCCCCATCGCCGTTACCTTCCCAATAACAACTATCGGCAAACGAATTTCCTGCCATAGCAAAGAATTGAAAGAATAGAAAAAATAGGATTGCGATTATTTTTTTCATAATGATGCTCCTGTTAGTTTTTAGAATATTTAGAATGCCTTACAGGCTGACTATATAACATCTCAAAATAATTTTCAAGGGGAAAGAGAGATCTCTAAACGCAAAAAAAATTGTTCAGTATACTTGAACACAAAAAGAGACACCTACACGGAGTGAAAAATCCAAAGCACAATTTATGCGGCGGGTCTTTTACAGACAGCGCACTTTTTTCATCGCCTTCTTTATTCGTTCCATTCCTTCGGCGATATCTCCTTTATCAAGCGCGTAACTTAGCCTAATACGGTCCGGCGCGCCGAACCATTCTCCAAGGTAGGTTATCACTTTATAGTCCAGATAAAGAGTGCTGACAAATTGTCTGGCGTTTTTGCATTTCGGCAGTATATAAAAAGCGCCCTCAGGTTTCCATAGATCGAAACCCAGATCGCAAAAACCTTTGTAAATAAAATCCCTTCTCTCGCGCCATATTGCCTGCTGTTTGGCCACATACTCTTTCGGCGCAGACATAGCCCTAAGCGCCATATCCTGGCCGACAAGATTAGTGTTCATAGACGTATGCACTTTAAGCTCCACGGCCGCGTCCGCTATTTTCTGATCACTGCTCCAGAGATACCCCACACGCACACCGCACATCGCGTATGTTTTAGAAAAGGAATTCACCGTTATCACATGTTTCCCGTGCAGATGATAATTCTCCCGTTCATATATCAGATCTTTATACACTTCGTCGGAAATAATATACACCCCGAGCTTCGCCGTTATTTTCTCTATTTCTTTCAAAGTCTCTATCGACTCCACTCGTCCGGTAGGATTAGACGGCGAATTTATAAGAACGGCCTTACATCCCTTGACCTTCTTTTTAAAATCGTCGATATCTATTCTTCCGTCCACAAGATCGGTGTAAACCGGTTCCATCCCGGCAAGCTCTATTATAGGAGGATATGAATAATAATACGGCCTGGCGAGAAGCACCTTGCCTTTTCCCCACGCCCGAAATATCAGATCAAGCGCCTCGGAAGCCCCGTTCGTTATCACGAAATTATTCGCCGTGGAATCCGGATATTCTTTTGATAAAGCCTCCCTTAAGGGAAGCTCTCCCTGAATAAGGCCATAACGCAGGTCTTTCCTGATATCTATTCCCTCTATCGCTTCTTTCGGCGGAGGAAGGTCCGGCTGGCCGGATCCGAAACTTATAACACCCTTCATCCCTTGTTTACCTATGAATTCTGCGGAACTTTTCAATTCAAGCTGTTTTTTATTTTTCACAGTCATCTTTTCACTTCCGTTTTAAAATTTTGCCGAAAGAACAAGCACATCTTGTTCTTTCACATACAGCCCTTTAATTGTACCTTGAAGTAGCGTTTTCATCAAGCCAGATCAATTATGATAAAATCACAGTAAAAATACAAGAGACTCCGGAGAACAAACAACGTTCTTACAAATCATTATTTCTCCGGATATCAGATCCTATTCCCTTCCGCCAGCCACATTCTATCTTTAAATGTCTTATAAATCTGTTTAACCACCCTAAACGATAACCACATGTGCGAGAAATAATAGGCTATAACACGCGGCCTCAGTGCTAAAGTCCAGAACGCTTTCCATTGCATTCTAGTCAGATCGTCGTCCGAGATCTCAGAATAGTTACTCGGCTCTCCTGAAAAATGGGCAGTAATATCCTGCCCTATTTTTACTTTACCTTCCCTAACCAATTCACGACATATTTCGGTCCCGGGGATCAATATAAACCTAAAAAACACCCCTAGAAATATATCTATCCGTTTAGCGTATTCATAAGTCCGCTGCATCTGCTCTCTGGTCTCACCCGGAAAACCTATAATAAAAAACCCATAAACTTTTATACCCGCTTTATTCAAAACGCTTATTTTTTCTTGAAGTTTTTCCAGAGATGCCGCTTTTTTAATTTTGCGAAGAACATCATTGTCCCCGGATTCAATACCCATACTGACATAATAGCATCCGCTTTTTTTCATGAGTTTAGCAAGTTCCTCATCTATGGTTTCGGTGCGGATCCCATGAGGACACGCCCATGATATTCGCAGTTTTCTGTCGATTATCCCTTGGCAAAACTCAACAAACCGGGATTTATCCGAGATCGCGTTATTATCAACCATATGGAACTCACGTATCCCGTATTCTTTGTATAATAGTTCCATCTCATCCAGGACCTTCTCCGGGGTTCTACACCGGACCATATGCCCGTTTATATTCGAAACCGAACAAAAGGTACACTGGAATGAACAACCGCGAGAAAAGACGATTGGCGCGATCGGATGCCGTTTCGATATAGACTGAAACGGATTAATAATAGTTTCCTCAGGCTTTAGAAGTTCCCATGCGGGCATCGGCAACCGATCCAAATCATCAACAATAGCGATATCATTGACCACAATATTATCGTTTTCGCCGCGATATATCAGGCCTTTGACATTCAAACATTTTTTCATGTCCCCGTTAAAATAGGCCTCTAAAAAATCACCAAAAACATTTTCGCACTCGCCTCTAAAAGCATACTGCGCCGTCGGAACAGTTTTAAACACGCCATCAAGCACTGTACTAGAATGGCTCCCTCCCAACACCCGTAATGTCCCCGGCAAAATATTTCTGACCCTTTCTAACGTCTTATTAGCCATCTCAGCGTGCACACTGAAAGCCTTTACTCCGACAACGTCCGGCCTTTCTTTCTCCAAAAATAAATCAAATTTCCTGAAATCCCATGAAGATAATCCCTTACAAATTATCCTTATGTTCTCTTTTTTCACACCGCGCTCGATTAATGCCCCGGCCAGGTACCCCAACCCTATATCGGGATATTCATGGAATGGCCTGCTTTCTAAAGGAAGCATTAAAAGTATTTTTTTATCCTCTATGCCCAAACCATACCCTCCTGTGAACATCCTAAATCACCCGCGAATTTTGACATCCCGCCACCGCATCTCCAAGTTTTAGACTTCAGTTTAGTTTGAGGATCAACATCGTTATATCATCTGACTGCGGGCGGGAACCGGTGAATGAACGTATATCTTTCAAAACATTAGATACGATATCTTTCGGCGAGGCTAACATGCAGGCCTTAAGCGAGACGGATAATCTTTCGTCTGAGAATTGTTCTTCATTTTTGTTAAAAGCTTCGGTAACCCCGTCGGTATACATGCAGACGATATCTCCGGAAGACAAATTAACGGTATCACTTTTATATACCGTATCCCCAAATATCCCCACAGCTACCGCCCCTGCCTTCGGCATAGGCTCCGGGTTTTCGCCTTTTTTTATCAGGAACGGATAATTATGTCCTGCATTAGCATAAGCAAAATCCCCGGTTTTTATATCAAGGATACCCAGGAACACCGTGACAAAAAGACATGCCTCATTATCACGGGCTATTTCTTTATTTACTTTTTCAAGTATAAGTTCCGGACGTTTTGTTTCAACGGCGTACGTTTTAACAAGTGTTTTCACCACAGCCATCAAAAGCGCGGCTGGCACACCTTTACCGACGACGTCTCCTATCACCACGCAAAAATGCGTCTCGTCCACAAAAAAGAAATCGTAAAAATCCCCTCCCACCTCTTTGGCAGGCTCAAGCACCGCATAGATATCGAATTCTTCATTGTTAGGGAACGGCGGAAATATCTTCGGCACAAGGCTAAGCTGTATGTCGTGCGCTATCCTGAGCTCGCTTTCCATCCTCTCTTTTACTGCCGTTGTTTCGGTAAGATCTTTTATATATTTTTTCAAAGCATCCCGCATATAAATGAACGACTCTGTAAGTTCGCCTACTTCGTCCTTTATTCCCGCAACGGGAGTAAGTTTAAAATTCAGGTCCCCTTTGGCTATATCCCTTGTTGTCCGGGACAATACGCTTATCGGTCTGGTAATAGAATGCGAGATATATATGATCACCGCGAGAAGAACTATAAATCCCAGAATCCCCAAACAAAACACAATAGTGTTAAGCTCGATTATATCGGACATAAGCTCATTCTGCGGAAAAACAACGGCCAGTGACCACCCGCTATCGGATAACGGCACATACGCTATCCAGCATTTTTTACCGGTCACTATGCTTGTCGACGGAGCAAACCCGGAATTTCCTTTTATCATTTCTTTCCCTATATCACGCAACTGCCTGTCGCCGCGCGCTTCGGCTATATCAAAGATCGTTTCGTTCATTATAAGACTCTTTACGGGATGAGTTATTATACTGCCGCTTCTGGAAATTATAAAACCGTATCCGGTTTTCCCTACCTTTATGGAAGAAACCATCGCCTCAAGCCATTCCAGGGAAACATCCGCCGTCACGATCCCGACTATTTTCCTCCGCCCGTCCCTTATACCGTGAAGCGGTACGGAATACGTAGCCATTATCACCTTACCGCCGCTCTCATCATAATAAGGATTGCTCCAAACGGCGCGGTCTATCTCCCGCGGGATCTGATACCAGTCCGACAAAAAATAACTGTTCTTTTCGTCAAGCCATGTGGATAGAATCTTTCCGTCGCTTTTGTAATAATACGCCACAAACCCCGGCGTATATTTATCTATAACGAACGGTTCAAGTGCCGCCGCGGCGCCGTATATCTCGGCATTATTCGCTACCGAAGTGTAAAGCAATTTGCGTATCGTCTCATAATCGTAAGCGGGATCATTTTCAAGATTGTATACCAGATTTTGCGGAACGCTTTGGGCCACCTTAAGGATAGATTCTATGCGGTTCGCCACGCGGTACATCATATTCGACGCGGAATCCCTTATCTTTTCCTCAAGCATATTCCGCGTAACGGCGTAGTTATATCCAAAAATTATCATGAACAAAAGCGTCGAGCTCGCCAGTATCGCGAACGCCAGTTTGAACGCTATACTTTTAGTTCTTATCATATGTTCCGCATTCTTTCCGGAACGAACCAAATTCCGGGATATTTTTTATTATGCCGCTTTCTTTCAACAGCTTCGCCGTATTATCGAAATCCTCTTTATGCAGCACTCCCAAACCTTTATATGAACCGTCCGTGACGGCAAGGTCCCTCATCCTTTCAAGCTGCCACTTTTGATGCACACGCGTCGCCGGTAAATGCGCCGCGGTCATATATTCCATCACTATTGAGACCGCCTCATCCACATGCTCGAAAGCGTAGATCCATCCTTCCATGGACGCCGCGACAAAAGCGCGCGCTATGTCAGGATCTTTCCCCAACGTCCGCTCAAGCGCGTAAATACCGTCTTCCGGAAAATTAAGGCCGTGTTCATAAAAAAAGAACGTCGTAAGTTCTTCAGGGTCATACCCGGAATTTATTATCGTATGATACTCGTTGTACCACATCGCCGAGGCCACATCCACTCCGCCTCTTAGAAAAAGATTCACCGTATACGCCTGCGGCACAATCTTCATATTAAGGCCGTACTTTTCGAAGAACGCCTTAGGCTGTATCTCGAATTCGGCGGACCATAGTCCTACCTTTCTATCATTCATGTCGGCGATCTCATAGATACCGCTGGATTTCTTCGCCACAAGCATAAGCCCGGATCTCTGTAAAAACTGACATACGTTGACCAACGGTATGCCCTGGGATCTCTTTTCGATAGCGGCCGAAAGCCACATAACCGAAAAATCAACTTTCCCGCTCTCCAAAAGCGACGAGGCCGGATTATCCGGCGCTCCGTTAACGATAGTCACTTCCAGTCCGTATTTTTTGTAAAACCCTTTTTTCAGGGCGACATAATATCCGGCAAACTGCGCCTGAGGTAACCACAAGGTCGCAAAGGAGACTTTTTTGAGGTTTTTTTCCGCGCAGAAAGACTGTCCACAGAAAAAAACGGACACCGCCAAGGCCGTGCATAAAAAGTATTTCGCTATTTTTTTCGGAACGCTGTTCATCTTCTCACAAGTATAAGGTATGCCTTTTCCAATGGCAAGCTCAATCACCGTACTGACACGATACCCCCCAAGACCTTCCTGCATTTAAAAATAATATATTCCGGAGTACGGTAATCTTTAAGCCGTTTGCGCGGATCGAGTTTATACGGCTTAGGCTCGACTATTTCTTCTATCATCATGCCGTTCTTCTTCAATACCGTAGAATAAAACCCGAGACTCCAATGAGAATCCCTAAATTCGATCGTCGAATAATCCGTAAGAAGACATTTCAATTTATGCTGCACCCCGTCTTTAAAATAATGGAAATCCTTTGGAGGCGCGCCGACCCTCGTATCGACTTTGGCCGCAACCATCATAAGAGGATGACAATCGCTAAAAATAAATTGTCCGCCCGTTTTAAGCACCCTGCTCACCTCGCCGAACATCCTGTCTATTTTCCGGGCGTCCGGTACATTCAGGAACACCATGTTCGCCGTAACCACATCAAACTGCCCTTTTTTGAAATCAACAAGATCATCGCCGTCAGCCAAAAAGAATTTCAATTTCTCGCCTTCAGCATATTGCGCCCGGCAAATATCTATCCATTT
>DAONGE010000019.1:3319-45231 GCA_035403965.1 Candidatus Omnitrophota bacterium | reverse complement strand
GAAGCGTAAAATATTTTTATCTTTTGCGGGTATTTTTCTCAAGTGCTCGAACATTTCGAACAGGCGGATCGTGGGAAAAGTGTTTTAATGTTCATGTATTTTTCTATTCTTTTCAAAATAGTCATGGAGCCCGCAGGGCGTAATCCAGAAATAAAAAATGAAACGGGACTCGTGTCCCGGGGCTGCATATTCATTTGGCTGATACCTCTTGACGCGTATTGTGAGCGCGCTTACAATAGAGGCCTAAACGAAAGGGAGACATAAAAATGGCCGTGAAAAAAGTGTTATCGAAACAGGAAATATTAAAATACCATCTTGGCGGAAAAATAGGGCTGAGCCTTCTGAAAAAATTGGAAGATCAAAGAGATCTAAGCATGGCTTATACCCCGGGAGTTTCTCAGGTCTGTAAAGAAATTGAAAATGACCCGGAGAAAACTTTTTCATATACATCAAAAGGGAATCTTGTGGCCGTTGTCACTGACGGCACAGCCGTGCTCGGGCTTGGGAACATAGGTCCGAAAGCTGGTATACCTGTGATGGAAGGAAAGGCTGTTCTTTTTAAAGCGTTCGCCGGCGTTGACGGATGGCCGGTCCCGCTTGAGGGAGTTCTTACGTCCGAAGGAAGGACGGATGTCGATAAGGTTGTGGAGACCGTAAAGCGTATGGCGTGCATGTTCGGCGGTATAAATCTTGAGGATATCGCCGGTCCAGAATGTTTTGAAGTGGAGGATAGGTTAAGCGAAGAACTTGACATCCCCGTGTTCCATGACGACCAGTGGGGCACCGCGATAATCGCGCTTGCCGCGGTAACAAATTATTGCTTGATCACGAAAAAGAGATTAAAAGATATTTCCATCGTTATAAACGGCGCCGGCGCGGCCGGTCTTAGAATAGCGGACATGCTTAAAACCAAGGGTGCGTCGAAAGTAGTAATATGCGACAGCAAAGGAACCTTGAATCCAGATAGAAAAGATCTAAACGCGCACAAAAAGAACCATATTTATGACACCCCCGCTAAAACCTTGGCGGACGCCATGAAAAATGCCGATGTTTTTATCGGCGTTTCGGCCGCGGATTGTGTCTCTCCGGAAATGGTCCAGTCTATGGCGGATTATCCGGCAATTATGGCTATGGCTAACCCGAATCCCGAAATCGCGCCCGAAAAGGTGGCCAAGGCTATGAAGAACCGTAAATATATTATGGCTACCGGAAGATCCGATTACGCGAACCAGGTGAATAATGTTCTGGGGTTCCCTTACATTTTTCGCGGCGCGCTCGATGTGCGTGCTAAAAAGATCACAATTGGTATGAAGATAGCTGCGGCTGAGGCGTTAGCCGCTCTCGCGCATGAATCGCATATACCCGAAAAAGTGAAAAAAGCCTATGGCAGGTCATTTGAGTTCGGTCCGGAATATATAATCCCGAAACCGTTCGATCCGCGCATAATTCAGTGGGAAGCGACCGCTGTTGCGAAAGCCGCGATAAAGGATGGCGTTGCACGTATAAAAAAAGTACCTAAGTATGAGGGTTTTTTAGCTTGAGTTTAGGAGATTTTTGTGGGTTGATGTTTTAGATGATGGTCGGTTGTTTTGACAGCAAAACGTAAATTTGATAACATAGAAGTACGATGATCTCACAACTGACGATACAGAACTTTGGGCTGATAGACAAAATGACGGTTGAGCTCGCCGGCGGGCTCAATATCTTTACGGGCGAGACCGGGGCGGGGAAATCGATCTTGATAGACGCGTTGCGTTTCGCTCTGGGAGAAAGGCTTGTGCCATCATTGATCCGAGACCAAAAACTGCCTTGCATGGTTGAGGCGGTGTTCGAACTTTCCAATAAAAATATCAAGGATTTTCCGGACCTCGGCGAATATATCTCCGACGAGGAAAAGAATGTGATCATAAACCGTACGGTCTCGCCGGACGGAAAGAATCGCGTGAAGCTGAACGGTTTTACGATCACGGTCTCTCAGCTTAAGGCGATAGGCGACCACCTTGTGGATTTTCACGGCCCGAACGATCATCAGATGCTTTTGTCGAGCGATTCGCATATCGGTATACTTGACCGGCTATGCGATCTCAAAGATATCGGGAAAGAATATTCGGCTTTGTACAGAGAGTATTCCGACATAGTTCGGAAAATATCAGAACTGAAAGAGCTTTCCGGTTCGCGAGAGCGGGAACTAGACATGATAACGCATCAGCTTAAAGAACTGGAACAGGTGTCGCTTGGTGACGATGAATATGAAAAATTGTCACAGGAGCAGTCCCGCATGAATAATTCCGAAAAGTTGTTTGAGTACGTGAATTCGATGATAGACCTCCTTGAAAATCCCGAATATGGGGTTGTCGAGACCAGCGGGAAAATGTTCGATCCCATGGAACACTTGAACGAGATAGACTCGGCTACGCGCGATCTTTACGCGACACTTGAGTCCGTTCAGTGCGGTTCGTCGGAGCTACTTACGGAACTAAGGGCCTATGCCGAGAGATTGGAGTTCGATCCTGATGTGGCATCCGAGGTGAACCGGAAGATGGACATATATTATGAAATACTGCGTAAATACGCGCCTTCGCTCGAAGAAGTGAGAATCTTCTATAACCGAATAAAAGAGAAATACGCGCTTTTGAGCGACATGGACGGCAACGATTCTAAACTTAAGGAACGTTTGGATGATGTTCGTAAAAAACTCTCTGTCCCGGCCCAAAAAATAACGAAAGAACGAAAACGTGTCGCGCAGTTTCTTAAAGGAACAATTGAAAAAGAACTTAAAGAGCTTGGGATCGAACATGTGCAATTCGAATGCCGCATTGAGAAAGCGGATCTCGATGAGAATGGCCAGGACCGTGTCGTTTTTTATATAAGTCCGAACGCGGGAGAAGAATTGAAGCCCCTAGCTGAAATAGTCTCGTCTGGGGAAGCGTCGCGTCTTATGCTGGCGCTCAAAAAGGCGCTTACAAAGGTTGATCCGATCCCCGTGCTGATTTTCGACGAGATAGACGCGCAGATCGGTGGCAGGCTTGGTACGGTAACGGGCAAAAAACTTAAAGAACTTTCTTCCGAACGACAGGTGCTTTTGATAACACATCTGCCGCAGATAGCCAGTTTCGCGGATAAACATTTAAAAGTCACTAAAAAAGTCTCCAATAATCATACGTCCACCGTTATCACGTGTCTGGATGATGAAACGTCTCGCGTTGACGAGATCGCCAAAATGATGAGTGGCGATAAGAGTAATGATATCTCGCTCAAACACGCCAAAGAGATGCTTGCCGCAGCGCAAAAAAAATAAATCAAATCAAGTCAAGTCTGCCGGGTTTATGCCATTTCTACTGGGGAGTTTCGCCCGGCAATTTTTATAGCTACGGCAGGCATGTCTGATTAGCCTTTTCATTTTTGATCTCCCGGCGTTTGATTCGCGCGGATGCGTAAATTATTATTAATCGGATAACGGCAAATCTGACATACCTGCCGTAGCTATATATTAAGATCTTCTGTTCGGTTGACCTGGCGAAAAGAGAAGGGATGGAGTGGATACGATTTCCCGGAGAATTTTATGACTATTTTGGGAAGGCTTGGAATGTGAATGACAAGGTCGCCGAGGACTGTTTGGCTTTAACGTGACATGCGTTCTGATAAAGAACGAATGTCACGTTAAAGCGAGTTCCGCAGGCGCCAAAATTGTCAGAAAATTCTCCGAAAAAGGAAATCGTCTGAACGACAGAACTTCTCGTTTCGCCAAGTAGACATATTCACATTTGATGCTACGCTGGTCTGGTGGAATTTGCCGTTATCCAAATAAAACGAATTGCGTCTCAGAAAGCATCAAACGCCGGGAGATAAAAATAACAGGGTATTTTTCTAAAGCGCGCAGAACTTCCGAACAGGCCGAGGCGGAACCGGGTAGAATGAACACAAACTTCTCCCTGTAACGCTTCATGCCCGTCGTAGTTATATGATGATTGTTGAATTATGGGTTGCGCGGGGCGGGCACTCTGATATAATTAACGCATGAAAACCAAGAAGATAGCGTTAGTGCTTCCGCCCGTATTCTGGCCGAATATGCCGCATCTCGGACTGGCGACTATAAAGGGATATCTTGCCCGGCAGGGGATGCATGCGGACGTATATGACCTCAATAACTTATTTTTTAATAAATTTTCCGACAACGTAAAACGGCAGTGGAGGATAAGCTGTAACGCGCCCCTTGAACGGAATGTTATGGATATTATCCGTTATAAGTTCGGGAGCGATCTTGGCACTATCTATGACCGGCTAGCGGGGTATGATGCCGTAGGTTTTTCATGCTACAAAAGTAATTTTAAGACTGTTCTTCTGATGTCCGAAGATCTGAAGAAAAAGAACACAGGAATAAAAATAATTTTCGGCGGTCCGGAAATGGCACGTCAACTTTTTGAACAAAAGGACGCACTCGCGGGAAAATATGAACAAGCGGCGGATCATATTATAGTCGGGGAGGGGGAATTGCCTTTATCGCGTTTTCTGAAGGGCGAGAAGCTGCCCCGGATAATAAAATACGATGAGATCTCTGACCCCGCCGGCCTTGTTATGCCCGATTATTCCGATATCGATCTTAAAATGTATCCTAAAAATAACGCGGTATCTCTCGCGTATGCGCGGGGCTGTGTGCGGCGCTGTTCTTTTTGTGCGGAAAGGCTTTTGTATAAAACGTTCCGTGTGGCTCCGGTGGAAAATGTCTTGAGTTTTATGGAACGGCAGGTGCAAGGTGGTATGGATCAGTTCGTGTTCAACGACTCATTGATAAACGGCGACTTGAGCGCGCTTGATAAACTGTTGGACGGACTGATCTCGCGGTTTAGCGGCGGAATAAAGTGGGAAGCGCAGATCGCTGTGCGGAATGATATGCCGGACATTTTATTTAAAAAAATCAAAGAGAGCGGCTGCTATAACCTTTTCGTTGGATTTGAGTCCGGTTCGGATAATGTGCTGAAGATGATGAATAAAGGTTTTACCACGGGAGATGCTTTGTCGTTTTTTAAACAGTTAAATTCCGCCTCGCTTTCTTTTGGTGTGAGTATTATTGTTGGGCATCCCGGCGAGACAGACGAGGATTTTAAGGAAGGGCTTGATTTCATCGTTAGAAATAAAAGTGTTATTCCGAAGATAGAGCAGGTGAATCCGTTTGTATATTATGATGGTATCGGACTTTCACGTGAGATGGATTATAAGTACAACACTGTCTCTATGTCCCGTGTGAAAGAGTTTATTGATGTGATCAAAAAAGAAGGTTTTAAATATACCAACGCTTTTTTAATGAACCTTGTGGAGCCGGAATGGAGATAAAAGAAGTAGAAGCTTCCCGGGCGCTTAACCCGACGTCGATCGATCTTGGCGAATATGTCATCAATCCTTACAAAGGTTGCGCGTACGGGTGTCTTTATTGTTACGCGCGGTTCAGTAAAGTAGCGCAAAAAGACGAGAGGGCTTGGGGCGAATACGTTGACGTGCGGGTCAATCTGCCGGAACTTTTAAAAAAAGAAGTGGCCGCTAAGCGTCCGGGCAGGGTGCTGCTCGGTTCAACGACCGAATGCTTTCAGCCGGCCGAAAAAAAATACGGGATAACAAAAAAGATATTACGGATTTTGAACGACAATGGTGTTAAATTCTCCATATTGACCCGATCCCCCGGGGCGCTGGATTGCCTTGACGAGCTTAAGTCCGGATATTGCGAAAAACTTTATTTCACGGTCAATACTTATGGCGGCGTTCTTAAGAGCGCTCTTGAGCCTCGCAGCCCGGCGTTTGAAGATAGGCGGCACGCGATCCAGACGTTGTGCGAAAACGGTGTGAATGTTATTCCGTATGTTTCGCCTCTTTTGCCGGGGCTTACCGATATCGCACTTGCATTTGAGATGTTCAGCGGTTCCGGCCGCATAGAATTCGAAGGGCTTAACTTCAATCTTGGGAATATAAGATCGCTGATAGAGGCGGTATCTGAACGCTTCCCGGAACGGTCGGTGTTGTATGAGAAAATGCTTTCGGATGTGGAATATTACGGATCGGTCTGGAATTCAGTTTCAAGTGAGATCAGAAAAAACGCCGTGAAGCATAAGAAGAACCATTCGATATACATACATGAACGCGGCGGATATTTTGAGAATAAATATTCGTCAAAATGATCACGGTTGTTTTTTTATCTTGCAGGCGATGTCGTTCTTGAAGGGCGGTATAACAACGCGGATTTTGCTGTTTGTGCTTATCTCGGTCTTTTTCTGCGATATCTCACCCAGGGTGGTATTCCACCATTCTATCTGGTAATGTCCGTCGGATATATTCAGAATATCGAAATAGGCTTTTGTAATGAACTCCGGAAATTTGCCCGAAGATATCTTGGAGAGATCATAGTCTTTGTTCTGTATCCATAAGAGTGTAGTGTCTCCGAGCGTGACGCCTGTTAACCTGGCGTTCGCGAAATCCGTGCTGATATAATTTTCAAGTTCTATCCTTTTTATGCCTATCCAGTCCAACCCGTTGTTCCGCAGTTCTATCGTGTGTTCGCCTTTGGTGACCGGGATCTCAACGCTTGTATTGTAAAAACATTGGTATATTTTCAGGTCTTTCATATATGAGCTTCTTTGCCATGGCCCGTTCCCGGGGCCGGTCGGATAGGTGGAGCGGTGGACTTTCGCTCCGTCTAGTATGATCTCCAGATCTCCGCCCTGCGATACCATGTCGATGCATACCCTGAATTTGCCATCGGTCGGGAAATTGGTCACAAACACAGGATTGATCTTAATGTCTTTTTTCGACGATCCGTGTAAATAGTAGTTTAAGTGCCCTCCGCGGATATCTCCGTTGTTCAGTATAGTGAATTTTTTATAGCGTGTTTCACCCCATGTTTTAGCTGTGGGAACCGCGGTATTATTGTATGAGGCCGTGCTGCTTGTTTGGTAAATGGGGGAGAGCTCCGGGAAACAGAAAGATCTATTGTTCCAGTCGGTCTCTTTTAAGAACAATGATAACGGCAGGTACTGGCCATATAACGCTCGTCCGCGGATATAACCGGCCCACCACCAATTCATCGCTGTTGCGCAGTTGCCGGAGAGAGCTGTTGCCCATATGCTGTTATGCAGGGCTATTCCCGTGCCGTTCGGATCGCATATGCGGTCGTTTTTTGTTGAATCTATTCCGAACTCGCCGATGAATAAAGGCTTCTTATATAGGTTTATCAAATCCCTTGAGTCATAAATGATCGAGCCGATCGGGTCAGAACTTTGGTTGCCATACAGATGTGGTTGTACAATATCGATGCCCACGAACGGGATTATATTCTCTTCACGCAGGTTTTTAGATGTCATAGAAAGACTTAGCGTGGTTAATTGCCCATACGGGTTGGTTTGTTTCATGTAATTAAGCATGTCCTGTATCCATGCGGTAGGGAAGTCAGCCTCATTGCACAGCTCGAAGGCCGCGATTGCCGGGGATGACGCCCATCGGGCGATGATGTATTTAAGACGATTTTTATAGAACTTTATAGCGGTGCTATTCGTGAAAAAATCGTCCGGGGCGGCGCATGGTCCGCCGTTTGCCCTGTTGTAAGGATTTTTGTCCCAGCAGTTCTCGCCCCACTGTCCGATCTTGTTCATCACGGAGCTGTATGAGTCAAGCACAAGAACAACGTATATGCCGTGTTTTTCGGCCAGTTGCAGGAGTTTGTCCAGTTTCTCGCTTTCGGATATGTTGTAGCGCCCCATGGTCTTGTCTTCGATATTTATGGTCCATGGAAGATTGATCCATACACGAGTCATGTTACAGCCATTGTTTTTCATATCTATGAAATATTTTTCGAACTGGCTGATGTTGTTGTCGGCTACCCATGCTACGTTATGCCCTATCCCGAAAAACGGTTTTCCCGAATCAAAACGCAGATAAACATTATTACCGGATTTTCTTAAAAAACCATTTTTGTCGGAAGGGGATACCTGTAACTCAAATGTTTGTGAATGCTTTTCGCCGGACTGTGTTAGAACGGAAATATAATATTTGTGTTTGCCGGGAGACAATGGGGTGTATAGGATCTTCCATTCCCCGTTTCGTCCAGTATAAAACCCCGGTAATGAGAACTTTTTTCCTTCCGGAGTGGATATGTATGCAGAGACGGAAACGGTATCATAGTCGAATGGATTTTTGAAGTATCCTTTCAATGTGGCGGATATTTCAATCTTTCCGTATAGTTCGCATGAAGATGGCGTAGACTTTACGTCAAGTTCTGCCGTGTCAGTCGCGCCGGACGCGCTGATGGCTGTCGCTGCTAAAATAAAGGCTATAAAAATGAGATATTTTTTCATCGGCGAGATTATAGCACAACGTAATTATAAATACATTGAAAATATCGGAATTGATGGGTATATTACTTCAAAAGGAGGTAAATATGCTTGAAGTCAGAAAATTCATGACCAAGGATGTGATCACGGTCCCGCCGGATATGCATATTTATGATGCCGCGAGGCTACTTGTGGAATACAAGATCAGCGGGCTGCCCGTGGTTGATGGCAAGGACAATCTGTTGGGCATAATAACAGAGAAAGATATATTGTGCCTTTTGGTGGAGGAAGACGTGGGGAAGGATACCGTTGAACATTTTATGAGTAAAGATGTCATCAGTTTTTGCCCCGATGACAGCGCCGTGAAGGTGTGTGAGTTTTTTATCGATAACCCTATCCGGCGTGTTCCGATAACGGAAAACGGTAAGCTTGTCGGCATTGTGTCGCGTCGTGATATAATTAACGTTATTCTGAATATTCGTGGCAAACAAAAACATTGATACGGGATTTTCCAGACAGGCGGGAAATAGTGAAGATTGTCGTCCAGCGTGTAAAAGAAGCTGCTGTGTGTGTTCGTGGGGATAAAGTCGGAGAGATCGGCAAAGGGTTCCTGATACTTGTAGGCATAGCTGACGGAGATGTTGAAACGGATGTTGATTACCTGGCCGGCAAAGTCGCGAGGTTTCGTGTGTTCGAGGATGAAGCCGGTAAGATGAATTTAGATATAAAACGAGTGGAAGGATCTATACTCAGCGTTTCGCAATTTACTCTTCTTGGTGACACTTCGAACGGGAATAGGCCGGGATTCGATCTCGCGGCAAAGCCCGATCAGGCAAAAGTATTGTGGCAAAAATTCAATGAAAGACTTCGAGAGAATGGTATCCCTGTTTTTGAAGGGGTTTTTGGGGCGGATATGCAGGTGTCTTTGATCAACGACGGGCCTGTGACCTTCATTATCGAATCAAAAAAATAATCATTTGTTTCAGAATTTGGTATAATGTTCGCCAGGAGTGCGGTGAAAAGGAGGGGCAATGTCTCTTGTTAAAGTTGAAAAACCCAATGCGAGACGTATTGACGAACTAAAAATTAAGACCTGGCCCGTATGGGAAAAGGGGATTTCCAGGTTCGAATGGAGCTATGAAGAGAAGGAAGTTTGTTATTTCCTTGAAGGGGCGGCAAGCGTAGAATGTCCTGACGGGAGTGTGGTGAGTTTTGGTAAAGGGGATCTGGTGACATTCCCGGAAGGGCTAAAGTGCACATGGGATATACAGAAACCCGTGAGAAAACATTACTGTTTCGGATAAGAAAGGAAAGGATATGAGGTTTTTTTATGCAGTGTTTATCTTGTTGTTTGTTACTGTGATGCCCGCCGTCTCATATGCGGCTTATTCTGGTGGATCGGATGGCGGCCCGAATGTGGGGATAGCGTTCGGTGGAGCCGGTGATGTTGACACGAAAATTTGTCCGCAGGGGGTACAAACTGTAAAGACATTCTTGGCCAGCTGGGCGAATAATGACTATGAGGTGATGTATAGTCTTTATACGGACGAGAGCAAGGAAAATTATCCGCTTACTCAGGCAAGACTCGATTTTTCCATTCTCGAATATAAAGAATATGAGATCATTTCGATAAGACGGCGTTCGGACGGTAATTTTGAATTTATTATTAGCTATGGGGACTGGAAGGACGGAAATAAAGACAGCAAAAAACTCATAATTGACGGTAAAACATTTCTGATAGTAAAGTCGAGTCCAAATTCACCGTTCAAGGTTTCGGCAGCCGATTATTTTTAAACCATAAATTGACCAGAAAAAAAACTGTGTAAAGTGATTTATGCAGTTTTTTTTTGTTAATTTCTTGACAAGTAAAAATACTTGTAATATACTTGCTATGGAGGTGGCATATGGATAAAAAAAATCAGTTCAGGTTTTATGCTACAGTTTCGGACAGGGGACAGATATTTATTCCCAAAGCGCTGCAGAATTATTTCATGATTAGGCGGCGTGACAAGGTTGCTTTCATGGTTGAAGGCGACGGAAAGGTGGTATTTAGGAAGAAAAAGGGGGAGGAACGCATATGAAGAAAAAATTTCTTCACGCGTGCAGTATAGGGGGATCGATTTATGGAAAGATCGGCACTCCTAAGAGGGCCACGTTTCAGCATAACAACAAGGTGGAGAAAAAAGACGTCGTCGAAGTATATAACAAGTTTTATAAAAACCAGGTGAGTGCTTTGTACAAAGCGATACATCGCGGCCGTACGGCATCCTAAAATATAAAAACACAACAGAAAGGTGAGGGGAGGATATGAGATATATCACCGTTATTAAGGTAACATGTGAAGCAGCTGACGCGGAGGACGCGTACAATGCGGCGGGAGAGTATCTGAGAGGCAACGAGGACCGCAGGATGAGTCTAAAATGTAAGACATCTACTTTATTGGACTATCATATGACAAAATACGGTTTTATGGGAATGATGATGCTGGTGATCGCGTCAGTGTTGATACTTGTGGTTACGCCGCTTGAAGGTAAAGAGAAAAACGTTAATACAGTCAATCAGACAATTCTTGGTAAATAAGTACAATCCATCGCGGCAGGACCGGAATGTCGTCCGGTCCTGCCTCCAATCTTATCTTCTAGAAGTTGATTTTATGCATCGTATATTGGTGTTATGCCGCAATATTTTCTTGAAAAATCTGCGTGATGTTAGTATCCTATATCCTTGTTCGATCCAATTTTTAACTTTAATGTTCATTAAATCTAAATAGGAGGAAATATGTCGGATATCAAAAAGATCGGTGTGATAACATCCGGAGGGGATTGCGGAGGGCTTAACAGCGTTGTGAAGGGCGCCGCGTGTATGGCAAACAAGAATGGAATAGAATGTTATGTTATTCCGAACGGATATGCTGGATTGTATAACCTTGTTGATTTTGATAAATTGACGGAACTTAAGCCTGACAGGATAGATTCCGTAAACGCGAATCTCGCAGGTTCTGAGGCCGGACATTCCCGCGTGAAAATAAGTAAGATCAAAGACGATGCGAAATACGATCGCATCAAGAAAGGGCTTCAGAAATTTGCGATAGACGCGCTTGTGATAAGCGGTGGTGACGATACCGGAAGTGTTGTGGTGGATCTTTTAAAACACGGAATAAAAGCTATACACGCGCCGAAAACTATGGATCTTGACCTTCAGACATATTCGGTAGGGGGAGATTCAACTATTAATAGGATCGCGACGTACGCGAACGATCTGAAAACAACGGGAAGGACGCATAATCGGGTTATCGTTCTGGAGGTTTTCGGAAGATACGCCGGGCATACGGCGTTCCGCGGTGGGATAGCGGCTGATGCGGATGCTGTCCTTATACCTGAAATACCGGTTGATTTCGATGTTTTGTACGCACATATGAAAGAGAGATATATACGCAGGATACAGAACAGCGATGTCTTTGCGGGTACGTATTTGATATTAGTGGCTGAAGGGTTGAAGGACGCCAGTGGGAAAGATATTGTCGATGAGGGCGCAGGAGTGGACGCGTTCGGACATAAAAAGTTGGCGGGTGCCGGTAAATACGCGTGTCAGGAGCTTTCAAAGCGACTGAAAGCCGATCCGGCGATAAAAGAATTCATGAAAAAAGCGCACATGTTCGTCGATGGGATATATGATATCCCGGAGGTTAGGTCAGTGGTTCCAGGACATCTGGTGCGCAGCGGGAATAGTTCCGCTTATGACGTTAATTTCGGTAAAGAAGCTGGAGCCGCCGCTGTATGTCTTCTTAGGAATGGCATATTCGGAGTAACTATCGTAGGCGTAAGCGGTTCGGATGTGAAATATATGCCGACGGAAAAGGCTATAGCGCAGAGACATGTGGATCTGAATCAGGTGTCTTTACATGAAGAGCTTGGAACATGTTTTGGACGCAAACCCGTTGCGTTCAAGGGGAATTTTAAGGAATTGCAGAGCGCTCCTGAACGATATATGTAAGGATATTCTATGCGGTACGGTGTAGGCAGGACAGGCAGGGTGTTCATTGTCAAATTCGATCACGGAGATGATGTGATCGCGGGGCTTAAAGCGTTGATGGCGAAAGAGGATGTCGATATCGCGACTGTCGCGTTTATCGGTGCCCTTGAAAAAGGGGACATCGTTACTGGCCCCAGGAAAAAAGAGCTTCCCGCGAAGCCGAACTGGACGATTATCGATAATGTATGGGAAACGGTTGGGTACGGAGTCTTGACAAAAAAGAAAAACACCGTGAAGTTTCATCTTCACGGTGCATATGGTAAAAGGGGAAAGGCGCTTGCGGGGTGTCTTAGAAGGAACGCCAAGGTTTTTATAACGGTCGAAGCGTTGGTGACTGAGATAAAAGGCGTGAAAGTGTCCCGCGAAATGGATGAAACGATCGGGCACGAGACGTTAAAATTTAAATGAAATGCCTTTATGGCGTGCTGTTGGGGCTGTTTTTTGTTGCATAATTTGAAATTGCTGTGATATAATCGCAGCCTGTGAGTTGGGGGGGGCGTAGCTCAATTGGTTAGAGCAACTGACTCATAATCAGTAGGTCCATGGTTCGACTCCATGCGCCCCCACCAGTACTTTGTTATGAAGGTGAGCGCGGGCGCATAGCTCAGCTGGTTAGAGCGCATGCCTCACATGCATGAGGTCAGAGGTTCAAGTCCTCTTGCGCCCACCATTAAAGTAGTGTAAAACTACGAAAGATGAGAAAATGACCGCCACAAACAACTTGAATCTAAAGGAAGAGATTGAGAAACTAAAAAAACTGCAGCATACAGATTCCGAGATATACGATCTGGAGTCCGTCAAATCGGAATTTCCCGCGAAGATCAAAGAAGTTGACACCAGGATGGAAGCGCAAAAAACCGCTCTGAATGAAGCCGAAGTTAAATATAAGAACCTTCAAGTGGAGAAAAAGAATAAAGAGAATGATCTTAAATCCAGTGAAGATCTTATAAAGAAGCATGAAGGCGAGCTTGCCAAGATAAAGACCAATAAAGAATATAAAACTATGCTTGAACAGATTGAAAGCGTAAAAGCTAATGTTTCACTGCTTGAAGAGAAGATTTTGCAGCTTATGGATGATGTGGAAAAAGGTCAGGCCGAGTGCGAAAAGGAGAAAAAGCTTTTTGAGGAGGAAAAGAAAAAGTTTGATAAGGAAAAAGAAGCGCTGAAGAGCGAAGAGAAGAAACTTGACGCGCAGCTTGCGGATCTTAAGTCAAAAAGGGAAGCTTTGGTAGGCGGTATAGACCCGGTGTTGCTTAAACGGTATTGCAAAATACTTGAGAACCGTGGCAGGGCCGCTATCGCTAAAATTGAGGGGAATTGTTGCGGCGAATGCAATTTTACGCTACGCGCTCAGGTCATAAACGAGACCAAAATAGGCAAGACTTTGGTTTTTTGTGAGAATTGTTCGCGCATACTTTACACTGAAGATTAAGTTTGTCCGTTCAAAAACATCCGCGGTAAAATCATGACTAAAAAACATAGTGAGCTCATAATATATTCTGACGGTGGATCGCGTGGGAATCCTGGTCCGGCGGCGGTTGGGGTCGTTCTTTTCGATACGTCGCATAAGGTTGTTTCCGAGATATCGCGTACCATCGGAGAGGCAACAAACAATGTGGCCGAATATATGGGAGTGATATACGGATTAATGGAGGCTGTGTATCTCGGGGCTTCTACAGTTACGATTAAGGTGGATAGCCAGCTTATCGCGCGGCAGCTTAAAGGTGAATATAGGATAAAGGACAAACAGATCAAAAAATATGCCGATCTCGCTTTGAATCTTTTCAGGCATTTTGGTAAAATAGAGATAGTTGAAATACCCAGGGAAGAGAATGTCGCCGCTGACGCGCTGGTGAATAAGGCCCTGGATAAGGAAAATTTGTTTTAGAATTGCTCTTTGAAGCAGGTCGGATGCTTGCTTCCTGCCCGCAAGGCAGGGAGAGGAAAGTCCGGGCTCCGCATAGCAGCGTAACGGGTAACGCCCGTCCGCCGTAAGGCGAGGATTAGAACCACAGAGACGAGTAGTCCGCGCGCGCGCGATCGTGATCGGATGAGATGAAACGGGTAATCTCTACGCGGAGCAAGGCCAAATAGGGGAGGAACCGCTTAGGTCCTGACGTGGGATCCGAATGGTGCGAGGCAGCTAGCTTCGTTCGAACTTCCGGGTAGGCCGCATGAGCCGAACAGTGATGTTCGGCCAAGATAGATAAGCATCAAGCAAGGCAACTTGCTTACAGAACCCGGCTTATAGACCAGCTTCAAAGAGCTTTTATCGATGGATAAAATTCACTATGAATGAAGCCATAAAAATAGAGCATTTGTTTCATACTTATCACACCGGAAAAATATCCACAGACGCAATAAACGACATGACTTTATCTGTCCCTAAGGGACAGATATTCGGTTTTCTCGGACCGAACGGTGCTGGAAAAACTACAACGATAAAATATCTGCTTGGGATTTTCAAACCGAAAAGAGGCACTGTTGCGGTATTGGGTGGATCCCCCTCTGAGGTAGAGGCAAGACAAAAGATGGGATATATGCCGGAGAACGCCGAATATTACAAGTATCTTACGCCGCGAGAGCTTTTACGGATGTATGGCGGTGTTTGCGGTTTGGGCGGTACGGAGTTGGAAAAACGGATAGATATGCTACTTGGGACCGTGGATCTTATCAAAGAGTCTGACAGGATTCTCAAGACATTTTCCAAAGGGATGAAACAGCGCGTAAGCTTCGCACAGTCGCTGATAAATGATCCGGATCTTCTTATACTTGATGAACCGACCGGTGGGCTTGATCCGGTATCGCGAAAGAGGATGCGAGAGTCTCTTCTGGCCCTTAAAAGAGAAGGAAAAACCATATTCTTTTCATCGCATGAACTTTCGGAAGTGGAGCTTATAAGTGATTCTATCGCGATAGTCAATCGCGGTAGACTTCTGGCTGAGGGAAAAGTGTCCGATATCGTGACGCTCAAGGGCGAAAAACAGTCGCTTGAGAATTATTTTCTGGAAATTATCGAGGAGGCAGCGTGAAGGCCGTTCTAAGTATCGCGCGCGGGATGTATCTCGAGCTTTTCAGACGAAAAGATTTTTATGTAATGCTGATCTGTATGCTGGCATTGTTGTCTATTTTGGCTTCACAACGTTATTTTAATGTTGAAGGCATAACCCGCTATTTAAGGGACTTTGGCTATACTGTGGTGATGCTATTCTCTTTTTTAATAGCGGTGATAGTGTCCGCGTCGCAGATACCGTGGGAGATAGAGAGCGGGACGATATATCCGCTTATTGCTAAACCCGTGAGCCGGTTGACTATAGTGACGGCAAAATTTTTCGGAAGTTTTATGACAGGTGGAGCGGCGTTCGTTGCATATTACGCCGTTTTTGTGCTCTTTTGCGCAGCACAGGGAGAGGGATTTTCCGTAGTTCTTTTCGCGCAGGCGTTTTATCTGGGGATATTGTTCATCGCGATGGTTTCGGCTATTTCATTGTTCTTTTCCGTCTTTATGACGATGTCGGCCGCCGTGACGATAATGATGCTTGTATATTTTTTTGTAGTTAATTTTGGCGATGCGTTGCGAAAATATGTCCTTGGATCCGAGGGGATACAATTTATATTTGGGTGCGGTATATATTATCTGCTTCCGCATTTTGATTTTTTTGATATGAGGATACGTCTTACACATGAATGGGGTGTTTTACCGGTTTGGATACTCGTCGCTATAACTGCTTATACGGGTGTATATATAGCCCTGCTTATTTTTTGTTCGTCAGCGTTATTGGAGAAACGTGAACTCTAAGGCTGCCGCAATGATCAGAAACTTTGTTCTGGCCGGCGGGATCATAGTGATCTCCGTCAGGATCGATGTTTTTAATGATGAATGTTTATGGAAAAAATTCGGCGAAGATAAATCCGTTTTTATGAAAATGTTCGGAGAAGCCCGGTCGATATTGGGATATATGTCGATACTTCAGGCCGACCTTTACTTTCACGGCGGGGTGGGACATTTTTATGAAGAACACGCTCATGGCCTTGCGCTGGCGAGCCGCGATGATGAACGCGACGCGGTCGAGGTTGAAGATGACCATGGACATCCTCATGAACACAACCATAACGCGTTTGCAGTGCCATCAAAGGGCGGCATATTGCTTAACATAGTACAACATATTTATGTATCAGACCATAAACATTTGTTGGGGAAAGACGAGAAGGAGATCTTGCCGTGGTTCTATTTTGCGGTAAAAATGGATCCGCACAATATCATGGCGTATACGGTCGGCGGATATTGGCTGGCCGATCGGATGAAAGATGTGGACGAGGGGTTGAATCTTTTAAAACAGGGATTGGTAAATAACCCGGAATCCTGGGAGATAAATGCTGAGCTGGCGCGTGTGTATTTGACGAAAAAACATAATTATTCGTCGGCAAAAAAACTTCTTATCGGGGCCGATAAGTTGTTGAGTGGCGTTCCTCATGACCGTTTCCAAGAGCGATATGTCCTGTCGCTTTTGGCCGATAGCGCCGAGCTTTCTAAAGATAAGGAACTTGCATTGAACTCATACAGGAGGATAAAGGTTTTATTTCCCGAAGACCCGAATGTCGAGCGAATGATCGCGAGGTTGGCCGGATCTGAGGATGCGCGATGAGAACCGCCCTGGAATGTATACCATGTTTTGTGCGGCAGGCCCTGGATTCAGCTAGGCGGGCGGGACTTGATAAAGATACCCAGCGCAGGGTTATGGATGAGGTGTCGGACGCATTGCCGGGTTTTTCGGTCGAAATGACTCCTCCAGAGATCGCGCGTATTGTGTATGATATCGTGGATAAATACACTTCGGGGCTCGATGTGTATAAACATATTAAGGAACAAAGCAATCGGAAATGTCTTGATCTTTATTTGCGGATGAAAGAAGATGTCTCGCGTGCCGAAGATTCGATCCTTGCGGCAATCAGACTTGCTGCGGCGGGGAACGTCATAGACTATGGGTTGCCACATGCTTTTGATATCGAACGGGAAATAAAAGAGTGCTCTTCCAAAAAAATGGCGATATTCGACTATGATGAATTTCGGTCAGAATTGTCGTCTGCTCGTGACATTCTTCTGGTGCTTGATAACGCTGGAGAGATCGTGTTCGATCGTATCCTTGTCGAAACTTTAGGCAAAAACACGGTTTGTGCCGTAAGAGGAAAACATATTATCAACGATGTGACGATCGCCGATGCCAAACAGGTGGGGCTGGATAAAACTTCACGGGTCATTTCCAGCGGTTCACGCATTCCGGGGACGGTTGTGAGGGATTCGACTCCGGAATTTAAAAAATATTGGGAAGACGCCGATATTGTTATCAGTAAAGGACAGGGGAATTTTGAAACGTTGGGCGAAGAGAAAAGAGATGTGTATTTTATTTTTAAAGCCAAATGCCCTGTGGTCGCGAGGTGCCTTGGTTGTCAACAAGGGGATATCGTGCTGAAAAAACAAAAAGCCTGAGGAAGTGATACATTGTCTATAACGCATATTTAGAGCCGGAAAGAGTGCTATAATATTGCGTAAGAGGGGCCCGTATGGATCTTGATAGGTATTTGAACAAAATTGTTTCTGCTTTTCGAAAACGGATGACGCGTCGGGAATTTGTCGGAACGTGCGCAAAAGCGGCATTATGCGCCGGGGTCGGGGCGAATGTCCTGGGCCTTTATTCTAAATATCAGGCATACGCCGCGATCGGAGAAAAACGCGGGATGCGGGAAGCTTTGTTCTATGAAAAGATCAGCGATGAGACCGTAAAATGTCTTTTATGTCCGATGGGGTGTGTGCTTTCGAACGGGCAGAGAGGATTTTGCCGTGTAAGAGAACCGGTAGACGGTAAATTATACACTCTGGTTTATGAACTTGCGTGTGCTTTGCATATCGACCCTGTAGAAAAGAAACCCATTTTTCATATGATGCCAGGTCACAAAACATTGTCTGTCGCAACAGCGGGATGTAATTCGCGATGCAAATATTGTCAGAATTGGGATATTTCTCAAAGTCCACCGGAAGAAACGAAAAATAAAATAGTCACAGCGGGAGATCTTGTCGGATCGGCTCGTACCAATCGGTGCGCGTCAATCTCGTATACATATTCAGAGCCCGCAGTTTTTTACGAATATATGACCGCTACGGCCGCTTTGGCGAAACAACACGGTGTCAGGAATATTATGGTCACATCAGGCAAGATAAATCCCGAACCGCTTGAGAACGCATGTAAGCTGATAGACGCGGCGCATGTGGATCTTAAGGGGTTCGATAAAAAATATTTGAAAGACACATGTGCGCAGGATCTCGATAATATTCTCGGCTCGCTCGTAATAATGAAGAAGAACGGGGTTTGGGTGGAAGTTGTTAATCTTGTTGTTCCGGGGCTGAACGATCGTATGGAGGATATTAAAAGGATGTCGGCATGGATATGCGATAATTTAACAGCAGATACGCCGCTTCATTTTTCACGGTTCTGGCCGCAATATAAAATGCGCTCGCATTATCCGACACCGGAGGAAACGCTGATACAGGCGAGGGAGACCGCTATAGGGGAGGGGCTTAGGTATGTTTATATTGGTAATATTCCCGGCAGCCAGGGTGAGAATACTTTTTGTCCGTCATGCAAAAGAACGGTTATCGAACGTACCGGATATACGGTCAGAAAGAATAATTTGGATAACGGGGCGTGCGGTTTCTGTGGGCAAAAGATACCGGGGATATGGTCTTGAAAAATTTACATAGAATTTCGGTGATTTTTTCGATTTTTACGGTTGGATTTACTGCTATTGCGGCGCAGATCATATTTCTACGAGAGTTCCTTGTGGTTTTTTACGGGAATGAGATAAGCGTCGGTATCGTTCTTTTTTCCTGGCTGATATGGGGCGCGGTCGGTAGTTATTGTTTCGGCGGGTTGCTGGACAGATCTGCGAGGAAAGAAGGGATCTTTGCATGGTGCCAGCTTTGTGCGGCGATAGTTCTTCCTGTCGTGTTTTTCTGTGTGTGCGTTTCTAGAGGGTTGCTTGGAGTTCTCCCCGGAGAAATAATCGGCTATATCCCGCTTGCCGTGATATCTTTTCTTGTTCTAGCAATTCCGTGTATTTTGTTCGGGTTGATGTTCAGCCTTAGCTGTGGATTGTATAATTCTGTTTCAGGGGCCGGGGGGGCGGATATCGGGCGGGTATATGTCTATGAATCGTGGGGTGCGGTTATAGGCGGGTTGATCGTGGGAAGTTGGATGATGCGGTTTTATGAACCGTCGTTTCTGGTGATATCGTTGAGCGTTCTGAATGTCGTGGCTTCGTTGTTCTTTCTTTATTCTTCGTGTCGAGAAAAACATGTATTTTCCGTGGTTAAATGCTTTGCGGTGTTTTTGCTTTTTCTGTCGGTATTCTTTGCGGCGAACGGATATGTTGCAAAGTTTCGTGATATCTCTCTGTCGTTTTTGTGGAAAGGTTATGATCTCACCGGAAATAAAGACTCGATATATGGCAATGTGGCTGCTGTCCGCAACGGTAGTATGGTCTCTTTCTATGAGAACGGGCTTTGCCTGTACTCCGTGCCGGATCTTTTGTCGTCGGAAGAAACCGTGCATTATGCCATGCTGTCCGTGCCGAGGGTGAAAAATGTCCTTCTGATCGGCGGCGGTATCAGCGGGCGTATAAAAGAAATCCTAAAGTATGATGTAGATCACATTGATTATGTTGAGCTGGATCCCGCCCTGATAGAAATGGCAAAGGAAAAATTGAAAGATGACGATCTGAAACCGATCGTTTCCCCGAAAGTGTCGATTATAAATGTTGACGGTCGGGCTTATGTGAAAACCTCGGATGCAAAATATGATTGTGTGATAATGGGGGTAGGCGATCCCCTTACGTTGCAGCTTAATCGTTTTTATACGGTCGAATTTTTTGGAGAGGTTAAAAGGGTTCTAAAATCCGATGGAGTTTTTGCTTTTTCTGTGACGTCGTCCGAGAACTATATAGGGCCGGAAATGGCGCGGTACCTTGCGTCGATAAAGAAGAGCTTGAGTTTAATTTTTAAAGACGTGGCTGTTATCCCCGGTGATACGGCATATTTTCTTGCGGCCGGAAAAGACGGTATTATTACACGGGATATTGATATAATCACAAATAGACTTAAACAGAACGCAGTCGAGACAAAATATGTAAGGGATTATTATCTTTCTTCTAAACTGTCGTCTGATCGAATCGCATATGTTGACAACGCGCTTTTGTCCGCTGAAAATGAGTGCCGTGTAAATATGGATTTTCGGCCGTCGACATATCTTTATGCCATCTCGTTATGGACGTCACAGTTTGAGCCTGGATTGGTACGAAATCTCATGGGAAGAATAACGGACCAGTATATATGGCTGGCCGTTGGAGTACTGTGTTTATTCTTTGTGGCAATCTTTATTTTTTTGGGTATGCGTGTCCGTAATGCTGTTATTATGTCGATCGGTACAGTAGGATTTGCGAATATTGTCTTTGAAATGGTACTTATCCTGGCGTTTCAGGCGATGTATGGATATCTTTTTTATAAAATGGGGGTTCTTATAGCGATCTTTATGGCTGGACTTGCTTCCGGGGCGTTTTTTGCTTCGCGGGCGTCCGTGTTTTTTCGGCGGAGTGGTGTATATTTTGCAGCGCAGTCCGGGGTGTGCGTACTGGCGGCGTTGTTACCGGTATTATTTGAGTCGCTTCGCATGGTAAGGCCATTATGGATCGGAGCGGATTTTTTATGCCTGTTGTTGCCTTTTTTTGCCGGGACATTAGGCGGTGTACAATTTGCCTCGGCCAATGCGATCTGGGTGAATGATAATGAGGGTATCGTTCGTGCTGGTGGAGTTAGCTACGGGATAGATCTCTTTGGCGCGTGTTTAGGGGCGCTTTTGACTGCGACTGTATTGGTTCCGGTTTTGGGTTTTTACGGCACATGTGCGATAGTTAGTGTGATAAATATGTGTGTGCTTTTATTGTACATTGCGGCAGTGTTTGCTAAAAAGTGATGAGGGGAAAAAGCGATGAAAGCGAAAATGAGTATGAGTTTTAAAAAGAGTATGAGTTTTAAGCGTTTTTTTAGCCGGTGTGTAAAAGCATTTTTAGCTATTGTGATAGGATCGGCGTTTTTGAGTGTTTCTTCACGAGCAGGGGAAAAGGAGACGCGTGCGATAGATGAATTATCCTACGCAGAAATTATGATATCGGCTGTTACTGTTGATATGGCGGCTTATATTGATTGTGTGCCGGAGGATATGGCGGTTGCGCGTGGGGTTGCACTTAAGGCAATTGCAGATCTGGATGAGATCAAACGATTTGTCGGAGGGATCAGCGCAGACGGAGAATTATCGGCGCTAAAAAAAATGAATCTTGATATATCGGATATGCTTATCAGCGCGTATTCGATGATAGGCATTGGAGACCAGGCTAGAGTAGCTGAAAAGATGGATGAGGTTATAATTAAATGTGAACATTATGCCGAAACGGCCGGGCCGGTATATGAAAAATATAACCTTATAACCGACAGCTCGGATTTGAGCCCGTATGAGGCCGAAAAGAAACTGATAGAGAGTGTAGAGGACTCGGAAACATATCTTGAAGCGCTGAAATATTGCGATGAAGAAAAATATCCAGAAGCGGGCGAACTCTTGCGGAAATTGTTGGATAAGTACACGGATAAATCTTTTGGCGATTGTATTAAACTTCAGATCTCGAATTGTCTGATCCTGGGGAATATTAATTCAAAAACTGCGGATCGGGCGGCCGGACTGGAAGAGGGGATCGGACTATTAACTGAAATATTGGATTCGGGGAAATATTCACCCGTGCTATATGAGGCGTTTTTTAGGTGGCGTACATTGGAACAGTATTACAAATATGGGTTGTCGGATCGGTCTGAGATTCCGAACAAATTGTATAATAACAAACGATGGCAGTTGGTGTCGGTCATACGAGCATATCTTGCGTCTCACGGAAGTGATAAATGGGCGGAGGCGCAGATCCGTATGCTTTTATCTTTGCCGAATATAAAACGGGGCGCCGAGACTGGTAATGATAATGTGATGTACTGGAAAGCGTTGTTTTCAAATGAAACGTGAATACCGGAAGCTTGCCTAAAAATGGGTGCTGTGATATTATTTCCGCGTGAGCAAACGTAACCGTAATAAAAAAAATATCCAAGATGTTCCTCGTTCCGTCAATAAGACTACGGTTGAATTGCCGTTTCATCCGTTTGATAAAATATCCATATTTTGCTTTTGGGCGATATTCGTTTCCGTTTTTATGGTGTATTTGCGTACTTTGTGTCCTACGCTGTATGCCGGAGACAGCGGGGAATTCATAACGGTAGTGCATACGATGGGAATAGCGCATCCCCCGGGGCATCCTACATATATTCTTGTCGGTAAACTTTTTGATCTGCTTCCGTTTGGCAATCCTGCGTTCAGATTGAATCTGATGTCAGCCTTTTTTGGGGCATTGTCATGTTCGTTTCTATATATGGCGGTGCGGCTTATGATAGGGAAAACAAAGTATCGCGATGCGATTGCCATGATCTCAGCGCTGATGTTCGCGTTTTCGAGATCGAGCTGGAACTTTTCGCTTTTCGCTGAAACTTATTCGCTTAACACGTTTTTTGTGTCGGTTTTGATCTTCATGTGTTTTTGTATGAAAGAGTCTGGGGATCGCGGGTTTTACGCCTATTCGAAGTGGTTTTTTCTTTTGCTCGGGATCGGTTTGGGGGATCATCCCACGTTACTGCTTTGGTCGCCGGCGTTTGTACTGTTTTTTATACTATTTCGGGCGAGAACGGTTCTGAATGTGCGTTTTATGCTGAACGCCTTCGTGTGGGGGCTTGTCGGTGTTTCAGTGTATTTGTACGTGTATATACGGGGTGTGTATTTCAAACCGCAATTTGACATAAGCCAGGTCACGAGTTTTGGCAAGTTTGTTTACACTTTGATGGCCAAGCAGTATATGAATATCCCACTCGCGCCGCAAAGCCTGGATCTGATGGTCGTGTTGAAACGCATAATGATGATAGCGGGATGGTTGGTTGCGGAGGCCCCTTGGAGTGTCTGGGGGGTGGTGATCTTATCTGTGCTGTTAGCTTTTCGAAGATATATGAGATCGCTTTTGCCATTCGTTCTGTCGGTTTCTTTAATTTATTTCGCTGGTGTATATAGTCCGATCGCGCGATTTAGCCTAGATCGGGAAAGTTATTTCATTTCCGCTGTATTGGTGCTGGCCATGTGGGTTGGGGCGGGACTCTCCATTATAGGCGAACTGTTGGGAAAAATATCCAGTGTGACAGTTCGGCGGATCGTAGTGTCCGCGGTAGCGTTGATATTGTGTTATTGCGTTTGTGAGAATTTTTATGTGAATTATAAGATCAACGATAAAAGTCGCGATTATCTGGCTTATGATATGGGGAAGGCCATTCTAGATACGATGGAGCCTGGCGCGGTGCTTTTTGCGCAGAAAGACTGGGTTTCTTTTTCTTTGGTATATCTAAATGTGGTGGAAGGGATGCGCCCGGATGTGAAAATCTATAACCGGACGGCGACACTGTTCCCGAATCTTCCGGGATACAAAGAGACCGCCACCCGAAATGTCTTCGAAGCTATGGCTGTGTCGTACCGTCTTGAGGATCAGTTTATTATGGATAATCCCGGAGCCAATATATATTTTGACGATAAACGGCCGATGCAGAGTATATCCGGCCGTTTTAAAAGTATTAGCAAGGGGATTCTGTATAAGATCGTTCCGGTTGATTATATGGAGAAGGACGGCATAAGGATTTTCGAAACATATAAAATCCGTGGTCTGGATCGCCCTCTGAATGAATGGTGGATAGGGGAATCGAAAATACTGATAGACTATTATGTCCACCTTGCAGAGGTATACTTTGACGCGGGGGATGCGGAGAACGGGCTTAGGAACCTGGACAAGGCGCGTTATTGCGCCCGTGAATTTTTCAGTGAAAAACAGCAGGTCATGATAGCCTATACCGAGCGTGGTTACTATCAGAAGGCAATAGAGATACTTAACGATCAGCTGGTTCTTTTACCATCATATGCGATGACATATAAAAAACTCGGGATCATGTACATGCAATATCTAAATGATCGCCAGGTGGCATTGAGGAACTTCAGAAAATATCTTGAAATCTATCCCGAAGCGAACGATAGACAGCAGGTGCAGGATATCATAGATAAACTTTCCAAGGGGCAATGATTTGCTGTTGTTTTTTTACCGGTTTAATAGCAAAAGGCGGATTTTAAGCAGCAAAATACGGGAAAATACGTTGAAAAGAGGGAAAAACCCGTAATGAGAATGAGACGGGGCATTTGAAACATCGATCGGTATTTCCTTTATCCTATCCGTGGTAGTTAACCGTTGTAGTAAGAATGGTAAGAATGAATGATACTGTGCCAATTCCGTACAAAAGATTTTTTTATATATACGGTGATGATAGATGGATAAAGAAGAACCTGCATCTCGAAGCCTTACTTTTGAAGAGAAATTTATGATAAAATTTGTGATCTTTGAACCGATCATTCGATGGGGGCTGTAATAATTTCTGTTTATACGGAACGTTCTTACAGCGTCAAAGTTCGGGTTGAGTGAATCCAGAAGTTTTTTTATAGATGCCCAGTCACAAAGCATGTCTGTATCCATCAGCATTGCCCACGGACTTTCGGCGTGGGAAAACCCGGCGATGTATGCGGCGCTTTGTGATGTTTCTCCGTTAAGGGGTGATATTACGATCAGGTTTTTAATCGATTTCACCAAGTCCGTTAATAATACTTTGTTTTGAGCCCCGGAATTGTTCACGATAATAAAATGCGCTTTGAAAGGGGTGTCGGCTAGTTTCAGAGATAAATAGCCGATTGATTGTTCTAGACCGTTTTGTTTGCCGTAAACCGGGATTATGATCGAGATGTCATTTTCCATTAATTCCTTTTAGAGCGTCAGGTGAAGTGCTATTTCATTTTTTCCGGGTTCCAGTCCAAAATGCTGCCATGCGCGTATGACCTCAATATTCTCTAATTGTGTCGTATATTCGCCAAAAGGTATTTCCTTGGCAGGGACATCATTCATTAAGTGTGCCATCAGTGCCAGATAAGCGCCTTTAGCATGGGGAAGGCACGCTGACAGGCCAGTGCCTCCGCGGCGTACTCCGGTAGCGTTTTCAAGTTCCGGATCCACTTTATAAGTAATGAAACCTACGGGGTCTTTATTTGAGTTTGTCGCTACGAGGACATTGCTGGACCAGTCTTTATCGAAACAGTTCTCAACCCATTTTCTGTAAAGCATGCCGCATTTATCTTTAGAGAAGAAGGGGTCGTTGTAATAGCGGGTGTGAGAGAACGATTCTGAAGCTATTCGCATTAAGGCCGATTTGTCTGTCGGAACAGCCGTGCGTATCTTAAAAAGATACTTCCATTTAGGAGGCTTTGTTATGTTTTTAATATAGAGATATGTTGTAGTGGCTGAGACTGTCCTGAATCCGCAATTTTCGGCTGCCATGATTATCGGGATGTGTTCGACACGTGCTTTGATAGCAAGGTGTTCATAACCATGATCTCTTGCGTTTGAGATTATCGCTAAAAAGATTGAGTCGAGTTTTTCAGTGATGGGAGGATTTGCCTCTTTGAGAAAAACACAAAGAAAACCCATTCGCCTTGCGAATATTTCACTTTCAAATTTTAAATATCGAAGAACTACGGCCCCGCATATTTTATTATTTTGTGGATCTACTATGGCGGATAAAGTTTCCGACTCTGCTGGCACGAATACAGGGTGATCACCACCGGGGGAAAGTAGCTTTTTAGGACAAAAGGCCATTGCGGCCTTTTGACTTGAGAAGAATTCTAATGTGCGGTTGTACGAATATAATACGGCAATTTCGTTGCGTTCGCACGGTGATGCTAGACTGTTAAATGGGCGTATCAGCATATATAGATTATATGTTGATATAATTAAAAGTAAAGAGGTATGCTTCTTCTTGCGCAAATATATGCGCCGATATATAATACCAACTACAAATTTTAAACAATCACAACCGGAGGCAAAAATGTTCGATATGAGCAAATTGGGGGATATGGCCAAGATAGCGAACCAGGCCAGAGAAATGCAGGACAGGCAGGAAAGGTCGCAGAGAGAACAGACCGAACTGTTGAAAAAGATATCTTCACAGCTTGAAACCCTTATAGCGGTAACGAAGCAGCGTGGGTAAAAAGGTAGGGAGGCGGTATGATAGTTACAAAGCATAAACCCTTGGAAGAAATACTGGGATATCTTTCAGAGTGTAAGAAGGTCTTTTTGGTCGGTTGCCGTCTTTGTGCCGCTACATGTAAAACCGGAGGCGATCCCGAAGTGGCCGCTTTTAAAACCACTCTTGAGGAGAATGGTAAGATCGTTACCGGAGTGGCTACGCTTGAGCCGGTGTGTAACACGCTGGAAGTAAAAAGATTATATCGGGAGCGCAAAAATGAAATAGATGAAGCTGACGCGATATTGTCGTTCGCGTGCGGCGGCGGGACCCAGACATTAGCCGAGGTGATCGAGAATAAAAAAGTTTTGCCGGGCAATGATTCTCTGTTCCAGGGTGAGATAGCTAAGATGACGATACAAGGCGGACGCTTCGAGCAGAGATGTTCGCTTTGTGGTGAATGTATGCTGGCCGAGACCGGAGGGATATGTCCAGTGACCCGATGCCCGAAAGGTCTTGTGAACGGTCCGTGCGGGGGGATAAAGAACGGTAAATGCGAAGTTGATCCCGAAAATGATTGTGTATGGCTTTTGATATATGAGAGATTGAGAAAGAACCGGGATCTTTCGGTTCTTAAAAAAATACACAGCCCGAAAGATTTTTCAAAAAGTAAAAAACCTCAACACCGGATAGTGTAACGTCCGGCGAACGGATATATAGATGTCTATCGCAGAAACTGTCAGAAGTATAATGCGCGAGCTTCCTGCCGGCGTGCAGTTGGTTGCGGCGGCGAAGACGAGAACGGTCGAAGAGATAAAAGAGGCTGTCGGCGCGGGTATAAGAATTATTGGTGAAAATTATGTGCAGGAAGCGGAAAAGGTTCGAGATGCGTTCGGTTCGGACGTGAAATGGCATTTTATCGGTAGTTTACAAAAAAACAAGGTTAAGAAGGCCGTAGAGCTTTTTGACATGATCGAGACCGTCGATTCTTTTGAATTGGCTTCGGAAATAAATAAGAGATGCGCGGCCGCAGGGCGGACGATGGATGTGCTTATCGAGGTTAATAGCGGCAGCGAGGATCAGAAATCCGGCGCCGACCCGGTTAGCGTGCGTTCACTTGCTGAAAATATCGCGAGACTCCCGAACGTTAAGATCATGGGGCTTATGACGATGGGGCCGTTTTCAGAGGAACCAGAAGATGCTAGGCCGTATTTCAGATCTACCCGCAAATTATTCGAAGAAATCAAGAACAGTAATATCCCCGGAGTCGAGATGCGGTATCTTTCGATGGGCATGACCGCGTCGTATAGGGTTGCGATAGAAGAAGGCGCGAACATGATACGTATTGGTACTAAAATATTCGGAGAACGAGCATTGAAGAATAGAACGGATGGAAAATAAAATGAGTGAGATATATGATCTGGTGATAATCGGTGGAGGTCCGGCGGCTTTAGCGGCCGGCCTTTATGCGTCACGAGCTCGACTTAATACCGTTTTGATCGAGAGCCTTTCAGTTATGGGACAACTTACGATGACTGATATGATAGAGAATTATCCGGGAGTGAAGGTTATGTCTGGGTTCGGGTTGGTAGGCGAAATGAAAAAGCAGGCGTCGTCATTCGGACTTATTAACGTGACCGGCACGGTGAATTCTGTGTCACGGGAAAATGAAGATGGTAAAACGATATTTCGAGTGAATTCTGACGAAGGATCATATTCGGGCAGAGCGGTGATAATAGCGACTGGCGCTAGACCCAAAAACCTAAATGTCCCGGGAGAAGACACATTTAGAGGACGAGGCGTGTCATATTGCGCTACGTGTGATGGCGCTTTTTTTCGGGGAAAAAATGTTGTGGTGGTTGGCGGGGGTGATACGGCCGTGGAAGAAGCTATGTTCCTTACAAAGTTCGCGGCGAAGGTAACCATAATACACAGACGGAACGAATTGCGCGCGATAAAGATCATACAGGAACGAGCCGCGGCTAACCCGAAGATATCGTTTGTGCTTGATACCGTTGTGAAAGAGATCACGGGTGGCGAAAAGGTGGAACGTGTTGTAATTGAAAATGTCAAAAGCAAGTCGATTTCGGAGATCGCTTGCGACGGCGTGTTCATTTTTACGGGATGGTCTCCGAACACGGCGTTCCTCGCAAAAACGGTTGAAATGGACGAGGCGGGGAATATCTTTGTTGATAAAGATATGAGAACGTCGGTAGATGGTGTGTTCGCTGCCGGTGATTGTTGCGCCAGGCCTCTTAAGCAGGTTGTTACGGCGTGCGCGGACGGCGCGGTTGCCGCTTTCACGGCCGGTAAATACATAGAAGAAATTGAACATAAGAAATGAGAACGACAAAAGGAGAAACAATGCAAAATGAATCGCTGGATTTTCTGAAGTCGGTCATTAACAGCCACAGCCCGTCCGGATTCGAGGGGGAGGCTGTTGAGATATGGAAAAAAAGGACGTCAAAATATTCAGACGACATAAAGGTCGATGTGCACGGCAATACGATCGCATCGTTGAACGCGAAGGGTACGCCGCGAGTTATGCTGGCCGGACATATTGATGAGATCGGATATATGGTCACATATGTGGACAAAGAAGGTTATATATATTTTTCTGCGATCGGTGGTATAGATTTGCATCTTGTTCCGGGGCAACGGGTCTGGATAAAAGGTAAAAAGAAAAAAGTATTTGGCATAGTCGGACGCAAGCCTATACATTTGCAGAATGCGGACGAGAGAACAAAGGTCTCGAAGATCGAGGACGTATGGATCGATATTGGCGCTAAAAACGATAAAGAGGCGCTTGAGTTGGTAGATATCGGAGATCCGGCGGTGCCTGCCGTGGGTTTTGACGTGTTGAAAGATGATCGCGTGACGGGTAGAGGTTTTGACGATCGCGTGGGGGCGTTTGTTGTGAGTGAGACGCTTAGACTGTTGAGCGGTATGAAAATAAAAGCCGGAGTTTTTGGTGTGGCTACGGTTCAGGAAGAAGTCGGGCTTCGCGGTGCGCAGACCAGCGCTTATGGAATATCGCCCGATGTCGGGATTGCCGTGGATGTCACATTTGCCACGGATGTCCCGGGTGTGGACAAGAAACGCATCGGCGATATAAAGTTGGGTAAAGGCCCGGTTATTGCGAGGGGGCCGAATATAAATCCGAAGGTTTTTGATCTTTTGGTGCAAACAGCGAAAAAAGAGAAGATACCGTATCAAATTGAAGGGATATCGCGTGGGACCGGCACAGATGCGAATGTGATACAACTTACGCGTGCGGGAGTTGCGACGGGGCTTGTCAGTATCCCGAACAGATATATGCATACTCCGGTTGAAGTGGTCGATATGAAAGATGTAGAAAACACGGCTAAATTACTCGCGTTCTTTGTAAGGACGCTGGATGCAAAAACAAATTTTATTCCGTATTAATTTTTTCCTAAAATATTAAGGAGGATACAATGCGTTCGGATGATATGAAAAAAGGACTTGAAAGGGCACCGCACAGGGCGCTATTTAAGGCGCTTACGCTTACGGATGAGGAGATTGATCGTCCTATAATCGGTATAGCCAATTCTTTTAACGAAGTAATACCTGGGCATATGCATTTGAATAGTTTGGTCGAGGCTGTGAAGGCTGGTATTCGTCTTGCCGGCGGGACACCGATGGAATTCAACACGATCGGGGTATGCGACGGTATCGCGATGGGGCACAAAGGAATGAAATATTCTCTTTGTTCGCGAGAGATCATCGCCGATTCGGTCGAGATCATGTGCACGGCATATCCCTTTGACGGCGTAGTCGCGATATGCAACTGTGACAAGATAGTTCCCGGAATGCTTATGGGGATGCTTCGCGTCAATATCCCAGGGTTATTGGTGAGCGGCGGGCCGATGCTGGCAGGTTGTTCTTCTAATAAAAAGATGACGGACCTTATAAGTATTTTTGAAGGGGTCGGAGCCAGAAGCCGTAATAAGATAACCGAAGCTGAATTGAACGAGCTTGTAGAGACTGCTTGCCCCGGAGCCGGTTCATGTTCCGGCATGTTCACTGCGAATTCCATGAACTGCATAAGCGAGGCGTTGGGGCTTAGTCTTCCCGGGAATGGCACAATACCCGCTGTTTCGTCGAGACGCATGCGTTTAGCCAAGACGGCCGGTATGAAGATCATGAAGCTGGTCGAAAAGAACATAAAACCCAGAGATATCGCTACCAGTAAGGCTTTTAAGAACGCTATGACGGTCGAGATGGCGCTGGGGAGCTCGACGAATACCGTGCTGCATTTGCCGGCTATCGCCAGCGAAGCCGGTATCGAGCTGGACCTTGCCCGTTTTAATGAAGTGAGCGAGCGTACGCCGAATTTGTGCAAAATATCGCCGGCCGGGACAACTCACATGGAAGATCTTGATCGCGCCGGAGGGATTCCTGCCGTAATGACCGAACTGAACAAGAAAAAACTTTTAGATCTCAGCCTGATAACGGCTACGGGCGAGTCTGTGAAAGAGAACATAAAAGGCGCGAAAAATAATGATCATGAGATCATAAGGCCGATAGACAATCCGTATTCGGCGGATGGAGGATTATGTATCCTTTTCGGGTCGCTTGCTCCGAACGGTTCGGTGGTTAAAAAGTCCGCGGTGGATAAATCAATGATGACGCATGAGGGCCCGGCCAGGGTGTTTAACTCCGAAGAAGACGGTATGAAAGCCATACTGGGCGGAAAGATCAAAAAAGGCGATGTCATTGTTATCAGATACGAGGGGCCGAAAGGCGGACCAGGTATGCGTGAAATGTTAAGCCCGACTTCGGCGATAGTGGGAGTTGGACTTGATAAAGATGTGGCATTGATAACCGACGGTAGGTTTTCCGGAGGAACACGAGGCGCCGCTATCGGGCATGTATCCCCCGAGGCTCAGGAAGGCGGCGTAATAGGTCTTGTTTGTGAAGGGGACATTATCAAGATAGATATACCAAAACGCAAGCTTGATCTTTTGGTGGATGAAAAAACGCTCGTGGAACGCAAGAAGAAATGGAAACAACCTGATTATAAAGTTAAAGAAGGATATCTTTACCGGTATGCCAAACAGGTGACATCGGCGTCCACGGGAGCGATATTTAAAAAAGATTGAGCGGATCTTTAAAATGAAAAAATTTGAGTATTGCCCGTTTTGCGCTGTAGAGCTGAAACCGGCTGTGATAGAGAATAGAGAACGCTTGAAATGCGGAAAATGCGGGTGGGTGGATTATAAAAATCCGCTACCCGCTGTAGCCGTTTTTGTGACTGACAGTGCGAATAGACTGCTTCTTGTTAAGAGGGCTTTTGCGCCTTATAAAGGCGCATGGTCTATCCCAGGAGGATTTGTTGAAATGGGAGAGACTATTGAACAGGCGGCTCTTCGAGAACTTGCCGAGGAAACCGGACTTTCCGGTACGGCGGGTGATTTTGTAGGGGCGCATATCGATCATAATGATGTTTACGGTTCGGTGATGATAGTTGGAGTGGAGGTTTTTGCTGATAAATTCGATCTGACCGCCGGCGATGATGCTTCCGGCGCGGATTTTTTCGCAACAGGAGACATTCCTGAGATCCCAATTTTAAGCCATCGTATATTGATCCAAAAGTATTTATCGTATAAAAAATAATTCGTGAATTATATTGGGGCGTTAATGTATGTGGAATGTAAAATAAAAAATGAAAAGAGTTTACAATATGATCAAAAGCGCTGAAAATTTGATAAAAATGCCGGTAAATGAATTGATCGCGTCGGCCGATAAAGTGCGAGATGGCTTTACGCGCCGGATCGATCTTTGCGGAATATTGAACGCTAAATCCGGACATTGCAGTGAAAACTGCAAGTTTTGCGCTCAATCGGCGCATCACAAAACCCCGGTTAAGACCTACGAATTAATTGATAAGAACGAGATGTTGGATGCGGCGCGTAAAGCGATCACGAACGGGGCCCGCAGATTTGGTATTGTTACAAGCGGGAACCGTCTAAAACGGGATGAACTGAAAATAATAGCCGAAGTAGTGAATGAGTTGGCACGTGGCGGAGAGATCCTGCCGTGCGCGTCGTTAGGCGAACTTTCGTATGACGAATTGATGATGCTGAAAGACGCGGGATTGACGAGATATCATCACAATATAGAGACGTCCGAGAGGTATTACCCATATGTTGTCACGACACACACCTTCTCCGATAGAATTAAGACGATACGAGTCGCGAAAAAAGTAGGGCTTGCCGTTTGTTCGGGTGGAATATTTGGGATAGGCGAGACATGGGAAGACCGTGTTAGCATGGCCGAACAATTGAAGGACCTGGGAGTGGATTCCGTACCGATCAATTTTCTGATCCCTATACCCGGCACGCCTTTCGAAAGTATGAAAAAGGTTTCTTTGGAAGACGCCGTAAGGATCATAGCCATTTTTAGAACCATACTCGGGGATAAAACTATACGTGTCTGTGCCGGGCGAGAAACGGTTTTCAGTGGGTGTGAGGCCGCCGCTTTTATGGCAGGCGCGGATGGAATGATGATCGGCGGTTATCTTACCGTAAAAGGACGTTCGGTGGAAGATGATCGTGTGCTGGTAGAAGAAATAGAGAGAAGATGGAACAAAAAATAGGAAAATATATAAAAGAGCGCGGTCAAAAAGGACTTTTACGGAAACTTGTGGAGGTTTCGCCGAAAGCCTCGGGCATGATCCGTGTAGGTGAAAGTGATTATATCAATTTTTCCTCCAATGATTACCTGGGGCTTGCGTCTCATCCGGATATTCTTGAGGCGGCCCGTGTCGGGATAGGTCCGTTTTTTGGAACGTCCGCGTCTCGGCTCATGTCTGGTACCACCGAGCTTCATGCGGAATTAGAAAAGAGAGTCGCGGAGTTTAAGAAAAAGCCGGCCGCGTTAGTCATGAACTCCGGATATCAGGCTAATGTGTCGGTGATCCCGGCGCTTGTGCAGGATGGGGATGTGATATTCTCGGACAAACTTAATCATGCGAGTATCGTTGACGGCATACGGTTATCCGGCGCTAAACTTTTTAGGTTCGCGCACAATGATGTGGAACATTTAAGTGAATTACTGAAGAAAGAAAGGGATAATTACAGGCATTCGCTGATAGTCACCGAAACGGTTTTCAGTATGGACGGAGATATTGCCCCACTCCGGGAGATAGCGGATCTGAAAAAAAAATACGGGTCTATGCTTATGGTGGATGAAGCACATGCGACAGGCATTTTAGGCGGAGGGCGGGGTTACGTTGAGGAATGCGGGCTTAGCGAGGAATGTGACATTGTAATGGGGACTTTCAGCAAAGCTCTTGGGAGCTTCGGAGCTTATATCGCGACTACTTCGTCCATAAAAGAGTTTCTTGTGAATTCCTGCAGGGGTTTTATATATTCAACATCTTTGCCCGGGTCGGTGATCAACGCAAATATTAAAGCGCTTGATCTTGTGATCAATGAGCCCTGGCGACGTGAAACTTTAATAAAAAATAGCGCATATTTTCGCGAAAAACTCATCGCTAATGGATTTAAGACGGCCGGCGCGACTCAGATCATACCTATAATCGTCGGGGATAATGATGAAACCGTGCGGATGAGTGAATTGTTGAAGAAAAAGGGATATTGGGTGACGCCGGTGCGTCCGCCGACGGTACCTAACGGTACCGCTAGATTACGGTTATCGGTCACTTATGATCATTCAACTCAAGTCTTAGATAATTTTCTGAAGGATATTATCGATGTTCGAAAGGATGTTCGTGATCGAAATGGCCTGTAAAACACAGTTCATCGATATTAAGAGGGGTTATGGGCGTAAAGCCGTGCTTATCCCAGGGTGGGCTACGGATGGGCGCATATTCGGTCGTCTAAATATCGATTATGACTACAAAGTCGTAAATATGATCAATTTGGATACTTTTTATGAGGATCTTGCCGCGCAGTCTTTAAACCCGCAAACCGATATTGTCATCGGATGGTCGTTCGGCGGAGTTCTTGCTTCGCATTTTGCGTATAAGCATCCTGATTGCGTGAAAAAATTGATATTGGTTGGGGTCAGGATGAACTATCGTCAGAGCGATATGTACGAAATGAGAGAATACTTGTCGAGTAAGGGAATGAAATATCTGCCAGCTTTTTATAGAAAATGTTTTGCTGGGCAGGATAAAAGTGACTGGAAATGGTTCAGTGAAGAGCTCTTGGATAGTTATTCCAAGGGTATATATGAAACGGGAGAATTGGACAGATTTTTGGAATATATGGAGATGAATCCGATACCTATACCTACCGCGGATTTGACCAAATTTGGCGTGGATGTGACTTTTGTCTATGGGGATGGGGATCATATCGCGGGTGTAGATGAAGAATATTCCGCCCAGAGGTTGTTTCCCGGAAAGACTTATATAATCGATAAAGCTGGGCATGCGGTTTTCTTGAACGGAGGATTTGAAAAAATATGCAACACATTATAAACAAAGATGTTGTAAAAAATAATTTTTCACGTAATGCATTAAAATACAACGAATATGCCATGGTTCAGGCCCAGTGCGCACAGGAGTTGATTGAACACATTAATGGGAAATTTGACGATATACTCGAGATTGGTTGTGGAACAGGTGTATATACGGAACTATTGGCGAAACATTTCCCCGATTCGCATATAACCGCAGTGGATATATCTGCCAGAATGATCGATGAAGCTAAAAAAGGTGATCTAGGGGAAAAGGTTAGCTTTGTTAAAGCCGACGGGGAAAATATCTTGCAGCGATCCGAGGTGTATGACCTGATCACATCTAACGCAGTATTTCAATGGATGGAAGACCTTTCCGGTACGATCAATAACTATTATTCGATGCTGAAACCAAGTGGAGTGCTGGCTTTTTCAATATATGGGCCGGGTACTTTTAATGAATTTGAAAGTGTGATTGCCGAGAATTTTGGTGGTGAACGGTGGCTGAACGCAACGATTTTTCCTGATCAACAGGCATTGGATAGAATGTTTAGCGGTAAGGCTCACAAGTTTCAAGTTTTAGAACGTAAATATAGCCAAGAATTTAATAACCTTTATGATTTTTTGCGAGCAATAAAACATAGTGGTACACGTGGAATGGGTGTTAGCCGGGGCATATTTTGGGGCCCGGAACTTGTCGATAGGTTGGAACGGATTTATGTTGATAAGTACGGCAAAATTGTAGCTACACACCAGATCTTTTATTGTTTAGCATATAAAAAGGCATAGGATGAAAAGAAAACAAAAAATTTGTATTTTTGTGGCTGGCACGGATACTGGTGCCGGAAAAACTGTTATAACTGGTCTTCTCGCGAAGTCTTTTGCCGATTCCGGGTATAGCGTTTGCACTCAAAAATGGGTGGAGACCGGGGTCAAAGGCGGGATTTCTTCCGACATAATGTCCCATATTAGAACTATGGGGTGCGCCAGGTTGTTTTATGAGAAGTATGCGGATGATATGTCTCCGTTTCTTTTCAAATTTGCATCATCGCCTCATCTTGCCGCTCGGCGCGAAGGTAAAAAAGTTAAAATAGGGCGAATTATCAGCGCATTTAAACGTTTACGGCGTGAATTTGATGTTGTGATAGTTGAAGGGGCAGGGGGATTAATGGTTCCGTTAGATGGCAGATATACTGCGATGGATGTATGCAAAAGTCTGGATCTTCCGGTTGTTCTAGTGGCAGCAAATCGTCTCGGCGGGATAAATCATACTTTATTGAGCTATGCGGCGCTCGAAAACATGAAGATAAAAATCCTGGGGCTTATTTTTAACCAGCCTGGTCCCCATGTGAATCAGTTGATTGCGCGAGATAATCCGCGGATCGTAAAAAAACTTATAAAAGCCAGTGTTTTTGGCTCTTTGCCGCGATGTGAAAATAAAAAAAAATTGGAGAAAGTGTTTTATAGCATTGGACGGAAAGTAGTGCGCTCCGCGCGGAAAGTGTGCGTGATATGACCCAAAGAACGATACAGGATATTCTCCGCAATGATCTCAAATATAACTGGCACCCGTATACGCAGATGAAAGACTGCGAAGCGTTACCGCCGATCCCGATCTGTCGTGCTAAAGGAATAAAGTTGTTTTGTCCGGACGGTAAATTCTATTATGACACCGTTTCCAGCTGGTGGTGCAACGTTCATGGGCATGGGCATGCTGCGATGAATCGTGCGATAGCTGAACAATGTAAAAAATTGGATCATGTTATGTTTGCAGGATTTACACATGAGCCCGCTATCGAGCTTTCAAAAAAACTCATTAAAATGGCGCCGAAAGGCCTGTCCCGTGTGTTTTACTCTGATAACGGTTCAACGGCGGTCGAAGTGGCGTTAAAAATGTCTTTCCAATACTGGAAAAATATGGGTTATGAAAAGAAAGAAAGGTTTATTGCTTTAGATTACGGCTATCATGGAGATACGATAGGCACAATGAGTGTTGGGGGGATAGGAATATTCAATAAAGTTTACAAGTCTTTATTTTATAAGGCATTACGAGTAAAAACGCCGTATTGTTACCGGTGTCCGCTTGGGTTGCAGAAATGCAAATGCCGGATAGATTGTTTGTCTTTTATGGAAAAAGCCCTTAAAAATGACCATGAAAAAATTGCCGCAATTATTGTTGAACCGGTGCTCATGGGGGCAGGTGGAATGATAATTTATCCGCCGGAATATCTGAAAGGTGTCGAGACGCTGGCGCGAAAATACAATGTTCATTTGATACTTGATGAGGTCGCTTCGGCGTTCGGCAGGACCGGGAAAATGTTCGCGTGTGAGCATGCGAAAGTCTCACCAGATTTTATATGTATATCGAAAGGATTGACCTCCGGATATCTTCCGTTAGGAGCAACTTTAACAACGGATAAAATTTATAAATCGTTTTATGATGACTATGAAAAAATGAAAACTTTTTTTCACGGGCATACGTTTACGGCGAATCCAATTTTATGCAAAATTGCGACAACTAATCTGGAAATTTTTAGACGGGAAAAGACTCTAAAAAATGTAAAAAAGATCGAACGTTTTCTCCGAAAGTTTTCGGAAGAAATCAAAAATTTTAATTTTGTCGGTGACGTCCGAAATATTGGAACAGTTTTAGCTGTTGAAATTGTGAAAAGTAAAATTTCAAAAAAAGTTTTTCAAAACGAACAGAGGGTGGGCTATCAAATTTATAAAATCGGTCTAAAAAACGGTTTGATTTTGCGTCCGATCGGAAATGTTGCGTATTTATTTTTACCTTTGTCGACGACGATCGAAGAGGTGAAAATTATTACAAGTTTATTCAAAAAATCATTGTCGTTTTTTGGCGATTCAATATCGTTGAACGAAACACCGTGTTGAGATTTCGAGTTGTACATGTGTTTATTAAAAAAAACCAAAATTTTTTGGAGATTATTTTATGAAACAGTGTTTGTTAAAAAATTTCGATATATAATCCTTCGAAATCACAGTTTTTATAACATATTATGGATATGTAAGTTATGATGAATAATATTTGGTGATCCGGGCAAGAAAAATCTGATTAATTTGGGAAATTAGAACGGTTCTGAAATAGCGTTAGAATACAAAAAAGTTAAATCGTTTATTCTTGTCATTAGGTAGGGCGATGAGTATACTTATAAATGAATATAATCCTGTTAACACAATACAAAACTCATGTATTTGAGAGTCAGTAAATTTTTTTAAAAAGTTATTAATATATGTTTGCAAAAGAAAAAGATGAGCCAAGACGAAATATACTCACATGAATCTTCTCAAGATAAGCGCTTGAGCAAAAAAGTACCGTACGGTATCAACGATGCCGCTGGTGTAAAAAATTGGTATGATGATAACGCGACTGTCGATCCGGTTAGCTTGATCGAACTGCAATCGAATCGCCATAAACGCTTAATACTAAAAGCCACCTCGATACTTGTCTCATTTGTATTCTTACTTCAGCAAGAAGTATCTTACGCTGATTTGTATCAACATAAAAGACTTGGGGGTGCCGCCGAAGAAGTTCTCCCGTCATCGCAAGATTACGAACAGTCAAATAAATTTGCCCCGGCATATTTAAGACGACAGCAAATGAAACATGAAGAAATTATCCGTCAGAGGATGGGCAAAGAGGAACTCGTTGAGGATCTTTTAAATAAACACCATAAGGGGCGAGGGAAAAAAGACGGAGATGATACTCCGTTGAAAAAGAAAAAAAGTTCGGGAGGCGGGTCGGGGAGTTCCGGTGACAATGCTGAATATACTTTGACCGATCCGGATGACGATACCGACGATGCACACCAGCTGAACGATATTGAAACCTCTGATTCGACTTCTACAACAACTACGTCACCTGTCCAGACGATCACATCTTATGATGTGACGCGTCGGCCGTATATTAACCTTGAATATTGGGAAGATGAAACGGATAAGTTTGTTGATGAAGACACTGGATTGGATTATTGGGTAGGGTATGAGGATAAAGACCTTCCATCTGACTCACGAAAGATATCAGAAACGATATATTTTGGGGATTCGGACAACAAAAAGATATCCAAGGTGTACTCGGGATATGTCTTGAATCCTACTACCGGCCAATATGCTGCCAAATTTCGTACGGATTATGAATATTCTGGTGATGACGTATCCGCCACAAGGAAATACTTTATTGCCAAGGATGGGACAGAAACCTTGGTTGAGTATACCCTTTTTGAAGGTACGGGGGATAATAACCGGGTATCTCAATCCCTAACATACGATGTCGAATCGCATCAGCTTATTTCAAGGCGTGATTATGAATATACCGGGGATGCTTTGAGCACGGTTTCGGATTATGATACTGAAGGGCTAGATTATGACTCAAACGGGGATGGAAGCATAGACGATACGAACGGAGATGGCAAGATCACGGATGGAACAGCTGAGGGGACTGGCAAGCTTGAAAGCCGTACGTATTTAAAAGGGGCTCAGGACCGCGAAGTGGCGGATTATACATTAACCTACTCTGATTCCGGAGAAGTTAGCTCAACTACGATAGACTATTATGAAGGTGGAGAAAGAGCGTCGGCCGCGTTTTGGCGTGACGCGAAGGAGACGGTTGTATCATATCGCGGCGCGATAGATACGGAAGGTGAAGATAGTGATGGCGATGGCATCATAGATGCTTATATAGATAAGGTGACTAGTGCCGCCCATTATGATACCTATGCGCGTAACCCCGGCGAAGAGGTCTTGGATTATACTGAAACATATGCGCGTGGATACATCACTCGTACGACATTTTACTATTATGGGGAGGAGGAAACAAACGCCCATGATGCTAATTATCGTACGCCGTTAACGAAATCTGTGACTTATTGGGGAGACGCCACGGATGATGAAGGGAACCTTAAAGCTGACGCAAAAATATGTTCAGTTACGTATTATTCTACCGAATGGCGCCTTAAGGGTGAAGAAATGCAGGACTATTCGGTTAAATTTTATCTGGATGGCACAACGATACGTGAAACTACCGTATATATATACGAAGGCGGGAACCGGGCAGATGACGCTGATGTATATGCGTGCCTTGAACGGGCTACCACATACTGGGGAGAAGGAGTCGATTCTAAAGGTGAAATGTTAGCGGATGCTAAGAAGAAAAGTGAAACAGTTTATCAGTATCGCAATACAACGCAACGTGGTGAAGAGGTTGCGGACATCACCCTGAATTATTATCGAGACGGCGAAACCGTTAGAGATACTACCGTTTACTTCTATACAGGAAATCTGAGGGCCAGTGAGTCTACATATCGGACTGGGTTGGAACGTAGCGCGACTTTCTGGGGTGACGCTACAGATGCTATTTCGCTTTTAAGTAGTGACGGGACGATTGATATGGAAGGTGTAGCCGCATATATTAAATCCAAATTAGGGGTTGATATAGGCAGTTATCTTACGGCCAGTGAGTTGAAGACCGCGTTGATGAACGCGGTCCTGCCAGGACAGTCGGATCTTGTTTCATACATACTTTCTCAGGATAGCGCAGAGGTTTTTGATGCTGAAAAGGTTGTGGAAAGTTTGTTTTCGTTGTTCGGCGGGGATCAAGATCTGCTTAAGATCTTACTATCGATAGATTTTTCTGCTATTACTACAAAGGAAGAACTGATAAAAGCTGTTTTGGTCGCCGCCGGGATGACATCCGAAAAGGCTGATCTCACGGTGGCACTGTTAATGAAAGATGTGGACGACTATTCTTCCTCTTCAGATTTTCTTAAGGCGTTCATTCAGGACGCGCTAGCGACCGGAGCTTCCCAATCTGTGATTTCCGATTTGATTATGTCTGCGTTATACCTTGATGAAGATGTGACATCCTCCCTTTTTGACGCGCTTGGAGAATTGGTGACGGATGCAGAATTGAAGGCGTTCTTGTCGGAGCTGTCAGGAAAAGACATGACGGCGTTAGGCATCGAATCTATAACCGGCTTGATCGAATATTTAAAAGAACATGCCGCGGCGGAGGGGTATACGGAGGAGGATGTGACCGAGTTATTCCTCGCGTATGCGGTATCCCGTACGGTTGCCATCAGGGGTACAATAGCCGATATGGAAGAACTTGCCATAGATATTGAGTTAAAAGCTTTCTTAGATAAGCTGAAATCTGCCGATTTAGGTGGTCTGGGAATTAAAACACTGTCAGATCTCATAACATATCTAATGGAAAACGCGACGACGGCGAATGGGTATACGGTCGATGATGTTCTTTTACTGGTTATGTCGTATGAGATTTCGTCCCAAAATGAGGTTGGCACTATACTTAAGGAAATGCTGAAGTCAGTCGGGGATCCGGAGCTGAAAGATTTTATTTCCAATCTTACAAATTCCGATCTGAAATCGTTAGGAATAACGGATATAAAAACATTGATCCAATATTTGATGGAGAATGCTACGGCTACGAATGGGTATACAACGGATGACGTAACGCTTTTACTGGCGGCATATCGTCTATCAATTAAAGGGATGGATGCTACCACTTTGCTTGATGCAATGCTGGAAATCGCGGTTGATCCTGAATTGAAGTCATTTTTGGCCACGTTGAAAAGTAAGGGGTTGTCCACATTAGGAATTGATACGTTAGCGGAGTTGATCGCGTACTTAAAGGAAAATGCGACGGAGGCAAACGGGTTTACTGTGGAAGACGTGATATTGTCTTTATTGGCGGCTGGGGCGAATTCGGAGATGGATGTAGCTACGTATCTGGATGAAATGGAAAGCCTTGCCAGTGATCCCGAACTTAAGGCGTTCCTTAGCGAGTTGAAAGATAAAGATCTGGCTTCCTTGGGAATAAATTCAATCTCCGATCTGATCGCGTATTTAAAGGAAAA
>DAONGE010000019.1:0-3219 GCA_035403965.1 Candidatus Omnitrophota bacterium | reverse complement strand
ACGTGATATTGTCTTTATTGGCGGCTGGGGCGAATTCGGAGATGGATGTAGCTACGTATCTGGATGAAATGGAAAGCCTTGCCAGTGATCCCGAACTTAAGGCGTTCCTTAGCGAGTTGAAAGATAAAGATCTGGCTTCCTTGGGGATTGATTCGATCGCAGATCTGATCAAGTACTTAAAGGAAAATGCCACTACGGCTAATGGTTTTACTGTAGATGATGTGATATCGCTTTTAACGACCCTGTTGACCACCAGTACCACTGGACTGAAAGATGTTCTTTTAGAGATGGAAGGATATGCGCTTGACGGGGATCTTAAGGTGTTTCTGTCAAATTTGATGGATGGCGATTTTGGGGCATTGGGGATTACGGACCTGGCTACCTTGATTGATTATCTAATGGAGAGCGCCACGACGGCTAATGGATTTACTACCGATGATGTGCGCTTAATGATGGCAATGTATGGTTTGGACACGACCATGGATGCGGGGACGGCGTTAGACAAGTTGCTGGCGATGGTGTCGGATACTGAGCTTGCGGCTTTTCTCTCAAAGATTAAATCCGAAGGATTATCCTCGTTGGGGATTGATTCTTTATCTGAATTAATTCAGTATTTGAAAGAAAACGCCACTGACGCTAACGGGTATACGATTGATGATCTTGTTGCGCTTTTAACCGCGCTGAAAATGTCCGGTACTACCGAATTGGAAAGTATTCTCTCCGAAATGGAATCCATAGCCACCGACGAAGAACTTAAGTCGTTCTTGTCAGAGCTTTTGAGCCAGGATCTGGAATCATTAGGTATTTCAGATATAGCCGATCTGATAAAGTATTTGAAATCAAAAGCCGGGGAAAAAGGGTATACCGAAGAAGATGTGGAAACGCTTCTACTATTATTGTGCGCGGATGGAGAATCGTTAAGCAGTCTTTATGATAAATTGTTGTCGGTATTGTTAGGTGGAGACGAAACTTTGGCGGGTTTGGTTAATGCATTATTGTCGGTTGGTTTGGAAGATCTGGAAACCGTGGAAGATCTCTTGAACGCGCTGATAATAACCGCTGGTGGCAAGGCGGTTACAGAGTTGAAAACGCTTTTGAGCAAGGTTAGCAATGTGAGTAGCTATACCTCGGCGACGTCTCTTTTGAACGCTATCCTGACCGAAGTTACCGATACGGACAAGGCGGCCAATGCGAACGGTATCACTCTTGTAAATAATTTGCTTGACGCCCTTGCGACGCAAGCGGTTGATGATGCCACATTATTATCGGCGTTAAAGACTTTGTATAATGGCGGCGGTGCCGGAGAATTGGCAAAAGTCCTTTTATCCGCTGGAGCGGGTGAAGCGCTTATGAAATCCTTGCTGGCAGTCGATGCCGGCGGGGATGTTAATTTATTGAACTTGTTGATGAACGTTAATATGAACGGCGTTACAACCGCACAGGAATTATTTGAAAAGCTTGTGTTGGTTGATTCGGATGAGGATGAAGTGTGTGATGTTCTGGAAATCCTTCTCGGAACCGATCCGCAGGATGGGTCAGTCGAGCCCGAGTCATTTTCGTATCGTTATGAAGTGAAGGCCGACGCTAAATTGAAAAGCCAGACTTTCTATGAGATTGACTTCCTGAATAATATTCCCCAGTCCATAGCGGATTATACATTGACATATTATCGTAATGGTGCAGATATACGAGATACTACCGTATATTATTACCAGGATCCGTCTGATCCGGATGGAGAAGATGATGTGCGGGCATCGGTTACGACTCCTGCGTGGCGTAAGACGCGGTCTGTAACATATTCCGGCGATGCTCGCAGTGCGATATTGGATTATGATAAGGATGGGTTACCGAATTATCTTGAGTCATATACGAATGATGCCGATGGCGATGGTCTTATGGATTTTGAAGATATGTACTCGCATTCGGCCGATAGCACGAAGACAGATGCAGATTGGTATATCGATACAAATGGAACTATTCCGACATATACAGATACTGCGACAGGGACGAGCGGGAATGTTGCTAATGACGGAATACGTGATGATGCTATACGTAAATCCGAGACATACTATATGTTCGATAACATATCGGACCAGGGCGAGGAAATAATGGATTACACGTATGTGTACGATTCATTGGGTGATGAAGTTAAAGAAACGACTGTTTACTACTATGAAGATGATATGCTGCGAGCTCAGGGAGCGCTTGGCGAAGGAAGAGAAGAAAGTCGAAAAAAACTTGTTCGAACTTATTTATATGATGTTATTGCGCGTGGTGAGTACTCGACAACACGACAATTATTAAACGGGCAAGACGGAATTATAAATGAAAATGCTTTTCGAAAAGCCGAGACGTATTATTATTTCGACAAAATCAACACAATCGCTGGGGATGAGATAACAGATTTTACTTTAAATTATGTTGCCGGAACGGAGACGGTAAGGGAAACGGTTGTCTATAACTATGAAAAGCATGATGGAACAAACGACTCGTTACGTGCGGAGGAGGTAACGAAAGAGACGGAAGTGATGAGTAAGTCACTTACCTATATTGGGTCTTATCTTGTTGATGTTACGGATCCTGAAACAAATAAAGTTAGTTACGTGGTTAACTCAAGCTACAAATACCCGGCGCGTAGTATTACCTATTACTATGCTCCAGAAGATTCAGTTCGCGGCGACGAAGTAATGAACTATACCGAGACTTATGTGATTCTGTATGACAACGCGGGTAATGTGACGGGATCGTCGATATCTGAGGTGACTTATTACTATTATGGTGAAGGGGCATCGTTGGCGAGTGAAACCTCGTTGTATGCGGATGAGCCGTTAACTTGCAGTAAAACATTTGGTTATGATAATGAGACAAAGGTCGCCACTAACTTGAAATCCGAGTCGCTGTATGTTGGATATAAAAGCGAAGAAAAATTGAAGACCACATATACATATTTTCATAATGCCGAGACTTCTACGGATGTAAAAGTGCAGAGAACGGACTATGTTTATCACGCGGATGATCGAATGGATCAGGTTAAAACTTATGATATCAAAGGCAAAGACGCAGCAAGTACTGATCTGTTGGTGAATCTTACGCAATACAACTATGATACTGGGATGTTGCGTTTTAGATTGTTATCCACAACTACGACCGGGTGGCAATATGTTGCGCAGAACGCGCTTATGCTGTCGGGTTTGTATACTACACAAACGGCATACAATA
>DAONGE010000018.1:0-45615 GCA_035403965.1 Candidatus Omnitrophota bacterium | reverse complement strand
AATAAAAATAACAGGGCTTTTCTCGAAACGCGCAGGATGACGCGCGACATCTAAGTCGTACTATTTGAGGTAAATGCGCGGCACGCGTTCCATTATTCCGACTACGATCTCGTACGGAATGGTGCGGGCGAGCTTCGCGACCTTTTCCACGGGTATGGACGCGACACCCTGATCGCCAACCAACACTACCTCATCGCCGACCTTCACATCCTCAACTTCCCCCACGTCAAGCATCGTTTGATCCATAGTGACCACCCCTACCACCCTGACGAACTGCCCGCGAACAAGGGCTTCGGCCTTATTTGATAAGATCCTCCCGTACCCATCGGCGTAACCGATCGGGATGGTCGCGATCTTTGTAGGCTTCTGTGTGATATACGTACGGCCGTAACTTATGGCCCTGCCGGACAAAACCGATTTCATAAAAACAATCTTCGTCTTAAGCGCCATGACCGGCCTCAATTTGAACATTTTCCGGAAAGTCTCTTTCGGGTATATCCCGTAAAGCACTATCCCCGGACGCACCATGTTAAGATGAGCGGCCTTCCAGTCGAATATCGCTATACTGCTGGAGGCATGCGTATATTTGACCTCTATATTCTCTTCCTTCATTTTTCTGATAACGTTATCGAAAAACTCTATCTGAAGCGAAGTGAACATCTCATCCCTGGCCGACGATGAAAAATGCGTGTATATACCTTCGAGTTTTATATATTTATTTTTATACACTTCGCGCATAAGCGGCATGGCATCTTCGTGCCACACGCCGATACGCCCCATGCCGGTATCTATTTTCACGTGAACACGCGCCTTGGTCTTATATTTTTTCGCGGCCTGAGCGATCACGTCGAGAAGCCCGTTATCGCAAATAGTAAGCGTTATATTATTTTTTACCGCCGTAACGGCCTCTTCCTCGAGAACCGCGCCCAATATCAATATCGACACGTCGATCCCGTGCTCTCTGAGTTTCATGGCTTCGTCCATCGTCGCGACGCCCAAATATTTTATCCCGTTATCGACAAGCACCCTGCTCACCTGCAATATCCCGTGCCCGTACGCGTTCGCCTTAACGATAGGCAGTATCTCGACTTTTTTGTCTATGAAAGACCTGATCTGTCTGAGGTTATGGCTTACGGCCCCGAGATCTATCTCAGCCCATGTCGTCCTTAAATTTTTATTTTTCACTTATACCCGCTCCCGTCATGATCGTTTGCATGTAATATTACATTCTTTCGGATGAAGATACAACGGCTCGAAAGTCTCTGGATCGTCCGTGCCGGTTTTCGCCTTTTCTATCCCGATCCTCCCTATCTCCGAAGCCCTCGGATACCAGTCCGCGTCGGGATCGATGGACGCGTTCGCGCATTTCTCGATTTCGGAACGGTACGGCCCCACTCCGTCGCCGAAAAAAATAGTTTTTTTGTCCATCATCCGTAAAAGCTCGGCTAATGTGACCAGAAGAAAATCGCCGCGACGAACGAAGGCTTGATCCGGCTTTTCATAAAAGCACGAATACACCTTGCCCTTACGCGCGTCCAATAAAGGGGCTATATATTTTTCGTCCGTTCGATATCGCGCCGCCATAGCGTCCATACCGGGGACGCCCATGATCTTACATCCCACCGCGGCTGACAAAGCCTTGACCGTCGCGGCCGCGATGCGAAGCCCCGTAAAGGAACCCGGCCCGGAGCCTACCGCGATAAGCCCGATGTCGGATATTTTCCACGACAAAGCATCGATCTCGTTCTTTATCGTAGGGATCAGCACGGCGCTATGGGTTATCCCGGCCTCTTTGTGGTATTCCCGTTTTAAAACATCTCCCTCGAAAAGGGCGATACTCAGAAATTTTGTCGATGTATCGAACGCCAGTGTTTTAGTCATATCACCCATAACAACCTCATATCAATAGTTTTGTATCATAGTATCATGTGTCAAAGTGTCACACGTTAACACTAGAACGTTAAAAACAACATCATAACTTGGACATTAGTTTTGATGTTGTCATTTTGTCTGTAAATAAGCTAAAAAATAATAGCCGACATCTTTTCATTTATATCTCCATCACAATCTTTTCATAATATGCCCCATGCGGCAGAAACAAAAAAGATCTTTCCGAGATACTTTTCCCTGTTATTTTAATTTCCAGATGATCTTCAGGAAGAACCTCGGCGATTTTTTCCGCCCATTCTATGACGCTTATTCCGTCGCCGTAAAAATAATCGTTATAGTCGACCGTATCCTCAAAATCGCGCTCCTCAAGCCTGTAAACATCAAAGTGATATAGCGGCAAATCCCCGTGATATTCCTTCATGATAACGAACGTGGGGCTGTTCACATGGGCGTAGTCCATAAGCCCAAGCCCGCGCGCCATCCCTTTTGCGAAAACCGTTTTCCCCGCGCCAAGATCCCCGTTCAGCGCGACAACATCGCCCTTTTTCAGGGCTTTCGCTACGCGTTCACCTAACGCGATCGTTTCTTCCGGCGATGTGGTAATTATCTCTTTCATGACTATCCTAAATGAGCGAATCCTCTCATACGCAATTTTTCTTTTTTACCGGAAGGCATAACAACGCTCATCCCCGAGCTCTTTTCCAGAATGCGTCCGATAGCGAAGAACGGAAGCCTTTTTTTATCAACCGTCTTAACAAATCGTTCCGCCTCTTTTTCACCCATCGTGAATAAAAGTTCAAAACTTTCCCCGTAATGCAGCGCGTCTCCGAGCGCAAGCCCTTTCACAAGCGGGATATCCGAACCGAATAACAGGCATCCGGTCCGGCTTTCCAGACATATACGCCCGAGATCCATCGCTATCCCGTCGGAAACATCTATCATGGAATTTATTTTAAAGTTTTTAGCCAAATATCCGGATTCTTTAACTCGCGGGACAAAATCAAGATGGGTCTTCTTGCCGTCTTTTACGGGCCCGGTGATAAATATGACATCACCCGGTTTCGCTCCGCCGCGCGTAATAAGTTCTCTTTTTTTTACAAAACCTATTATCGACACATCTATCACGATCTTATCCGAACGGTTGGTATCCCCGCCTACCACCTGAACTCCGTATTCCCTGCATATTTTATTTATACCTTTGTACAACCCGCGCGAGAGATTTTCGCTGTCCGACGGAGGAAGCCCGATGCTAACGGTGATATACCGCGGCACACCACACATCGCGGCGATGTCACTTATATTCACGGCGACCGCTTTACGGCCGATACGTTCGTACCCGGCGTCTTTTACCGTAAAGTGAGTTCCTTCCACCAGCATATCCGCGGCAAAAAGCATATATTCGTTTTTGCTATACTCAAGCACGGCGCAATCGTCGCCGATACCGAGGACCGCACCCTTTCGGGGTTTTCCCACGGAACGTTTAATGTTCTGAATTATCGTTAGTTCTTTCATCTTACCTCTTGGTGACACAATTATCATCGAATCTCGAATTTCGAAATCATCTAATCTCGACTCTCGAATCTCGAACCCCTGTCATCCCCGAATGTTTTTATCGGGGATCTATACCATTAAATCATTTCACTTTATTTTATAGATTCCCGCTAAATGCGTGCGGAAATGACATTATACCAACAACCCCCGCACCTTCTTCGTATCCGGGCTTTTTATAACACCTTTTTCCGTGATGATCGCCGTGATCAGCTTAGCCGGGGTCACGTCGAAAGAAGGATTATAGACATCGATATTTTTTACCGTGATATATCTATCCCCTATTTTTTTAACTTCCTCGTGAGATCTTTCTTCTATCGGGATATATTTCCCCGACGGAATGGAAATATCAAATGTCGATATCGGCGCGGCTACATAGAACGGGATACCGTGATATTTTGCAAGAACCGCTACGCCGTATGTCCCTATCTTATTCGCCACATCCCCGTTCGCGGCGATACGATCCGCGCCTACGATAATGGCGTCTATCTCGCCTTTCGCCATAAGTGACGCCGCCATATTATCGCATATCAAGGTGGCGTTTATCCCGTTACGCGTAAGTTCCCATGCCGTAAGGCGCGCGCCCTGAAGCACCGGCCGCGTCTCGTCGACAAAAACTTTTTTTACGTTCTTACGCGAAGAATATATCACGCCAAGCGCCGTGCCGTAATCGACCGTAGCAAGCGCGCCCGCGTTGCAATGCGTCAGGATAGTCACTTTTTTCTTAAAAAGTTCAGCGCCGTTCTTCCCCATATCGCGGCACACTTTACGGTCTTCCTCAAGTATTATCCCGGCTTCGCGCAAAACAAGTTCTTTAAGTTTTTTTACGTCTTTCGCGCCGGACTGTTTTATCCGCCGGACTATCCTTTCTACTCCCCATGAAAGGTTCTTCGCTGTCGGCCGGGAGGACGAAATATAGTCCGCCATTTTAGCGCATTCTTTTATGAATGTTCCGGCGTTCACAGCCTTACTGTTCCTAACGCCCAGATAAAGCCCATACGCCCCGGCGACACCTATAGCCGGCGCTCCCCTTACCTTTAAAAGCTTCACGGCATCCCATACATCTTTCGCCGTACGGCATTTTATATATTTCAAAGTACCGGGCAAAAGCCTCTGGTCGATCAATTCCAACGCATCTTTTTTCCATCTCAAAGTCTGTACCGACATTTTTCTCTTCCCTTTCTCCCCAGGTCGCGAATAAACCCTTGTGTGATCATTTAAAAGCCCCGAACGGGATGCTGCTTTTTTGTTCACCCTTAAAACGACATGATGCAGTGGGGATGTTCGAGCATCGCCGCGCGACGCGCAGAATGTCCCCACTGCATCCCACGCACACAGTTAACTATACCCCCAGCCCTTTTACAAAGAACACAAGCGCGACCATCCCCACATTATGTATCATATGTACGGCCATACATGAAACCAATGAACCGGTTTTTTCATAAAGATAATTCAAAAGCATACCAAGCGCGAATATCGGAAGAACTCCCACGATATGCGCGTGAAGAACGGAAAACACCGAGCTGACGATCACCATGCCCCAAAAAACACCTATGCGCCGCTTAAGCGCTGAATATACAAAACCCCTGAAAAATATCTCCTCGGCCACCGGCCCGAATATCGCAGCGAACAAAGTCGACATAAGGAGAATGCCCGTTCCTTTTTCCTCCATGAACACCTGAACTATGGGCTGTACCGGCGGTTCATATTTTAGCCACTGCACTACAAAAAAAGTGATGACCATGATCACAAGAAGTATCGGCAGAAGCGACACATACCCCACAACGGCGTAGAACACATTCTTCCCCCAGCCCTTCACGGTAAGGCCGATGTCGGCTATCGTCTGCCCGTATTTTTTTACCACAAAGTACACTATCACGCTTATCGCCACAAGGTTCATCAGCCCCGTATCGAGTATCATCCTGAAATTATCGTTGTTAAAGATCGGAACGGCCTTAGCGAACAGTTCCTGCACAAGCAGAACGAGATACCCGGAAGCGAAAAATATTATAATAACGCGCACAACGTCGGGCATGGTCCACTTAGCGGGCTCCGGGGCGTTTGTTCGCACCATAATAGTCTCTTTCCTGACCGCTCTTTTGATCCAGTACCCGTTCAACATAAAACCGATAAAAATAACGAACATAACGGCAAGATTGATCAGCGCTATAAAAATATAAAGTTTCGGGTTTTTCTCCGCGAGGGCTTTTAGTTTAGCCTCGCGCTCCTTGATATCCCCGGAGTCAAAAACATTTTTGCTCTTTTCTTTTCCGCTTTTAGGCTGTTCAACGGCGGACTCGGCCTTCTTAATGTCCTCGGAGGATGACGCGCTAACTTCTTTTTTATGCGTCTTTTCGTTCAGGAACGCGACGGCATGGATCGCGATAATAAAAGCGACCAGTACTATATACATTTTATTCCGCGCCGCAGCGCCAAATATTTTCTTTATCATTTTCACCCTACAACGTTGAACACTCTCATCCGGAACGCCCCCCCGAGATCGGCCGCTATCTTCCGGCAGGCTTCCACGCCTTCCACGCCCACTATATCCAAACATGTGAGTTCGACTGCTATCCCAGCCGCTTTGCATTCCTTTACAAATTTCAGCATCGCATCATACGCGTCTTTCCCGTACACCGACCGGCACATTTTGTCATACTTCTCCGCGTCCGGCGCGTTAAGGCTTACCGCTACGGCGTCTACCAATCCCTTCAACTCGGGCACAATACACCGTGAGTTTATAAGATCCCCCTCACCGTTCGTATTGACCCTGACCTTTTTCCCTTTTTGTTTCGCGTGCACCGCCACTTTTTTAAGAACATCCAATCTCATGGTCGGCTCGCCGAAACCGCAGAAAACCACTTCTTTGTAAGACGATATATCTCCCATCGCGGAGATGACCTCATCCGCCGACGGTTCTTTCTCAAGTTTAAGGTTATGCCCCTTAACGAAATCCGACCTGTCCCTTGTACAAAAGGTGCATCTATTCGTACAACGGTTGGTTATGTTCAGATACAACGCGTCACGTATCGGATATGCTATTATCCCTTTCTCCTCAAGACCTAATTTGAAAATCTGATTCGCATTGTGCGTTGTTATCCTCGCAACATCTTCCTTGGTCAGAGCGTATATGTCAGAAAAAATATCCACCAGTTTTTGCACATTAGCGGGTTCGTTCCGTTTGCCCCTGAACGGCACCGGCGAAAGATACGGCGCGTCGGTCTCGATAAGCAGTTTTTCCGGCGGCACGAACTTAGCGACATCCCTGAGATCTTTGGCTTTTTCATAGGTTATATTCCCGGCGAAAGACACATAAAATCCCATGGTCAGGACTTCGTCCAATATTTGTTTGTCCCCCGAAAAACAATGCACGACTCCCTTGAACTGCCGTGTTTGGCGGGCTTTAAGTATCCGCAGAAGATCCGGCCACGCCTCCCTGCAATGTATTATTACCGGCAGGTCCAGGTCCCGCGCGAGGTCCAGACATTTGACGAACGCCTGTTCCTGATTATCATGACGCGAATAATCCCGGTAGTGATCGATACCGATCTCGCCTATAGCCACGACCTTGTCGCTTGAAAGGCAAAGCTCGCGAAGCCCGGAAATGATCCCGTCCGAGAACGAATCCGCCCCGGCCGGATGAATACCGCATGCCGCGAATATCCCGGAATGCCGGGACGCTATCGCGACGGCCTTTTTCGAGCTGTCAAGATCTATACCCGGAATGACTATATTACGGACATCCGACGACTCCGCCCTTTTTATGACTTCATCAAGGTCGTTATCGAATTCCGCCAGGTCCAGATGACAATGTGTATCTACCAGACGCATATCTGAATAAAACCCCTTCTTTTTTCAGCGTTCTAATTTTTTTATTTATCCCGCCCGCGTAGCCGCCGATAGAACCGTCCGATGATATCACGCGATGGCATGGCACGAACGGCGCGTACGGATTACGATGGAGGGCCATTCCTACGGCCCTGTAAGCCGTACAACCTATTTCCCTTGCTATCCACCCGTAGCTCCTTACCTCGCCGCGGGGTATCTCCAGTGTTTTTCTCAAAACTTTCTTTTGAAAAGCGGTAAGGATTTTGTCATTGTCTATCTTATGTGAAATGTCCATTATCATCGAATCTCGAATTTCTAAATCGTCGAATTTCGACTCTCGAATTTCTCAAACCCTGTCATACCCGAACGCTTTTGTCAGGACGCCCCATCTCTCTATTGTATCCTCGGGAAAAGCGGATCGCCCTTGGCGACCTTTATGCCGGCGGGAAATGTCCTCTTCGAAAAGTACTGTTCATCCGCCAGTAATTCTTCCCGTTTAACATCCTTGGCGATATCTTCTCCGAGCCCAAGCTGCCGCCACATTTTATTGGCCGTAGCCGGCATCACGGGATAAAGCGCGATGGCCACAAGACGGAGAACTTCCAATAGATCCGCCATTATGATCTTTATGGCCTCGATATTACCTTCTTTCGAATATTTCCATGGCGCTGACGCTTCAATATATTTATTCGCGGAGCTAACCACACTCATCGCATATATAACGGCGTTGCATATCTGATAATTTTTCTCCACAATATACTTACGGCAATACGGAAGTATCATCGCCGCTTCCGCGCGCAATTTCGCACTGCGTTCGTTCTGCGCATCATCCGCACATTTATCGGAAGTCGCAGGAGAAGCCCCTTCAAAATATTTTTCCACCATCGTCAAAGTCCGGTTAAGCAGATTCCCGACGTCGTTGGCCAGATTAGTGTTGTACGTAAGAACAAGCGAATCCTCGCTGAACACCCCATCCATCCCAAGTTCCACGGTCTTAACAAGAAAATAACGGAGAGCGTCGACGCCATACTTATTCGATAATTCTATCGGGTCTACGGAATTCCCTTTTGATTTTGAGATCTTTTCCCCGCCTATTTTCCACCATCCGTGCGCGAACACGGTTTTGGGCAATTTCTCTCCCATGCTCATCAACATTATCGGCCAGTACACTGAATGATGCCGCAGGATATCCTTCGCCAAAAGATGCACATCCGCGGGCCAGAATTTATCGAACATATTATTGGCCTTCAGGGCCGAAATATAATTTATCAATGCGTCGAACCATACATAAACGACATAATCCTTGTCAAATGGCAGCTCTATCCCCCATGACATACGGCTTTTAGGACGCGATATACAAAGATCCCTGAGATCATCCTTCAGGTATCCCAGCACTTCGTTCTTTCTGAAACCGGGAAGCACGCAATCCGCGTTTCGGGGATCGTTAAGATACTCCTCCAGTTTAGCGGCATAACTGCTCATCTTGAAAAAATAATTTTTTTCCTTTATTCTCTCGACCGGCCTTTTACAATCCGGGCATATCCCGCCCTCGGCCTGGGTATCGGTCCAGAAAGTCTCGCACGGTTTGCAGAAATACCCGTCGTATTCGCCAAGATATATATCGCCTTTTTCTTTAACCTTGTTCAGATAATCCTGCACGGTCTTTTTATGCACGGGATCTGTCGTGCGGATAAAGTAGTCATGTTCTATCCCTAGGATCTTCCACGCCGCCTTGAACCCGTCAACTATGGAATCCACGAATTCCTTCTCATGACCTTTCGCGAACCCGGCCTTGGCCGCGGCTTCCTCGATCTTCTCCCCATGCTCATCCGTGCCTGTCAGAAAAAAAACATTTTCTTTCCTGTATATCAGGCGAAAATACCTCGCAAGACTATCGGCCACAACCTGCGTATAGGCATGCCCTATGTGAGGTTTGGCGTTAACGTAATATATCGGAGTGGTTATATAAAATTTATCCATTTTTCTTCCCGTCCTGAGATCGCTGTTCAGCCGGGGCGCCACCCGCCACTTTGGGCTCACCCGCGACTATCTCCTTTGTCCCGGCTACCTGAATGGACTTATCCGGACGGACCTCACCCTGGGGGCTATTAGCGCTGAGCTCTCCCTCGGGACCCGCTTCCACATGTACCTGCGGGATATTCTCCTCCGGTTCCGGCGTTTCGTCCGAGGTATCTTCCCCTTCCGCCGGGCACTGCGGGCATTTTTTGACGAATTCTTTATTCTTAGCCAATTCTTTCGAGATGTCTATCTGTATATTTTTTATTTTTCCTTCTCCGAGATCCACCGTCACCATTCCGCTGAGAAGATTAACAGACATCACCTTGCCCTTGCCGAACTCGGTCTTTATCTCTTTCCCCACCCTCGGCATTATCCGACAAAGTTCCTTGTATATCCCTGCTTCGTACCCCAGACAACACATCAACCTGCCGCAAAGCCCGGATATCTTCGCCGGATTCAGCGGTAGATTCTGTATCTTAGCCATTTTTATAGTTACCGGATTGAAATCTTTCAGAAAAGACGCGCAGCAGAGCTGAAGCCCGCACGCTCCGCAGCCACCGACCATCCTCGCTTCGTCCCTGACACCTATCTGTTTCAGTTCTATTCTCACCCTGAAAATACTGGCCAGGTCCTTCACCAGGCCCCTGAAATCCACCCTTCCTTCCGAAGTGAAATAAAAAACTATCTTTGATCTGTCGAACGAATATTCCGCGTCCACAAGCTTCATCGGCAGATTATGCTCTTTTATCTTTTGAAGGCATATCTTAAGAAGGTCTTTGCTTTTTTCTTTGTTCTTCACTATCTGCTCTTCATCCCACGGATTGACCTTGCGAATGACCTTTTTGACCGTCTTCGACAACGGGTTCGAGTCTGCGACCTCCTCGTTGCCTTTGGCGACTATACCATATTCCAGACCGCGATCCGCCTCCACTATTACCTTCTCACCGTTCTCGAATTTCATACCGTTAGTCAAAAAAGGCTGCACTTCTCCCGCAGTCCTTAATTTCACATGTGTGATCTCTCTCATCCTGTCTCCGATTGTTTATATCAATTTTAATTTTGTCGCATTCACTTTTCCCAAACTCTAACCTATCAATTCCCCCGCAAGCGCCTGCGCCGCTATCTTCGGGTTAAGGTTCCCTTCAAGAAGAACCTTCATTTCCACCAAACGGGCCACGGCCTTTCCTATCCTGTCCGAAGAAAGCGCCGAGAAATAAGAATGCGCCGGAGTGCCCACAAAAGCCCGGTCTATCACTTTTCCAGGAACGCCTTCCTTGCTTATAACAACGTCCCTCAATAGCGCGACAAGAAGCTCTATGTCCTCTATCAACGTTTCTTTTTTCTCAGAATCCCACGCGTTGAGATGCGGATACTTTGAACTTACAATCTCATCCAGCATATTCATGACCTTCTGCCGTCTTTCAAGAAAACCCGACTTGAACATCTCTATCGCGCGACCCGGAGAACCTCCGGAAAGCGCGGCTATAATATCGGCCGTTCGCAGATCCGCCCCGGTCTCTCTCATCAATATGCTTTTGACCGTATCGGACGCCAGTTCATAGAACTTGACGTCAACGCATCTCGAAATAACGGTCGGCAGTAAAAGCTCACGTTTATTAGTTACCAGTATCAATACCGCTTTCCCAGGCGGTTCCTCAAGCACCTTTAAAAGAGCGTTCGCGGCCTCACGCGTCATCATGTGCGCTTCTTCTATAATGCACGCGGTCCGTTCCGATTCGTACGGCTTAAGATGGAGTTTTTCTTTTGCCGTCACGATCTGCTCGATCTTTATCGACTTCGTTTCCTCGGGTTTCACCCATACAACATCCGGATGCTCGTTCTTCCATATCCTCCGGCAGGGCGAGCACGCGAGACACGCCCCCTGTCCGCTTTTCTCGACACAATAAAGCTCGGATAAAAAAGCCCTAACTGTCAGCGCTTTTCCAACACCCGAGGCGCCGGAAAATAAATAACCATTCGCCACCCTACCCATCGCGATGGCGGTAGTAAGGCTTTTTACGGCGTTATTTTGCCCCTTTATGTCTTTCAATAAAAGCATAAACCTCTTTTTCGACTGATCTGTACACTTCTTCCAGCCCGCGCGACGCGTCTACAACTTTTATTCTCTCGGTATCCGCCGCGGCAAGCGCCAGATACCCATTCCGTACTTTATCGTGGAACGCGAAACCACGTTTCTCAATTTTGTCGGCCTCTCGCGACCTGCCAGCCCTCTTCAGACCCTCGTCGGCCGCGACGTCAAGCACTATGGTAAGGTCCGGCGCCACACCTCCGCGCGCGAACGCGTCTATCTTTTTTATCTCGCCCAGGTCCATGCCAAGCCCATACCCCTGATACGCAAACGTCGCCGTATTGAACCTGTCACATATCACGATCTTACCTGCGTCTACAGCCGGTTTCACAACTTCCCGCACATGCTGTGCGCGATCGGCCTCAAATAAAAAAAGCTCGGCTTCGGGTTTTATTTCTATGTCATGCTTTTTAAGTAAAGCTTCCCTGATGACCTTGCCTAAGCGCGTATCTCCCGGCTCAGCCGTGCGGACGACACTATATCCGTCGGACAGGAGTTTCTCGTATATGCGCCTCGACTGAGTGCTTTTCCCGCACCCCTCAGGTCCGTCGAACGTGATAAAAAAACCTTTCTTCAATGTTTTCGCCATATCGTCCCTTTTGGCGTATCTTCTATCGTAATACCCATGTCCGAAAGTTTTTTACGCATAGCGTCGGCCGTTTTGAAATCTTTATTTTTCCGCGCGCTGTTACGTTCCGCGATCAGTTTTTCGATCTCATCCGCGTTATCCACCGTTTCTTTTTTTTCTTCAGTCCCTATCCCGAATATAGACGTTATCTCATCAACAAGAGACTTGAACGGGGCTGCGAGGCTCGCCGCTTTCTCGTCGCCGGAAACACACGCTGCCAGATGCGAATTGCCGGCGCTCACCGCTTCGTTTAGGACAGCAAGAACAAGCGGTGTATTAAAATCGTCATCCATGGCCTTTATAAATTTCTCGCGTAAACCGGCGTCCGCGGCCACTTCTCCGGCCGAATATCTTTTAAAAGTGGAAACGAACGTCACGACGCGCGATTTCAGTACCGCGGCCTCGTGTATCTTTGTCTCTGTAAAATCAACGGCGCTTCTGTAATGGCTCATCAGGTACATTATTTTTAAAAGATCGGGATCCTGATATTTATCGAGATATTCTTTTATCGTTATGTAATTCCCGAGCGACTTGGACATCTTCTCACCGTTCACGGTAAGAAGCCCGTTATGTATCCAGTACCGCGCGAAAGGTTCTCCTGTAGCGGCCTCGGCCTGCGCGATCTCGTTCTCGTGGTGTGGGAACATAAGATCCAGCCCGCCGCCGTGTATATCGAACGTCGCGCGAAGCTCTTTAGTGCTCATAACCGAACACTCGATATGCCATCCGGGGCGGCCTTCTCCCCATGGGCTAGGCCATGACGGCTCGCCTGGTTTCGCCGATTTCCAAAGCGCGAAATCGAGCTGATGTCTCTTATTCTCGTTAACATCCTTGCGGACGCCGTGAAGCATCTCATCGGTGTTCTGCCTGGAAAGTTTTCCGTAATCCGGGAATTTTTCCACGCTGAAATATACATCTCCACCCGACGGGTACGCGAAGCCTTTCTCGATCAACCCCCCGATGAACTTTATCATCTCTCCGATATATTCCGTGGCCTTAGGTTCACGCGTGGGATTTTTTATGCCAAAAACGGCCATCTCGCGGTTGTATTGGTCCAGATAACGCTCGGCAACCTCTTTCACTTTAGATCTAAGAGGATCCCCAGCCGCTTCTTTCCCTTCTTTGACAAGTTCCGCGACGGATTTATTGATGATCTTGTCATCAACGTCCGTAACGTTCCGCACGAACTTCACGTCATATCCGGCGTACTCGAAATATTTTCTTATAAAATCGAACACATAAGCGCTCCGCGCGTGACCGATATGCGGCACGTCGTAAACCGTCGGACCGCACACATACATGCCGATCTTGTTATCTTCGAGAGGCTTAAATTCCTCTTTATCCCTTTTAAGCGTGTTATATATCTTTATCATCTTCTGAATACTCGTCCTTATCGCTTATTTTGTTGTCCTTACCTTCGTGATATTCCTCAAGCTCCTCCTCAATATGATCTATTTCGTGCTGAAGGTTCTCCAGCGCCTGTTGCAAAGGGTCCGGCAGCGACGTATGATCCAGATTTATCCCACCCGGCAAACGTTTCCCCTGTTTTCTCGCTATCCTTCCGGGAACGCCGACAACAGTGGAGTTATCCGGCACATCGCGTATAACAACAGCGTTTGCACCGACATTGACGTTATTTCCTACAATAATATTCCCCAGCACCTTAGCACCCGCGCCTATGACCACATTGTTACCTATAGTCGGATGCCGCTTGCCTTTTTCTTTTCCCGTCCCGCCCAAGGTCACTCCCTGAAAAAGAGTCACATTGTCTCCTATGATCGCCGTCTCGCCGATCACAACCCCCATACCGTGATCCACAAAAAAACCTTTGCCTATCGTAGCGCCCGGATGTATCTCTATCCCGGTTATCCATTTCGCGAACTGCGAAATAAAACGCGGGATAAAAGGTATCCTGTGCCGGGCCAGGGAATTAGCCAATCGATAGAACGCGAGGGCGTGTATGCCCGAATAAGTGAAAATGATCTCGGCATAACTTGTCGCGGCCGGATCGCGCTCGAAGACCGCTTTTATCTCTTCCTCGAAAAAAGCCCGCATCACGAGATAAACGAATATCAAAAAAACCGCCAAATACAGCAATACGTCAACTACCCACATATGATCTTCCTCCTGCAAAAATTCATTTACGCACCAACAGCACTACCGCCTGCACCATAAGCGCTTCGCCTTTGCCTATCGCGCCCATCTTTTCGGCGGTCCGTCCTTTAACACTGACCTGATCTTTAGATATTCCCAGGATATCGGACACGCTTTTTACTATCGCTTCCCTGTATTTTATTATTTTCGGTCGCTCGGTTATCACATTGCAGTCGATATTCCCGATCGTGTATCCTTTTTTCTCCATCACCTGTCGCGCTTTCCGAAGAAAGATAGAACTCGCCGCGCCTTTATATCTCGGATCCACATCCGGGAAGTGTTCACCGATATCTCCCGCGCCCAACGCGCCCAGTATAGCGTCACATATCGCGTGCAACAGGGCGTCTCCATCCGAATGGCCGAGAAGCCCTTTTTCGCCGGGGATATTCACGCCACCCAGCATCAAAGGCCTTTTCGCCGAGAATTTATGTATATCGAATCCCGTACCGATCCTGAAATTATTTTTCATAATCCTCTAATCTCGAATTTCGAATCTCGAATTTCGCAAACCCTGTCATGCTCGAACGCTTTTATCGGGCATCCATAACTTAAAATCAAATATCTACGAATTCCCCTCTATCTGTTCATTCTCTTCGTTATTGTCCCGGCTTTCAGTTTCATTCTCATGCCGGTACTCGCTGCTTTCCCGTCGTTGATCAACATTATCCTGATGATGATCGTCGTTATTATGCTGACGATCCCCATTACCGCGCTGATGGTTGTTGTTGCCACGCTGATGATCCCCTCCGCCGCGCTGATGCTCCGTGCCGCGCTGCTGTTGCTGCTGTCTCGGCTGAGATCCGCCTTGCTGAGTTTTCTCAATGGGGCTGGCAAACACCATACGTCCGGCCGAAGTCTGAAGCACGCTAGTCACGGCAACCCCGATCTGTCTGCCTATCAGTCTGCGCCCGTTCTCCACCACTATCATAGTGCCATCGTCTAAAAACGCCACTCCCTGATTGCGTTCTTTTCCTTCTTTGCGTATCTGAACTATCATCTCTTCGCCAGGAGATATTACCATCCTGAGCGAATTTGAAAGATCGTTTATATTCAAAACACGCACACCGTCTATTTTCGCGACCTTATTCAGGTTCATATCGTTCGTTATCACTTTACATCCCAGCATCTTGGCTAAACGGACCAGCTTAGCGTCGACTTCTTTTATATCCGGCAGGCTCTCATCGTGTATTATCACTTCCACACCATCCATTTTCCGCAGTATGTTCAGCATATCAAGCCCCCTTTTCCCTCTGACGCGTTTCGCGTCGTCGGAGCTATCGGCTATCTGCTGCAACTCGTTCAGAACAAAACGCGGAACGAGAAGTTTCCCTTCCAGGAACCCGGTTTCAAGAAGGCCCATTATCCTGCCGTCGATTATCACGCTTGTATCGAGAAGAAAAACCTCTTCCCTTTGATCCTCACGTGAAAAACGGACATATGGTATTATCAAGTTGAATTCATCCTTACCCTTTATGGATATGATAATACCCAGATAGCAGAATATAAGCGTGAATATTATCTGAAACACCGTGTAAACCATTTCATCCATCGGAACAAGCCTGAGTATCAGCGTAAGCAGCCAGGCGATAAAGAACCCGAACACCAGACCAAACGCCGCCGCCGAAAGGTTCCTAAGCGATACCTGTCTTAATTTCACCTCGATAAGTATCAGAGACAAAGCCGACACCAATCCTACCACGGCGCCGATCGCGCCGCTAAGTGGCTGTACTGCGGAGAATAATGACCCTATGTAAAATCCGCATACAACCGCCACTATAATAAAAAACATCCGAATCAATCTTATCGTACCCACTTTCACCACTCCTTTACAATAATGTTATGATAAAAACCAGTTTTTTACCTCGGCCCGAAATTCGAAGCCTTACCATCCGCCGATCTCTCCCTGTCCGACGGTTTTGTTTCCTTAGACTTATAAATAAGCTTCCATGGATTCGCCTTAACGTCAGAGCTCAGATCCTTCATGTTCTGATAAACGTCGTCCTCCGCCAAAAGTTTTCCTATCGTTCCCTCACCGTTCTTCAGCCTCTCGACAATGGTTTCGATATCGTTATACAAACTATCGTCCTCAATAAGCTTCCCTAAAGTCCCTTTGCCGTCCTTCAGGCCACTGGTGATATTCGTCAGATTCATGTACAACGTGTCATCGTTAACAAGTTTCCCCACGGTCCCTCTGCCGTCGCGTATCGCCCTCACTATTTCGGAAAGATACCCGACCATCTCGTTGAACCTATCCATCTGTCTTCCAACGTGGACCGGATCTCTGCCCAGGACGGTGGCCCCCTGGGAAATATAAGTTTTAGACGTGCCGGGTGTTATCTCAAGATATTGTTCACCCAAAAGCCCCAGAGAATTAATGCGGGGTAGCGCGTCGTCCTCAATCTTCACATCACCTTTTATACGGGCGTGCACGCGGACCCGCGTCATCTGGCTTTCTTCGTCAAAAAACATTTCTATATCCCGAACCTCGCCTATACCCACACCGGCGTAACGTACCGGGGAATTCTCCGTAAGTCCGTTAACATAGCTGAACACGACCTTTATATCGTACCATTTGCCCAGCATCGAAAAGTCCTGCACAGTAAAAACTATCAGGAACATTATAAATATCCCTATGCCAATAAAAAGCCCGACCTTAAGTTCCAGCTTTTCATCCCTGAACATATTTTTCTCCTTATCGTCGAATCTCGAATTTCGAATTTCCCAAAAACTCCGGGAACTTACATTTTATTTTTATTCCTCATCCGCCAAAGGCCCTTTCGAATCCCCGGAGATGAACTGCCTCACCACTTCGTTATCTGACCGTTCGGCGTCTTCCGGCGTACCGACCTCCACCAGTTTCCTGTCATAAAACATGCATATCCTATCCGCTATTTTCTTCGCACTTCTCATATCGTGCGTCACAGTAACAGACGTCAGTTTAAGACTGTCGTGCGTATGCCTTATAAGATTCGTTATAACATCGCCCATTATCGGATCGATACCCGCTGTGGGTTCGTCATAAAGCATGATCTTGGGCGCCATGCAAAGAGCTCGCGCAAGCCCCACTCTTTTTCTCATACCACCGGAAAGCTCGTTCGGTTTCATCTTTTCAACGCCCTCAAGCCCTACCATTTTCAAGCATTCGGCAACGCGTTCACCTATCTTTTCAAAACTCTGGTTCGTGTACTCTATCAGCTGAAAACCCACGTTCTCGAACACGGTCATCGAATCGAAAAGCGCCGCGTTCTGAAAAAGCATGCCGAATTTTTTCCGAACCTCGTTCAGCTGCGCATAATCGCACGCGGCTATATCAAGCCCGTCTATTATCACGTTTCCCGAATCTGGACGTAAAAGGCCGATTATATGTTTTAAAAGAACGCTTTTACCGCAACCGGACCTGCCGATGATGACAAGAGACTCGCCGGTCTTTATCGTCAGGTTCACGTCCTTCAATATCACTCGTCCGTCAAAAGCCCTGTTTATATTCTTAAGCTCTATCATTTTCTATCTCGCCATAAAGTAAAAAAGCGCGGTAATAAAACAATCCACTATTATCACCATTATAAAACTACGCACAACACTATCGGTCGTCGCGTGCCCAACGCCTTCGGCGCCGCCCTCGGACCTGAACCCTTCAAAGCACGATATCATCCCTATCACAAGAGCGAACGACACGCTTTTCACCAGGCCGATCACAACATCCTTCACATGCATCGGATCGAATGTCATCTTCATGTACATCGCCGTGGTTATATCCAGTTTCCATATCCCGATAATGAACCCGCCGACTATCCCGAAAAAATTAGCCAATATTGTCAGTATCGGCAGCATGACAAGAAGCGCCCATAATCTCGGAACAACAAGATATTTTATCGGGTTCGCCGATAACGTCTCGAGCGCGTCTATCTGTTCGGTGACTTTCATCGTGCCTATCTCGGCCGTTATCGCCGCGCCGCACCTTCCGGCGATAATAAGCGCCGTCAGCACCGGCCCTAACTCCCTGGTCATGGAAAGCGCGACAAGAGAGGCGATATACATCTCGGCTGAAAACCTCTGCATCTGATAAGCGCTCTGCAAAGCGAGCACAACACCCGTGAAAAAACTTATCAGGAAAACTATGGGAAAAGACGCCACCCCTATCTTCCCCATCTGCTCGAGTATGTTCCATTTTCTATACGGCGGGACCATCGACCAAAAAAGGGTCTGGCTCAGAAGAATAGACACCCCTCCGATGTAACTGAAAAACCGGTTGACCGTACTGCGCCCATACCCGGACGCCTTATTTATGACTTTGTTCACTATCATTTTTCATTCACTAATTGAAAATTAAGTTCCTCTTTGTTCGGCGCTTTTGTGACCATCACTTTTGCCCCGTTCTTGAAAGAGCCGGAGAGGATCTCCTCAGCGAGAGGGTTTTCCACATAACGCTGTATCGCCCTTTTCAGGGGCCTCGCGCCGAATACCTTGTCGAATCCCTTACCGATAAGGAATTCCTTTGCTTCTTTATCCATCTCAACGTCGATATTATTCTCTTTCAACCGTTCGATGACCTCTTTCATTTCTATTTCGACTACCTGCTGTAGGTCCTCGCGGTTGAGTGCGTGGAACACTATCACGTCATCTATCCTGTTCACAAATTCCGGTTTGAACGCCTTTTTGACCTCGGAGAGAAGCCGCTCTCTCATCTCGGCGTATGTCTCGGATTCCTTGTTCTGCGATTTAAAACCGATCGACCCTTCTTTCCTAAGAAGGTCCGCGCCGAGATTCGACGTCATTATCATTATCGTGTTTTTGAAACTTACTTTGCGACCGTAAGAATCGGTAAGCCTTCCTTCTTCAAGCACCTGAAGAAGAATATTGAATATGTCCGGATGCGCTTTCTCGATCTCATCCAACAGCACCACGGAATACGGCCTGCGTCTTACTTTTTCAGTAAGCTGGCCGCCCTCCTCGTACCCTACGTATCCGGGAGGCGCTCCGACAAGACGAGAAACATTGAATTTTTCCATGTATTCCGACATGTCTATCTGAATAACAGCGTCCTCGTCGCCGAACATGACTTCGGCGAGTTTCCTTCCAAGCAGGGTTTTTCCCACACCGGTCGGCCCAAGAAAAACAAAACTTCCAATGGGCCTATTCGGGTCTTTTATCCCGGCACGTGAACGGCGCACGGCGTGAGCGATCGCTTCGATCGCCTCGTCCTGCCCGACTACCTTGCCCTTAAGGCTTTCCCCGAGTTTCAGATATTTTTCAGATTCTTTTTCCTCAACTTTCACAAGCGGTATCCCGGTCCATTCCGAAACGATAGTAGCGATATCTTCGCCGTCAACCGTGACCGTAAGTTTATTCTGTTCCGATTTCCAGTTCTGCCGTTTGCCTTCAAGTTCCTCACGCGCGACCCTCTCCATATCCCTGACCCTCGCGGCCTTCTCGAAATCCTGATTCTTCACGGCCTCTTCCTTTTCACGCCGGAAATCGTCTATCTTTTTTTCTTCATCCTTGAACGCCGGAGGAGCTATCATCGTCGATATCCTTGCCCTTGAACCGGCTTCGTCTATAAGATCTATCGCTTTATCCGGCAGAAACCTCGCCGTGATATACCTATCCGAAAGTTTCGCCGCGGCTTCAAGCGCCTTATCCGTAAACGTCACCCTGTGATGCGCTTCATATTTGTCGCGCAATCCTTTCAATATTTCGTTCGTGTCCTCAACACTCGGTGCCTCGACGATAACAGGCTGAAAACGCCTCTCAAGCGCGGGGTCTTTCTCGATATTTTTTCTGTACTCGTCAAGCGTCGTCGCGCCGATGCACTGTATCTCGCCTCTCTGAAGCGAAGGCTTAAGTATGTTGGACGCGTCTATCGCGCCTTCGGCGCCGCCCGCTCCGACAAGTGTGTGTATCTCGTCTATAAAAACTATGACCTCGGAGGAATCCTTTATCTCCTTCATCACGGCCTTTATTCTTTCCTCGAACTGGCCGCGATATTTAGTACCGGCTATCATCGACGCAAGGTCCAGGATAATAAGTCTTTTATCCTTCAATATCTCAGGTATATCTCCCGTAATTATTTTCTGCGCAAGCCCCTCGACTATCGCGGTTTTTCCTACTCCGGCTTCACCGATAAGAACAGGATTGTTTTTCTTCCTGCGCCCGAGGATCTGAATGACCCTGCGTATCTCTTTTTCTCTTCCGATGACCGGATCCAATTTATCCTGACGCGCCATTTCGGTGAGTTCGCGTCCGAAAGAATCAAGCGCCGGAGTTTTAGTTATTTTCTTTTTTCTTTTTGCATCCGGAGAAGTGCCCGGAGTATAGCCCGGAACAGACGAACCTAAAAGGTTAAGAACCTCGTCCCTGACACTTTTTAGATCAAGATCCATATTAAGCAGAACCTGCGCGGCTATACCGTCGCCCTCGCGTATAAGACCGAGCAAAAGATGTTCGGTACCGATATAGTTATGCCCCAGATTCCTCGCCTCATCCATCGCGAGCTCTATTACTTTTTTAGCGCGCGGAGTAAAAGGGATATCGCTCGCGACAACGGGCTCAGGCCCGGACTGCACGAGTTTTTCCACCTCTTCGCGGATATTCTCCGTATCAAGGCCCAAACTGTTCAGCACAGCCGCGGCCACGCCTTCTCCTTCTTTTACAAGGCCTAAAAGGATGTGTTCAGTCCCGATATAATCGTGATTAAATCTTTTCGCCTCTTCTTTCGCAAGAAGAATGACCTTTCTCGCTCTTTCCGTGAATTTACTGAATGCCGCCATGTTCCCCCCTGTATTTTTTTTAAAATCGAATTTCGAATCTCGAATTTCTAACCATCTCTTTGACACCTGACACTTTGACACATGATACTTGATACATGACACTAAATTTATTTTTCCCCTAATTTTTCCCTTATCATATCTGCGCGTTTTATATCTCTTTCGTACGGTGTAAGCTCCTGCCCTCCGTTTTTCTGAAGATGCCCGGGCTGTGTCACAAGCAGTATCTCGTTAAGCAGCGACTTGTTGACATCTTTCACCACTCCGAGGTCCACACCCAGTCTAACCGACGAAAGAAGTTTTATAGCTTCCCTCGACGTGATTATCCTGGCGCTTTTCAGCGTACCGTAAGAACGGAAAATATTGTCCGCTATCTCGCTCTTTTTGTTGTGCATCAAAAACGTCCGTGTATCTTCTTCCTTTGCCACCACTTTATTTATAACACGTTCCAGATTGTCCAATATGTCCGTTTCGGAATGCCCGAGCGACACCTGGTTCGATATCTGAAAAAAGTTTCCGGTCGTCTCCGAACCCTCGCCGTAAAAACCGCGTATCGTAAGGCCGAGCTTTGATACCGCGTCATAAACATTCTCTATCTGATCCGTCATCTCAAGCGCCGGCAAATGCAACATCACGGACGCTCGGAGCCCCGTTCCCGTGTTCGTCGGGCATGAAGTAAGATACCCAAACTTGGACGAATACGCGAACGGCAGATACTGACTGAGTTCTGTATCCAGATCATCCACCATCTTCCAGGTATCCACTATATCCAGCCCGGATTTTATACCCTGTATGCGGAGATGATCCTCTTCGTTTAGCATAACGCTGACAGACTCGTCTTTGGAGATCACAAGACCTTTATGCGCCGGCTCTGCTTCATGTTCCCGGCTCATAAGATGCCGCTCCACAAGAAACGCCCTGTCCACTTCCGCGACGTCCTTCACCAAAAGAAAAAGCCCGTCCTTGAACCTCGCGCACTTTTTCACGCCTTTAAATAATTTTTCCAATGTCGCGTCACGCTGTTTATCATCGGCCCGGTGAAAAAAACAATGTCCTTCCAGGTTACGCGCAAGGCGTATACGCGTTGATATGACGATATGCGCTTTCGGGCCTTCGCCCGAAAGCCACACGCTATGTTTTCCCATCATGTCGTCTATGCTATTCATACGCTCCCGTTCACTCAACGTTCAGTTTCTTTTCCAGTTCTTTTATACGGTCCCGCATTATCACCGCTTTCTCAAACTGCTCGGACCTCACAAGCATCTGCAGTTCCTTTTTCAGCCGCTGCAGCGTTTCCTGATCTTTAACCAGTTGCTTTCCCATGAACGGTATCTTCCCGGTATGTTTATCCGCGCCGTGTATCTTTTTGAGAAGCGCCGAAAGTTCCTTATCAAACGCGTCATAACATTTTGAACAGCCGAGTTTCCCGTGTTTCTGGAAGTCCTGATACGTCATTTTGCACACGGGACACTGCACCGTTGATTCGGTCTGTATCCCTCTCTCGTCTGTGACTGACCCGAAATCCATAAGGCTGGACAAAAGATCAGTGAGCCCGAAATGCGACTGCATCTCCTCGCCCTTCTGTTTCGCGCATTCCTCGCAGAGGCTCAATTTAGCCACCTTATTGTTTATGACTTCGGTAAGGTGCACCGTAGCTTCCCTTAAGTGACACATCTCGCATTTCATAATCCATCCTTCCGGTAAAAAGGGACCTGACTTATCAATATCCCACACCGACTTTTTGCGTAAGCGCCCTAAAATCCTCGCGAAGTTCCAGAGTTATCTTGCCCGGAACGCCTTTACCTATCTTTTTCCCGTCAACCTTAGTGACCGGGATTATTTCGGCGGCCGTACCGGTAAGAAAGCACTCATCCGTTTTGAAAAAATCTTTCGGTTTCATTTTCACACGTTTCACTTTTATTTTCCGCGCCTCAGCAAGTTCTATAACAACCTTCTGGGTAACGCCTTCAAGCGCGCCGATCTCGCACGGCGGGGTATAGATCACACCGTTCTTCACGGAGTAGATATTATCTCCCGTGCATTCAGCGACAAAACCATCGTTTGTCAGCATAAGGGCCTCGTCGGTACCGGCGTCTATCGCCTCGATCTTGGCGAGAATATTGTTCAGATAATTCAGCGATTTTATGCGCGGATTTATCGCCGTCGGGTGTATACGCCGCGTTTTCGCTATGATTATCGGAAGCCCTTTCTCGTAAAACTCGGCCGGATACAGTTTGATCTTGCCGGCGATTATAAAAACCGTGGCCTTATTGCATTTCCTCGGATCAAGCCCCAGATCTCCCGGGCCTCTCGTCACAACGGCCCTGATATACGAATCGTCCAAATTGTTAATTTTGAGCGTCTCCAATATCGCCTTCTCGAATTCCTTTTTCGTCAAAGGTATCTCAAGCCTTGTTTCTTTCGCTCCGTTGTATAGCCGATCCATATGATCCTGCAGACGGAACACCCTTCTGTTGTATGAACGTATTCCCTCGAAAACACCGTCGCCGTACAAAAGTCCGTGATCGAACACGGACACCTTCGCGTTCTCCTGTTCGACAAATTCCCCGTTGAAATAAATTTTAAGTCCCATTGTTCCCTTCCTTGTTAAATTTGATTGAGTGTCAATGTGTCACTCTAACCCATAACACTTTTACACACACATTACACAACTAATCTCTATTTTTCTCCGGGCGCGGGCTGGCCGCCCCTACATTCACGTTCTCGCGGACTTTGCTCAGCACTCCATCCTGCATAAAATATTCGCTTCCCGCAAAACCTTCCGGGAGCTCCTGATGCGTCACCACGACGACGCTCATATTGTTACTCTCGCTCAGACGCCGGATCAGATCGTATATCTCAAGCCTCATCTCCGAATCCAGATTCCCCGTCGGCTCGTCACAAAAAAGTATATCCGGCGAATTTATAAGCGCCCTCGCAACAGCCACTCTCTGTGCTTCGCCGCCCGATATCTGGGACGGTTTATGTTTTATCCTGTGCGACATCTTCACCAGTTCAAGAAGCGCCATCGCTTTCTCTTTCACCCGCGCGCCGTGTTCCTTACCGGAGATAGCCGCCGGCAATATCACGTTCTCGTACACGTTAAGCTCGGGCAAAAGATGATAGAACTGGAATATAAAACCGAATCTCCTGTTCCTGAGAGCGCTCCGCGCCCTGTCGGACATCGCGTAAACATTTTTCCCGTTAAAAATAACCTTGCCCTTCGTGGGCTTATTGAGCGCGCCAAGCATATTCAAAAGCGTGGACTTCCCCGCGCCCGACGGGCCGTATATGCATATACGCTCGCCACGCGATATTTCCACATTGGTTTCCCTCACGGCATGAACCTCGGAAAACCCCTGCCTGAACATTTTCGTTAAACCTTCGGTCTTTAATATCATTCGTACCTTATCGCTTCCACCGGATCCAGCCTCGAGGCCTTCCACGCCGGATACAATCCCGCCAGCACGGAAAGCACCACCGCGAACGAGATTATCGAACATACGTCGATCGCGCTAACCTTCACCGGTATCTCCGTAAAATAATAAACATCGTGCGGAAAAAGCTCCCAACCTGTAGTATCCCTGATAAAATTCAGTATCAGGTTGATCCTCTCCGCTATATAAACCCCGGCCGCGCCCCCTATGGCCGTGCCGAGCATGCCTATAAAAAAACCCTCAAGAAAGAACACCGAACTCACGCCGGAGGAATTCGCCCCGATCGCCTTCAGTATCCCGATATCGCGCGTCTTTTCCATCACCATCATGATAAGCGAACTGCAGATATTGAAACACGCCACGATGATGATAAGCCCGAGTATCAAAAACATCATCTTTTTCTCTAGCGCCAGCGCCGAAACCAGGCTCCTGTCCATGTCCATCCAGTTCTTCACCACGTGATCAAAACCAAGCGCTTTCTGAAGCCGTACTTTAGCCTCGTCAAGATCTACGTTCCCTTCCACCTTAACGGCCACACCGGAAACCGCGCCCTCCATCCTGAAAAGCTCCTGCGCCGCCGCTATATTTATCACGGCAATATTCGAATCATAATCGTATCGTCCTGACGTAAAATTTCCAACCACGGTAAACTTGGCGGTTTTCATGTCGGTATACGAATACGGCACTATGACCTCTATCTCCTGCCCGCCGGACACGCTCAGGTTCCGCATAAGCTCTCGTCCGAGTATTATCTCGTTAGTTTTCAGAGTCTTCCCCGCGCCGTTCGTGAATTTTATCACCTGAGAAACGTCGCCTTCTTTTTTGGGATCTATCCCCTTAAGAAGTATCCCGACCACGTCCTTGTCCCTGTGTATCACAGCCTGGCCGGTGACAAAAGGCGCCACGTTCTTGGCCCCCACCGCGGCCCTGGCCTTATTCGCGATATTCTGAACATCGTCCACGCCTCCGTCCTTGAAGACAAGAAGCGGCGCGTACGTCCCGATTATTTTATCGCGCACCTCAAGGTCAAACCCGTTCATGACGGAAAGAACTATTATCAGCGACGCCACGCCCAGCGCGACGCCGATGACGGAGATAAAATTAATGAACGAGATTATCCCCTGTTTTCTTTTCGCCAAAAAATATCTTATGCTCAACGAAACATTCCACATATTTAATCCTTCGTCATGCCCAAATTTTTTTATCAAGCATCCATAACATTAAATCGAATCTCGAATTTCGAATCTCTAAATCATCGAATCTCGCAACTCTGGCATCCCCGAATGTTTTTATCGGGAATGACATTATCAATCTATTCCGGCCTCATCTGCGGGAACAGTATTACGTCCCTGATGCTCGGAGAATCCGTAAGTATCATCGTAAGTCTGTCTATACCTATCCCAAGCCCGCCGGCCGGAGGCATTCCGTACTCCAGCGCGTTAATAAAATCATAGTCCACCTTGGCGTCCGGGTTTTCCTTAGCCTGAGCGAGGAACCGTTCCTTCTGGTCTATCGGATCGTTAAGCTCCGAATACGCGTTAGCGATCTCCATCCCTCCCATAAAAAGCTCGAATCTGTCCGTGATCCCCGGCGCATCCTTTTTCTCTTTAGCGAGCGGCGAAAGTTCCTTGAAGATATCCACTACAAATACCGGGTGCGCCCCACCTGTCGGCTCGACAAGATCTCCGATAATATTCAGAAGCTGGGTCTTGCTCACTTTCTCGCCCTCGATATTGACACCCTTCTTTTTCAGCTTATCGACCCATGAAGGAAGCGGATCATCGACGCTGATGCCGAAACTGTTTTTCATAAGGTCCGCGAACGACACCTTTTCCCATTTCGAAAGATCGATCTCCTTACCCTGATACGTTATCTTTTCCGTGCCCAAAACTTTCTGCGCGACGTATCTGACCATCCCCTCGGTAAGGTCCATCATGCCTTTGCAGTCCGAATACGCCTCATAAACCTCTATCATCGTAAACTCCGGATTGTGCCTCGTGGAGATCCCTTCGTTCCTGAACGAGCGGTTTATCTCATACACTTTATCAAAACCTCCGACCAGGAGTTTTTTCAGATATATCTCCGGCGCTATCCTAAGGAACAGATCTATGTCCAAAGTCTCGTGATGCGTCTGGAACGGCTTACCGGCCGCGCCACCCGCTATCGGATGCATCATCGGCGTTTCGACCTCGAGGAACATCTTATTGTTCAGATATTCCCTGATGTATTTTATGATCTCGATACGCGTCTTGAATATCTTGCGCGTCGTATCGTTCATGATCAGGTCTACGTAGCGCTGGCGATACCTCATCTCCACGTCCTTAAGTCCGTGCCACTTTTCCGGAAGAGGGCGCAATATCTTCGAAAGCACCGTGAACGACGTTATCTGCACCGTGTTCTCGCCGGAATGCGTCTTAAAAAGTTTTCCGTCCACCCCGATGATATCGCCGATATCCAGCCCTTTCAACACGCCGAACATCTGTTCGCCCAGCGCCGTTTTATTACCGTAAAGCTGCACCTTGCCCGTCCAGTCGCGAAGGTCCATAAAAATGCTCTTCCCCATAACGCGCGAAGCCATCACCCTGCCGGCTATACGGCATTCCTTACCTTCTGAAAACTCCTTAACAACGTCCTCCACATGCTGAACATTGGGGAACCCCTGCCCGAAAGGACTTATGCCCGCGTCCACGAGCTTTTGCATATTCTTATACATCTGTTCGATCAATTCGTTCTTTTCTTCCATAGTCTTTACACTTATTCTTTCTCCCTCTCCGGGCATAGAAACACGTCACCCTTCCCAACGTGGAAGGGCGAGCTATATCTAGTTTATTAATAATATAACAAAATACCAAAAATACCCTCACAATTATAGCCTTTAAGCATATCAGTGTCAAATATTAAGAAAATGCCCTATCGCCGTGCTTTACTCCAAAGGCAAAATAGCTACTTCTTGGACACAAAGTCCGAAGGGCGCATATCCCTTCCCCCAAAATTTTTTAACGTATTTTTTATCGCTTTTCAGGGGGCATGCAAAAACTCGCCCCCCATGTGTTCATGTTATCCGTCGGGGCTCAGACATTTGCATGCCTTTTACCCTGAAAAGCTCAAAAAAACACTAAAATTTTGAAGGGGCCCCTTGGATATTCGCCCTTAGGACTTAATGTATGGGATATGCTAAAACAACGACTCCGGCATCTTGGGATTGCCGAGCATTTTGAGGAAATCGTCTTCGGAAATGATCTTGATACCTTTTTTGCGCGCCGCGTCAAGTTTGGAACCGGCATTCTCGCCGGCTACCACAAAGGTCGTGGAATCGGAAACGCTTGATTGCGCCTCCCCTCCCTCTTTCTCTACGATCTTCTGGGCGTCGGAGCGGCCGATAGACGGCAAAGATCCCGTGAACACTATCTTCATTCCGGCGAATTTCCCGGAAGCGGCCTTTTCTTTTATCGTCACGCCGCAACTTAAAAGTTTCTTTATCTCGTCTGTGTTCTTTTTATTCGCGAAAAAAGCGATCACACTGTCGGCCGTCTCGGGGCCTATTTCATGTATCGCCGTTAATTCTTCCTTCGTCGCGCCCATAAATTTATCAAGGATAGCGAACTTATCGGCAAATAACGCCGCAATATGTTTACCCACGTTTCTTATACCAAGCCCGTAAATAAAGCAATCCAGCGTCACAATTTTAGACTTCTCTATCGCCGCCAAAAGGTTGTCGGTCTTTTTTTCTTTCCACCCTTCCAGTTTCAGGATATCTTCCCGCTTCAGCGTATAAACATCGGATATGCTTTTAATAAGGCCTTCCTCGTAGAACTGGTCTACCGTCATATCCGAAAAACCGTTTATATCCACGGCCCCTTTACTTGCGTAATGCACTATCGCTTCCTTTACCTGAGCCGTGCACCCGAGGCCCGCCGGACAGCGGTAAAAAACATCCTCTTTCTCAAGTTTAGTCCCGCAGCTCGGACAGACACGCGGCATGTGAAAATCCTTTTCCTCGCCGTTCCGTTTTGACGTTATGACCTCGACGACGTCCGGTATAACATCCCCGGCCCTCTGCACCTTAACATGGTCGCCTATTTTTACGCCGAGACGCGCTATCTCGTCCATATTATGCAGGTTTGCGCGCGAAACCGTCACGCCGCCCACCTCGACCGGCATCAAAAGCGCCACCGGGGTCATGATACCGGTACGCCCGACCTGAACGACTATATTCTCGACCTTGGTTATTTCTTTACGGGGTTCAAATTTATACGCCACGGCCCATCTTGGATTCGTCGTGCGCATACCGAGCTGCCTGCGATATTCATAATCGTTTATTTTTATCACGACGCCGTCTATCTCATAATCAAGATCGTCCCTTTTATTCCCCGAATCCTTATGATATTTTATCGCTTCCTCTATCGACGACGCGTGTTCATGTCCCGGCGTGGTAGTGATACCGAGCTCATCAAGATATTTTATCGTATCGGCGTGCGTCTTAGGCATTTCACCCGAGGTATAGAGGATATCGTAACAATACGCGTACAGTTTTCTTTCGCCGGCTATAGAGAGATCGAGCTGACGCATCGATCCCGCCGCCGCGTTACGCGGATTGGCGAAAATATCCTTTCCGGACTCGGCTTGTTTTTTGTTGAGCGCCTGAAAATCTTTTATAAGCATCAGGACTTCGCCGCGAACGGATATTTTGTCCGGAACTTTTTTACCGCTAAGCTTTCCCGGAATATTTTTTATAAGCCGCAGGTTTTCGGTCACATCTTCCCCGAAAGTCCCGTCACCGCGCGTAGAACCCGAGACAAAAACGCCCTTTTCATAAACAAGTTCTATGCTTAAACCATCCAGCTTCGGCTCGCACATGTAATCCATTTTTTCCACGCCGAGATCTTTTTTCGCCGTGCGGTCGAATTTTTCGCATTCCTCCACCGTGTTTATGCTCTCAAGGCTCAGCATCGGCGCGAGGTGTTTTATCTTCTGAAACCCGCGCTGTATGGGAGATCCAACGGTCGCCGTAGGCGAATCCGTCGAAGCGTACTCCGGATTTTCCTTTTCGAGTTTTTTCAGTTCCCGGATAAGCGCGTCATACGCGCCGTCAGAAATAGAAGGTTTTCCTTTTGAATAATAGAGATCGTTATGTTTTTTGATCTCTTTGCGCAGGTCGTCTATTCGTTTTTTTACGGACATATTTCGCTCTTTTATTTTTCCAACATCTTTATCATTTTTTCGTACGGATACGTATTAAGAACATCTTTTTTCTCAAGCCCTCCGCGCCGCGCCGCCTTTACGCCATATATCAAATGATCCATATGCGAGACCTCATGCGCGTCGGTATCTATAACGAACCTGGCGCCGATCTCTTTGGCGCGCCTGCAATGCACATCGTTAAGGTCTATTCTTTTCCCGTGCGTATTGACCTCGAGAAAAATACCGTTCTCCCGGGCTTTTTTGAAAACAGCCTCAAAATCAAGCTCCATCGGACTGCGTTTTATTATGATCCGTCCCGACGGATGCGCCAGGACGTTAACGTATTTATTGTCCATCGCGCGCAGAATGCGGGCGGTCTGTGTTTCTTTATCCATCGAAAAATTAGAATGCACAGCCGCTATCACTATATCCAGTTCTTTCAGCGCGTAATCCTCAAGGTCCAGTTTCCCGTCTTTCAGAATATCGACCTCTATACCCACAAGCACCTTTATCTTTTTATGTTTATCGGCTATTTTGCGCACGTGTTCTGCGTGCTTAAGCAAACGCTTCTCGTCCATACCATTCGCTATGCGCACAAGCTGTGAATGATCGGTTATCGCCACATATTCATAACCGCGTTCCTCGGCGGACGCGATCATTTCTTCTATGGTGCCGCGGCCGTCGGTCTCGGTAGTGTGAATGTGAAGATCGCCTTTTATGTGTTTCACCTCTATAAGATCTTTGGGAAGATCCCCTTCCATCGCGAGCTCTATCTCGCCGATGTCTTCCCTTAGTTCCGGCGGCACCCATTCCATACCGAGCGACTTATAAACGTCATTCTCCGTCCGCGCGGCCACAAGTTTTTCCTTGCCGGAGCGCGTCTCCTCAAAAACGCCGTATTCGCTGACCTTATAACCCTTATTCTTGGCTATTTTCCTGAGTTTTATGTTATGCGCCTTAGACCCGGTAAAATAGACAAGCGCCGAGCCGAAACACGCCTCGTCCACCACGCGAAGGTCAACCTGCGTGCCCGACCTCAGAACAACACTGGCCTTTGTCGGGCCGGTAGCCGTCACTTTCTCGACGCCGGGAAATTCCGCGAAATATTTCATGGCTTTTTCGCTATCTTCCACGACCGCGAGTATATCTATGTCGCCTATCGTTTCCTGCCCGCGCCGGAGGCTTCCGGCTTTTTCGGTTTTTTTGAAATTTTTGGATAACGCGAGGTATTCCAGAATATCATCCGCGACGACGTCGGCTTCGGGGAAAAGCATCCTGCCGGCTTGTTTTTTAAAATATGTTATGGCTTCCAGAAGGTTCGCCTGAGTTTTTTCACCCATCCCGTCAAGCTTGGCCAGTTTGTCCTCTTTGCAGGCTTTTTCGAGCGCATCTATGCTCTCTATGCCCAGCTCGTTCCTGAGTTTAGCCAGTTTTTTCGGGCCGAGGCCGGACAGGTTCAATAGGTCCAGGAATCCCGACGGGAAGTCCTTCAAAAGTTCGCTGAAATATTTCAGGTTGTCCGTTGAGAGCATCTCGACGATCTTTTCTTTAAGGTCTTTGCCTATGCCGGGGATGTCTTCCAGCGCTTTTTCGCCGCCGTTTTTGTAGATATCGGCCAGTTGTTTCGGGAGGTTCAGGATATTGAGCGCGGCGGTCCGGTAGGCGCGCACCTTGAATATATTTTCGTTCTTTATCTCTAATATGTCGGCGATGCGTGAGAATACATCGGCGATCTCGCTGTTTTTCATTCGTTTTCCTTTTCGTTCCGAAAATATCTTACATTGTCGCCCCGCGTTTTACAAGCACGATAATCAGTCAAATCCTGAAACAACTTTATTTACAAACCACCTTTCACAGACAACGCGCACAATCAAAAACTTAGGTGACAGGGGCGCCCTGCGATCCTCCTTCGTGCGGTACTCGGGCATCCCCTGTCACCTTCAATGCAGTGCTCTGGCATTACGTGCCCCGCTCAACACAATCCACGAAATCACCTTTTGCATGTCCACCACGCCCTTGGCACCTACACTCTATCCACCCAAGTGCCAATCCCTCCTTTGGAGGGTCGTGTAATTCGTCCGGCTAATTCGGTACCGCCCATATGCCGTCCGAATTCCACGGCGCGGATATTGTGCACTTGATGTCGCAAAATGCGATATCAAGTTATTCGTTAAACCAACTGAACTTTCAACCGTTTTCCAAGCGCGTTAGCGGCTTTCTCGAGAGTTAAAAGGGTCACTGAACTATTATGCGGATCTAAAAGGCGGTCTAATTGCGTACGGCTTTTCATACGCATTCTTCTCGTCATTCCCGATTTGGTGATATTTTTAGCTTTCATTATTTTCATGATCTGGAACGCGACCACTTTTTTCACCGCGGCCGCCTGTGCCTCTTCCAGCGAGCCTTCCTCACGAAGATATTCGTCGAAATTCGATCCTATGTATCTGTTGCTATTTTTCATTCTTCCACCGCCTTTAGTAATTCCATCCTTTTCAAAGGCCGCATTTCAGATCTCCTTTATAGTGTACCATATTTGGTACATATAGCAAGTTTCTCGTTAATAACTTGAGGTGCCAAATTGGCACCTCAAGTTCCAATATTAGAGACACATTTTTGGAGGATTTTCTTTCAAATCATTTGAAATGCCGGATAACGATGGTAATATTTTTCCATGAATATTATCGTAAAGGTCATAGAAATTCTTGCCCACGCGGCTTTCCCGGCTGTCGTGTTCGCGATATCTTCAAATATAACTCTGATGGATCTTTTAGACGAGATACACCGCCCCGCGCGGCTCATCCGAATGACCGTGATCACCACTATCGCGGTGCCCATTATGACAGCCGTGATATTCAAGATCTTTCACGCCGATATAATCGTAACAGGCATAGCCCTAATCGCCGCGATCGCGCCGGGGGATTCATTCGCCCTGTTGGAAACAGAAAGCAAAAAAGGGCGCATAGTTCTCGCGGCCGTTATCATGTCGTGGTTATGTTTGATCATGCCGTTCACGGTACCTATCTGGCTTGGCGCCATATCTCATTTTTTTCCGCTGGACCTAAAGGCTTCACCGGCCGGGATATTTCGCACTGTCGCGCCGTTAACAATCGTTCCCTTTATTATCGCAGTTATCCTGCGAGCCGCTCTCCCTGCCATATCCGACATCTGCAAAAAAATAGCCGGTATATTTTTTAAATGGGCCGTGATCGTGGTCACGGTAGCGGCTCTCTTTTACATACCGAAAGGATTGTCACACTTTACATGGCCGTCGATCGCGGCCATCTTTTGCGCCGTAAGCGTATCTTTGTTCGCGGGGTATTACTGCGGTCTGGCGGAACGTAAGGACCGTCTTACTTCGGCGTTAACGGCGTCACTCGGGAATTTCGCGCTGGTCCTGCTCGTCGCGCATCTAAGTTATCCGCACGTTCACATCATCGCCCAGGCGGTGGTATTTATCGTTATCAGATGGGTCGTCATCGCATTCTGGTATCTACTACTTCTGAAAAATCTCGAGCGGAAACATGTCAGCTTATAACTCTTCTATGCGTGTCCTACTCCTTGTCATCCCCGCATGATTCTATCGTGGATCCATAATATTAGAATATTTTGTCACAACATAGCACAGAACGGGGTACGGCATCCTGCGACCGAGGACGCAATGTCCGAGGGAGTGCCGAGGCCTCCGGACGAGGCCGCTCCTCCTTCGTGCTGTCATTGCGAGCGAAGCGAAGCAATCTCTAAAAAATATACTACCGTCTATCTCTTAGATATCGTGCGTCATCCTGCGCGTTTCGAGAAAAGCCCTGTTATTTTTATTCTCCCGGCGTTCGCCTAGCGTAGATGCGTAATTTACTTTTATCTATTGTGGGCTTTTCTCTCCAATGCTCGGATTTCCGCACAACATCTCCAACAGAATCCACACTGTCATCCCCGCACGACAGAATTCGCGAAGCCACTCTCTATCTGTCCACCGCGCCATTGGCACCTACTCTCTATCCACCCAAATGCCAATCCCTCCCTTGGAGGGTCGTGTAATTCGTCCGGCTAATTCGGTACCGCCCATATGCCGTCCGAATTCCACGGCGCGGGCTCTGGGGACGTCCTCCGAAGTTCGGAGGACGTCCCCACAAACCCTGACACATTGACACATGATACATGACACTTTTTTGGGGGGTGGGATCGGGCTCAGAATCGTCCCTGAATTTACTGAATATTAAAATATGTTTAGCGGAACGAAGGCGCTCGAATCCCCTCGGGGCTGCCAATAAAAAACTATTCCCAGATAACAGAGAGGTTTTTTATTGGTGATAAATACTTAATCTTTTTCCTGCACCAAATTTATCTTTGTCTCCATTCGCTTTTCGGACGGAAATGTGTTTCCGTCCGAAAACCTCATTCCGACATTGCCCCTTCGTGGGAAACTCCGCCTGCCTTTGGCAGGCTTCGTTTTCCCTTCCCATCCCCTAGGTAAGCATCTTGCGGAATGTTTATCTTATAACTTGATTGCTCATGGATAGTTATATAAAGTGTCTGGGGTGTCGGCCTTAATAATATGTCGTCAGCTATTTCTTTTGCTCGCCGCCCTTTTTCGTACTGCCAATAATTCGTTCGATTTCTTCTTCATACAGTTCTGGGATTCCTACGCGCCCCATATATCTGCTAAATCGGTTAAGCAGACATTCGGCAAATGGGCTATCAAGCGTTGCCGCCTTATGAAAACTTTGTAATTTACTACATTCGATAGTCAGTACTGATTCCATATCAACGATCAAGTCTGGTAAAAAAAATGTTCCCGGCAAAAAATAATATCTGTCTTTTTTTCTGTTCATGATTATTCTTTTGAGATTTTCCTTGGCATCCTTTGCTTTACTTGTGGTCTCATCATTATATTTTTGCCACTCCTTCACCTCGGCAGCAGAAGCTAGGCTGAAACAACCAGCAATAAGAACTTTTTCAGCATTTCTTGTCGTCCTTTTCTCATCTTGAACGAGGTCACAGGAAGGCGTCAGAATAATGTAATAAGAAACCGCTCCTTTTTCTTTTCTTGAAAGAATATCTCCGGTAGCATACTGTTCTCCGACTGCCGGCCATATATAGTGTTCTATTGGATGAACCTCATCCGGGTCACACGGTTGTTCAGTCGTGCCACCAAAAGAATTTACAAGATTATGAATATTTGTCCGCGAAAACGATGACGCAAGCCTTCTGGCCAGCAGATAAGCCAGGGATTTTGAATCACTCGCTTTGTCGAATTTCTGCCAATAAGGCTCTACGAACTCCCACATGTATTTTGCTTCAACCGCAGAAAAATGCTCAATAAGCTGTCTGTTTATTTTAGGTAAACCTGTTTTTATCAATGCGACAATTTCAGCTTTAAGCTTGGCAGCTCCACCGGATGTCTTATGAACAATCCGGACAAGGCTGCTTTCGTATTGGCTGACCTTTTGAGGCAAAGCAGTGTAAAAAACAACCGGGATAAAACATCTTTTCTTTATTTCCTGCAATATTCCCTCACCGGGTCTGTCTGTATTGCCTACAGAAGGTTTCCCTTTAAAAACATCGAGGATAAGTAAATCATAGAGCATCGTGTCAAGATTCCGCATAGCTACATCAAAATCCTGGACAACATCTACTATGAGCTCATCGCCGTTTTTTTTGATTCTTCCATCCAGCAGATCTTTTATCTGTCTTCCCACATCAGGCTCATCATCAACTGATAAAATATGCCATTCCATTTATCAAACCCCCTCTGACTTTAAGAATGAGATTCTGAAACATGCACCCTTTAATTCCCCTTCTTTGAGCAACTCAAGAGTCCCTTTGTTTTCTTCTGCAATCTCTCCTGCAATGGTAAGACCAAGCCCAACGCCTTCAGGCTTGGTGGTAAAGTACGGCTCAAAAATATGCTTCTCATTGCCGGGAGTCACACCGGGTCCGCTGTCTGAAAAAATAATATTAATATAGTTGCTATCCTCCTCTATCTCTAATACAATCTGTCTTTTTGATTCTGGTTCTTTTGAGAGCCAGTAAATACTATTTGTCAGAAGATTTATCATAATCTGATGAAATTCAGACTCATCCATCGTAAGAAAAACATCACTCTGAGGCAGTTTTACATTAATTTTGTATTTCTTTAATTCGCTTTCCAGTATGTCAAAAACATTCTTTATCACATCATCGAGCTTAAACCGTCTGGGTTCTCCCCGTTTACGACCACTCAAAGGCATAATCCGGTTAAAAACTCCTGATAACACCTTTGCCTGACCTTTTATGAATCCAAGGTTTCTGTTCACCCTGCTTTTAATTATATCCTCGCTATTCAGTTCTCTTTCCAGGAGAAGTATCTCTGAATCAATCTTATTCAGCGCAGCGTGGCCATCATGAAGAATCACATCCACCAATTGACCTAATGTTGCAAGTCTCCTGTATCTTGCAAGAACTTCTCTGACTTTTGTTACCTTCCTGCTGACTTCTTCTGTTGTCTGCCGCGTTAATTTAAGCAGCTCAGTATCATTTGGATATCGTTCTTCTACAAATTTTTTTATCTGCTCTGTATTGATTTCAAGAAGACCACCATGTTCATCCTTTTCCTCTTTTCTCGGCCTTTCCTTGTAACGCCTTATTTCAAGGTGAGTTATGGTCTCGCGTATCAATTCTTTCAGGTCATTCAATGCAGCACTCTCTATGATGCCTTCCCTGTTGCTCTGGTCCTTCAATTCAGGATTGTCATTCAGAGAAATAAGTACATACCCTACAATCTGATTATTACTCAATCGCATCGTAGGATTCTGAACTCTTCTAAAATCCAGCCTTAGCCAATCGTTATCCCTTTGTCCGTAAGGCATAACCCTGAAATCATCCCTGTAAATACTAATACCTGCTGCAGCATTAAGGTCATTTCGCACATCCTTAAGAGAATGTTTTAATTTTGAAGCAAGTTGCTCAAGCCTTTCCGATTCCCTGTCCCAAACTCTTAATTCTATCTGGAATGGGCCGCAGGAAGGTTGACGGTCTCCAGAGAGAATAAACTTGTCTTTTATATTCTCCTTGTTCTTTTCAGCGCTTTCATAAACCAGACTATACGAACCGTCTTCCTGTATTTGTCCTTTAATTGAATAATGCGGATGACTGAGAGAAGGCGGGGCTTCCACCTTTCCGGACAGAGTCTTGTATTCAGCAGGCAAATCAAGAAAAATTGAAAATCCTTTATCGCTTTTGAAGGGGCTTATTAATCTTGAAAGGGCGGATCTAAGCTGTAACAGTTTATCAATATCCTCCGCATCTTTTCCTTTCTTGTTTTTCTTTGTAACCCAATCAGTATTCAATCCCTCCATAACCAGAGTGGTCCCATGTTGTTTGATGGCCTGGGCTTTTCTCCTCTCCCAAGAACACTTTACCTGATCAAGATACAAATCATGCTTGAAATCCCCCCAGTTGAAAGTTACGACAAACTCATCATCACTTCCCCTAGGTCTTGTAATCATAATGAGTTTCTCTGATAACTTGGAAGCTGCAAACCTGCCGACGCCCTTCTCGCCAAGAATTCTCCTTTTCTTCCCTGTTATTCTCTTCTTTCCTGCCTTAAAAACTGTTGCTGGCTCCATCCAAGCAGTTTTGATTGTTTCAAATGACATGCCATTGCCATTATCAATAACCTCTATTCGGCCTTTGCCTTTTTCAAGCGGGCCAATAAATCTAACTGTTGCTTCTTTGGCAAGTGCATCATAGCTGTTTTTAACAAGCTCAATTATTGCAACAGTCTCGCTGCTAATAAGTTCATCCCCAAGAGTCCTGATAATTCTTGCTCTTGGCCTTAGAATCTCGAATCCTTTATTCATTTTTTTATCCATATCAAATTTTACCTCCAAATTTGAAATAAACAGATTCAGCAATTCTCATCGCAAGCAATGGCGGCACAGCATTCCCAATCTGTTTAAATTTCATACTGAATGGCCCACAAAATATAAAGTCGTCCGGGAAAGACTGGATTCTTGCCGCTTCCCTAGGCGTTATTGTTCTTTTCTGCTTCGGATGTATAAACCTATTCCCATCTTTTTGAAGATGCGCAAAGACTGTTGTGCTTGGAGCATCCCATCTCTGTTTACGATATTTGTCTTCAAATGTGTCCATATCGTATTTTATAAGTTTCTTTGCAAGTTCAGGTTCTCTCGTTTGGAATTCCTTTGCTGTCTCGCCTTCCTTCATGGCGTCAAAAAGCTCAAGGTCTGAAACCTGCTGACTGCGAGAAACATGATGATAGTAGAAATCATAATCCTTGGGTCTGACAAAACTGAAATACTGCCTTCCCGACGGAGTGCTTTTTTTAAGATATGCTTGCAAAGTTGTCTTGTCGCACAAAATCTTATCTTCTCCACATTTTATGTGTTGGTTTTTTTTCTTTATTTTTTCAATCTCAGACTTCCCGAGACCAGTATATGTTATCTTTGCATTAACTTTTGGCAAATCACCTATAGCATCAGCAAGGGTCACATATGGCAAAAGGCTTTTTCCTTTTGATATATTTGCTTCTTTGTTCAACGGATTAAAGTGCGTCGGCGAAATAAACGGAACATCTGCGTTCCTCCATCTGGTTTTGATACCAATAAGAATAACCCTCTCCCTGACCTGCGGAACGCCAAAGTCTGCGGCATTCAGTATAAGATATTTGCTGCCGTTTTTTTCATTCTTGAAGTTATAACCAAGCTTCTCAAAATCAGATACCAGAAGATTGATAATTTTTCCCCCATTAGCATCTTTTTTTGAAAGAATGCCCCGAACGTTTTCAATAATAACAATATTCGGCATCAATTCTTGGACAATTTTCTTAAATTCCTTATACAACCCGTCCCGCTTGTCTTCTTTAAATTTATCTATGTTTTTGCCGAAACCCGAACGTGGGCCGATTAATGAAAAGCTTTGGCATGGAATGCCCCCAGCGACTACCGAGACACGCCCTCGGCATTTATTAATAACCTCTTCATGGACTGATTTCTTTGTCAAATCCCCTTCAATGACTTTATCTTCACCAAAATTCTTCCGCAGAGTTTCGCAGGCATATTTGTCAATCTCAACAGCACAGAATGTCTCAAAAACAGACTTGCCCTGTTCATCCTTAACAGATTCAAGCCCAAGAGCAAGCCCGCCTGCTCCCGCGAACAAATCAAGTATTTTGACTGCCATTCTTATCCTTTTTTACTTCACAAAGTATTCTTTTACAGCAACTATTTAAATTATACCTTATTTCATGCTCCCAAATGCGAATAACTTTCCACCCAGAGCGTTTTAATATTAAATTAACCTTTTTATCTCTTTCCACATTTGATTTTATTTTTTTTATCCAGAACTCCCGGTTATTCTCCGGCATTATAAAACAATCCGGACATCTGTGCCAAAAACACCCATCTATAAAAATCGCCAGTTTTTTTCTGACAAAAACAACATCTGGATTACCAACAATTTTCGGATGGATTCGGTATCCTCTGGCCCCACTTGCGTAAAGCACTGTTCTTAATACACGCTCCGGGTTGGTATTTTTGCTTTTTATCCTCGACATATTATAACTTCGCTGTTTTAATGTATGAACATCTGTCATTTATATCTCACCAACCTGCTTCTGCGACACACTCCACGATACATTTATTGTCGTATATATATTTCTTACAGGGTTAAATTTTGCTGCCGGATCTTTAAAGTATGCAATCTTCGGCGATCCCGAAACACCAGAGACAACAACCAGATAGTAGCGTTCTGATTTTTCGCATGCAGTTCTCCACTCTTTGTCTGTAAAAACAACACCACCCGAGCAACCATCCAACCCCTTAACTTCGACATAATAGACACCATCCCCGTTTTCTATCAAAAAATCATAACCACACCCTAGGTCGCGACAATCATTTAATGTCCCTATCAGAAAACTTTCTCCAGATTTAAAATGCCGGGCGAATAATTCTTCAGCTTTCTTACCAGTAGGACCACGCAATATAAACTTTTTTTGTTTTCCCGGTGCTTTTTCGAACACTTCCTTAAGCACTTTATGCATTACAACTAAAACCTCTCCTTGCTGATTGATAATATCAGATACTATACCTCTCAGGGTTGGCTCAGGCATTGAAGCGAACTGTTCTACAATCCTGACTCTGCTGCGACTCATCGGCCGCTGATACCATCCAACCCTTTCATTATTATGTATCGGGTCAAATTCATCTCTTCGATTCTTTATTGAAGTTGCCTTAACCCCCATTTTACTTTCAATATCCCGGTATGCATCATTAAAAGTTAGATATCCAAGTTTTTTCAACCCGTCCCGGTCATATTTAGAAAGATAATAAGCAACAACTAAAGCTAATTCATTTTCCTTTTTCATTCGTATAAACCTTCTCAGAACGATTCTGAATCCAACCCTTCTCCCTGACACCTGACACATGACACCTTGACACAATTTATTTCACCCGCCACCCTCGCCCCTCCACCCTAGACCCTCTACCCTCCACCCTAGCCCCTTCACCCTTCACCTTCCCGACCTAACAACAAAGTTTGTCGACATCTTTTTCGGTCCAAACACGATAACGCGTTGAAGAAAATCTGCCGACAAGTTTATTCACGTACGTTTTCATTTTCTGGTTATTCGCTTTTCCCACCAGAACTATTATTCCGGCCGAAGCGCTGGCTAATTGCAAAGACATCGCCGAGCCTCTTAACCCTTTTTCTTTTTCCGAATCCGCCACCTCGAACGCCACGACCGGCAAATATTTACTTTTCTCGCCTTTTGCTATTTTCATCAACGCATTTTTGCCGGAACAATCTATATACCAAACACAGTCCGGATTGGCCATGTGATACATCTTTCCAAGATGTCGGCCATCGGCCGTATAAAACCCCAGTTTTTTCCCTATTTCCATAAGTTTAGCGGTATATTTCTTATGTTCTTTAGTCATGGGAACCTACCTTTCACAATATTTTTTTATCCCGCATATTTCGCATCGCGGTTTCTCCGACAGACATATCCCCTTATCTATACCAAAATCGTCGCTTTCCATCTGCCCATACGCAACAAAAATAATGTCCACATACCTCATCGGCTCGCCGGTAGCATCGCTGAATTTCCGTCCCTCGTACACGACTTTTTTAAGCTCTTCCTCGCTTTGCCCATCGCTTTTCACAACTCCAAGTCTATAAAAAATACGTCTTATCACTCTGTCGGGTTTTAAAACCGGCATGCCGATCTCGGTCAGAAAATGATAACTTGTTATCCCGCCCAAAAAATCAAAACGTTTTTTAAGGTCATCCCTTAAACACATGATGTCATCCATGGATTTTTTTGGAGAGAAAAACTCGACATATTTCTGAAAAGAACCGAATTCAGCCACCAAAGCTTTGAAGGTTTTGGCGTTCTCCACGCATGCATTTATCTTTCTTTTATTTTTGATCATATCGGGATCGTCAATGATCGATCGGATCTTTTTAGCCCCATATCCCGCAACGGTCTTATAATCCGGGAAATGCCCATGAATAATATCCCTTTTAGCGGTTACAGTGGCTGCCTTGAATCCGGAATAAAACGGGATATCGACCAAAATATTAAAATATCCGTCATCCGTAAAGGTTTTTGTCGCGGTTTCCTTAAATTTCAGCAGATTTTTTCGTATCTTATCTTCCGACAAACGTTTACTGCCTACCTTAAAAATAGTATTTTCGACCCGTCTAAAAATATCTTTATAATCCTTCACTTGTCCCCGTTTCGTTTATCAGCTTTCATCTTACCCCAAAATTCGAAAGTCGAGATTCGATTTCACACCCTTCACCCTACACCCTCAACACTCGAACCATTAGAACCAATGGTTTTCACGCTTGGACAACATAGCACTAAGCAAAAAACCCTTCCCCCGCGCATAACGCGGAAGAAGGGTTTATAGAGTCATCTGCGACAAACATATACCTCCAAAAATTCACATTTCAATTGCATCAAAATCGTAATAACACCATATCATTAATCGACTTATATTTCAATCGGTTTGTGTTGTCTCGGGCTAACAACCCGCGCCGTGGGGCTTTGGAGGCATATAGGCGGTACAAAATTAGCCGACAAAGCCACACGATTTGCCGAAGGCAAATACGGCATCTCGGTTGTCTAAGGGTAGGATGCCGGGGCGCGGTGGACATGTAGAGAGTGGTTGTGGCGGGATGCGTTAGCAGAACGGGGTATGGTGTCCGAGCATCGCATCCGGCAATTTGTGCTAAACAAATTGCCGGGAGACGCGCAGGATGCCATACCCCGTTCTATGTAAACACTGGGAGATCAGAAATGAAAAGGCAAAACGTGAAGCACGCAGGATCCCACTGCCATGCGTTATTTTTTATATTATAGATCCCCGATAGAAACGTTCGGGGATGACTTTTCGGCGAAGGGGGATCCTCGGTAGAAAGAATACAAACTTCTTTTCATTTGCGTGGAGGAGCGGCCTCGCCCGGAGGCCTCGGCACTCCCTCGGACATTGCGTCCTCGGTCGCAGGATACCGCACAACAGCAATTCCGGAATTATACAAAGGAAATTTCTATCTTTTTATTAAGGGCCTTTGCGATGCGCTTCAATGTATCTAAGCTGTATCTCTCGTAATTTCCGCTCTCATAACGACTGATCGCCGTACGGCTGGTTTTTACTTTTCTCGCCAGCTCCGTTTGAGTCATCTTTTTGATACACCGCAGCCTCGCGATCTCCTCGCCTATGGACAACTTCGCGGAAACCTCATTATATACCCCGCGAAATGCGGGGTTTTCCATCTCACGCTCAAATATCGTTTTTTTCATATTCACTCTCCGATGTCTTCCATATAAAGCTTTTTTATCATTACGGCCTTCTTCAGCGCGGGTACGTCCATTTTTTGTCTTTTCTTTCTATACGCCGAAACGACGACCACGACCCGCCCGGACAAAAAGAAACAAAAGAACCTCTCGTCTCTCGCCTTAAAACAAAATATCCTGTTCTTCCGATCCTCTATCCTGAACCTGGTCGTGTCATATATCCGCCCGCCATCTCCGAGTTTTTTGACCAGGAACAATAAACTCGCGCGCGTCACGTCATCACAGGCCGCGTAATGATCATAAACATCCGACCGGGCTCTTTCATCCTCATGAAAATACACCGAATAACAGGCACCTTCATACAAAAGATAACGCCCCAAAGAACGCATTCCGTCTCCTTTTCAAGTGTATCATATTTGATACATTAAAACAAGCCCCCGTTAACACAAACACCCTACCTTTATAGACACAATTTCCGGCCGTTTTCGTTCACACAAACCGCGCCGTGGGGCTTTGGAGGCATGTAGGCGGTACAGAATTAGCCGACAAAGCCACACGATTTGCCGAAGGCAAAGACGGCATCTCGGTTGCCTAAGCGTAGGATGCCGGGGCGCGGTGGACATTTAGAGAGTAGTTGTGGCGGAGTGCGTTGAGCAGGGTACGGAATGCCTGAGCACATACGCGCGAAAGTTAAGTTAAACGTTTGGCAGGGGGATTCGAGTACTGGAACGATTTGCCGTTATCCGATTAAAAATATTTTACGCATCAGCGCGAATCAAACGCCGGGAGATCAGAAATGGAAAGGCAAAACGTGAAGCACGCAGAATCCCCCTGCCATGCGTTATTTTTTATATTATAGATCCCCGCCTTCCACCTCCGCTTTTATATCAAAAACTTATATAGCTACGGCGGACACGAAAGCATGCGGGGATGACAATAGTGGATTGGGTTGAAGATGTCGTGCGGAGATCCGAGCATTGGAGAGAAAAGCCCACAATAGATAGAAGTAAATTACGCATCCGCGATAGGCGAACGCCGGGAGAACAAAAATAACAGGGCTTTTCTCGAAACGCGCAGGATTCTCGCACGACATCTAAGCAGTACACAGCAGTATATTTTGCAGAAATTGCTTCGTCGCGTTGCTCCTCGCAATGACGTAAAGATATCCTACTCGCCTATATCCTCATACCAGAGCCGCGGATTTTCACGAATGAAACTTTCCATCATCGACTTACATTCGGCCATATTAAGATTGATAAACTTTACGCCCCGCTTTTTCGAATACCCCTCCGGCCCCTTAAACGTCTTATTCTCACCGATCACGACCGTAGGAATTTTATAAAGAAGGATCGCCCCCGTACACATATCGCACGGCGACAACGTGGAATAGATCACGCACTTTTTATAATCCGAAGCCTTAAGTCTCCCCGCATTCTCAAGACAATCCATCTCGGCGTGAAGTATCGCCGACTTTTTCTGCACCCTTCTATTATGCCCGCGCCCTATTATTTTACCGCCCTTAACAAGCACGGCACCTATCGGTATTCCTCCTTGCCTGAGCCCCTTCTTCGCCTCTTTTATCGCCTCGTTCATGAATTTTATGTGTGTATTTTTCATCATTCCCTCTTTTTTGGGCGCGGAAACCGCGCCCCTACGCTAATTTCTTTGGGCGGACACTTGGGTCCGCCCCTACAAATCTCTGATTTCTTCCAATGATGTCATGCCCGAACGCTTTTATCGGGCATCTATAACATTAAATCATTTCACTTAATATCATTGACCCCCGATTAAAACATTCGGGGGTGACATTTCCGGCGCAGCCGGGTCACGCGAGCGAGCGTTGAGGTGGTTTTTTCGCAGGAGAAAAACCACCGTCCCGATGAGGACTATCAAAAACACCGGGATCCTGCGCCATAGAGATCGGCCGCTTCCGACTGTGTCAGGGTTTTGATCTTGTTCTTAGAGATAAAATCAATGTGTTCCTTAAAGATATCTATATGCGTAAAAAAACGGTATGGTTCATCGCGATGCGCGCTCTTCGTGTTCTTATCCGAAACCAAGTGGAACACCTCGATGAGCCAGAGATCATGTTCTCCGGCCATCATCGCTAATTCGTTCATCTGATCCAAACTGACATCCACCGTGAACGCCGTACCGATAAGACACGACGCGTCTTTTAACGGGATATAATTGAATACCGGCTTTTCCGTGGTGATACGCACCGAGCTGTAATATTCTGAAGCGATCTTTCGAAGAAGTTTATTATTGTTCGCTTCGATAAAAGGAAAAACGAACGCCCGAACCGGCGCGCCTGTTTCTTTTTCGAGTTCTTTTTTCGAGACCGAGAATTCCCGGCGGACGGTTTCCTCCCCATGCAAGTTATACACATCGAGGATATTTTTATGGGAGACGGTATGCGAAGCTATTTCATGCCCCATTCTGACCAGCGACGCGATATCGCCCGGATCTATCACGTGCCTGTTCTCCAGCGTGTTGCCGATATGTTCCGAGGGCACGGCGAACGTCGCGCGAAGGCCCTTTTCATGCAGAAATCCCGCCGCGCTTAGGAAGGTATCCTTGTATCCGTCGTCAAAAGTTATAGTTATCGCGCCCATATGCAGTAATTATCCGTTATTTTTTTGCCAAGTGCAAATATAAAGCAACGACTGCATATGCTTCTATGGATTTTGCGCAACACAGCGCAGAACGGGGTACGGCATCCTGCGACCGAGGACGCAATGTCCGAGGGAGTGCCGAGGCCTCCGGACGAGGCCGCGCATCCCGAGGAGATTGTGTTCTTTCTCCCGGGGGCGCTCTAAATCCCCTGCGAGGATTTCTTCGCTCAGCGTTCGTCCTCGCTCTCTCCGCTATCGCGGAGATCCTTGCCCGCTCGGCCTCGCGATGCCCCATACGAAAGAACACAATCTCCTGTAATTCCATAGGCTGTGCTCAGGCATCCCTTTCCCCGCTCGACGGAATCCGCGAAGCCACTCTCTATCTGTCCACCGCGCCTTGGCACCTACCCGATATCCACACAAGTGCCAATCCCTCCTTCCCTCCTTCGCCGAACTATTTAATACTATTTGGCTTCGGAGGGCAGGCCGGAGGGTCGTGTAATTCGTCCGGCTAATTCGGTACCGCCTGTATGCCGCCCTAATTCCACGGCGCGGGTCAAGTTGTCAACGCCCAAAAGGGACAGATCTGAGATTAGAAGTGGGACAGCTGTAAATGCTCAGTAATTAGGTAACACTTTTGGTACAATAATACCGAAAGGAGAA
>DAONGE010000017.1:0-47071 GCA_035403965.1 Candidatus Omnitrophota bacterium | reverse complement strand
GTTAGCGGAGAGAGCGAGGCCGAACGCTGAGCGAAGAAATCCTCGCAGGGGATTTCGAGCGTCCCCGGGAGAAAGAACACAAACTTCTCCGGATGCGTGATAGTTCAGTTAAAATTTGACGGGGTTTGTTAGTGTTGCGCGCATTCGTTGAAATAAACGGGGAATACAACTTTGCCTTTGAGGCCTTTGAGCGCGCCGGTGTAAAGGTCAGTGACCATGAACGCCTCGTTCGGGATCGGCACGATGAACTCCGGCTCAAGAGCGTTTTGGGCCGCCGGTAAAAAACCGAAACGCGGATAATATTTAGGATGACCCACCACAATAATGATCTTATGCCCCAGATGTTTACACGTCCTTAATCCCTCGCGGACAAGCAGCGACCCTATGCCGCATTTCTGCATGTCCGGCGAAACCGCCAGCGGAGCGAGTATCAGCGCGTCGGTCTCACCGTCATTGCACCTTATTTTTATACGGCTGAACAATATGTGCCCGATAACGCACCCGTCCTGTTCTGCCACAAGCGAAAGCTCCGGTATAAAATTAGCCGAGGCACGAATATTATCAACCACGCGCGATTCCGCATCCCTGCCGAACACTTTTTTGTTCAGCTCACGGATACCTTCTATATCTTTCGCCGTCTCCTGCCTTATGCTCACCATATGTTTCTTTTACTCCGTTGTTTCCTCTATCGGCCTGAACGCCGATTCGTGATAATGAACCACCTTCCACGCGCCGTCGATCTTCTGCCACACCCATGTCTCCATCAAAGTTTCCTGCTCTTTTAAACTCTCTCTGTTCTCGGTAACGTCTTTTATCGTTGCTATCCATACCGCAGCTTCCGGCCCCAACACCAGCACCTTAGAGCTCATCACGGCGATATCCTGTCCCTTCATTCCGGCGTACATGCCCCTAAAGGCCTCTATAAGACGATCCGCTCCGTACTTCTGGCGGCTGGCGAAAAAAGCCGAATCCTTGTCATGCGCTATATCCGCAAGCATTTTATCCGCGTTGACAGCTTCGGCGTAAAGTATGATCTGATCCATTTTTTTATTGATAGTATCGATTATCTCCTGTTTTAGTTTTTCATCCATCGCGCCCGCGTTAAGCGGCGCTACCATAAAAAACAGAAGAATCGCGAATATCATGTTTTTTAATTTATTCATCTTTCCCCCTTTTATACACAAATTATTTTCCCACTTCCAGATAGTATTCTATTTTCCTGTTCGGATTATCATAGAACTCTATCGCGTTAACCACCTTGTACCCTTTTTCGGATATATATTTCATGAGCACCGGGTAAGCCTTCATCGATCCTATAAAATACGACAGCGGATTTCTTATCGGAAAACTGACAGCCACGCGTTCTTTAGCGGGCAACGTCTTCACCGTGTATTTTTCCAGCAATTTCGGAAGGGCGGGATAATCTTTCTCCTCGAGGACGCATCCGCAATCGCTTCTCAACAATTCTTTCGGAACGCTCATGGGGTCATCATAATATATCCCTATCGCGCGGACGGTTTTTATGCCGTCACTCTGCAGGCTCTTGTAAAGTTTATCGAACACCGACCCTGTATTTTTATAATCACCGACGTACTGTTCGTACACATAGGTATAAGGCCCGGTCATTCTTTCCTCGACTTTCATATTATTAAATATCCCCATGTATGCCGAAAGACCCGCCACCGCCAATAAGGCAACCACAACAACAACCGCTAATATTTTCAGAATCCTCATGCGTCCCCCGTTCATTTTTTTATTTTTTCCCATTCTTATCCCTGTACATATCTTTATCCGCGGCCTCAAAAAGAGCGTCCGGCGAATCGAACTCTTTCGAAAAAGTGGAAAAACCGAAGCTCAACGAGACCACACCGGTCTTTTCCTCATATTCGTACTCTATGGCCCCTAATTTTTCTTTCATCCTTTCGATCAATATCTTTGTCTGGTCCGCGTTGGTTTCGGGCAATATCACCGCGAACTCGTCACCGCCGTACCTTGTGATGATATCGGCTTTTCTGAGAAGGTCCTGCAATTTTCCGGCTATCGTTTTAAGCACTATGTTTCCGCATAAATGTCCCTGAGTATCGTTTATGCTTTTAAATTTATCCACGTCCAGGACAAGAAGCGAGAATATCCTGCCATATCTTTTTGATATCTCATAATGATAGTTCAGCTGTTTTTTAAAAAAATTGTAATTCGAAAGCCCCGTTATCTCGTCTTTATACGATATTTTCTCCTGTATAGCGCTATTCTCAAGTACCATCTCGACGCGCGCAATAAGTTCGCGATGGTCCACGGGTTTCGTGATATAATCCGCGACCCCCATTTTCATGCCTTTCACTTTTTCCTCGACGGAATCTTTCGCCGTGAAAAATACTATCGGGATATACGGTATGTTTTTATTCGCCTTGATGCGCCTGCAAACCTCCATGCCGTCCATGTTCGGCATGGATATATCAAGGATCACGAGATCCACCGCTTCCGTTTCGACGATCTTAAGCGCCTCGACCCCGTCTATGGCGGTCAGGACTTTATAGCCCTTTTCTTTAAGGCGCATGCTCGTCACCAGCAGGATGTCGTAATTGTCGTCCGTGATCAATATGGTTTTTGCTTCGGGCGTTTCCATTTGTTCCTCTTACAGTGAAATGCTGGGTTTCATGACACCGTTTCACACAAGAATACCCGGACGGGCGAAACAAGTAAAGTCCGGTAATGTCTTTATTATTCTATCACTCGCGGCGGGGTTTGCGCGATAAAATATATTCATCTCGCAATATTTTGTTACGACACGGCACAAGAACGGGGTACGGCATACCCTGCGACCGAGGACGCAATGTCCGAGGGAGTGCCGAGGCCTCCGGACGAGGCCGCGCATCCGCTTTGTCCTTCCCGCAAGCACTTATCGGGAATCTATAATATTAAAATAACGCCTGGCAGGGAGATCCTGCGTGCTTCACGTTTTGCCTTTCCATTTTTAATCTCCCGGCGTTTGACTCGCGCTGATGCGTAAATTGTTTTTACTCGGATAACGGCAAATCGTTCCAGTACTCGAATCCCCCGGCCAGGCGTTTAACTCAACTTTCGCGCGTACGTATGTGTTCAGGCTTTCCGTGCCCCGCTCGACGCAATCCGCGAAGCCACTCTCTCCCTGTCCACCGCGCCATTGGCACCTACCCCCTATCCACCCAAGTGCCAATCCCTCCTTTGGAGGGTCGTGTAATTCGTTCGGCTCATTCGGCATCTCCTGTATGCCGCCCGAATTCCACGGCGCGGATCCTAAAAAGCCAACCTGGAGAAAATCGAGAATAGATGATACGTAGGGGCGGGGTCTCCCCGCCCAAAACAGTTCGAGAAGCGAAGATTTTTAGCAAAACTGGTTTTAGCAAAAAATCTGAGCGGAGGCGCGTATAAATTGCTTCACGCAGGATCTCCGCAAGGCAATTTATACACCATATAATAAAAAAGCCCTCCCAAGGATAAACCTCGAAAGGGCTTTTTTATTATATGGCTCCTCGGGTAGGACTCGAACCTACAACCTACTGGTTAACAGCCAGCCGCTACTACCATTGAGCTACCGAGGAACGAAATGTATATTTAAAAAGAACCGCGAATTTATTATGCCTCAGCCATGGCATTTTGTCCACGTTATAGTGGCTCCTAATTATAGGAAAATTAAGTTTTATTGTCAAATGAAAAGGTTTTGCCGGGTTCGTCAAAATAGGATTGTACGTGTTCCAGTAATTTTCCGATATGCACTCCGTCCACAAGCGCGTGGTTGGCTTTTAGCCCGACAGGTAACAATATCTTGTCACCGGATCCGTAATATTTTCCTACGGAAACCAGCGGGATCGAGCGCATCTTTTTATCTACGATCGGCGCGCTAATACTGGTAAAGGAGAACCAGGGAGTGCAGGTCACCCAGACTACGTCAAATCTATCGTCGCAGGATAGTTCGGTCTGTTTTTTGGCTTTGTCCATCACGGTTTGGGCCTCGTTCAAAAATTCCCTGATATTGTTGTGCGCTTTTATGATGCAGAATGCGAACCTGTCCCCTTCTATAGGTACGGTGGTGCTCATATCGAGAGTATCGAATTTCACGACGTCGTTACCTATGATGCGGTATTTAAATTCTTCGACCGAGTTGAAACATTTTAAAAAAGCATAAAGGAGAGACGGATAAAATTTGTACCCGCTCTTTTTTACGGCATTAAAAAAATTTGTTATATCCATCTGGACGGTAAGGTCTATATAGGGATAGTCCGCGCCTTCGAAATACTCAAAGTGGCTTTTTCTGGGCCATTTATCAAGGTCTATTTTTTCCATTTCGTTATTTTATAGCAAAATACGCTTACTGGGCAAGAACTAAAATCCCTGCCGGGCTGCCAAAACAAATGTCATAAAAATATATCGATGATTTCCCTACTCACCATTTTACGCCCCCACCGATATTTTCAGCAATTTACAAATATTCCCGCATCGTGTAAGCTTAACACGATAAAATATGAAAAATCAAAAAGATGCCAGACTTGAAATTAAGGAAGAAAAGATCAGATTCTTCTGGGTTAATTATCTCCGCATGATAGCCGTCTTCGGCGTTGTTCTAGTCCATGTCACCGCAGATGTCATCACGGAATGGGGTGCTATCTCGCCCGCGAAATGGTGGATAGCCAACCTTTACGATTCTCTTTTCCGCGGCTGTGTCCCGATGTTCATAATGATCAGCGGCGCGCTTCTTTTACCGAAACAGGAAAGCATCCGCGCGTTCTTTCAAAAAAGATTCAACCGTATATTCATTCCATTCCTTTTCTGGACAATCATGTATCTGGTCTGGAAAAAAATATTTTATGATCCCGGACTGGGATTGTGGCAAGCGTTGGGCCTAGCATTCAACGGCGGGGTCTGGTTCCATCTGTGGTTCATGTACATTTTGACCGGGCTATACCTGATCACGCCCATCTTCCGCATCCTTATCGCCCACGCGAGACGGACACATATCGCATATTTTCTGGGAATATGGTTTGCCCTCGGCTCCCTTTTGCCTTTTATCGACAGGTTCGCACGGTTCTTCGGCTTGCCCGGGGTTCACATTGATCTATCCGTAGGGATAGCGCAGGGATTTCTCGGATACTTTGTTCTCGGATGTTTCCTTATGAAATACACGCGGGAAAAATGGACAAAAACCGCCGGTATCGTTTGGCTCGCGTGTTTATTCATCTGTTTTTTCGGGACCGGATGGCTGACCATGCGTTCGGGATCTTTCCAATTAATGTTTTATGATAATCTGTCGCCCAATATCGTGTTTTACTGCGCGTCTTTTTTCGTTATTATAAAAACATTGTTGTCTTCACAAGAGAACAGGATTGCTATACCGATCAAAAATTTCATACTCACTTCGTCAAAGGCCAGTTTCGGTATTTATTTGATCCACCCTATGATCATAGACATCCTGGATAAAGGAAGGCTGGGATTCTTTGTTAAATCAACAACCGGGCATCCTTTAATCACTATCCCGGCAATCGCCATATTCATATATTTTATTTCTTTTTTTATCGTATGGGGTATTCAAAAAACACCATACCTAAAACGTATAGTTTAACGTCACAACACCCAGGAGGACATTATGAAGATCGGAAAAATAATTATCGCGGCGATAGCGCTGTCACTATTCGGAATGATCGCCGGGGGACTTACCTGCGGATGGCTATTTAATTGGGTATATAAACTCGAACCTATCAACATCTGGAAACCTATGCAAGGGCCTCCAGGATTGATGTTCAATATATGCGCTTTCCTGCTCAACATGGCGCTCGTCATCGTATACGCATTATTTCAAAAAGGAATACCTGGAAAAAATAAATTAGCAAAAGGGCTTATATTCGGATCTTGCATTTGGGCCGTCGGCATATTGCCGGGCATGTTCACCACCTATTCTTTTATGACAATCTCAACCGGAGTGGTGATCTACTGGACTATTTTAGGATTGATCGAAATGCCAATCAAGGGGCTGATAATATCCGTCATATATGGCGAATAAAATACTCGGGTTAATTCCCGAAACCTTCAGGATAAAACACATTATCTAAATTTCTTACCATTTTTAGATAATAATGGTATAATTGGGGGAATCTAAAGGAGGCATGGGGAGTTGAAAAGCCTTTTTTATATTCAAATCCGACCCATGAAAATTCTATGAAACGATCAAAAGACAGCAACACACAAAGTAAACAAAAACTTTTAAAAAAACGCGACGCTTTTTTCAAAAAGGTCAGCGATCAGGGCATCGCTCTTACCTATGACGACGTACGTCTGACGGCCGGATACTCTTCTATGCTGCCGGACGACATAAACGTCGAATCGCGATTCTCGAAAAACGTCGGTTTGAAGATACCTATAGTCAGCGCGGCGATGGATACCGTAACCAAGGCCGAAATGGCTATAGAGATCGCCAAGCTCGGTGGCATCGGTGTAATACACAAGAACTTCAGCGCACAGGAACAGGCTTCTCAAGTCGCTAAAGTTAAATTCCACCTTAACGGGCTTATAGAAAAACCTATTTGCTTCGATGAAAACACTTCCATCGGAGAGATACTCGCTCATAAAAAAGAAAAAGATTTCGCTTTTCACTCATTCCCCATCATTAACAGCAAACAATGTCTGGTCGGGATATTGACTAAGAATGACTTTGACTTCTGCGTAGACCATTCTCTGAAAGCAAAACAAATAATGACCAAACAGGTCATCACCGGCACTCCAGGCATGGGGCTACGTGAAGCATACCGTATTATGGAAGAAAATAAGAAAAAAGTGATCCCGTTGGTGGATAAGGACGGAAAGATCGCTGGCTTGTACACTTTCAGTGACGTTAAACGAATACTGTTCGGGGATTCAAAAACATTCAATGTGGATGAAAGCGGTCGTTTAAGGGTAGCAGCTGCGGTCGGGGTTTATGACGACGCTTTCGAACGTGTTGAGAAACTGATCAATGAAAAGATCGACCTAGTGATAATCGATACCGCACACGGCGATTCCAAGGGGGTCATAGAAACCCTCAAGGCGCTTAAGAAAAAATATAATATCGACATTTTAGCCGGAAATATCTCCGAACCGGAATCAGCTGAAAGACTATGCCGGGCAGGCGCGGATGGATTAAAGGTCGGACAAGGCCCAGGATCTATCTGCACCACACGTATCATCGCAGGTATCGGCAAACCTCAGGTCAGCGCGATCTATGAATGCGCGAAAGTAGCTTCTAAATTCGGCGTCCCGGTATGTGCGGACGGCGGCTTGAAATTTTCGGGGGACATCCCTATCGCCATCGGCGCGGGAGCCCACTCGGTGATGATGGGTAATATGCTTGCCGGAACAAAAGAAAGTCCGGGCGAGTTCCGTTTTCATCAAGGAGTGCAATATAAGGTATACCGCGGCATGGGGTCGTTAGGCGCCATGGAAAGCAACAAAGGTTCTCGCGAAAGATACAACCAGGGAAAAAATGACCTGGTCCCCGAAGGCATGGAAGGCATGGTACCTTACAAAGGGCCGCTTAAAGAAGTCCTTTATCAATATATCGGCGGGTTAAAACGCGGCATGGGTTACGTAGGCGCGGAGAATATAGAAGATCTTAGGACCATCGCGCAGTTCGTAAGGATCACGGAGGCCGGCAAAGCGGAATCTCATCCGCATGATATAATCATCACTCGCGAAGCGCCGAATTATCAGGAAAGACCGTAACACAAGAAAGGAATGAATTAAATTTAAACAATAAATAGGATATTTTGGGGAGGTCGTAATAACGGCCTGAGAGTTCCGCTAAAAGCGGATGACCCGTGAACCTGATCTGGATAATGCCAGCGTAGGGATATAAGGTTAAACCCCGTGCGTGCTGGCGTACGGGGTTTTTTATTTTTAAAATAAGGAGAATAAACATGAAACTGGATGAGATCAAAATTTCCCGGGCGATCATCGAATCTTACAGTAAAAAACTCATCAAAGCGCTGGATGTGGATGTGGCTATCGTCGGGGGCGGGCCGGCGGGGCTGGTCTGCGGGTACTATTTGGCGAAAGCCGGTAAACAGGTAGTCCTGTTCGAAAGAAAGTTATCGATAGGCGGAGGCATGTGGGGCGGCGGGATCATGTTCAACGAGATCGTCGTTCAGTCATCCGCTAAAAAGATCATGGATGAACTTGATATTAAAACCGATCTTTACGAAAAAAATTATTACCTCGCCGATTCCGTTGAAACTGTATCCACCATCTGTTCGAAAGCCGTAAAAGCGGGGCTCAGGATCTTCAACCTTTTGAGCGCCGAGGATGTCCTGGTCAGGGACGAAAGGGTCTCCGGCCTTGTGCTCAACTGGACGGCCGTTGAAATGGCCAATCTGCACGTCGACCCGGTAACTATGCGCGCGAAGTTCGTCGTGGACGCCACGGGCCATCCGGCCGAGGTCGCTAAAATAATCGAAAAAAAGTCCGGCATATCCCTAAAAACAAGATCCGGCAGGCTGATGGGCGAACAGTCCATGTGGGCCGAGGCGGGCGAAGACAAGATCGTTAAAAACTCGAAAGAAGTGTGCCCCGGATTTTATGTCTGCGGCATGTGCGCGAACGCGGTCTTCGGCGGATACCGCATGGGCCCCATATTCGGCGGCATGCTTTTATCCGGAGAAAAAGTCGCGAAAGACCTGCTGAAAAAATTATAAAACGAGAAGACCTGCTCCCAAACGATTTCCCGGAGAATTTTATCCCGTACCAGAACACCATGTGTTCGGTACGGGATTCCGCCCTGCGGGCTCCATGACTGTTTTTAAAAGAATAGAAAATTACATGAACCTTAAAATACTTTTCCCACAATCCGCCTGTTCGGAATGTTCGAGCACTTAAGAAAAATACCCGCAAAAGATAAAATTATTTTACGCTTCGGCGAAGTATCAAACGCCTGGAGATCAAAAATAACAGGGTATTTTTCTGAAGAGCGCAGAACTTCCGAACAGGCGGATAATAGGAATGTGCTTGGAGGAATATTCCGCAGGCGCCAAAATTGTCAGAAAATTCTCCGAATAAGGAAATCGTCTGAACGACAGAACTTCTCGTTTCGCCAATTTAACTGGACAAGGCTCGTGTATGCCATCATTGCGAACGCCGGGAGAACAAAACTAACAGGGCTTTTCTCGAAACGCGCAGGATGACGCTCGACATCTTACAGAGAGCGAGGCCGAACGCTAAGCGAGCGGAGACGGCCTCGTCCGGAGGCCTCGGCACTCCCTCGGACATTGCGTCCTCGGTCGCAAGGTGTCCCGCAAGATGAAACAGCAAATCTGACATGCTCGCCGGAGCGATGAATGCTGATGTGATTTTCTTTCTCTTGCTTCGCCCAAAACGGTTCGGTACAATTGTTACGGGTGTTTAATGAAAAGAACGCGACTTGAAAAGATCTTTCTTTTCACCGTTATCATTTTTTTAATTCTGATAACGGCTGAGTTTTATTTTCACGATAATATACATCATCTGCTTTTTCATAAGACCCATCCACCTATCAAGATGGGCATACTCCATTCTCTCACGGGTACAATGGCCATAAGCGAAAAACCCGTCGTTGACGCTACTTTGCTCGCTATCGAGGAGATAAACTCACAAGGCGGGCTTCTTGGTTCAAAGATCGAACCCGTGATCGCGGACGGGAGATCAGATCCCGCCTTTTTCGCGAAAGAGGCGGAGCGCCTTATAACGCGGGAAAATGTCAAAGTCATTTTCGGATGCTGGACATCGGCAAGCCGTAAAAGCGTGAAACCTGTCGTTGAAAAATACAACAGTCTTCTCTTCTATCCCGTCCAGTACGAAGGGCTCGAGCGCTCATCTAACATAATATATATGGGCGCCTCTCCCAATCAGCAGATCATACCGGCCGTGAACTGGGCTTTTAAAAATCTCGGAAAAAAATTCTTTCTAATAGGCTTGGATTACGTTTTCCCGCGCGCGGCTAACGATATGGCCAAAAGCGTGATCGGATTCGCCGGCGGCGAGATCTTAGCCGAGGAATATGTTCTTTTGGGGAACTCCGATTTCTCAAAAATAGTAGATAAGATACGTGAAACAAAACCGGATGTAATACTGAACACGCTTAACGGCGACAGCAATATTGCCTTTTTAGAAACCCTTTACAACACGGGCTTATTCAAAACAGATATATCCATCATGTCGCTCAGCATGGAAGAAAATGAGATCAAGTCGTTCCTCGACCGGATGAAAACCGCCGGGAAAAATAATATTTTGAAGGAACATATGCCCGGGCTTTATGCCTGTTGGAGTTATTTTGAAAACATAGACAGTCCGAATAATCGCCGATTCGTTGAAAAGTTCGTAAACCGGTACGGCCCCAATATCCGGATAACTGATCCGATGGAAGCCGCTTACATTGGTGTTAATTTGTGGTATAGATCCGTCAAAGAGTGCGGCGACACCGACAATTCGACGAACATCACAAACCATCTGCATAATATCAGTTTCCCGGCGCCTGAGGGGATCGTCAGCGTTTACTACAACAATCACGCCGGCAAAACCGTACGCATAGGAAAAGTTAACGCGAATGGCGCCTTTGATATCGTCTGGGCATCAAATTCACCTATTGATCCGGTACCCTATCCTAGCTTCAGGGACAAAACTTATTGGGAGGCCTTTCTGAAAACACTCTATAAAAGATATAACGGTCAATGGAGCGCGGGAAAGACGCGCGCTGATACGGATGAATAAAGCATGAAAAATTTTAAAAGATCAAAATTATTTCCGCGGACCTTTCTTTTCTTTTTCATCGCCGCGATGATCCCGCTCTTACTTATGGGCATTCTCAGTTATCGCGTCCTTGAAAGCTCGTTAACAAGCCACATACAGAACAAACTGATAGCGATAAGCGACGGCCGGCATGCTCTGCTCGAACGCATACTGGCGGACCTCGCCGCCTTCATAACCGAAAGGGCCTCAGGCCCCACACCGATAAAAGCGTTCAATGAACTAACCCCTATCTTTGAGACACGCGGGCTTCACAGCGATGAATATAAATCCGTTGAAAACCGATATTGGCCTATTTTTCAACATTATCTGGATACAAACGAATCCCTTTACGATATCCTTCTTATATCCCGGAAAGGAGATATAATATTCTCCCTTAAACATGAAAACGATCTCGGAAAAAATATTCACGGTACTGAGCTCAAAGACACCTCTCTTTCCGATCTTATGGACTCCGTCGGTTTTTACCTTAGCGTTTTGATCTCCGATTATAACATTTATTTTCCATCCCGACAGCCGGCGCTTTTCATAGCTTCCCCGGTTTTCGACAATAACGAGTTTATCGGCACGCTTGTCTTTCAGATATCCCAGGAGATACTTAACAGATTCGCCGGGGATTACGCCGGGCTCCCCTCAACGGGCGACATTGTACTGGTCAAACGCGTAGACAACGCCGTATTTTCCACAACGCCGACCAGATTCGATCCTAACGCCACTTTAAAACACAAGGTTCTGATTGGGTCATCGCTATCCACTCCGTCACAGAAAGCGGTCAACGGAGAGACCGGTATAGGTTTCGGCGTAGATTACCGCAAAAAAACCGTTTTAGCCAGATGGCAATATATACCCGAACTTCGCTGGGGCATGGTCATAAAAGTGGATAAAGACGAGGTCTTTCAACCTATATATCGATTACGCAGCCTGCTACTGACAACCTTTTTTATACTGGTCGTGTTTTTGGCCATCGCCTCATTTATTTTTTCACGTAACATTTCCAAACCTATAGAAGCCATCCGGCGCAGTTTGAATATCATCGCGACCGGCAACCTGGACCACAAGATAGGCATACACCGTTCGGATGAGATCGGCGAACTTGCCGACAACGTAGATAAAATGTCGGAAGAATTAAAATTTAAAACCGCGTCCCTTGCCGATCTGAATAACGAGGTCTCAGTCAGAAAAGCGGCCGAGGCTTCTTTCCGGGAAAGCGAAGAACGCTTCCGAGCGCTCTTTAAGCTGGCATCCGTCCCCTTCTGTTTTCTGGACAGGAATGGTACCCTCCGATATTTTAACGACCGGTTCATCCGCGTTTTCGGGTATACTCCGGCCGATATACCATCACTGAAAGAATGGTGGCCAATCGCGTACCCTGACGAAAAATACAGGCAATGGGTAATGAAACACTGGGGCGACGGCGTGGCCAAAGCAAAACGCGAAGGAACCGATATCCCGCCCGCCGAATACAACATCACATGTAAAGATGGCACGGTGCGTATCGTAGAGATATCCGGCGTTCCGATCGGGAGTTCTTTTCTCATTACTTTCATAGATCTTACCGAACACAAAAAAGCACAGGAAACCATCCGGAACGCGAACCGTGAATGGGAAAACACGTTCAACTCGATAACGGACATGATATTCATTCTGGACACTGATCACACGATCGTAAAGGCCAACAAGGCTTTTTTTGAAGCGATGAAACTTTCTCCCAAAGATATCCTAGGAAAAAAGTGTCACGACATAGTCCATCATCTTTCCCATAATTGGCCGGGTTGCCCCGCCGCCGAAACAATGACAAAAAAGCAGGTAACGACCGTAGAAGTGATCGATCCGGAGTTAGGGATACCTCTTCTTGTTACGACATCCCCTCTTATCGACGATCACGGCGACATATACGGCATCGTGCATATCGCGCGCGATATTTCGGAACAGAAAAAAGCGCAAAAGCAGATCGAGGAAACAGCCGAGATGAAATCACGTTTCATATCTATGGTATCGCACGAATTACGCACACCTCTTGGACCGATAAAAGAAGGCGCCGGCATCATACTCGACGGGCTCGTCGGGAGCGTCTCACAAGAACAAAAAACTTTTCTTGAGGTCATTGTCCGCAACGCGAACCGTCTCAACAGACTTATAAACGACGTGCTAGATTTCCAAAAGCTCGGTTCCGGCGCCATGCAGTTCAATATACGCGAGCATGATATCTACGGGCTGATCAACGAAGTATACGCTACGATGAAGGTCATGATGCGTGAAAAAGGCCTTGAATTCAACCTAGAAATAGAACCTGACTTACCGCTAATAAAACTGGATCATGACAGAATAATCCAGGTTCTAACTAATCTTGTCAATAACGCTTTTAAATTTACGGATAAAGGTAGCATAACCATAAAAGCTAAAAAAGAAAGAGATGTATTATGCATCTCCGTGGATGATACCGGGCCCGGCATACGTAAGGAAGACATCCCTAAACTGTTCCATACTTTTTCACAACTTCAAAGTTCTTTTAAAGATAAAACGGGCGGATCAGGCCTTGGCCTTGCTATCTCAAAAGAGATCATCTCTCATCATGGCGGCAGGATCTGGGTTGAATCGGAACCCGGTAAAGGGTCATCCTTCAGATTTACTTTACCGATCTAACTAGTTTTTATCCGTTCAAAAATAATTAACAGGCTCGATAGTTTTTCGCGTACTTGATTATGATCTCTTTCAGCTTTATCACATTAATAGGCTTCACTATACAATCATTCATCCCGCACGCCATGGCCTGGTCCAGCTCTTCTTTCATCGCCGTCGCGGTAAGCGCGACGATAGGCACTTCTTTTGATATAGTTTTGCGTATCGCGGCCGCGGCTTCTATCCCATTCATGACCGGCATTTGTATATCCATAAATATCATATCATACCGACCTATCATAGCTTTTTGTACTGCGTCATTCCCGTCCACGGCCGCATCCACAGAACAACCGAATTTTTTTAATATCTCGGTGATCAGCACCATGTTTATCCTGTTATCTTCGGCCACAAGTATATGTATGCCATTCGGTATCGTTTCTTCATGTGCTACCGATAGAATATCTTTTCTTTTTTCCCGATCGTTTAAAGTCTCTTCACGCTGCACTACCGTAAAAAAGAATTCACTCCCGACGCCGGGCGTGGACTCCGCCCAGATCTCTCCGTCCATCAACGTAACCAGCTTTTTACATATCGACAATCCCAGCCCCGTTCCGCCATAAACACGCGTCGTTGAACTGTCTGCCTGAACGAACGGCTCGAATATATTCCTGATCTTTTCCGGAGCGATACCAATCCCCGTATCTTTTACGCTGAAAAGAAGGTATAGCATCCCTCCGGGCAACCGTTCCTTCAATGTGCACGAAATGGAGATCGATCCTTTTTTTGTGAATTTAACGGCGTTTCCCGTCATGTTGATCAGTATCTGCTGCAATCTTATCGGGTCCCCCACCAACCTGAGCGGCACATTGTCTGCGATCGTATAATTTAAACTCAACACATTAGCGTCTATCTTGGGTTCGAACATCCTTATCACTTCGTTAATTACCTTTTTAAGATCGAATCCCATTTCCTCTAACACTATCCTGCCGGCGTCTATTTTCGAAACATCGAGGATATCGCTTATAACGTTCAGGAGAACTTTCCCGCTGGAATTTATCATATCCACATACTTTTTCTGATCGTCATCAAGTTTTGTAGTGCTTAAAAGTTGAGCGAACCCTATCACGGCGTTCATCGGGGTGCGGATCTCATGCGACATATTGGCAAGAAAACGGCTTTTCGCCACACTCGCGATGTCGGCCATTTCCTTAGAGGCCCTCAACTCCTCCTTGATCCTTTCTCTCTCGGTCACGTCTCGCCCGGCCCCCCTATATCCAACGCATCTGCCCCTTCCGTCATATACAGGCGCCGCGCTTATCTCTATCTTTATTTTTCTACCGTCCTTTTTAACATCGATTACCACCATCTGTTTTATCGCTTCTCTTTTAGCAAATATATCAATTGCGTTCTTCTTTACTTCTTCTTTTTCGCTTTCCGGCGAAAAATCGTAAAAATATTTTTTCCCGACAACTTCTTCCTTATCATATCCTAAAAGTTTTTTTATGGTCGGACCGACATATATATACTTCCCTGTCAGATCCATCTCAAATATACATTCACCGATATTCTCACTTACATGTTTGAATCTCGCTTCGGATCGTTTTCTCAGCATGACTTCGATAATAAGCGGTACATAAAAAAATATCCCGAATATACATCCAACGGTTATCAAAACGAACAGAAAGTACCCTAACGCTCCCACCCCTTCGCTATACACATCCCTTTGCATATATACCGCGAATAAAAACGCGGCGTCACCAAATATGTCCCGTTTTAGCCCATACGCTGCGGATTCATTATGATTTTTTAGAACCCCATAATATTCTTTTCCTTTGTCTACCAGCTCATTTTCCGCTTTTCTGACTTCTTCTGGTACTTTATCGTTCCCTACATCATAAAACTCCATGGGCAAAGCTATTATCCTTGAAAAATCCTTGACCCAGGCCTCGTCCATTTTCTGCCCGAATATCAGATATCCTTCTATCGGCCCCTGTTTTTTGCTTGTGAGCACCGCGCTGGAAGCGATCACCATCGGCGTACCGGAAACCATTATCACCCCGGACACAACAGTTTCCATGTCATTATGTCTTATTAGAATATTCCCCGACCGGTTTATTATCTCCTTAACTTCCTTTGGGAGAGGAGAGGTTTTTCCGGAGTGGTTATCGATATATTTTGAGTAGACAATATTCCCTTCCCGGTCAAAGTATATGGCCATGTTCAGTTTCAGATCCAGAATGGCCTCGTCGGTAAGATTGAACTGGATAAATCGCTCATTCCGATCCTTAACGAAATTGTACGCGTCATCCCATTTGGCCCAATCGGTGACATTTATCGCTATTCGCTGCTCCTGATTGTGTATAAGCTGTTGGACCCTGACTATATTCCTCTCCATCAACATCTGCTCTACGCGAAGAAAACCTTTCAAAACTATCCCATACGCGCTGGCACAGACAATAATGAACGCGACAATACCGATCATTGCCGGAATAAATAAACTTTTTTCTACTTTTCCCATATTGTGCTCCGGGCTCAATAAAAAAACCGGGTGTACTATAGCTTACCATAATAACCTTACCTAAACTTATTTCTCCGAACAAATTTATATTCAAATTTTATAGCCGCAGACTCGATGAATCAAAAATAAGCCCTACGGCATTTCCTATTCGTTTTTTTCAGGTATAATAATTTTAATATCACATTATGGACCAAAATAAAAATTTCTATCTTCGTCTCATTTTTAGCATCCCGGTCATATTGCTGATCGGAGCATCTGTCTCGTTATGGACGGCCAAAAGCTACAGCGAAAAACTCTGCGACAAGATCAGTGGGCAAGCGCAAGCGGTGGCCAACATGCTGGACTTAAACGATATAAAATCCCTGACTTTTACGCTGAAAGATAAGCACCTTGTTCCATTCCAGCGGGTACGGTCCCAAATGATATCTTACGGCCCCATAGCTCAATCCGCGCTGAATATCACGGGAAGATATCTGAGCATTTACAGCATGGTACAACACGACGGAAAGATCCTTTTTGGCCCAGAAAATATAGATGAAAAGGATCCCCGCGCATCTCCCCCCGGGGTCATATACGAACGGCCCCCTAAGGCCGTACTTGACTCTTTCCGCGACAAAAAGCCCCATTTCAGCGGGATATATTCGGATGAATACGGTTCTTTTTTTAGCGTGTTTTTCCCGATCATAGACCCTTCCACAAAAGATATCGCGCTTGTTATTGGAATGGATATAGAGTCTTATGTCTGGCAATTGGAGATAGCATCACACGCCGCGCTACCCTTAGCCCTGACTCTGATATTATTAATGGCCGTAATTACTATTTTGCTGACCGCGCGCAAACGCGCTTCCGCCCCCCTAAAACCTATAACCCGGCAGTTAATGATCCCGCTTGTGGTTTCAATGCTCTTCCTGATAATAGTTTGCGGAACGCTTATATGGCAATTTCAACTTTCGACTTTCAATACCGCCATAAAAAACCATATGCGCACTATCCCGGCTATCATTCAATCGGTGTTTCGGTCTTTCGGCGACAAAGTCTCGACCCGCGACGTTTCTTTTAAAAAAGAACTGGTGCCCATAATTGAAAAACTTTCCCTTAATTCCGGAATAGAAATAGCGGTAGTGATCCGTAAAAACCTTCTCGATAAAAATACATGGGAAACCGCCATGAGCGCCGAAGGATACTCACATGACTGGGAACGCCTCCCCGATCACGTTCTTGTTTATAGCTCAATGGCGTATTTACCCGCGGAATTTGACAACTTCGTCATTAAGAATGCCGCCTCCGCTAATAAATTCGGAGAAACAAAATTCAGCGGAAAAACATGGCTGATATATTCATACCCTATCGACAATAAGTCTGACAAGAACGTGGGCGCTTTAATATGCATGGCGGATATTTCGTCCCAATTATATGAATTCAGACGCACCATTCCGATAACCGGCGCTGTTCTGATCGGCACGATCACGCTGTTACTTTGTTTTTTATACATCATTCTATACCGGACTGATCGTGGTATAAAACAACAGGAATCCGAAATTCGTAAAAGCTCAATTGAAATGAACACAATACTTGAATCCACCGCGGACGGCATACTTGCGGTAGACAGTAAACGCCGCATTATTCATACAAATAAACGGTTTTGCGATATGTGGAACATTCCGGAGGCCCTGCTTTTAACAGCGGAAGATGACGCATTATTGCTTTACGTCACAAATCAGCAAAAAGACCCATCATCTTTCTTGGCGAAAGTCCAGAAGCTTTACACCTCTACCGTTATCGATACCGATCTGCTTTACTTAAAGGACGGCAGGGTCTTCGAGCGGTTTTCGCGTCCGCTTAATATCGAGAATGACCTCGGACGGTTGTGGTCTTTCAGGGATATCACGGAACAAAAAAAGACCGAGCACGCGCTTCGTGAATCCGAACATGCTATGCGCCTGGCAAAAGAATACGCCGAACATCTTTACCGCATAGTTCCAAGCGCTATTTTCACGATCGACTTGAATAAACATATAACCACATGGAATAAAACAGCCGAAAAGATCACCGGATACACGGATGAAGAGATAATCGGGAAACCCTGCAGCACATTTTCGATAGAGCCTTGCAGTCATTTGTGCAGATTGTTTTCCGACAATTTTGAAAAACCCATATCCGGCGCGACTTGTACTATTCGCCGTAAGGACGGAAAATTGCGCCAGATATCTAAAAATTCCGATTTCCTGACGGACGAAAAAGGAACACGGATCGGCGGGATCGAATCTTTCGAGGATATAACCGAGAAAATAAATACGGAACGTGATCTTATAAAAGCTGAGATCGCCAGCCAGGCAAAGAATCAATTCCTGGCCAACATGAGCCACGAGATACGCACACCTATGAACGCGGTGATCGGCTATTCCGACCTATTAAAGAACACTGAGCTAAATGAAAACCAGAAAGAGTTCCTCTCCATCATAGTTGAGAATGGACACCTCCTCCTTAACCTCATCGACGAGGTGCTGGATGTATCTAAAATTGAGGCCGGTAAAGTCACGCTTGAGCACATATTTTTCGATATCCGCCACCTTGTGGAAAGCGCCATAAAAAGCCTGAATCTACGCGCTCAGGCAAAAGGGATAGATCTCTCATATACCATACACCTTGACTCGGAACAAAAACTCATCGGGGATCCGACCCGTATACGGCAAATCATAATGAATCTTGTGAACAACGCTATAAAATTCACGGACTCAGGAGGAGCCATACGTATATCCGTAAGGGGTAGTATAGAGGACGAAAAACAGTATCGCCTTACTTTCGAAATAGCTGATACGGGACTGGGCATGTCACCTTTACAGTTAAAAAATCTCTTTGAGGCTTTTTCACAAGCGGATTCCTCCACAACGAGAAAATACGGCGGGACAGGCCTTGGGTTATATATTGTAAAATCCCTTTCCGAGAAAATGAACGGAAATGTCACTGTCTCATCGCAACTTGGCAAAGGTTCGGTTTTTACGGCGACAATACGTTGTGAGTATGACCCGCAACAGGAACCATACTGTAACATATCCCCTGTCCCTTTATCCGAACTGCGGAATAAAACCGTAGCTGTTGTCGACGACATGGCCACTTCCAGCCGCCTGATAAATACTTATCTTTCCGAGATCGGCATGAATATAATTTTTACCACATTCTCCGCAAAAGAATTCCTTAACTGGCTCAACACTACGAGTACTTTACCCGACATGATCATAAGCGATATAATAATGCAGGAAATGGATGGTTACTGGCTCGCGAAAAATATCCGTAGCGATGAAAAATATAAGAACCTCAAATTACTCGCCGTAGCCAGCAACGCACTCCCCGGCACCGCACAGGCCGCGCACACCGCCGGTTTTGACGCTTATATAACAAAACCCGTCTTGCGGGCTGACCTTGTGGGAGTTATACAAACTCTTTTTGGAACACACATACTGTCACATGCCCCTCTTATAACGGAACATATCGCTTCAGAAACCGCTCTTCATGGGCTAAGGGTCCTTATAGTCGAAGATCATCCAGTAAACCTGAAACTTCTTGTTAAATTTTTAGAAATGCTCGGGTGCAAACCCGATTCGGCAAAAGACGGTCAGGAAGCCATCCAGATGTTAAAACAAAATACCTACGATATGATCCTTATGGACATACAGATGCCCGTACTGGATGGAATAGAAGCCACAAAGATAATACGGAAAGAGATCAACACTCACATCCCCATCATCGCCTTAAGCGCGGCAGTAATGAAAGAAGATGTAGTGTCAGCCCGAACCGCCGGAATGAACGATTATCTCACAAAACCTCTTACGATAGTCAAGCTACAAGAAATGCTTCTTCGCTGGCAAAAAAAATAGTTACCTGATTTTACAACCCCCAATATATACATTCCCCCGTGTTTGTTCTATAATTATGAGCATATTATCGCCACTGAAATGAAGGGGAGTAAAATGTCGGTTTACATGCTGATAGAGGCTAAAAAAGTAATGGATCCTGAAATGTACGGTGAGTACATGAAAAAAGTTCCTCCGATAATACAAAAATTCGGGGGGAGATATCTGGCACGGGGAGGGACCATAAACGCCGTACTCGGAGACTGGAAACCTATGAAAATAGTGATCGTGGAATTTGAGTCCATGGAAAAATTCGGCGCCTGGTACAATTCCCCGGAATACCGGGCTATTGCGCAGTTGCGCGAGAAAAGCGCTAAGGTCGATGCCGTAGTGGTCGAGGGCCTTTAACTTCTTAAAATTAACACCGTTTCGGAGAACATTCCATGTCTAAAATACTATTCTGGCTGTTAGCTGTAATATTCACCGCCTCCGGGACATCTTCATGGGCCACCGAAACTTCCGGAAGCGGGTTATACGTCACGGTCATACAGGAACCGTCCGTGTTGCAAAGCCGCTCCGCCATAAAAGGCCTTATAGATTTTTCTAAAAAAAACGGCATAAAAACGTTATATGTGCAGATATACCGCGCCAACCGCGCGTGGTTCAGATCAAATTTTGCCGATTCGGCCCCCTACGAAGAATGTTTGAAAAATGTTTCCGAAGATCCTTTCTCCCTACTTATCCGGGAAGCCCATGCTTCGGGCATTAAAGTTCACGCCTGGCTGAACCTTTTAAGCCTCAGTAAAAACACAGAGGCGCCTTTACTTAAGAAATACGGTCTGAGCATACTCACGACGAACACGAAAGAAAAACATGTCCTCGAAGACTACAAGATCGACGAGCAGTATTTCCTGGAACCGGGAGATCTCAGGGTCCGCAATGATCTAACGGAAATAGTTGGTGAGATACTTATGTCTTACCCCGACCTTGACGGCATACAATTCGACTATATCCGGTACCCCGACGAACATCCTGTATACGGTTATACAAAAATGAATATGGAAAGATTCAAAAAATCATCCGGCTGTAAAGAGATAAAAGAAGACAGCAAAAAATGGAAAGACTGGAAACGCGCGCAGGTAACCGGGCTGCTAACACAACTTGTCGAAAAAACCCGTTCTATCAGACCTGATATACATATCTCAACCACGGGATGCGCCCCGTATTCCCGGGCATATCATGAAGCGTTACAGGATTGGGCGAGCTGGTTGCGAAGCGGGCTTGTTGAATTTGTGACCGTCATGAGCTATGCCGCGGATCCGGCGAAATTCAAAGAATATGTTTTCGATGTAAAAAGCACGGCGCGCGACATGAAAAAAATAAATCTGGCCGTCGGCGCATACGAACTGGTGGATTCTCCTAAAAAATTCGAGGAAGAACTGTCGGTTTCAGAAACTTCCGGCTGCGCGTCCTCCGTGATATTTCACTACGGGAGTTTGCTCGAAAACCCGGACATGAAAGAGATATTAATGAAACATCCTCCTTCACGTTCGTAACCTTAAAAGAAGCTATTGGGGTAATTCTTTCATTAACTTTCATCCATTTTAAATATAACATTCTTCCTTGCCCCGCAAACGGCGTTTGGTGTAAAATATTTGTGTAGCAGTTAATACTTCAACTCTTTAAAACTATGCCTAATTCAAAAGTGAAATTTCCTCTGGCGCTTAAATTTATGGTTATTACGGCCACGGTGCTTGTATTGACCATATCTTCCCTTTCCCTTATTATTTTTCTGGAAAGCCGAGAGATCATGAAAAAACGTATTTTTTCCGATCTCTCCTCCGTAGCGAAAAGCAAATCGTCACAAATCTCGGAATTATTCGACTTTAACATCGAAACTGCAGGACTTATCGCTTCTCGTATGTTCATAACAGAAGGACTTGAAAAAATAAACAGTGATCCGCAGAGCAAAGAAGCATTGGGCCGGCTGTGCGAAACTATCAATATCGCCCAAAAATCAAATATCCTGATCACCCGCATCGACGTAATGGATATGCAAAACAAGTTGATCTACTCCAGCGGGGATTCTTCCCCGGCAGTACAAAATATCCCTGCTAGTTCACGCATGAAACCTTGTTTTGGAGATATTTATCTGGAAAAAGGTAAACTCCTTTACGATGTCTATTTCCCGATCATATCTCCGGACAGCAAGAACCGTCTTGGAACCCTGAAAGTCACTTTTAATTCAGAACAACTTATCAATATACTAAGCGACCATGCGGGAATAGGAAAAACGGGCGAATGGTTGTTAGGTATGCGCCGGGGAAATGATCTCATCTTTATAAACGCCGAACATCGGGCAGCACGTATGCCTTTAGAAGTTGTTGTTCCGCTGGACTCCGACATCGGAAATCCAATGGAATATGCTACAGGTGGCAAGACCGGCATTACTATCGATAAGGACTATTCCGGAACCGAGGTTTTAGCCGCATATACTTGTATATCTACGTCAAATATGGGATTCGAGGCTAAAATAGACACTGCCGAAGCTTTTAAACCTATTCACATACTTTTACTGCACGTGGTTCTCTTCGGTTTAATCATACTGGCACTGGGGGTCACCGCGGCGGCTATTGCCGCGCGGCATATAACCGCTCCCCTAAAAATACTGCATAAAGCCACGGAAGCCCTGGCCGCCGGGGAACAAAAGATCACACTGGTGGACATAAAACGTGACGATGAGGTGGGGCTTTTAGCCACATCTTTCGGTCAGATGGTATCAAAACGCGTCGCGGATGAACTCCGGAAAAGCAACGATAACCTGAAACAGCTTAACGAGGCCAAATCCCTGTTCGTTTCGATGGTCTCGCACGAAATAAAAAACCCGTTATCCGTCATACACAACTCCGTGGATCTCCTTCTTGCCGACAATAAACGATCCGGGAATACTCCTCGTAACGAAAAGTTACTCGGTTTCATACATAACAGCACGGACAGGCTTATACGCCTTGTTACAGATCTTCTGGACCTCTCAAAGATAGAATCCGGAAAAATAGAGCTGAAAATGACCGACATAGACCTGCCTGTTTTCATTAAAGAAACAACTTCCGCGTATATAGTAAGTTTCTACGATAAAAATCTTAATTTCACATGCAATGTTCCGGAAAACATCGGGCCGCTGCGCGCGGACAAGGATAAATTATGTCAGATCTTGATAAATATCATCGGCAACGCCATAAAATATACGCCCAGCGGCGGATCTATCTCGTTAACGGCGATCCCTTCTCCGGATAAAATAAGGTTCGAAATAACAGATACCGGTCCTGGTATCGCGAAAGAACATTTAAAAAAGATTTTTGAAAAATTTGAGCGCGTGGCATCGTCCGAGTATGAAGGCACAGGACTAGGCCTCGCTATCGCTAAAAGCATAGTGGAACTTCACAAAGGCGAGATCTGGGCCGAAAGCGAACTGGGAAAAGGAAGTAAATTTATTTTTACCATGCCGCGTAATATTTGACCTTCTTCTAAAAATCATTTATGGAACAAAACAAAAAATTCATAGTTCATGTAGACATGGATGCCTTCTTCGCGTCCGTAGAAGAAAGGGACCATCCCGAATACAAAGGAAAACCCGTGATAGTCGGCGCCGATCCTAAAGGCGGAAAGGGACGTGGCGTGGTTTCCGCATGCTCATATGCCGCGAGAAAATACGGTATACATTCCGCAATGCCGATCTCGATCGCCTTCAAAAAATGCCCGGACGGTATTTTCCTGCCCGTGGATATGGAAAAATACTGTAGCGCTTCGCGGGAAGTTTTCGCCATATTAGACAGATTCTCCCCGGACATAGAGCCGATAAGCGTTGATGAGGCTTTTCTCGACATCACTGGCACCTATAAACATTTTGGGACGCCGGAAGGAACATGTCTAAAAATAAAATCGTCCATAAAAAAAGAGACTGGTCTTACGGCATCTGTCGGCCTTGCCCCGAATAAAATGACGGCAAAGATCGCCTCGGACATAAATAAACCCGACGGTTTTACCGTGGTAAAAAACGCGGATCTTTTAAAGTTTCTTTTCCCTTTGCCGATCGGCAAACTCTGGGGGATCGGAGAAAAATCCGAACGGGAATTTTTAAAAATGGGCATACACACCATCGGCGATCTGGCAAAACAAAACCGGGAACGCATGATCTCACGGTTTGGGAAAAGCGGCCTGCACGTCTGGGAACTGGCCAACGGTATCGACGAACGTGAAGTGGCGCCCGTATCAGAAATAAAATCCATCAGCCACGAACACACTTTCGAACAGGATACCTTGAACGAAGAAATCATAAATAATACTCTTATGCGTCTTTCGGAAGACGTCTCCCGTAGGCTCAGACGACATCGCTTTAAATGCCGCACTATAACCCTAAAAATACGTTTCAGCGACTTTTCCACTTTTTTGCGTTCGGTCACAATACCTTTGCCGCTTGATTCCGCGCCCGAGATATATAAAACAATTCTCTCGTTACTTAAAAAAACACCTTCATCTATGGCTATACGTCTTCTCGGAGTGAAAACCTCGAATTTTCTGGATACCGGCGATAGCGGGGATCTTTTTGAGAATATTCAGGATAGTAGAAAAAAGAAAAACATTGTTTCCGCACTCGACCGGATAAAAGATAAATACGGCGAAGATTCCATCGGATACCGGCGTTTCGGGTCTTAGAGCTCTTTTTTTTCTTCTTCGGTGAATCCCGCCAGTTTTACTTCCAGCTTAAGCTCCACATTAAACTGTTCCCTGACGCTTTGTTTGACTTTTTTTATAAGCGCTATAAAATCATCGGCTGCGGCACCGCCGGAATTTATCAGAAAATTAGCATGAACGGCGGACACTTCCGCTCCTCCTATTTTTAACCCTTTGAGACCCGTCTTATCTATCAATAGCCCGGCAAATTGTCCCGGAGGATTCCTGAAAAAACTGCCGGCCCACCCTTTAACTCCATGTGGCTGTGATTTGACACGATATTCAAGATGATCCCGCGCCGTATTCCACCACTTCCCGGGATCGCCGGATTCTCTCTTAAAAGCTATCTTAGTTACTATTCCGAATTCCTCGTGTAAGGTGCTGTACCTGTATCCAAATCCCATTTCTGACACGTCCAAAGTTTTGAAATCCCCAGTCGCGATATCAAATACTTCCACCCATTCTATTTTATCGGATATTTCTCCTATCTTAGTCCCGGCATTCATGTATACAGCTCCCCCGCACGATCCGGGGATACCGGCGCAGCACGACAGATCAAGAAGCCCATTCTTGCACACATATTCCACTAACTTTGATAAACGGGTCCCGCTTTCAACTATAACAAAATTATCGTCCACTATCATATTCGAAAAAGAGGGCTTGATATGCATAACCAGCCCTTTTATACCCCGGTCGTTGATCAAAAGATTGGACCCTCCGCCGAGACACGTAAGGTCAAGCCCCATATCCCTGGCGTACACGACAGCCTGCTCGATATGGGCCGATGTCGCTACTTCACAATAATATTCGGCATTGCCGCCCACGCCAAGTGTCGTAAATTTTGCCAACGGTTTGTTTTGTTCGATATTAAGTCTCATGTCAGATTATTATAATTCTCTTTCCGGTTATTTTGTAAAGAATAATAGCTAACGCTCTGATGCCAGGAGACAAAGCGCCTTTCATCGGACCGGGAAGAAAACTATCCCATAGATAAAGCCGGTAAAACACCCTCGATGCGCGATACTGCCAGGATGTCCTGCCTTTGTATCGCTCGAATATGGACGATATTTCCTCCGTCCTCTTTACCCCTCCGGTTAAGGTTTTGGTGCTTTTATGTTGCCGGCAGGCGGCCACAAAAAAAACGGCAGGCACTATCTTATATTTTTCGGAAGCCCGGATAAAAAAATCCCAGTCAAAAACATAATACAGGGCATTATTCAACGGATAATCCGACACAACCTCTTTTTTGAAAAACGAACCGGGCTGTATTATAACCGACCGTCTTCTTAGATATTCGGGATTTATATGTTCTTTTGAAATATTGATAGGACCTATTTCTTTACCGTTTTCGTCTATATCGATACATCTAGCGGACACTATTCCTGCAGTATGCTCCGCGTTAAAGATCTCCACTACCCGGCTTATAGCCTTATCATCTGTATAGATATCGTCCGAATTGAGCCACGCGAGTATATCTCCGGTGCTTTTCCGGAATCCTTTATTTATCGCGTCAGCCTGTCCGTTATCTTTTTCACTCGTCCAAAAAGCGATCTTGTCGGCATATTTTTTTATTATCTCAACACTGTCATCGGTCGACCCGCCGTCCATGACGATATATTCAATATTCGGATAATCCTGCGACAACACAGAACGTATGGTCTCTTCCAGAAATTTCCCCTGATTATAACTCGGAGTAACTATAGTAACTTTCGGATACGATTTTTTTTCGTCTTTCACCGACACATCCTGACACTTTCCCGGACTCTTTTTCCGCTTTCGTTCTATTCTAGTATTGAAGTTCCTCGCCGCCGACCAGATCATCCTTACTGATCATTGAGTTCTTTTTTATACGCCGCTTTGCCTGCATACCTATTAATTTATCCATTAAATGCGCCGGAATACCTGTCCCGGGACGTTTGGACCATATCTTATCTTTCGTTATGACCTCGCTCGGTTGTATGTCGCACAACGCCACAATACTCCTGGCCGCCCACGCCCGTATATCAAATTCCCTTTTATGCACTTTTCTGTTCACGCCCGACGCGGCTTCGATCTTTCGGATTCCATCGACAAGCCCGGCAAGTTCATAAAAATCTATCGATACGGCTTTGTCCGGTCCGGGTAGCTTTTTATCGGTTATAACATGTTTTTCTATAACCTTCGCTCCCATCGCTACAGCGGCATAACATGTATAAAGATCTTCCGTATGATCCGAATGTCCTATCACGGCCTTATCGTAACGTTTTATCATCTCTCCGATAAACCCAAGATTAACATCCTCGTATAATGCCGGATATTCAGACACGCAGTGCATAAGGATCAGCGGCACTTTCATATCCGTAAGTATTTTATATGTTCTATCGATCTCGTCTACGGTGCTCATCCCGGTAGATACTATCATCGGCCTGCCGAATTCGGCTATTTTTTTAAGTGTCGGGATATCGGTCATTTCCCCTGACCCTATCTTGAATGCCTCCAGACCTATCTTGTGCAATTCCTCAGCGGCCTTTAAGCTGAACGGCGTGCACAGATACTGTATGCCGACATTCTGACAGTATTCCTTCAGTTCGACGTGCTGTTCTATATGTAACGCGTGTTTTTTTAGAAAATCATACAGAGGCATATTATAATTGACCGACGCCGGCACATTCGGCAGCATCTCCTCGTCGGGCAGATGATGCTGAAACTTTATCGCATCCGCTCCGGCAAGTTTAGCTAGACGCACCATTTCCCGGGCTATCTTTATATCCCCGAGATGGTTATCACAGGCTTCCGCGATAATATAAACCGGTTCATCTTCTCCGACCAAATGACCGTCTATCAGAACATTACGTTTCATACCGTTCCTCCTCCGGGATAAACCCGCATTATACTATAACATCTCCTGCCTTATACCGACGACTACACTATCATATCCAGGATTTTTCTGTTTCTTTTAAGCCATTCGTAAATATCGACAATTATCTGTTCTTTTTTATGAAGCGGCGCCCAACCGAGCTCATTGCAAACTTTTTCATTATCCGTAACATAATATATCATATCGTCGGGCCCGTTATCTTTGATCTTTTTAATATTGACCGTCTCCCCGGTTACCCTCTGACAGATCCCCGTGAGTTCTTGAAAAGACAACGAATTTTCCGCTCCGCCGCCGACATTAAATATCTTACCATTCACGGCATCTATACGTTTTATCTGTTTTATAACGAGTTCGTAAAGATCGCTTACATGCATTATATCCCGGACCTGTTTCCCGTTCCCGCCGAACCCCTCATACGCAAGATTTTTATTTTTCATATGACTGGCGACCCAAAGGACCGCAAACCCCTGGTCGGCTTTTCCCGTCTGCCACGGTCCGGTTGTTACTCCGCACCGGTTGATCACGCCTTTCATCCCGTATGCATGAATATATTCTTTCAGCAAAAACTCTGCCGCAATCTTCGTGGCCCCGTACATCGATCTTACACCGTTTATTGGAAATTGTTCGGAAAACCCGTTAGAGGAAACACCTGCTATTTTTTGCGGAGATTTCAGTTCATACCTGGTGCTCTTTTCGTAGTAGGAAAGTCCGTTTATAACATCCATCGGATATATCCTGCCAGAGGAAAGAAATATAGTTACGGCGTTATTGCTTCGGGCTGCTTCAAAACAGTTTATCGCGCCCGTTAAATTCGTATTTATCATGTATTGTGGAGATCCGTCATGCCCGGACGGGACGGACTGCTCCGCGGAACATTCGATCATAATGTCAAATTTCCCCGCTTCGCTGAAGTCTTCTTTATTTCTTATATCCCCGTGCACAAACCGTATCCCGTGCTCTTTTAACCGTTCGAGATTATGTTCCGATCCGTGCCTTTTCAGATTATCAAAACATACGATGTTATATTCCGGTTCGTTCTCTTCAAGATGAACAGCCAGATTAGACCCTACAAAACCAGCGCCGCCGGTAATAAGAACGTTTTTTTTCGCCATGGGTATCCTTTCGCGTTTTTACACGCTGAAAAGCATTTTTTCGGCAATAAGCGTCGCAGTATCTTTTCCGGAAAGATTTTCAAGTATTTTGAAAGCAAAAGCCGCCGACGCTGCAGGGCCCTTGCCGGTTATCAGATTCCCGTCCTGCACGACGGGATCGGGAATATATTTCGCGTCTTTTGGGAACGCTTCTTCCATACCTGGGAAACAAGTGGCTTTCCTGCCTCTAAGAACACCCAGCGGGGCAAGCACAACGGCAGGGGAAGCACATATTGCGGCTATAAATTTCTTTTTGTCGGACATTTGGCGGATCATATCTTTGACTTTGCTGGAACCTGCGATATGTTCGGCGCCGGGCATACCTCCCGGAAGAATGATGACATCCGGTAAAACGGTGATGTTTTCTACATTGATATCCGTTTTAACCAACATATTTCGCGAACTTTTTATGGTCTCGCCTCCGACCCCGGCAACTATGACATCTATTCCGGCCCGTCGTAAAACGTCGACCGAAGTGACTGCTTCTATCTCTTCAAACCCGTCAGCAAGAATGAGTACAGCCTGTTTCTTCATATTCTTCCTCCTGGATCACCGGACCGGGCATCGCCATTGTTCACGGCTTTATTATACCACACCGGCAGGCAACTCCGCACCCTTTCCCTGGTATTGGTATCAAAATAATATCTTTTCCGTCATGAATTCTGCGGCCAAACGCGGCAGATCTGTGAACCCCTGCCTGAATCGCAGCAACTCTTCAGGGTCAGGGATCTCTTCAAGGCCTTTTTCAAGAGGTTTATCGCTGACAAGTAATAACCCGGTTGCGGCGGCTTTTATCTGATTGGCGGCGGCATAAACTGCCGAAAGCTCCATCTCTATCCCGATAAAACCATTTTCCTCTATATCCCGGAGATTCTCGTAAGTTTCGGCCATCAGAGACCCGATGGTAAATATCTTTCCTTCTTTAATTTTTTCTTTTCCGACTCGTTCGGAAAGATATTTCATAACCTCATCATTCATGGTATCTACGGGTATCGTCGGGTTTTTTCCCTCTATAAATTTTTGCATGGAAAACCCTTGTTCAAGATATCTTGAAAACCCCTCACCGTTGAAAGCGCTTTTCGCGACAACAATATCCCCGATATCGGATGTTTTGAAGCCCCCGCAGGTTCCGATGAACATTATTTTTTTCACCGCCGCGCCTCCAAGAAGGAGAACGGCATCCCCTAGCAGTTTATCTCCTATCCCACAGTACGTTACGGTTACTTTCTTTTTACCTTCCCCAAGATTAAAACCGGAATACAGTTTCCCTTTAAAATATGCCGCGGCGGGACCATCCGAAAAATATTTCAACGGAAAAAAAGGCGTCATTATCACCTTCGCGGAAACATCACTCGGATCGCATCCAAAACAAAATCTGAACATTTTTTGTTGATTCATATTTTATCAGCTGTCAGCTTCTCGGTCGGCGGCATTCATTGCATACTTTGCTAAGTTCCGGGGACATGCCTCCGCAATGTCTGCACACCCAGAATCCCTCGGGAGGTTTTCTTACGCGCAACTTCAGTCGCACAGCCGGTATTACCTTGACCGCCAAAAACATATATAGAACAAAAAAGAAAGTCAACGACACAATATACACAACTATCCCAGAATCTGCCGTCATCGGCCTGACGTGGTTTATATCTATGCCGTACCGTTGAAAATGCTCGATAATTATTTTTTTCGATGTTTCATATCCTTCTACTTTTTCTTTAGATATAAATCTTATTATCGCACCCGATATCCGGTATCTGCCCGTATGAAAATATTTCAGTTTATCCAGATAACTCCGGCAATAACGCGCCGCTTTAAAATTATCTCCGGACATCTCAAAAGCCCGCGCTATAACAAGATCCGTACCGAAATATTCCGGCCAGGCCTTTCTAGCCTCAAGAAGACTGGTTTTTGCCCCTTCGATGTCGCCGTTCAAAAGATCATTCTTCCCTTTCTCAAACAGATCGGCGAATCTTTTCACTTCATCCTTCGCTCTTTTGTTTTCAGGGATACTTTCTATAGCGTCTTTTTTGATGACGAACCGTTCATAATTGAAAATTTTTTCTTCCTCGTCAGAACAAAACGCGGGCTGTACGGCGGCAAAAAGAAAGGTGCCGATATAAAAGAGGAACACTGCGAGAAAAATACCAGAACGTCCGCAAAAAGACGATCCTTGCTGGAAAGCTCTGGAATGGCTGGCTATTCGGACCATATTAGAATCCGGTGAAACTCTTTATTTGTAATTATGCTGTATAAGACTGAGGACTTTGTCTATTTCAAACGGTTTGTAAATAATATCCGTGGCTTTCTCTTCCAGCGCTTTATGAACAAGTTCGTCCATAGAATATCCGGTCATCATGATCACTACTACACCCGGCTTAATTTTCATTACTTCCCTTAATGTTTCTATCCCATCCATTTCAGGCATTCTGATGTCAAGAAACATAAGATCAAAATCCGACTTTTGGATCTTTTCAATAGCCTGTCTCCCGCCATAACAGCTTTCCGCTCTATAATTATTTACCTTCAATATATCGCAAAAAACATCGGCAAAATCCTTATTATCATCAACTATCAAAATATTGTGATCGTTAATCATTTAACCTCCATCAATATATTCACACTGTCTTACTATTTCATAATTTTACACTATGATCTTTCTCTTGTCACCTTTTTTCGTGTTTTTATATATAAAAACCGGACTACCTGTCGTTTGCTTTACTGCCTCATATGTGCTATCCTTAATCAAAATAGTACAGTTAAAAATAGCAACACCTAAAACACAAAATTATGAAAACTTTAAAAAAAACAGCACAACCGCCTATTCGAACAGATCCAGGGCTTTTGCCGGCAATAATACTTTCTTTTTTATATTTTGCCGTTTTTTTCGGTATCTCAATTTATCGATATAATAATTTCCAGTATCACGACTGGGATTTCGCTTTATTCGCCAACGGCATGTGGAACATGATCCACGGACATCCCTATATATCCATAATCGACAAACATTTTCTCGGAAATCATTTTAATGTCATAGCTTTCCTTTTCTCTCCTGTTTTTTTTATTTTCAGACATCCTCTCACCCTGCTCTGTCTTCAAACACTGTGCATCTCCCTCACATCTATCCCTATATATTTGATCGCAAGAAAATATTTTTCGTGGACACTTTCATCCATGCTGGCACTTGCGTATTTCGCTTTTCCCTCTCTGCTCTATATAGAGATGTATGAATTTCATTTTGAAACCGTCAGCATCCTGCCGGTGGCATTAACTTTCTTTTTCCTGCTTGAAAATAAAAAAATCTGGGCTATCATAGCGGCCATCCTGGCGGTATTATGCAAAGAGAACATACCTCTGGTAGTCGGGGCTATCGGCCTGTACGGGCTTTTGTTTCTACGTGGCAGGCGCCTCGTGGGGACGTTTCTTTTGCTCATCGGAATTTTCAGCTTTTTCCTGATCACTCTAAAACTGCAGCCATTATTTACATCCAACAGAATAGGATATGTATCACATTATTCCGGGTACGGGAAAACTTTTTCCGATGTTTTCTTTAATATGGCCACACACCCTATGGATACGCTAAAAGAACTGGCCTCGACCGAGCTTAAAAGATCTTTTTTCTTTAAGATGTTCGCCCCGTTATTATTTTTGCCTGTTTTACGTCCGGACGTACTTCTTATAATCGCCCCTACTGTGATAAAAAACCTTTTATCGAACGTACCCACTACACATGAAATATTTTGGCATTACACTGCGACAATGATCCCCTTTATGATAATTTCTTTGATATTTGCGCTAAGGACTTTATCCCGGATGGATATTTTAAAACAAAAATTGCACATAATCATGCTTGTCATTCTGATAGCGGAACTCTCTTGTTCTTTTAAATTTTACAAAGAAGCTTATACTTTTTTCTGTAGTGTCACACCCGCCACTAATACCGATATCCTGCGCCATAACGCCGTAAAACATATACCAAAAGATGCTTCTGTGATCTCCACTTTCGACTTTTTGCCGCAGCTAAGCATGAGAAAAGATATTTTTGTTTTCTACTCGGTCTGGCGCGATACCTACCGTTCACAACACCCTACAGATTACGCAATCGTGGATTTTAACGATTACTTTATCAGAAAAGATATCTGCATCTATCCTGAAAAAATATCGGATATTTTCACTTCTTATCTTACAAATACGGATTGGAACGCACTCTATTCCTGCGGGGACATTGTCGTATTCGCGAAAGGAAAAGCCTCGGGATCAAAACTATTGCGCGTCATAAATACCATGAACACCACTATTTCAAACTCTTCTTTTATCCAGCTAGATAAATCGCTCGAGCTGGTTAACTACAAAGCAACTTTTGAAAACAATATCATGACGCTTACATTTGATTGGCGAAAAATCAAGAACCCGTCTTCTTTCTATGATATGTATTTCGTTATATCCGACGGGGTCAATCAGCAAGTATTCGAGAAGCATCCTGTCGCCTACTGGTACAATTTCCACAAGCTGGAAAACAACGCCCTTCTTGAAGAAACCTATAAGCTAGTGTTGCCACCTAACCTTGAACCGGGATCATATACTATTTCCGTGATATTCGGGGACGTTTTGAAACAAAAAAAAGCGGACGTAACTATTTTAAATAAGGCCGCATTTGATGACAAGATGCAACTTGTACTGGGCACATATACCGGGTACACTCAATAATACAAGACGAGACGCCATCATGAAGGGTAAAATGAAAACCGTTAAAAACATTATTATTAGCATGCGACCATCCCAATGGACAAAGAATTTCTTTATATTTATGCCGATCATATTCGGCGGACACATTTTTAACCGTACAGAATTCTTAAAGACTATCTATACATATTTTCTGTTCTGTCTTATCTCCGCCGGTATATACATATTCAATGACATATGCGACAAAACCAGGGACGGTTTTCATCCTGTAAAAAAAATCCGCCCGATCGCTTCCGGAGAGCTTGGCATAAAAACCGCTTTACCTTTATCAATTATATTCGTGCTCGCCGGGGCTTTTCTATCATCTTTTTTCGGCATGCCCATGCTCATGATCGCTGCGGCATACATATTGATACATATATTTTATTCATTATGGCTGAAACGCGAAGTTATGCTGGATGTCATGATTATTGCCCTCGGATTCGAATTGCGCGTTTGGGCCGGGGCAACAGCGATAGACCTAACGCCTTCCGTCTGGCTTCAGCTTTGCGTTTTCCTTTTAGCAATATTCCTTGCCCTGATAAAAAGACGGCATGAAAGGACTTCACTTAACACAAACGCGAAGGATCATCGTGACGTTCTCGCGAGTTATAAAATATACTTCCTTGACCAGTTAATTATCATATCGGCGTCGTTGTGCATAGTATTCTACGGACTTTACACGATATCTCCTGAGATGATGCAGCGCATTGGATCTCCCTCAATGGCGTATACCATACCGTTCGTCATTTACGGTATTTTTAGGTATTTATACATCACGCATGTTCAGCGGCTTGGCGGAGAGCCTGATAAAATACTGATCTCTGACCCGCCGTTCATAATAAACCTGGTTCTTTGGCTCGTCACCGCATCGCTATTGATCTATACTAAGTGATCTTTATGAATAAAATTGTTTTATTGAAAACCCTGGACAAACTGATAGGAACGCCGCTGGTCCACCTTGCCGGCTTATTCTCTTGGCGCCACAGATCAAGCGTAAAAACGGAAAACATTCTTGTAATCCGCCCGGGAGGCATGGGAGACGCCGTACTGCTCTTACCGGCTATCGCGCATTTAAAAAAACATTTCCCGCTCGCTCAAATCGATGTGTTGTGTGAAAAACGCAACGCGGCGATATTTCCAATGAGCGGCCTAACAGATCATATTTTTTTATATGATACTGCTCGGGGATTGTCAGATTGTTTAAAAAATAAATACTACATGGTCATAGATACCGAACAGTGGCATAGACTGACGGCCCTGATCGCTTTTATCACAAGAGCGCCTATCCGTATCGGATTCGCGACAAACGAACGAAAGAAATTGTTTACACACGCAGTCCCGTATGATCATGAAGAATATGAAATATACAGTTTTTTAAGGCTGGCCGAAACCGCGTCAGGGAATAAGCACCCGTTCGACGATAAAAGCACTTTCCTAAAAATAAATCCTGATATTGCAAAAAGGTTTTTAGCCGAGAAAATGAACGATCTTTCGAATATAGTATGCTTGTTCCCCGGGGCCACCGTCCCGGAAAGAATATGGGGCTCAAAAAATTTCGGCGAGACTGCGCGAGAACTATGCGAGATAGGTTATACCGTGATAGTCCTCGGGGGTAAATCGGATAAAAAAATAGCCGCGGAAATAAAAAATTATCATACCGGTATAGTAGATCTCTCCGGGCAAACGTCTCTCAGTGAAACCACGGCAATAATTAAAATGTCACGCATGCTCATCACTTCGGATTCCGGACTTATGCATATTGCCCGCGCAGTAGGGACTCCAACCATAGCGCTTTTTGGTTCCGGCATCGAAAAGAAGTGGGCCCCGCATGGCGCAAGCCACATTGTTATCAATAAACACCTGAAATGCAGCCCCTGCACAAAATTCGGTTATACGCCGCATTGCAAATACGGGGTAGTTTGTCTTTCATCAATAGCGCCGGAAGAAATCATATCCGCAGCAAAAGGTCTCTTAAACAAACCGTCATCTTTTCCCACAACTCAAATCTAGTTATTGACACGGTTTAACGCCTTATCTATCTCGTTCAGAAAAAGAAACAATGCTTTTTTAGGTCCGGAAAAATGTTTTTTATAATACGCCGCAAACCCCTTAAAATACATATCCTTTTTTTTATTGTTGCCTCGCGCTCCCCGTTTCCATCCAAGATTATGAATAATACGGGCTTTTGGGACATAATATATTTTATATCCCGCCATGCTAGCTCTTAAGCAAAAATCCTCGTCGCCGGCGTACATAAAGAAAGTCTCATCAAAATATCCGATCCGATCGAACACTTCCCGCCTTATCATCATACAAACACTACTAAGCCACGGAACTTCTACAGCTTCTTCTTTCTTCCCAAAATTCTCCAGAAAAACCCGCGTACTGTCAGGCAACTTAATCCGGGTCTTTGACACTATTCTCCTAAAAAGCTCGGATGAAAACAACTTGGCTATGCCTGCGCTGAACAATATTTTCTGCGCCCCGGACGGAAATGAAAAACATGATACCTGGCTAGTCCCGTCAGGATTATATACGGCTGGGCCGCATATACCGGCCGATGTCCCCTTAAGGAACTCTTCTCTCATACGGTTAAAAATGTCGTTACATAGCCGCACATCTGGATTAATAAGAACGACATATTCCCCTCGACATAGTTTTATGGCTTGATTATTTGCCGCCGTAAAACCCCGGTTTGTGGTATTGAATATTATTTGGTGCGAAATCCTCCCCCATTTGACCCTGTCAACGCTGTCATCTGTGGAAGAATTATCTACGACTATTATCTCCATATCTTCTGTTGGGATCTCTGGTTTTTTCATGGAGTTGATCAACTCGGAAAGAAATTCTCCGGAATTATAATTGATTATCACTAAAGAATATTTTGGTGTCATCTACCCCGTCCGTTCTTTATGTAAAGCTTTCCATTAATTCATATCATATTTTTTACCAATACGCAAAAATCATCTTACTTTTTGTATGCTATGGAAATATTTTTTCTCCTGTCTGTATAGACACAAAAGAAGATAATACTTTATACGATGAGGTCACGAATATCAGCACAAAACCGATCTTCAGTCCAAGAAGAGGCTGCCCTATTAACGGGAATATGGTCAACATTACGGCCTCGACATCCGGCATTGATAAAAATGATTTGAAATTATTTTTAAAGAAAAAACTTCGGTAATTTAAATATTTCACCACTATTGACGTTTTGCCTATACCTTTTATCTGAGCGGACAGATCTTCTCGTTTTTCCATAACCAGGTTAACAAGAAGCGTTATGTAGTATTCTGAAAAATAGATATATATTATACCGAACGTCAAAAACGACCATACCGCGCCCTGTCCATACGCCAGCGCGCAAATTGCCAAAGCGCCACATAAAAGATCCGATAAATGATCAAAATAACGGCCAAACGTCGATGTCTTCTTTTTCAACCGGGCGATCGGACCATCCATACAATCAATAAGATATGCAACCTGGAATAGAACCCCACAAATCCCCACCAGCAAAGGATCGCCCGTAGAAAAGCCGAGAATAACTACCAACCTTACAAGAAAAGCCACGAACGTGAAAACATTCGGGTGAATATCGGTATAGTTACAAAAGAATAGGGTTATTTTCTTAACCGGCGCCAGAATAACAAGCGCAGCCCACCATGTTTTTAAAATAAATGTTTTTTCTATGTCCTTTTCCGTAAAATTATATTTTTTCGTTAATATCATATTGCCTATGCCCCTTTTCTCCATTTTTATATTGGAACTGCGCGATCGCTTCTCTATATAACTCTAAATGTTTTTCAGCCATTGTTTTGTCACAATATTCGTCCAACATGAATCTAACGGCACTCGCACCCATTTGTTTAAGCAATTCCACGTTGTTTAACAATAACTTAATACCGTTAGAAAGATCTTTATAGTCTTTGTTGTTGGCTAAATATCCATTTACCATATGTTTTACGACATCCGGAACGCCGCTGTTATTAAAAGCTACTACAGGAGTTCCGCATGCAAGGCTTTCAAGCATAACATTCGGAAGATTGTCCTGTAGACTCGGCATCACCAATATATCAGCTGAAGAATATACCCGCGCCATCTCTTCGTCAAAGTTAACTCTACCGACTTCTTTGACTTTGTATTTTTCTTTTAGCGCATCAGACACTCCACCTTTCCCCACGGCAAGTATCATTATAGTATCATCCGCCGGCAACTCCAACATTGCCCTTTCGAAATATTCATATCCTTTACGAACATTTTTAATATCTGTCGCCAGAAACAGTATAACCTTATTTGCATGATCTATCCCAAGTTCAGTCCGCGCCATATTTACATCGTTTCTTTTAAAAATGTCCGGGTTTATCCCGCCTGAAAGTTTTACTATTTTTTTCCCTGCGACAAGTTCACTTTTTAAGGCGTTTTTATATAGCCATGAAGACGGTGTAATTATCGTGAAATCGACTTTGTTATAAATACTTTTTTTTATTTTCCATTGAAATGCCGAAGTATCATAAATAATCCTGACATATTTTTCTATGTACGGACATTTCCCACACCCCGTTTTCCACCTTTCGCAATCAAGCGGATAGCAGGTATGTCCGGTCAACGGCCACATATCATGAAAAGTCCATATTACCGGCTTTTGCAACGCGATCATAAGATTCAAAACGGAAAAATTTCTGATATGTGAATGAATATTGTGAAAATGTATCACATCGGCTTCTTTCACGAGATTGTTTTTTTGAAGCATCCCTCCGGCGAAAGAATACATATCCTGCGGCCCTATCAGATTTAAAACCCGCTCCATCGCATTGCATAAAAAAATACGGGTTTTTCCCATCTTTCCCGAGACCTGATCTGTCAGATTCATAACAGTCTTTTCTTGCGACAATTTTTCAGCCACCAGGAGGTGTGACCTTATCCCTCTTTGTTGTAAGGCAAGATTCAATCTATATGCGGCTATCCCCGCCCCATGTCCTCTGTCTGTCCCGGAAATATGAACCACTTTTAAGCTCATCAGAACTCCTAATCAAGAAAATATGTAACATGCCTTACATCCCAATCAATGTAACGCAAAATTGAATTTTTGATAAAACCCCTTTTTTTTCGTTCTTTTCTATCCTCCCATATGTCCTTAAAATTCGATATTATCCACTTCCTCGCCGCGAACATTACCCCGATCCTTTCCAATATTCCCATGCCGGGTTCCCTGACGGTTTTGCCCTTATTCCGCTTTTTTCCGATCCTTACGATCATCAGCAAGAACAACCTTATGCCGGATTTTAAAAAATAGAAGAACTCCCCAAAAACAACAACCCATATCGGGAAATTCAGCAAAAGATTTATTATTCTATTCCTGCTCGAATAATAATTTTTAAATTCAGACCCGGATCCGCTCGTTTTTGAAAATTTATGATAGACTATCGCGTCCGTCACAACGACTCCTTTAAAAGATTTTGCCATCAACCTTATGCTCAAATCCGCATCTTCACAATATGCGAAAAACATCTCGTCAAAGTATTGTTTTTGTTTCAGTTTTACGTTCTCGAGCGCTCTTGCCGAATAAATCGAAGCCGCAGCGCACGCGCTAAAAATCGGTCGCACCTTATCCTGCTTTTGCAAATGCTTTCCTTGATTTATGCTTTTTACGCTCCCATCGAAGAATATGACATCATTGTCGGAGCAGATAATATCTTTTTCGGGATGATACATTATCATGGAAGACCCGTAATCCGCACCGCTTTCCACAACACCATTTATGAGCTTACCAAGCCACTCTTCTTCCACAATACAATCGTTATTGAGACATATAATATATTGAAACCCATTTTTGATCGCCCAATCTATCGCGTCGTTATTCCCACCGGCAAATCCTCTGTTTTTTTGGTTTTTTATCAGAAAAATCTCTGGGAATGTTTTTTTTAACCGGTCCCCTTCTTCATTCAAAGAACCGTTATCCACAAGAATCACTTTATAATTCTTATAAGACTGTTTCCTAAGCGATTGAAAACAATCGACCGTATCAGAAAAACCGTTCCAGTTTAAAACAACTATCCCAATTAATGGCTGTTCACTTGCTTCCGGCATCATTCACCCGACCCTATTACTGTTCATGATCACATTAGCCCCAAGGCCCTTGCCGTTTCCTCTAAATAGGTCCTTCCATACCTAGCGCACGGCTCCAAATAGTTCCCCTCGCCCCATTCGTTCCAGGCGTTGATAAAAACAAGCCTTTCTTCTTCCCGAAAACGCACCATAGTTTCGTCAATGGATTTTTTCAACCATTCGCCATATACTCGAGGATCATTATTGATATATATCCTCCCGCCTTTTGACCGGCGTGGTGAATTATCCCATTTAGGCATAACGCATAAAAATTCTTTATATGATGGACATGGGGCCTTCATCGCCTCCATGGCAAACGAATTATAATCATATACGTCTCCGAAAGATCTTTTTATTATTTTTTTTGAAATCATTAATTTGAGTTTTGAAAATGCGCTGATATATACCGAATTGGGGGGGAATTGTACCGCGGCATCAAACCCTGTTCCTTTCGGGTCTGTTTTTTCCCTGAGAAAACTTTCCACTTTACATAGATACAGTTCTCCAATTCCCGCTTTTCTTGCTTCTTCGCGCCAAATAGTCGTTGTTTTTAGGCTATCTGCCATAGCGCTTATTTTATAGACCAGAAAAAGGGGCTTACCATCGATCCGTATATACCTTTTGTCACGAAATGCCTTTATTAACCAGGCGATATGGCGCTTATCGTCCTCCTCTGAATATTTTTGTTCCATCAAAATATTTTTGTTTTGCCCATCCCATATCCTTGTCCAATTTTCGTTAGCCCAGCACAGACAAAATGGAAAATCAGGTTTTCCCGAATTCAACACTTCATTAAATGGCGCCTCAAGCAATAGTTTCCCATTAAACCAATAATGATAATAACAAAACCCGTACAAACCGTATTTCATCGCCAATTCAGCTTGACTATCTCTGACATGACTGTCCCGGAGATCATAATATCCAAGTTCGGCCGGAATGCTCGGCTGATGGTGCCCGCTGAAAAGAGGCCGCGCTTTCCGTACATTTGTCCATTCCGTAAACCCCTTACCCCACCATTCATCATTTTCAGGAATAGGATGATATTGGGGAAGATAAAAGGCTATCGCTTTCACTTTAGACATTTTTTTCCTTTTTCGTAAGTTCCTGAAAAACAGATTCCAACCTGTCGGTAGCAAGATCTAAATTCCAATTCTTTTCAACGTATTCACGTGAGCGTTTTCCCATTTCACGACTTAATAATTCATCGTCAATAATATGTTTCATCGCGTTTCCAAGTAGTTTTGGATCGTCATTATCCGCAAAAAAACCGTTTATCCCTTCCGTGATGGTTTCTCGCATCCCACCTTCCCTTATGGCAACAACTGGAGTTCCACAAGCATTGGCTTCCAGTGGGGCAAACCCGAACGGCTCCAACTGCGATGTATATATCAAAAATTTCGCTTTATTTAAATATGTCACTACTTTCTCTTCATCTAAACATATTTTAAAAACCAACTCAACTTCATGGTCCTTGGCCATTGCTTCCATTTTTCCCTGATAAAGCTTGTCCGAAAAATTCCCTATCCAGACAAGCGCGGGACGTTTCCCCTTCGGGATTGTCGCTAATCCCAAAATTGCTCTTTCGATCCTTTTGCCCAAATATACCCCACCTAACCCGACGGCTAAATTTTCTTTTCCGATATTTTGCGGATAAAAAACATTGGTGTCCACCCCTAAATAACACACTTCGGCATCGATTCCATACGCACGCAACACACTTTCCCGGCTAAAAAACGAGTTTACAAGTACCTTGTCAAAATGTGTCGCATTTTCTATCTCCTCTCTCATTTGTATCCGTAACAAGTGTACCATTACAATGTCTTGGGCATATTTTACGGCTTCACCTATTGATCTCGGCCTACATGGAGCAACCCATGGCAATCGTGGCAAAGCTTCATACAACCAACGATATGGCTCTGGCAAATATAGAACCCTTGGGATGCTTACATATTGCCCTATTGGTGTGGTCCTAAAAAAAGTGCACGCGTTTGCGTAAAGAATATCAAATCCTCCGGAATTAATTTCTTCGGCACATTTTTTGCAATGTTCTCTCATTGCCTTGATCTTACCGATAATATCATGGAAGGGCGTAAGTGCTTTACTAATTTTGCCGGACAAACGTGATTCCCATGAAAAAGGAACAATATGCTCTGGGATAAATTCTGTTAACGGCAAATATGATTGATCGGCTGTCGGCGGGCACCAAGATTCTATCGTATGACCCCTTTTTTTTAGCTCTTTAACCTGGTAATAAAGCGCTCTTTTTCCACCACCTGAAGGCAAATTATGCCAAATCGCTATTTTCATATTTGTCTCCTGCTTTTTCCGCTTTCGCACAAGTATAGTTCAACACAGAATCACATTGCTGCCCACATAATGGCATTCAAAAACTTTTTTTCGCGTTTTTCGCCCAAGCCATTTCCGACAAAACGACAGGATCTATGCCGCTCGTTCCGTGCAATGCTATAACGTCATAATGCCAGTCATAAAGAAATTTCCCGCGTAAACATACTTTTGCCAACAAATCTATATTTTTTTCATCATAGTTCACCATAAAATGTGAAAAATTACCAAATTTATTAAAAAATATGAACATCGTATATCCTTCGGAGGTAAGAACTTCGAAATGCTCCTTGTAGCTGTTCTCTGTTTGTTCACATAAAGTTGGGTGCCATTCAAATATGACTGCTGGCTTAAGACGTCTTAAAATATTTGTTGCGCCTTTTAATATTCTGCCATCGTATCCATCGGTATCGATCTTTATAAGATCTATCTTTTCGTCGATTTGCCCTTGAGACAAAAGAAGATCCAATGTTGTTGTTTTTACTTTTTTTTCTCCTTGGGACGATGCTGTTCCCGCATGGATATGTATCAGCTCCTTAGCTTCCCCCAGCTGTGCGGATAAAAAAAACTGAAACAACTCCACATTAGTTAAGCAACTGACATTATCCTTAAGATAAGAAAAAAAGTCGTCATTCCCCTCTACGGCATAGAACTTCCCGACTTCGTCCGGACACTTGCCGATTAAAAGCAATATCGTATCCCCTATAGCGGCACCTATATCAACCACTACGATCGGCACCTTTCTGATTTTAAACATTTGATGCGTCAATTCAACGAGCGGATCGTTCAGCGTAGGATATTTTTTCGCGTAAAAAGGATATGTATATCCAGCATTCATAACCACTCTATGTCCTTGTATCTTAGTGGCAACTGGGCCTTTGTCCATACGAGCAAATTTCTTCCAAAGTCGCTCTACAATTCTTGACAACAAATCGTTCTCGCGAACCGGTCTGCAGCTTTTCAATAAACAGTTATAAAAAAAACTTTGTAATTTCTTTTCTTTGATCATGCTACCTTCTCTTTTGTTTATAATACTTTTCGAACCTGGAAAAAATCAATTTTTTGTCATAGTCATCAAAATATCCACACCCAACAACCCCAGCCACATATACAATACAAAATACGCTCGCCCCAAGAAAAAAACACGCTTTAAACCCAATACTTTGCACCAGCGTGGTATTTTGAAGTGATATATAAAAACAAGATGAAACAAGCACGCTTAGGGCGGGTTTGATCGCGATCCTTTTTAAATAATCATATGTTCCCACCTCTATTAATGCATGAAATCTTTTTAAAAAATAGACCGGTCCTGACAGCAAAGCAATCGCCGTGGCGATGGCAACTCCTAAAAATCCGATGGTTTTTGCAAAAAGAACCGTTAAAATTATCCCTGACAATAATGTCAATAATGATGCCCTCGTAATAATTCCGAGTCTCCCCATTCCTATCGCTATTATCACGGCAACACCTACAACCACATTTGCATAATATCCAACCGACAATATCTGCGTTATTCCCCGCGCCCCTTCGTACCCATTCCCGACCCATAAACGTATAATTCCACTAGCAGCAACCACCAAAAACATCATTATTGGCGTAGTTATGAAAAATAGATACTTTGACCCCCTAATATACAATTTTTTCATCCTTTCTTTTTCTTGCCTCGCATGTATCTCCGAAGCCGCGGGCAATATCGCCGATAACAAAAAAAGTGGGATTTCACGCGCATAGTTTACTACTGCCGCGCCTATTTGATAAATACCAACGTATTTTATTCCAAAAAAAACCGCTATAATCACCCTGTCTGTCTGAAACAAAATAATATCGCTAAGTCGCATAACCTGCATCTGATATCCAAAGTTAAAAACCTTTTTAAACGCACTTTTTGTCACATATACCGCCCTGATGCTAAGTTGCGGGAACAGCTTGTACGCCGCAATAATATTTATAATTCCGCCTACTACAAACGAACAAATGCTGCTGGCAATAAGACCAATAAGTCCATATCCTTTGTTTAAAAAAAAGATTACACAAATAATATTTACGGTTGACGCCACAATAGATACTTTTACAGAAATATCCATTCTTTGAAGCCCGCTCTGTATCGATGAAAATGATCCCATTATATTTGAAAAGCAGAACAACCCGATGCCTAGTAATATAACCTTTTTCGCCTCTCCTTCAAGATACCCGGGGATGTTTAATATTTTCACCAATATCGGCATAGCAAAAAATGCGGCAGTGATCACTATTATTGAAAAAATCAGATAAAAAACAATCCCGGTGCAAACTATTTCATTAATTTCTTTATATTTTCTCCCTGCGTAATACTCAGAGATATACTTTACATACGACGCGCCTACACCAAGATCCAACAAACCAAAATAACTTATCAAAACCCCCACAATAGACCATACCCCATATTTTTCCAACCCTACGTGGCTCAAGATATACGGTGTCAGTACAAATAAAACCGACATCTCCCATATACGTCGAATAAAATTACTCCATGTATTTCTTATAATTTTTTCCGCTACAATCGCTCGCTCGCTCATCTACCCTCGTCTTCATCCTTTATTTTCATATCTTTTCATTTTTGCGTACGGACATCGAACACTTGCCCCGTTTCTTTGATCATACAAGCTTTGACCACAGTATGAGCGACTTCCGCCGGTGAAAGTAAAAGAGCTCCTTTTTCCGGACCGAAACCTTTTGTTCGCATTTCAGTCGCAACCCGCTGCGGAGACACAACGTTCACATAGATACCATACTTCAAAACCTCATCGGCCAACGCCTGGCAAAAATTTACCAACCCGGCCTTTGACGCAGAATAAGCCGCATATCCGGCCCGTCCGCGAGTATATGAACTTGATCCCAAATGAACTATGTGCCCCCCTTTATTGGTCTTCCTGCAAATAGCTATAAAGGCCTTTGAAAGCTTAAAAGCTCCGGAAAGATTTATTTTTACAGTTTCATCCCATTCACTTATCCGCATTTTTTCGATTTCCGATATCTTAAGAACTCCAGCGGAATTCACAACAATATCTATCCTTTTATGTTTAACCATCACCTGATCAAAACACTGTCTTATACTTTCTTCTTCGGTTATATCGCATTTTATCGGCGTTGATTTTGAAACTGCTATCACGCAACATCCAAATTTTTTAAATAGCGCGACTATTTCTCTCCCTATCCCTCCACTTCCCCCAACGACAATCGCAACTTTTCCGCGAAGAGCTCCATAATTTAGCACTTCGATCTCATCGCTTTTTAACTGAAACAACCGCTCTGCCAGATATAGATCAGTCTGATCCGTCAGCTTGATGTTATACACCGAACCGGGAACAACCTTTACTCTTTTGCCCATCGTCAGCACCAGTCTGCAGTCATCTGTAGAATTAGTAATACCCTTTTTAATGGCCCATTTGTGCGCCTCGATCAGGTCCTTATATCGAAAGCCCTGCGGAGTTTGGCCTCTTTTAAGATTCGTCCTATCCGGGATATTGTCTATCAAATGTCCCTTTTGGACTATTATAGTATCCGCGGTGTCAATGACCGTATCTGAGGCCCCTACTTCCTTTGCGGCATTAAGCGTATCATCGATTATTTTTTTATCTACGAATGGCCTGACCGCGTCGTGCATAAGAACATATTCCGTCCCACGCGGACATGCCTTCAATCCATTAAAAGAGGATTCTTGCCGAGTTCTCCCACCACAAACTATTTTGCGGACTTTCCCGATTTTATATTCACCAATTATTTCTTTTACATCATCTAAATATTCTTTTGGGCACACCACCACTATATCCGATATCGCCTCATTATTTACAAAATGTGCCAGAGTATGCACCAACACGGGTTTTCCGGATATTCTGAGAAACTGTTTTGGTGTCATCGTCTTCATGCGAACCCCAATGCCACCGGCCAATATAATCGCTGTTGTTCGTGTTATTTTCATAGTCCCCTGCTTTTTAAACTACCCTTTACCGTGTTAATGACTTTTTTAGCATCGTCTTCTTTTAATCCCGCCGATAGCGGCAGCGACATCGTTCTTGCTGATATCCATTCCGCGTTCGGAAAATCCCCCCGCCTGTAGCCAAACCTATTGCGATAGTACGGTTGTAAATGCAACGCGTCATAATGAACTCCGGAGCCGATATTTTTTCTATACAATTCATCAATAAATCTATCTCGCGACATCTTCACCTTGTCTATGTCCAAAAGCAATGTATACAAATGGTACGCGTGGCGCGTTTTGGGCCCTACCTCTGCAGGTAAAAATACCGGCAGCCCCTCAAACTCCTTATTGTAAATATTCCACAGTTTTTTCCGTCGTTCCCAGCTTTTTTCGATCCGCTTTAACTGGTGTATCCCTATCGCCGCCTGCATATCGGTCATATTATATTTGAATCCGGCGTCCACTATTTCATAGTGTTTGTATCCTTTATCTCCGAATCTTTTCCACGCGTCCCGGCTCATCCCATGCATCCCGAGCACTTTGATCTTATCGGCATACTTTTTATTTTTTGTAATGGCCATACCGCCTTCACCGGTCGTAATATTTTTTGTAACATAAAAGCTGAAGCATCCGATATCGCCGAATGTTCCGGTCTTTCGCCCATGATATTCCGCCTCTATCGCGTGCGCGCAATCTTCTATTATCCTCAGCCGATGTTTTCGCGCGATGGAGAGTATCGCGTCCATGTCGCATGGCCGGCCGGCGAAATGAACGATGATAACAGCCTGTGTCCTTCGGGTGATCTTTTTCTCTATTTCTGTCGGATCGATATTCAACGTCCGTCTGTCACAATCGGCAAATACCGGCACACCTCCGGCATGTACCACCGCGTTAGCCGTCGCGGCGAACGTCATCGCTGGAACAATAACCTCATCGCCCGGCTTTATTCCTATCGCTAAAAGCGAAAGATGCAACGCGGCCGTGCACGAATTTAACGCTACGGCATATTTCATGCCCTTGTATCCCGCGAACATCCGTTCAAATTTATCTACTCTGGGGCCTGTGCCAAGCCATCCCGAAGCAAGGCAATCCATAACTTCGCGCATCTCCGGCTTTTCTATGACCGGTTTTCCGAATACTAAAAACTTCTCCCGTGTTCTCATCATTTCCCGCTAAATTAATTTAATATTAATAACATTCTCCTATGTATTGAAAGTATACCTTTTCCGCCGGAATAGACAATGCCTCGCGCCTCTTAACTATCATCCGATCCATTCAAAGGAAACCAACGACTGCGACACTCGAGTAAGCGGTTATTTTGTACATTTACGGCGGACAGGTCGGATCTTCATTTTCATTCTTGATCTCCCGGCTGGTGGACCTGGCAAAACGAGAAGGGATGGAGTGAATACGATTTCCCGGAGAATTTTATGACTATTTTGG
>DAONGE010000016.1:0-47722 GCA_035403965.1 Candidatus Omnitrophota bacterium | reverse complement strand
AGAAGGGAAAGAAGGGAAAGAAGGGAAAGAAGGGAAAGAAGGGAAAGAAGGGAAAGAAGGGAATACCCTTAAAGATAAAAATGGGAATCCGAAACCGCTTGAGATGATGCCGAAAGAGATACGCGAGCGTTTAAAGAAAAAAATACAGGAAAAATGGGATAAGATGTCGCCTGAGGAAAAAGCGAGGATAATGGAAAAGGTCAAGCAGACGATGAGACAGAGTGAAAATGAAAATAATGAAAAATTGGATCCGAAGATAGAAGCGGAACGCGGCGAGATGGAAGATATAAAAACAACTTTTGAAGAGAAGGAAGGGATAACCAGAGAAATAGAAGCCGCGCGAATATCCGGTCCGAGCGCCGGCAGCGGAGCCGGTATAGGGCATGACGATTATCTGCAGCGAGAAGGAATAACGCAGGAAGACTACGATTTTTATCAAAAATATTTCAAAGAGGTATCCGGTCAGGCCACGACGTTAAAGAATAATCTGCGTAGAATAAAGATGGAAGAAAAGAAAAAACGCGTGCGCCGTTTGCGTGAGGAAGGAGAGATGGACGAAGACGAGATCCCCGGCGTGCCGATGGGAGAATACCGGGTTTTTAAGGATATACAACGTCAGAACAAAATGTATTTTAAAATATCGTTTGTTGTGGATATGAGCGGTAGTATGCATACGGGGAACCGGATAGAAGAGGCGATGAAAGGGCTTGTTGTTTTGCTGGAGGCGATACAGGATTGGCCGGAGGATATTTTGTTCGAGGTGGTGGGGTTTTCGAACACGGAATGCATCCCGATCAGGGAATATTCAAGCAAAAAGATCAGATTGAAAGATAAGGTACAGATAATTAAAGACGTTCATACGCTTGGCATTGGGGGGACGAATGCCGCTAAGGCTGCCCATTCGGCGGTGCAGCGGAACGTGAAGGGCGACAAAAAATTCAGGAGGATAGTATTCCTGCTTACGGATGGGGAGCTTTTTGGTAGTGACGCGGAGAAAATAGGGGAAGAGCAGAAGAAAAATCCGTCGGTTAAAATAGTGCCGCTTGGGCTTGGGAAAACAGCCGGAGCGGTTCAGTCTATCCCGAACGGTAGATGGCTGCCCAAAGACGGAGAATTGCCGGATGCGATATATAAGATTATGGACCTTGAATTTCGTGTAAAAGCGAACGGTCGTCATGGTTTCGCGACTCGGAAATCAGAATGGGGGGATAAAATGCTGGCGTCGTTGTTCGCCGAGGATATGGCTAAGCTCGGGGCTAAAAAAGAGGATGCCGCGCCAAGAACGGCTGGAGAAACAGGCCCGGGGATGAAGTTGGCCGCGGATGATAAAACCGCGCGAGCCGCGGCGACAAATGATAATGCGTTAAAGAACACGGCTAAGTACGTGGCGGATGTGGATACGGCGCGGGTGAACATGATATATTCCGGGCTTGATACCACTCAGGAATATGTGGTCAAATTTGACGAGTCGAGGATATCAAAAGATCAGGAAAACATGATACGGGCATATGCAAAACTTCTTGGCGAGAATGCCGGTTTGGCCATAAAGGTGATAGGCGGTGCGACTTCGAACGGGCTGGATGATTCTCTGATATGCGTGTACCGGCAGGACAAGAAGGGTGTCGTGAAAGGTAAGGGAGCGATCGACGTAAAAATAAACGCCGGTAAAGTGGACGAATATTTCCTTCGCATAGTGGGGATGCTTGATCTGGCGTTCGCGATATCGTCACTTCCGGATAACGTTGATGCCGAGGAGTTGATCTCAAAATACGGCATATCGTTCGCGTTTATGGTCGATCAATATAAAATGCTCTCAGAACATGATCTGCTAAAAGATATAAAGAGCGGTAAGTTTAAAGATGTGCACAGATTGATCCTTGAACTTCCGGCATCTGACAGGGTTTTGGATAAATTGCCGCATTACAATGAATTGATATTGGAGACGCTTATAAAAGCGTAAGATAAAAAGGAACGGCGGGCATGTCCGATTCGCCAAGAGACGTTTGTGTTCTTTCTACCGGGGATCCTCCTTCGCCCAACTATCTGGCTACGGCGGACAGGCTGCTCTAAATGTCGTGCGTCATCCTGCGCGTTTCGAGAAAAGCCCTGTTATTTTTATTCTCCCGGCGTTCGCCTAGCGTAGATGCGTAATTTAATTTTATCTGTTGTGGTCTTTTCTCTCCAATGCTCGGATTTCTGCACGACATCTTCAACACAATCCGCCTGTTCGGAACGTTCGAGCACTTAAGAAAAAAAACCGCAAAAGATAAAAATATTTTACGCTTTAGCGAAGATCAAACGCCTGAAGATCGAAAATAACAGGGTATTTTTCTAAAGCGTGCAGAACTTCCGAACGGGCGGATCTAGGAATATAGCGGGATGTGAGTTTCGAGGGGCTCCATTATTTGAGCGATCCGCCGCATTGTGCGGCGTTGAAATATATGTTACAATTTACGCCTATGGAAAAAGAATTTTTACATATACGCGGCGCGAGAGAGCATAATCTTAAAAATATTAACATTAGTATTCCGCGTGACAAAATGTGCGTAATGACCGGGCTTTCTGGATCCGGGAAGTCGTCTTTAGCCTTTGACACTATATACGCCGAAGGGCAGAGGCGCTATGTGGAATCGCTTTCAAGCTATGCCCGGCAATTCCTGGAACAAATGCAGAAGCCGCAGGTCGAGCATATCGAGGGGTTGTCGCCGACAATCAGCATCGAGCAGAGGACCAGCGCCAAAAATCCGCGTTCCACTGTGGGGACGCAGACCGAGATATATGATTATTTAAGGGTATTATTCGCGCGTATCGGCGTACAGCATTGTCCAAAATGCGGGAAAGAAATATCCGGGCAGGGATCGGAGCAGATCGTAGATGGTATCGAAGCTTTCCCCGAAGGCACAAAAATTATGATACTCGCGCCTATAGTTACGGGACGAAAAGGCGAGCATGTGGAGATATTCAAAGATATACGAAAAAACGGGATCATCCGCGTGCGTGTTGACGGAAAGATAGTTGAAATAGGAGATCGTATCCCGTCTTTGAATAAAAAAGTGAAACATACTGTAGAGGCCGTGGTAGACAGGCTTATTATAAAAGACGGAATAAGGACGCGTCTTTCGGATTCGGTTGAAACGGCTTTAAAGCTTGGCGCCGGGACATTGTACGCCTCTAAAATTGTAGGGGAAGATAAATGCGAGGATATTTTTTTTAGCGAGCATAATGCTTGCATAAAATGTGGAATCAGTTTTGAGAAACCCATGCCTCGGAATTTTTCTTTTAATAGTCCGTACGGCGCGTGCCCGACATGTGACGGTCTTGGGAACAAACAGGAGGTGGATCCGGAACTGATCGTGCCGGATAAAAAAGAACCGATAATACGCGCGGTATTGCCGTGGAAACGCGGCGGTAAAGGGATTATTTTGTATTACCGGCGTGAATTGCGTCATTTGGCCAGGTGCCATGGGTTTGATTGTGAAACGCCGTATGACGAACTCCCGGACAAATATAAAGATATGATACTTTATGGCGACCCCGAGAGCGGATTCGAAGGCGTTATCCCGAACCTTGAACGCAGGTACAGGCATTCTGAAAGTGATTATATCAGGGAGATGATCAGTGCGTTTCTGTCACTGCAGCCGTGCCCGGATTGCCGGGGGCTTCGCCTAAAACCCGATACATTGGCCGTGAGAATAAAAGGGAAGAATATCGCCGACATATGTGCGTTGACTATCAAAGAAGCACGCGCATATTTTGAGAATTTGGAATTATCCCCGACGGATAAAACGATAGCGAACGAGGTTATCAAGGAAATATTGTCGCGGCTCAGTTTTCTTACCAACGTCGGGCTTGAATATCTGACACTTGACCGCAAAAGCAATACGTTGTCGGGCGGGGAGGATCAGCGTATACGCCTGGCGACACAGATCGGAGCCGGGCTTGTGGGAGTTTTGTATGTACTTGATGAGCCGAGTATTGGGCTTCATCAAAAAGACAACGATAAACTTTTGGATACCATGCTGACGCTGCGAGATCTGGGGAACACGTTGATAGTTGTCGAGCATGACGAAGCGACCATACGTAAAGCGGATTATATCGTCGATCTTGGTCCCGGCGCGGGTGAGCATGGAGGAGAGATCGTTGCGGCGGGTACTTTGGATGATATTCTTAGATCTGAAAGATCTCTTACCGGAAAATATTTGCGTGGGGATCTTAAAATAGAGGTCCCTAAAAAACGTCGCGCGGCCGAAAAAGAAAAATTTATCGAAATAGTTGGCGCTAAAGAGCATAATCTTAAGAATATAGACGTTAAAATACCTTTAGGTCTTTTCAATGTTGTTACCGGGGTTTCGGGATCAGGAAAAAGCACATTGATTCACGATATTCTTTACTGCGCGCTCGCGAAGAAACTATACAAAGCCAAAGAACAGCCTGGCGAACATAAAACGATAAAAGGTATTCAGAATATCGACAAGATAATCGTAATAGATCAGTCCCCGATAGGCCGAACACCGCGTTCGAACCCCGCTACGTATACGGGCGCGTTCGATCTGATACGTAAATTATTCAGCACAATTCCTGAAGCCAGGATGCGCGGGTATAAACCAGGCCGATTCAGCTTTAATGTCAAAGGCGGCAGATGTGAGGCCTGCGGCGGGGACGGTATGAAAAAAATCGAGATGCATTTTTTACCTGATGTTTATGTGCAATGTGAGGTATGCGCTGGTAAAAGATTCAACGATCAGACGCTTGAAGTGAAATATAAAGGATTAAATATCGCCGAGGTGCTGGAGCTTAGCGTGGAAGACGCACTTAAAATTTTCACGAATATATCTCCGATCCGTCAGAAATTGCAGACTTTATCCGATGTGGGGCTCGGATACATCAGGCTTGGGCAGCAGGCTACGACATTATCGGGGGGAGAAGCGCAGCGCATAAAACTTGCTACTGAACTTTCGCGCACGGCCACCGGCAAAACTTTATATCTGTTGGACGAACCGACGACGGGGCTTCATTTCGCCGATATACATAAGCTTCTGGAAGTATTGCATAAACTGGTTGCCGCCGGGAATACGGTGTTGGTGATAGAGCATAATATGGATGTTATAAAATCCGCCGATCATGTGATAGATCTCGGACCGAAAGGCGGGGACGCGGGAGGGGAATTGGTCGCCTGCGGAACTCCTGAAGAAGTAGCCGCGAACAAACGTTCGTTCACCGGGGAATATTTAAGGGAGTACTTAAATAAATAATCTATGAAGGAAAATAAAATCAAAGAGATCTGCAATAGATGCGTACGTATGTTATTTACGGCGTTGTTTGTCGTTGTATATATGCCAGCGTTCGCGCAAAGTGTTCCACCGGACAGGCAAACCGTGGGGGTGTCTCTTGAGTCCGTGGCGGATGAGCTGGATTTTGCCCGTAAAGCTATTAAAGACGGTTTTTACGATACGGCGGAGAACAAACTGAACGAAATACTCGAAAAAGAGATAGTGCCCGACGAACAGGCTGACGCGCATCTTTTGTTGGGCCGGGTTTATTATGAAAAATCGCTTTATGCGAAAGCTTCCGCGGAATTCCGTTTTATCGTGGACCGTTTTCAGGATACGGATTCGATGATCGCCGCAATTTACTGGTTGGGGGAAGTATCGTTCAAGGAGAAAAATTACAGGCAGTCTGTCAGCTATTTTCAGGAAGTACTAGATTCTTTTCCGGGCAGTGAATACGCGCCGTACGCGATGCTGTCCGTTGCATGGGCGTGTGATGCGTTGGGCGAACCGGCCGGGGCTATTGAAATGTGTCGTGACATAATTAAAAAATACGCAGATACTGATCTTGCCGTTGACGCACAGTATAAGATAGGTGAAATATTATATTCCGACGGAAAATATGGCGAAGCTATTTCGGAACTCAAGTGTTTTATCGAAAAATATCCGGTTAACGAAAGAATATTCGAAGTGTGTTATATGCTGGGCGATTCTTATCTTGAGACCTCCAGTTATCGCGAAGCTGCCGATATGTTGGCGCGTTCGATGAAAAGCGGCGCAGATATCTCGTGGAAAGCGGCCGCGGAATATAAGCTTGGCATCGCCTGTGATAAAATGAAAGACACGGCAGAATCCGAAAAATGGCTTTTAAAAGCCGTTGATGATTCGTCTCTGCCGGAACTTAGCGTTGATATCATGACATATCTGGCGTATATGTACCGTTCCGGAGGGGATCTCAGCCGGTATAGATCGATGATAGACGAAATCAATAAAAAATTCCCCGGGAAGTCTGATGCCGGCAGGTTATACGTTTATCTGGGCGATATGTATTACGCCTCCGGAGATTTTACCTCCGCCGTAAAGGTATATCAGGATGCTTTGCGTTTTGGGGATGTAGCCGGAGAGGCTGTGCTTCGTTATAATCTTGGATGGGCGCTTGTCGAATGCGGGCAAAATGACGCCGCTTTAACGGAATTTTTGAAAGTCCCGGAATTGTCGGATGACAAAGAGATCAGAGCCGGTGCGCTCTGCCGCGCAGCCAGGATACTGCAGGACCGAAACGAAAATCAGAAAGCCATGGAAATCTATGACCGCGTTCTTAAAGAATATCCCGAAACTAAGAATACGGATTATGTGCAGTACGAAGTCGGATATCTTCTTAAAAAAATGGGAAGACTGGAACCGGCGATCATGACATTCCGGTCCCTTTTGATCAACTTCCCCGACTCTCCGTACCAGGATCGCACGTTATACCAACTTGGTATTTTATATAATGAGAAAGGTGATCTTACTGCCGCCGTAGACCAGTTTAACCGTGTTTTGGCTGAATTTAAATCGTCGCATATCTTGTTGTATGCACTGTTGCAAAAAGGGAATGTTCTTTTACAGAACGGACGGTATGACGACGCGATCAAAATATATGACGAAATTATGAATGTACGCGGCGACAGAGAACTGGTCGCCATGGCAAGATATTTTAAAGCGCAGGCATTGTATAAGTCCGGAAGCGAAACCGCTGCGTTTGAGATATTTCAGGAAATGTTGCAGAGCAAGGAGACCGGACAACTTTCGGACGGAGTGAAACTTTGGTTCGGTGAATATTATTACGGTCGCGGACAGCTAAAAGAAGCAGGGACTTATTTTCTTGATATATTAAAGAATAGCCCATCCAGTCTTTTTGCCGCGGATGCGGAATATTGGCTTGGCTGGGTACTTTATGATATGAACGTGATAGACGAAAGTATAAAACATTTTGAGCATATAACTTCGGCTTTCCCAGATAGTCGCTGGGATGTACAGTCGGTGCTCGCGATGGGCGATATATTTGCAAAACTCGGCCGTTACAGCGACGCGGTCGCGCAATATAAAGGTTTGGCTAAACGATATCCCGACCGAGAAACTGGGCGTGTAGCGAATCGGCGTATAGCGTCCATACTTAAAACGCAGGGGAAATATGATCTTGCCGGGGAATATTTTAAATTTGCGATAACCGGCGAGGATAGCGAGACTAATGCGGCGATACAATACGATATCGCTGAATGCTGTGAATTAAAAGGCAATACCGACGCTGCGATCGCGGAATATTTGAAGGTCGGATACCGGTATCCGAAAGGTACGTTTTGGGTGAAACGCGCCGATTATAAATGTGCGCGAATATTGGAGACGAAAGGTGATATGCAAAAGGCGTACGAGATGTATCTGAAACTATCGCGTGGTGACGGGGACGAAGCGGCATACGCGCGCGAAAAACTGAAATTACTGAATAACAATGTCAAATAACGTATCTTTTAAGGAGGCAATACAATGTGGGATCTAATTGTTAAAGGCGGACCGTTGATGTTTATTATCATTTTTTGTTCGGTGATCGCGTTCGCGATCATTATCGAACGAATATGGTACTTGCGTCAGGTCAGGATCGATACTGAGCAGTTCATGGAACAGATATCGGGGATATTGAAACGCAATAAAATTATGGATGCCATCGATATGTGCAACGCTACGCCCGGTGTTATCCCAAGGATATTAAAAGCCGGGATTTTGAAACATGATCGGTCCAGGGTCGAGATCAAGGAAGCTATTGAAGAAGCCGCGATGTATGAGATCCCTAAACTTGAGAAGAACCTGAATATTCTTGCAACGATCGCGCATATATCGCCGCTTTTGGGGCTTCTAGGGACAGTGACTGGGATGGTAAGCGCTTTCCAGGTAATAGAGGAAAAGGCCAGTGCGATGGTGCCAGTTAACCCCGGCGACCTTGCCGGCGGTATATGGGAAGCTCTGATCACGACCGTAGGAGGTCTTACGATAGCGATACCCGCATATGTCGCGTATAACTATCTGGCGAGTAAAGTGAGCAGTTTTGTTCTGGAAATGGAAAAAAGCGCGACGGATCTTGTTAATGTTCTCGGGTCTAAGCGTGATGAGGAAAATCAGTAGTCGACAAAAGGGGAAAATATGCGTTTCAAACGAACGGTTTTTCTTGCAAAGGGACAGATAGACCTGACGCCGCTAATAAACATGGTGTTTCTGTTGCTGATATTCTTTATGATGACATCAAGTTTTATATCGCAGCCAGGCATTAGGATAAATCTACCGAAAGCTGTGACCAGCGAAGTTCTTCAGAAAAACATCATGGTTATCGGCGTTGCGTCGGATAATCGGCTTTACGTCAATGAGAGACTGGTGACGCAGGATGAACTGTATTCGCGTATAGTAATGGCGGCACGCGATTCAAAGGGAGTTTTGATAAAAGCCGATGAGAATGCTTCTCTCGGCACTATAACCGCGGTATGGGATCTGTGCAGGAAGGCGGATGTGAAACAGATCAGCATGGCGACGGCGCAGTGACAGGACGGTAAGATATGATGTTCAGGCTTAATTTAAAAAAGTTCATTGTAATATCACTGGCGATACACGTATTTGTTTTATCCGTGTTTGTTATCGTTATCCCCGGATCTGTGGGAAGGATACGTCCGTATACAAGGATAGATTTTCTTGGAGCGGTATTTAAAAAAACCGTTTTTGATCTGATGATGGGAGAGTCGGGTGGCAATGATAAATCCACTGATGTCAGGACGGCTATGCTTTATATACCGGCAGTCCTTGATGCGGGGATACCCGGCAAGATCGGTCCGGTTGATGATGTCGGAACTTCTTGCGAAATAGAGGTTATTACGGCCGGGTCGTTTAAGAATGAAAAACCAGTGCCCGATATTATGCTGCGAGAGAAAATTACGGTCGAGCGGGGAAAACGATGATAAAGATAGATATTTCTCTGGCGCTTTTTGTATATTTGTTAATTACCGTTATACTTGTAATAGGGGCGTGGCTGATGGCCGGTGTGCGCGCCAGATTGAAGACATATGTATCCGAGGAACGGTTTATCTGGCATTGTTCGATTTGTGACAACACCTATATTGACAGTAAGAACGAGGAAATATCGCAGTGCCCGAAATGCGGAAGCTATGTAGATAAGTCAGAGCGGGCGATGGATGGTAAGCGTGGCGGACAGAAAACGATAAAAAATAATAAGGGTCGAAAGGAGCCTTTATGATCACTACTATAGGACTTTGCGCTGGAGATATATGGAACTATCTTGACCAGCACCGCGGTGCGGCGAAACTTGATGAATTGGTTAACGGGGTCGGGAGAACGAAAGAACGTGATGTTGCGCTCATGAGCATTGGCTGGCTTGCGAGAGAAGGACATGTTGTTCTCGAAGGCGATGGCCCGAATTATACCGTAAAATTAACGGTTCGTTGAGGGATTGTTCCGCTGTTTGCGGTTTTAATTAAAAAAGATAGTTGGCAAAACGCCTCTTATGCGGTAAAATCTTAAACCGTCCGGAGTTGTAAATCGCTTAAATTTGACAACATTCTTTTGTGGGGCTGTAGCTCAGCTGGGAGAGCGCCTGGTTCGCAATCAGGAGGTCAGGGGTTCGATCCCCCTTAGCTCCACCAAATTTCCGGAGTGCATGTGATTAACATGGACGATATATCCCAGAGGTGTGAGTATATGGTCAAAGCCGTGCATGAATGTAAGAAGGGCGAATCCTGCCACGATGAAAACCATCTGTGTCGTATTATCCTGCGAAAAGACCTTGAACGTATTCGTGAAGCAGTAAAAGACTCTCTTTATTTTTGTAAAAACTGCGGGCGAGCCGCGCATGAGGAATCTAATCTTTGCAATCCTTCAAAAATATAATGTCGCTTGACAAATGATACAATTATGGTATCATATGTCCTGAGGTGCAGATTATGACGACGATCGATTTAAAAGACATAAACATTGCGACATATCTGGCGGTCTATGCGTTTGGGGTCGCGACTTCATTTACTCCATGTGTTTATCCGCTGCTCCCTATAATTACAGGAGTAGTGGGATCATCAAAGGAAAACAGCGCGATAAAGAATTTTTTTGTTTCATTAGCTTATGTGCTTGGGATGTCGATAGTGTTTTCTATCCTGGGTGTTTTAGCGGCGTTAACAGGTAAGATGTTCGGACAATTTCAATCAAGTCCGGCCGCAAATATTATCGTCGGGTCGATAATAATAGTTTTTTCACTTTCCCTGATGGGTGTCGTAACGCTACCGACTTTTTTATTGAACCGTCTTGGTGCCGGAAAAGTGATGAAAGGAGGAACGATCTTTTCTTCCTTCTTCATGGGAGCCGCTTCGGGGCTCATCGCAGCGCCGTGTACCACCGCTGTTTTAGGGGCGCTTCTCGCTTATGTTTCATCAACGCAAAATGTCGTCTTAGGCTTTTCACTGATATTTACTTTTGCGATAGGGTTGGGTACGCTCCTTATTTTGGTTGGGACATTTGCCGGTATTGTTGCGATATTCCCTAAAAATACGGTATGGATGGAACGGCTTTCCAAAATAATGGCGTTTTTGATGCTTATAATCGGGTGTTATTTCATATTTAAAGCTGGGACTTTGAGCATTTGATCTATATTTAAGGATCGGGGAGGACCTATGAAACTAATTTCAAGAATATCGATCGCTATGTTGGTGGCCGTTATGTTCGCGCTTGGTGCGTGTTCTGGCGTGACGGGGCAGCCTGTAGAGTCGACAGGGGATGGTTTTTCGGATTTCACGCTAAATATGACACATGGAGCGGTTTTTAATCTGGCCGCCGCTCTAAAAGAGAAAAATGTTGTGCTTGTTTTTTGGACGACATGGTGCCCTAATTGTGTAAAAGAGATCCCGGAAGTGAACAAATATTATGCCAAAAATAAGGGGACAGTGGATGTCATCGGTGTTAATATACAGGAATCTCCCGAAAAGGTAGCGGAATTTGCCAAAAAACGCGGGATCACATATCCGGTTGTACTGGATCGGAATGGGGATGTAGCTACTACATATGGCGTACGTGGGATCCCGACTGTGGTAGCGATAGGTAAGAGTGGGAAGATATTATATAGTGGGCACAGTATGTCGGAAATGGAAGAGACGGTTGATTTCAAATAGAAATGATCGTATGAAGTTGTTCCGATAAGGGACAACCAAAAAAGGGGGTAGTTATGTGGACCAGTAAGTATATGCTACGGCCGGTCGCACATTGTAAAGGCGGCTGCTTGGGCGTGTCCTGGGCACGACGTTAAACTGCCCAACTTTTTAGATGATCTAAACTTTAATGGCGAAAGAGAAAAATGAAATTAATTACAAGAGATACGGATTACGCGATACGGGCGATAGCATGCATCGCCGGAAATAAGGGCAAAGTGACTACTGTCGGGGCATTGTCCGAAAAACTTCACATGCCACGACCGTTTTTGCGAAAACTTCTGCAGGTTTTGAATAAAAAAGGGGTATTATCCTCACAGAAGGGCAAGGGCGGTGGATTTATGCTTGTGGTTCCTATCGAAGATATCAAATTAACTGACATAATGGAGATCTTTCAGGGGCCGTTCAGATTGAATGAACATGTTTTTAAAAAAAGGGCTTGTCCAAATGTGTGTGAGTGCGCATTGAAGAAAAAAATTGATGAGATCGAAAGCCGTGTGTATGAAGAATTGAGGGCGATAGATCTCGGTGTGATGATATTTGTGAACGGAAAATCTCTCCGATCCGTGTGAGGGCCGGGGATCAGCATAAAGAAAGGGAAGAGAAATGAAAGCACGAACGGTTTATCTGGATAACAATGCGACGACGCCGATACATCCCGAAGTAAAAAAAACTATGATAGAGGCGATGGATATTTATGGAAATGCTTCCAGCGTTCATTCGTTCGGGAGAAAAGCGCGAAGATCCATAGAACAGGCCAGGACTTCAATATCCGATTTTATCGGCGCGACGCCCGACGAGGTTATTTTTATGGGGAGTGGATCTGAGGCCAACAATACTGTGTTGAATATCTTTACATGCAGATGTTTCTCGTGTGCCGTCTCGGCCGACGGAAAGTGTAAAGAAATCATAACGAGCAAAGTCGAACATCCGTGTGTGCTAAGGACTTCGGAGTGTATCTTAGAAAAAGGAACTCCGGTCAAATATGTAGGTTCCGATGAGTACGGGAGAGTCGATGTCGAACAGCTTTCAAAAATGATATCTAAAAATACGGGGCTTGTTTCCATTATGATGGCCAATAACGAGACAGGCACGATCATGGATATAAAACGTATCGCCGCGATCGCACACGCGAACGGAGCCTTGATGCATACTGACGCGGTTCAGGCTGTCGGTAAGATCCCGGTCGATGTCAGGGATCTGGGTGTGGACTTTCTTACTTTTTCCGGGCATAAGCTTTATGGGCCTAAAGGCGTGGGAGGACTTTATGTGAGAAAGGGCGCTGTATTTTGTCCGATGATACACGGTGGACATCAGGAACAGGGACGCCGCGCTGGTACCGAGAATACGATAGGGATAGTCGGGATGGGAAAGGCCGCGGAAGCCATGAAACATGAGATGCCTGCTGATGTGAAAAAGATAAAAACGCTGAGGGATAAACTCAAGGAAGGTATCAAACGCTCGGTTTCGGATATCAAATTCAACGGCCATCCGGAAGAATGTCTGCCCGGAACGTTGAACGTGTCGTTTGAGGGGTGTGAAGGTGAGTCTATACTGCTTTATATGGACCTTGAGGGCATCGCCGCATCGACCGGTTCCGCCTGTGCGTCAGGTTCGTTAGACCCTTCGCATGTGCTTCTTGCTATGGGGTTGGGGCCAGAAGTAGCGCATGGTTCTATACGGTTCAGTTTTGGACGGGAAAATACCGAGGAAGATGTGGATTATGTGCTGGGGAAATTGCCAGGCATCATAGAACGTGTTCGAAAAATGTCTACTGCCTATACGGGGAAAGGAAAATAATGGATTGGGTATATTCGGAGAAAGTAAAAGATCATTTCATGAACCCGCGCAATATTCTTGTGAAAGAAAACGATTTTAAATATGACGCCAAGGGCGAGGTCGGGAACATGAAATGCGGGGATCAGATGGCTTTTTATATTCAGGTCGATCCCAAACTGGGGACTATTTCGGATTGTCGCTGGAAAACGTATGGTTGTGCCAGCGCCATCGCCAGTACTTCTATCCTTTCAGAAAAGGTGAAAGGGATGAAATTGGAAGATGCGTACAAAATAACGCCGAAAGATATCACAAAGGAATTGGACGGTCTGCCCGAGCATAAGATACATTGCTCGGTGCTTGGAGACAAAGCGCTTAGGGCGGCTATTGACGAATATTATAAAAGTCACGGTATGTCGGAAAAAGTGCATAAAGAAGAGGCGAAGATCATTTGCCAATGCATGAATGTCACGGATGAGGAGATCGAACACGCGGTGCTGGAGGGAGCAAGAACTTTTCTTGCTTTGCAGGAAAAGACAAAGCTCGGTACAGTGTGCGGTCAGTGTAAGGATAAAGCCACGGAATTAATGAATAAGTATATATCGACGCATTTTGAAAAATAATAAGGGGGTAAATATGAAAAAGTACAGATGCATGGTTTGTGGGTATATTTACGATCCATCCGAAAATGGTAATATCGCTTTTGAGGAGTTACCGGACGATTGGGTGTGCCCGGAATGTGGAGTGGGTAAAGATCAGTTTGAAGAAGCATGAACAACGGAGGATCATTTGGAAGCTAACGCGTTGCATTTTATATCGTATGGCGTTTATATCGTTTCATCCGTCAATGACGGGAGATATAACGGCCAGATAGTCAATAGCATCATACAGGTTACAAATGATCCGACAACATTAGCGATCAGCGTTAATAAGAAAACGCTCACGCATGAGTTTATCGAAAAAAGCGGATTGTTCACGGTGTCAGTCCTTGAACGAGATACGCCTTTGAAGCTTATCGGCAAGTTCGGGTTCAAATCTGGGCGGGAAGTAGATAAATTAGCGGATACCAGGTATGAGGTCCTATCTTCGGGGTGTCCGGTAGTTACTGAGAATACGGTATGTTATCTGGATGCCCGTGTCGTTAATCGTATGGATTTCGCTAACTATACGGTATTTTTAGGTGAGGTAGTTGGCTCAAAGATGTTAAAGCTTGGCGCTAAGGTCATGACATACGAATATTATCACCAGGAGAAATCAGGGACTACACCGGAAGGCGCTCCTACGTTCATTAAAGGTGAGGAAGAAGCTAAAGTCCCTGGCGCTAAGTATCGATGTACGGTGTGCAATTATATATACAACCCGGCTGTGGGAGATCCTGATGGTGGGATCCAGCCCGGTACGCTATTTGAGGATATCCCGGATACATGGGTTTGTCCGACATGCGGTGTAGATAAAACCAACTTCGTGAAGGTGGAATGAAATGAGAGCGGTTGAAATCAAAAAAAATATTTACTGGGTCGGAGGAATAGACTGGGATCTGCGTAATTTTCATGGGTATATAACTCCACGAGGGTCCACTTATAACGCGTATCTGATCATTGATAAGAAAGTAACGCTTGTTGATACGGTTAAACACTATCTTTTCGATGAAATGATGGAACGTATAAAGGCTGTTATCGATCCGTCCAGGATCGATTATATCGTGTCGAACCATGTTGAGATGGATCACTCCGGGGCGTTGCCGATGATCGCGAAAGCCGCGCCACAGGCCGTTATCCTTACTTCGCCTAACGGCGTTAAGGGGTTGCGGCAGCATTTCGGGGAGATCCCTAATTTACAGGTAGTGGACGGACAGGGATCGATTAACATCGGTGAAAGGACGCTTAAATTCGCTCTTATGCAGATGGTCCATTGGCCGGATTCGATGGCGACTTATATCCCGGAGGACAAACTATTACTTCCGAATGACGCGTTCGGTCAGCATATCGCTACTTCCGAGCGATTCGACGACGAGATCGGGTGGGATATCGTGTCGGAAGAAGCGGCTAAGTATTACGGAAATATAGTTTTGCCGTACGGGAGACAGGTGGACGCTGTCCTAAAAGCCGTCGCGACACTTGATGTGGACATGATTGCACCTAGCCATGGTCTGATCTGGCGCAAATATATCCCGAAGATCGTGGAGTGTTACGGGCGATGGGCTAACAATGTATGCAAAAATAAGGCGACCGTCGTGTACGATACGATGTGGGATTCTACACGCAAGATCGCTGTCGCTATTGAGAGGGCCTTGGATGAAAAAGGTATTTCGTTCAAAAGTTTTAATCTGAAACATTCTGAGATATCTGAGGTCATGTCTGATGTTCTTGAATCGAAATATGTTTTTATCGGGTCGTCTACGCTTAACAACAATATGTTGCCGACTGTCGCGGGATTTCTTACCTACATGAAAGGCCTCGCGCCCAAGAACAGGACAGGTCTAGCGTTCGGTTCTTACGGGTGGGGTGGACAAAGTATAGATCAGATAAATGAGGTAATGAAAGCCGGGGGGTTCACCGTGTTGGATCCGGTGAAAGTGCAATATATCCCCACGGGTGAGATTTTGAATGGGATAACCGAAAAAATCAAGGAGGGATTAAAATGACGAATTTGAGAGATATTTACAAATGTACTCTTTGCGGGCATGTGGTCGAGGTCGCCAAAGAAGGCGCGCCGACGCTTGTCTGTTGCGGGAAACAGATGGTGAAACTTGAAGCTAAGACAGCGGATACGGGTAAAGAGAAACATGTTCCTGTTGTAAGTGACATAGCGAACGGTGTTAGAGTCGTGGTAGGAAGTGTTGAACATCCTATGGAGGAGAAACATTATATTAAATTCATTGAGGTTTTGACCGCGGACAAGGTTCTAAGGGCGGAACTAAAGGCGGGGATGAAGCCCGCGGCGGAGTTTTTGGTGAATAAAAATGATATCGTGGGAGTCAGGGAATATTGTACTGTTCATGATCTTTGGAAAGCGTAAGTTCGAATTTAAAAATATAGAGAAAGGGGAAAACAATGAGTTTAAAGGGAACAAAAACAGAAAAAAATCTTTTGGCGGCGTTCGCCGGCGAGTCACAGGCCAGAAATAGATATACTTTTTTCGCGAGTGTAGCGAAAAAAGAAGGATATGAACAGATCTCGGCGATATTCCAGGAAACCGCCGATAATGAAAAAGAACACGCGAAGAGGTTCTTTAAATTTCTTGAAGGCGGGGATGTGGAAATCACGGCTACTTTCCCTGCGGGGGTCATAGGCACTACGATCGAGAATCTTAGAGAAGCCGCAGCGGGAGAGAATCTGGAATGGACCAAGCTTTATAAAGAAGCGGCGGAGACGGCAAAAAAAGAAGGTTTTCCGGAGGTGGCTTCCGCGTTCGAAAGTATCGCCAAAGTCGAACAGCAACATGAGAATAGATATCGCAAATTAGCAGATAATATCGCGACAGGCAAGGTGTTCAAAAAAGATTCCATGTTGAAATGGAAATGCCGGAACTGTGGTTATGTGCACGAAGGAACCGATGCTCCCAAGACATGTCCGTCGTGTCTCCATCCGCAGGCTTACTTTGAGGTGAAAGCCGAAAATTATTGATACGGAGGTGTGTCATGGCAAAAACGGTCAAAGTCTATAGTACAGTGACGTGTCCGTTCTGTGTCCGTGTAAAACAGTATTTAAAAGACAACAATATCGCCTTTGAAGAAATAGATGTCGCTAAGGATCCTTTGAAGGCGCAGGAGATATTCCAGCGATCAGGTCAAATAGGCGTTCCTGTCATCGATGTTGACGGTGAGATCGTTGTCGGTTTTGATAAGATCAATATTGCGCGGCTTTTGGGTTTATAGGTGGGAATACCGAAACAGAGAGAATATGTCCGACATAGATGAGCTTTTAAGTTTGTACAAAGAAAGACGGGCGGATATCAGGTCTCGTTTAAAAGAGTTTTTCGGTCTTAAAGACACGTCCGAAAAACGTTTGTTTGAAGAGCTCTGTTTCTGTATATGCACACCTCAATCCAATGCACGTTACGCGGATAAAGCTATAAAACATCTCGTGGACACCGGTCTTTTGTACCGGGGGACGTTTGGCGAGGTTCGCAACGGGTTGAAAGGCGTAAGATTCCCTAATAACAAAGGGAAATATATCGTCGAGGCACGGGATCGATTCACGGTTAATGGTAAAATATCTATACGGCCACGCATAGATCCGAAAAACATCGAAGTGACGCGTATTTGGTTCGTTAAAAATGTTAAAGGTCTTGGATTCAAGGAAGCCAGTCATTTTCTGCGTAATATAGGTTTTGGGAAGGATATCGCCATTCTGGATGTACATATTTTGCGCAACATGAAAATATACGGGGTGATACCGGAAACGCCTAAAACTCTGTCCCCGAAAATTTATCTTGAGCTTGAGGAGAAATTGCGCGGCTTTTCGGGAAGGATCGGTATTCCGATGGACGAACTGGATCTGTTGTTCTGGTCTAAAAATACGGGGATTATCTTTAAATGATCTCGGAACTGGCAAATGTTACGATCGGTATCGCGCGTGAAGCGTGTGTTTTGCTCAACGCTATGTCACCGTATCTTTTGTTCGGATTTTTGTTCGCCGGAGTTTTGCATGTTTTTATCGATACTGCTTTTGTCGCACGGCATCTGGGGCATAACAACCTGGGGTCGGTGGTCAAAGCGGCGCTTTTCGGTATGCCCCTTCCATTATGTTCGTGCGGCGTTATCCCCGCGGCTGTTTCGCTCAAAAGGGAAGGCGCGAGTAAAGGCGCTATATTATCTTTTTTGATCTCGACGCCGATAACCGGTATTGATTCCATACTCGCCACATATTCACTTTTAGGTTGGGTATTCACTATTTTTCGTATTATCGCGTCGTTGGTAACAGGGATATTCGCTGGGATACTCTGCAACGTGTTCGAAAAAACGGACGGACAGAGGGAAAATGTTCGTGTAGACGAATGTTGTTGTCATTCCTGCCGTGATGAGGCCATAGCGCGGCCTACTTTTTTGCGGCGTTGCAGGAACGCGGTTTTTTATGCGTTTGGGGATCTTGTGCGTGACAGCGGTGGATCTATCCTTGTGGGATTGGTGATCGGAGGTGTGATCTCATACGCTATACCGAATGAATTTATCGAAACATACGTCGGATCGGGATTCCGCGCCATGATCATAATGCTTTTAGTGGGGATACCTATGTATGTTTGCGCGACAGGTTCGATCCCGATAGCCGCGGCGCTTTTAATGAAAGGCGTGGATCCGGGGGCTGTCTTTGTTTTTTTATTATCCGGCCCGGCGACGAACGTGGTTACGATAACGGTTGTCATGAACACCTTAGGCAAGAGGACTTTATTCATATATTTGTTCGCGATATCTTTTTGCAGTATAGTCCTAGGATATCTTCTTGATCACATTTGCGCCGTTTTCGATATAAAAGGCGCATCGTTCGTGGCGGCGCACCCTATGACGATGATGAATTCGGCCGGTTATATGGCGTCTTTCACGCTGATAGGATTGATATTATTCAATTTATTGCGTAAAATGTATGAAAAAATAGGGAACAAAAAAGAAAGGGCTAATTCGTGAAGGATTTTTCAGAAACGATCGAGGAAGTTGACGGTATCAGGATCATTCGTATATTCGGGGCCTTCACAATGGCGACCACCCCGTATTTTCAGAAGATATGCCATGAAACGATCCATAAAGCCGTAAAAGGCGTCCTGCTTGATTTCGCGAAGGTTACCGCTATAGATACGGCCGCGTTCGCGTGCATGGTTGGTTTTATAAAAGAACATTTAAAAAACAACCCCAGTCATATTGCGATAGTGAATATAAACGAAAAAGAAACGGCGATGATGCAGATACTAAAAATAGGATCGCTGATACATGTATTTTCAAAAGAAGACGAAGCAATGAGATTTCTTCAGTCACAATAATTGTGTATGGCCAATTTTACCGTGTGCGTATATGTCGGAGGTATGTATGCTCAAAAAAATATGCCTTCTTTTTTTTGTGATCATTTCTCTTATGGCAGTGCCGGATCTTTTCGCTAAACAGGCGGACCTGGCGGGTTCGTGGTATACGTCGGATCCTGGTATGCTGAAGGCCGAGCTGGAGGGATATATAAAAGCTGCGGATGTGAAAAAGCCGGATCCTGGAACGATCGCTTTTATCGCGCCGCATGCGGGGTATAGATATTCCGGTCCGATCGCGGCATATACATACAAGGCTATAAAAGAACTCGCTCCAGATACAGTGATTGTTATCGGTTTTTCTCACAGGCGTCATTTCCCGGGCGTGGCCGTTCTTACGGATGAGTACTTCGAAACCCCGCTGGGTAAAGCGATGGTCGATAGAAATATGACAGATCGCATGACCCGGGCGGATAAACGTTTTTTACAATATCCGGACGCGTTCAACGGCGAAAATTCGATCGAGATGCAGATACCGTTCGTACAGACGGTTTTACCGAACGCGAAGATCGTGCTGCTTGAGATCGGGGATCAGAGCTTTGAATATGCCCGTTTGATAGCCGATACGTTAGCTGAAATTCTACGTAACGAAAAAAAATATGTGATTGTTGGCAGCACGGACATGTCGCATTATCTGCCATACGGGATAGCGACCAGAAAAGATGCCGATACCATAAAAGCACTGCAAAGTCTGGACGCTGAAAAATTTTACGCAAAAAGCGCTGCCTCAAAACATGATATCGTATGTGGTTTTGACGCTGTGGCCGCTACTATGCTTACAGCTTCTAAGCTTGGCGCGGATAAGGCGGTTCTTTTAAAATACGCGAATTCCGGGGATACTTCGGGTATGAAGGACGGCGTTGTCGGATATATGAGCGTCGCGTTCATGCCAGGAGAAGAGCGTGGTGCTAAAAAAAAGGATTTGGATATAAGCGCGAAGGGGGAAACAATGCTTAACGAAACACAGAAGAAGACACTGCTGAAATTAGCCCGCGAAACAATTAAAGAATATCTTACTACCGGGAAAAGGCTACCCGTAAAGATCGAGGATCCGCTTCTTAATGAAAATATGGGGGCTTTTGTGACTTTGCATGAAAGGGGCGAATTGCGCGGCTGTATAGGGCACATGGTCGGGACGCAGCCTCTATGTCTCACGATAAGGGATATGGCTATCGCCAGCGCGACCGAAGATCCCAGATTTCCGCGTGTCGATCTGAGAGAACTGGATAAAATTGATATCGAGATATCCGTGCTGACTCCGATGGAACGGATAGATGATTACCATGAGATCGAGCTTGGCAAACATGGTGTGGTGGTGAAGATGGGTTGGCGCAGCGGAGTGTATCTGCCGCAGGTAGCGACCGAGACGGGTTGGGATATAGATCAATTTATGTCTAGTCTTTGCGCCCATAAAGCCGGGATACCCGCCGACGCGTGGAAGACCGGAAAATGTGAGATATATATATTCACGGCGATAGTGTTCGGGGAGAAAGAGAAATGAGTAGATTTTATTGTCCACCGGAAAGTGTTCACGGCGACGAGATCGTTATAAACGGCCCGGAAGCGCATCATATTATCGATGTGATGAGGATGAAGGTGGGAGACGAAGTGGTTGTTTTTGACGGCACGGGAAAAGAATATTATGGTTCAATAATATCAATGGACGCGAAGAATCAGGTCCTTACCGTTGATGTCAAAAATGTTACAGCCGGCCAGTCGGAGGATGATCCCATAATACATCTTGTCCAGGCTATCCCGAAAAAAGATAAAATGGATAACATCGTGGAAAAAGCCACGGAACTCGGGGTTTCGTCTATCATTCCGGTCGTAACTGACCGCACTATAGTTAGGCCAGATAAAAAGGATTCCGTAAAGAAAACTGAACGTTGGCGAAAATTAGCTACTGTCGCGGCAAAACAATGCGGACGCGCCACTATCCCTTATATTGCGGATATTGTGACATATCGTGAATTTTTATCGTCCGAACGAGGCCGGTACGCGATGATCGTGTTTGCGTGTCTCGCTGACGGGACTATGCCGTTAAAAAAGGTTATACAAAACCGCGTTGACGGTGTTGTCGCCGTGTTGGTCGGTCCTGAAGGTGATTTTACGCCGGAAGAAATGAATGCTACGGTAGCGTTAGGTGAGCGTGTGCGTCTTGTATCGTTGGGTAAACGTGTTCTTAAAAGTGATACGGCCGGATTTTTTATGATATCGGCTTTAAACTATGAATATTCAGAATAAGGTTATGATGAACGAATCCACCTTCTCGATAAAAGTCCTTGGATGTAAAGTAAATCAGTATGAAACTCAGGCTATTCGTGAACTCATGGTAAGATTCGGGTTCAGAGAAGTATCGTCCGCGATAGCGGACTACATAATAATCAATACCTGCACCGTAACTTCCCAGGCCGACGCTAAAAATCGGAAAATGATAAGGTCCATGGCGAAAGAAAATCCTAACGCCAAAATCATTGTTACAGGGTGCTACGCGGTGAAAAGCGAAGATGTCGCCGAAATATCCGCGATCGACGGGGTTTTTCAGGTCGTGTCGAACGATGATAAAATGAAAATACCGTTGATGCTGAGTAAAGACCGCGAACCTGCTTGCGGTGAAGATCTTAAAATAACCGGGTTTGAGTCGCACACGAGAGCTTTTGTGAAAATAGAGGATGGATGCAGTGAAACGTGCACTTTCTGCAAGGTCAGACTCGTTCGTGGTAAAGTAAAATGCAGAAGAAAGAGCGAGATCATTTCGGAAATAATAGGACTTTTGGATAATGGTCATAAGGAGATCGTGCTTACCGGTATCTGCATCGGACTTTGGCTTGGCGAAAATAATGAGACCTTGGCCGATCTTATGAAAGATGTTAACGCCATCGAACGGGATTTTCGTATACGTGTCAGTTCGATAGAGCCTAATCATGTGGATACGCGTTTTATCGAGGCTATGGCGTCTTCGTCCCGTGTGTGCCGGCATTTACATGTCCCGTTGCAAAGCGGATCGGACAAGATCTTAAAACTTATGAGTAGGCGATATACGGCTGCCGGCTACGCGAATATCATCAAAAATATTCGAGCGCGTATGCCATTGATCGGTGTAACGATGGATGTCATTGTGGGGTTTCCCGGCGAGGCCGAGAGTGATTTTAAGGATACAATCCGGCTTATACGTGATGTTGAGCCGTCCCGCTTACATGTTTTTACGTACAGTGACCGTAAAGGAACCGCCGCGTCAAGGCTTCCGGGAAAGCTTGAACGTGGGATAGTGAAAGATCGGGTTTCAGAGCTTATAGCTGTAGGCGACGATCTTCAGCGTAAATTCGCTCAAAAATTCATTGGAAAAGAAGTTGAGGTACTCTTAGAATCAAATATCCGGGACAATGCATTATCCGGGTATACAAGAGAGTATGTTCAATTTGAATATTCTTCAGATACTGCTCTTTCCGGAGAAATTTTACATGCTGTTCCGTTAAGGATCGATTCGTGTTTACCGGTGCTTCATGCCTGACGTTATTATAACAAATACTTTGAATATATATATATTCGTGGTAAATATAACTTTTATTTGACCCAACAATAGTATTATGGTATAATTCTATCATCCACCTAGAAAAGGGCAAACCTGTGGCGACATAGGGGCGCAAAATTCCGGATCTAACTCATTTAGATGGCCGAATTGCCTAGAACAAAAAGGGTAATTCGGCAATGTTTTTAATGAATAACCAATATAATGTTATTGCAAATACGGTCCTAAAAAGGGCCCTGGCGGCGTTTGTCGCCTGGGCCTTTTTGTTTAATAGCATCGTAGGCTGGGCGCAGGAAGAGGGACTATTGTCTCGCATGACAAGAAATGTAGCCGATCCTTCGCGTCCGGCCGATGACGATGACCTTGCCCCACAACTTAGATCGACCCTTCCCGAGTTCAAAGAAAATTATAAGATTGGATGCACCATCCTCGCGCATAAAGCGGTGAACGAATACATAGCCAAGCATATCCCGGCGGGCGGGATAGACGAGTTAAATCCCGCGCCCGACAATGTGCCGACATCGTATAACGGCAGAACGGAAGAGCAGGCGATACGTATCGTATCTATCCCGGGCTTATTGAAAAATACCGGCCAATTGGCGCATGTGGGTCTCGGTCGCAAGAACGGCATGCCGGTGATATATATCGACGAAAACTATTTTTATAACGATACCGTGCGTGAATATGAAAAATATAAGATCTCGAAATGGGAAAGTAAACGCCGCGAACTGGGTAAAACCTATGATGAGATGCGCGCATGGATAAAAGATCCAGCGACTGTCACATCTGCCAAGGCATTTGAAAAACAACTTACATTTGGAGCCCCGGACATTTCGAATATATACCGCGAGATAGCGCGATCGGCGTTGCTGAACCTGGATAGTATATGGACATTATATTTTGATCCTGGTTTGGACGAAGATGATGACGATCTGAATATCGGCGCGGACATCGTGGCTCGATCTTTAGAACGTGATATTGATACGATCATGCAAGGTGCTGATTTGTACAGAATAACCCATGTGCGCCTTGTTATAGAATCGTTCAGGAGATTTTTATCCGGAGAAGAAGGATATGAATATTTATTTGCAAACATAAAAAGTAAAGCAGCTAAAGAAAGAACGGGAAGTAAGCATGAGTATTTTAACAGATTGTTGGAGTTAAAACGTATATATGATTCATTGAATGATAAGGAAAAATATGCTGTGATCCTTGCCGTTATACTGCACGACAACAATTTCGTTCAAAATGTCGGTTTTGTCGAACATTGGGAGGCCTCGGCAAAAAGAGTGAGGCAGATCCTTAATAATTATGGCATATACGATGAAGATTTGATCGTAAATGTCAGGGATATAGTGCGATATCACGGATACATTGGAGATATGACCAGTTATGCTGTTTTCCCCGATGAATTAAGAAAATTTTCACCATCATTCAGAGCGCAGATAATCGTTGCCTCACTTGCGGATGCATGGGGCAAGTGTACGCGAATAGCACCATATGTGCCTGACAATATCGTGTCCACACGCTTATTTGATGAAATGATTAGAAATTACCGGGAGATTGACACTGCTACGTCATCAGATTGTATAAATCATCGACTTAAATATGGATTGCTTCCAGTTGCGGTTGCGCTGGCAAAAGATGGTTGTGAACTGGAAAACAGGGAAGAACAATATTTAAAAAGGATGTTTTATAGCTCTCCGTCATCGATAATTAATATTTGGTCGTCGAATATACGAAATTATGCTTTCGTGTTGTTCATGAGACTGCGAGCGGCCGATCCTGGGACCGATGGGCTCGCCCGAATAAAGAAAACATATAAATTAATGCTTCTATTTGGGCATCTTTGCAATCTTTATTTGCGGACAGGGGCTGTAAAAGAAGGCACTATTTTATCTTTGGATTTTGGTGCCGGCGCGGCAACTGACGAACGATGCGATAAGATAATCGCGTCACTTAGTCAGAACGGTTTCTGGGACATGGACGATGCAGAAATAACAGAGAGCGCCGTATTGCGTGAACTGGAACGAAGCGGTTGGAAGAATGTGTTTGGCTTGGAGCTTGGGTTTAATGGCGATAAAATACTGTTTGATCCGCTGGATGATCAAATTGGTAATGAAGTGATCAATGCCCAGTCTGCTAAAAATGTACAGAAAAAACGGATAGGGCTTGTAGCACCGGTTTCATTAGCACGATACATGAAGGATCTGATGGGAGGGGCTAATGAATTAAATTCAGGTTATGTGTCGGTTGACCTTATGATTCCGGAAAAAGGGGAATCAGTAGCAGATTTTACACAACGCGTGCGAGAGAATAATTATGATATGGTGATTGCGGCATTGCATGGAGCGCAGGTAGAGGTCCCGGTCGCATTTGAGGATTTTGGGTGTAAAACTGCTACTGTGATATTTCGTCCAGGCGAAGCATTAAAACGTAACGAATTAGGTGAATATCCGTCAGGAGCATGGGAAAAACGTTTTAACAAAGACTCTGAAGCGATCCTACTAGGGAATGCTACTGCTGGAGATTATGGTAAATATGTGGGTAAAGTTTCAGTTATACCGCATGGGTTCAATAATGTTGTGGATAGTATAGATGTTGACAAACATTTTGATAAAGGGGTGATTGTCGGAGGACGGACGCTATGGTCGGAGATGAGACGGATGCAAGATGTTATCGATCTTGTTGACGCTGTACAGACTATCCCCGGGGGTGAAAAGTTTTTTGGGTATATTGCGGGAAAATTCCAGGCCTTTGAAGATATTAAAACCCGCCAGAGATATGACGAAGTAGAAGTATTGCGCGGGCATCCGGACTGTATGTATATAGCGGCGGCCGATATTGAAGCGAAATATAATAAAACAGGGGGATTTAACGATTATCCGTCTTTCAAGGAGTGGCTTTACAATAAAATCGTATCGCATAACAAAAAAGTGATAATTGTCGAAGGGGACTTTAGCAATAAAGAAGTGGCAGCGTTAGAAGCAAAGCTAATAGATTTTACTTTCGAGTTGTACCATGAAATATTAGATAACAATAGGCCAAAGGTGGAGTATTCCGGCGCGATACATAGGCGTCCAGGAAATAATATAGCGGTTGTTTTTAAATCCGGGATTGGGGATGATCTTGCGAATGAAGGCATCCCTAACGTTGAAGTTCCATATGATCAGGGTGGGGCAGAGTTTGCGACTGCAGCGCATGCTATAGTGACCTTATTGAATGATACGAATAAATATAATGAGTTGCGATGGCAAGGATTGGAAAAGGCGAAGTTGCTTACAATGAGGCATGTCGCCGAAATGTATGTTAATTTGGTGCGCGATGGTCTAAAAGACGTAATTGCCGATAGCGAAGGCCCCGCGCTTTTCGTGGATAAAAACGGGATTGTCCGCGAGCTTACGAACGCCGAACATAAAATATTGAACCCCGCGCTTGGGGAGCTTGCTTTCTCCCCGGAGAACAGCGCCGCGGTAGAGCATCTTTCTCCCGAAAATATCGAGCGCCTTGTCGGGAAAGAAAATTATGATCAAATCAACGCCCGCGCGCCGCCATTGGAACTCGCGATACACGTTATAGACGATGAAGAGTTGCTTAATAAACTTCGCGAAAAAGGAGATCCGCAACTTGCCGAAGAAATAGCCAAAGGTCTTATTACACACGCCGGAACATGGAGAGCGGATCTGCCGGGCGGCAAAAAAGGTAAGGTCAGAGTCTTCAATTTATTTATCCCGCGTTCAATATATGAAACTCTCCTAAATCCTCAAAATGAAAAAGAACTTTTTTTATGGCGGGATCATGAAGTCGGGCATCTGCGGGACAGAGAGGCAAATATAACACCAACCGATGCCGGAATTGTCGCTGCACGGAAGATTTGGATGTTGACTAAAAATGTCGATTCACGACAAGATTTGGATAAGAACGATATTTTTGCTAATAAGAAAGTGCGCAATGATGCTTCAGTCGGGCGTGTATTGCTTACAAAAGGAGATCGGCCAGATCCGAAGGAGACTCTTTTTAAATCATGGCGGGAAATTCGAACATTGGATCAATTTGGCCTAAAACCAGTTTTTTTAATATGGGCAATAAAAAAGTCGTTCTTTTTCTTAGAGGGAATATGGCGCAGATTGACAGGTACGGTTGATGAGAATTATTTGGCGCGTGATCTGGCTCAGTACGATAGGATGATAAAAGAAATATTGCCAAAAGCTGATTTTTTGCGATCCGGGGCAACTGGAGTAATAGGTGATAAAATACGCCGGAATGATTTTGGGAAAAAGCCTACTAACTATTTGGACGCGTGCGGTGGGATGGGTCGTGCTGCAACGGCTGCGGCTGATAAATTCAGATATAATCGATTGAATACATATGTAGTCGACATGAATGATTGGGCGGCAATCGATAATCGTGGACCGCTCGAACGAGTGTTGGATTTTGTGAAGGGAAGAAAGAGAATAAATATGCCGCGGGGGAAGTTTGAATTTATTAAAGGAGATGTATGCAATGTAACATTGCCCCAAAAAATGGATGTTATAACCTTGTTAGCAGGCCTGCAATATACGGATGATCCGCTCGAAGCCATAGTCAATTTGTACAATCAGCTTAATGAAGGTGGGATTTTGATGACTGGGTATATGACCCCCGCCGGTCAAAGAGACGCGCTATCTGAATATTATGAATTTCTAGAGACGTTGCATTCAATGGGGATAAATGTAGGTTGCAAGACTAACTATTTAGAAGATGAGGGTGTGTACATTATCGGTTTTTTTATCGAGAAAGGTGGAGAGAAAAACATCCGTTCTAATATGGTCCCTATTAAAGCGGTAAAAGGGACAGTGTTCCATTCGGGAACAAAAGTAATACAAAAAACCGTGTATTATTCGAAACCTGCGGATATGCCGATCGTTGAATTTATACCATCGGGGACGAATGCCTCAGACAATGTCGCGATTGCCCCTAAAATATCCAGTACTAACGATACTGCGCCCGAAGGCGCCGCACTTTTTGTGGATAAAAACGGAAACATCCGCAAACAATCGAACGTGGGGAAAAGTGTCACACGGCCTGTGCTTACCGAACAAGATTATAGAGCCGGCAAGTTGCCGTCCGTACTGGAGTTAAATAATGAAGTCGATATAAAGGCTCATCTAGATAAATACGGCGAACGGATAGAAGGCAATATCCCGGTACAGATGATAATGAACGGTGATATGGCCAAATTGCTGAACGATGAGGATGTAGCAAAGGTCAAAAGAGCCGTTACCGCCGGGCGAGAGAGTCTGGTGGACGAAGAGACCGGCGCGCCAAATACCACTCTGATAGATGAAATATCCGGGGACATGAATTTTCCGAACAAACGTAACGCGATAATCCATTTAAAAGAACCTGTTGTGGTCAATGGGCGTACATTTAAAGCCATCAAATTGAAATACGTGCTTGTCCCGGCCGGAGAGCATAAAGAGGTAAAAAGGATGAAAGGGCAACCGACGCGGACACTCGAATGCGTTAACGGCCGTGCGGTAGTGGAAAAAGTGCCATTCAAGGTGCTAGGCGGTGGTTTCTTGAAAAGTGAATATCGTGAAGCCGTTTTTTCAGACGAGATCTATAATCTTGCGAATCCGGATTTTACGGCCAACCCGTATTTAGCGGTAGGATATTTCAGGGAAAAGATCGCAAGCGATGGGAGACAGATGGGTTTCAGCGCCTATTTGATAGAGGATGATAAAAGGTGGACCCATCAGCTTGAGAATTGGATAAATCTTATTAATTTCGCAAAAGATGAAGATGCGAAGGATTTATTGAGATTTTTTAATATCTCGATCGGCGATTTTCCCTTGCCGGAAGGAATGGCAGGTGATATAAAAACGTTCTTATATAGTTATGGGCGTCTTTTGCGTGATCAGCACGAGGCCGGATATTCACATGGTCAGCAAAATCTTTCGAATATTTCGGGTGCGCCGGGAAGGGCCGTTACAATTGATCTAACCGATGCAAAGATGTTACATGATATTGATCCCGAAGATAGGATAATTTTTATTTTGAACGATATATCGATGGCGATGGGGACGTTATTGACGGAAAAGATTATTAATCTTTGCCTTGATAACGGGCTTATGCTTCCACAGGAGGAATTCCTTAAAGGATATTTTTCTTATGACGGGGATCCGAAAATCCCGTTTACATTCACCTCGGACGAGCGGGCTATGGAGGATGTCGTAGGGACGACTATGGGCATAGTCGGAATGCTGGAAAATGTTGTCGCGCAAAAAGAACCTCTGGCCGATTTTATGAATAGGCAGACCACGAAATTTAAACAGTTTGTCACGGCGGTAAAAGAAGCGAATAAAAAATGGTGTGTGCAGGCTTCGGATCATGGATCCGTTCCCGATATGAGCACTTTATGTGGAAATGTGGCAGAGTATAAATCCCCGGCTGAGTATCTATATGCGAGTAAAAATGATATTACGCTTTTAGAAAATATGCGGCATAAAAGCTGTGGAGTGCAGATGAACATGAACACATATAATATGTTCGATGGGATGGGAATATTTAACGAGATCGAGGGGAAGAACGGATATTATTGTTTTTCTGATATGATGATAGGCCCCGACGCGAACTACACAAAGACCACGATAAATGCCGTTTGCGATATTCGATATCGATTTGGGAAGGGGATAGCCAAGGGACAAGAAGAGAAAAGCCCCCTATATAGAACGGATCTTTCCGCAGAAAAGAGGTCAACACTAAAAGAACTGATAAAGATGACGGTGATACATCAGATCAATATTACGCAAAGACCCACTATCTCCGAAAACAAGAGTTTGTGGCATATCCTTGAGCGTGATCTATTGGCGGCGTCCCAACAGTCGTCTTTTACGCAGGCAGTGAATAACGCTTCGGACCGGTCACAGGAAAATGAAAGGACATATATTCTTAAAAAAGATGAGACGATCGCGGACGCGATTAAAAGTATCAGCGCCAAACATCCAGAAGCGATATTCGACGTCGCATTAAGTTCGGAATGTCATATCGCAGATGTTCCCGGAGATATAAAACGGCTGGTTTTTGAAGGAAATGTTGGAGATATTGCGCAAGTCGAGGGGATAGTCGCGGCGCTGCGCGCGTTGCATAATCCGAAAGATGATGTAATGCTTATGTTAAATCGTATTTATGCCTCTTTAACCGGTGAGGCGTATGACGGTGCGGCTTCGATAAATGACCTTTCAGATCCTGCCAAGTTTGCGAAACTATTTAAATTTGTCCTTCCTCCGGCCTCGCAAATTCCAAGCGGGGAGATAGAGAAAATTAATAAACGTTTGCTTAAATTCCTTATAGCGGCGTAATCCCAATGTGTAGATAATTAAAAAGTTAGAATAATTAAAGATTTTCCTCCTGAATTTGACTCTATATTTTTTATATGGTATACTCCAGGGCATTAAATAGAGAGGAAAACTTGTCAAATTATTCACAGATAATTGCCAGCATAAGCTGGCTTGATGTTCTGTTTGTATTGATTTTCGTTGGAATGATATACCGAGGTCTGCGAAGCGGGATCGGAAGTCAGATACTTTCGCTTATCGGTTGGTTTATCGTTATATTCTTCAGTGTAGGATATTATTCGGTACTTTCCACATCAATATTCGGTTTTATGCAGAGAACATGGTCCAGATCGTCGTCTTATACTATGATAATCGGCGTCGGGTTCATAGTAATCAAATTGCTTGAGATGGTTTTTCGTGATCCCGCATCGGATAAGGCGTTCGCGCGTGTCGCATGTACGATACTTGCGTCTTTGCGGGCCGCGATTGTAGCGGGACTTATCAGCATACAGCTTTTGTTGATGCCTGTGCCTGATATGAATAAAATGGCCACGAAAGGCTCAAAACTTGCCATGTATTTTGTGAACCTTGATGTTAGCGTATATAGCGGAATAACTAAGGTTCTAAGCTCCGTAAAAAGGCGTGACAGGATAGATATAATCGACGAATTGAGAAATCCAAATTGATGTTCAGATGATGGTGAAAAGATGAAACTAAGAGAAATTTATGAACGAGGGGTTAAAAAGTCGATGAGCGAGGATCCTCGCTCGGGGCGTGGTATCAAGGAGCATCTTGATCGTGTAAAAAAAGAATATCGCGTGATGAAGGGGATCGATCGTAAGTCGTTCGACCTGGAACGTCTTAAGCACCCTTATGATGATAGCCGAATATTGTTCGGCAGTGGAAGTGAAGAGATCAAAACCGTTATGGTCGGGGTCGATATAGACGTATCGGAATTGTTGCTTGCGGATAGGCTTCGGGAAAAAGGTGTTAAGATCGATCTTGTTATCTCACATCATCCGTCAGGAAGGGCTCTTTTTCAACTGGATAAAGTAATGGATATTCAGCCGGCCATTTGGGAAGGTTTTGGGATCCCGAAAGAAATCGCGTCCAAAATTATGGATAAACGCATGAAAGAGGTCGCGAGAGGCCTGACCGGTACAAATCATACTCGCGTCGCGGATACTGCCAGGATATTGGGTATACCGTTTATATGTATGCACACAATGGCGGATAATTGCGTCTCGGCGTATTTACAGCGAATATTCGATAAAAACAAGCCTAAAAAGCTAAAGGATGTGCTGTCCATACTTAAAAACATACCGGAATATCGGAACGCCATGAAAACATCGGGGGTCGCTCCGCATATACTAGTGGGTAGCGAGAAAATGGACGCTGGGAAGATATACGTGGATATGACAGGAGGGACGAACGGTCCTGATGCCGTGTTCTCGAGACTTTCGCAATCCGGTGTAAAAACGATAGTCGGGATGCATATAAAAGAACAGGGATACAACGCTGTGAGATCCGAATTCTTGAACTATGTTATCGCCGGACATATGGCCAGTGACGTTTTGGGTATGAATCTTCTTTTTGACGCGATTGATCAGAAAAGCGAGTTAGAGTTTATAGAATGCTCAGGGTTTAAAAGGATAACAAGAAATAAGTAAAATGGAAAAGATACCCCAGACAATAATAGATCAGATACTTGATCGCGTGGATATATGCGAGATAATCGGAGAGCACGTGCAGCTTAAACGCGCCGGTCGTAATTTTAAGGCGTGTTGTCCGTTCCATAATGAAAAAACGCCGTCTTTTGTCGTGTCCTCGGATAAGCAGATATATCATTGTTTCGGATGTGGTGCCGGCGGGAACGCGATTGGTTTTTTGATGCAATATGACAGCCTTAGTTTCCCTGAAGCGGTGAAGGTATTGGCAGACAGAGTTCATATCGTTCTCCCGAAATATGATAACGCCAAAGCCAGCGCCGAAGCCGAGCTTGCGACCAAAATTACGGCGATAAACGACGAGGCCGCCGGGTTTTACCAGAAAAATTTGAAAAGTGAACGCGGGAAAGAGGCACTTGAATATATTAAAAAACGCGGGATAAATCAGGCTACTATTGAAGAATTCCGTCTCGGCATGGCCTTTGACGAGTGGGACGGTCTTAAAAAATATTGTGTGACAAAAAGCATATCGACTGATTCTTTAAGGACTGCGGGACTGTGCATACAGAATGAAAAGAGAAACAGTGACTATGACAGGTTCCGTAATCGGATAATTTTCCCGATCTTTAACGAAAAAGGCAGTGTCGTGGCGTTCGGCGCCCGCGTAATGGATGATTCGCTTCCGAAATACATTAATTCGCCGGATACGCCGGTGTATAACAAAAGTAATGTGATGTATGGTTTGAATTTTTCGAAAAAAGGCATCAAGGACAAAGGGTATGCGATAATAGTGGAAGGATATCTTGACGTTATTATTCCGTATCAGCACGGGATAAATAATGTCGTCGCGGCGTCAGGAACCGCTCTAACAGAGCGGCATATAGCGCTTCTAAAACGATATACCGACACGGTGGTAATGATCTTCGACGCGGACAAAGCCGGGGAATCCGCTAGCTTGCGGGGTTTGGACATTGTGATAAACGCGGGTCTGAACGTGCGAATAGCCACGCTTTCGGAAGGCGACGACCCGGACAGTTTTGTGCGTAAATACGGCGCTGAAAAGTTTTTAGAGGCCGTTAATAAAGCCAAGGATCTTTTTGAATATAAACTGGATCTCTTGATAAAAAAATATTCGCTTGGCGAGGCGACTGGAAAATCGAAGATCGCCAAGGAAATGTTGCCGACGATTTCTAAGGTTCAGGATAGTGTATTGCGAGCCGTATATTTGAGGCGACTCGCCGAAAGGCTCAATGTGCCGGAATCATCCATTCAGGATGCCGTGAAAAGCGGTTCTTTATCCGGCGGGACATGGGAAAAGTCTACTACGGACGTTGAAGAGGCGGTGACGTATCGCCCAGAAAAATGCGATCCGATAGAAACGCATCTTATGGCTGTTGCCATAATGGATAAAATGATCTTTGAACGTATTAATGAAGATCTTGGGGATGATGCTTTCAACGATCCTCTTATGCAGGAGATCTTTGCTTCACTTTCTGGCATGTATAGATCGGAAGAAAAATTAAACGTGGCAAAACTTGTGGCGCGCTTTAGTGAAAATATATCCGCAAAAGACCGTTTGATGACGGCGATCGAAATGGCCGATATATGTTCCAATCCTGAAAAAGTGTTTAAAGACTGTGTAACGGCGATACGGAAAGCGAAAAATAAACGTGCACTTAACGATCTTAATGAACGGTTGCGAGCGGCGAAAGAAGCTCGCAATGATTTAGAAATAATTAAACTGATAGGTGAAATAGATTCATTTCACAAAAAAAGACTGATAAACGGAAACGTTGGTTCTGGTTCTTGAACGGGGGAGAAGCATGCCAAGAAAAAAGAAAAAACATGAATCGAACGAGAAAGACGAATTGCTCGAGAGACCCGAGGATGATGAGCAAGAGGGCGACGACTCAGGCGAAGAAGGCGGCAAAAAAAGTAAATCCGCTATTGTCCGCGAACTGATACGTGCCGGAAAAGACAAAGGGTATCTCAGCTATGAAGAGGTCAATAATATTCTTCCGGAAGATCTTGTTTCTGCCGAAGAGATAGACGAGGTAATATCCACTCTTCAGAACGCCGATATTAAAGTCGTTGAGTCCGAAGAAGAGATGGAAGGGGTGTCTTTCGTCGTTAAGGGGAGACAGACCGCGGAATCGCGCAAGTTTGTCCAGATAGATGACCCCGTGAAAATGTATTTGAAACAGATGGGGCAGATATCGCTTTTGAACCGTAAGGAAGAGCTTGAACTAGCTAAAAGGATCAAGAGCAAAGAAAAGGAATATAAGACTATAGTGTTCGGGATAAAAGTCGGACGCGATAAATTGCTTGAGGCGATCGATGAAGCGCTGGACACCCAGTACAATATAGACGATGTTCTTGATATAGAGCCGGGCGAGAATATTGAACGATTGGTGAAAAAGAAAAAAGATCTTATCCATCGCATACGTCTTACGCGGAATGTGGAGGCTATAGTTGATCTGTTGCATAAACTGAAGGTCGCTATAACTCTTACTGAAAAGGTTGCCGGAGATATTCTTGAAGTTATGGAAGAAGTACGAAAACAAAATGTCCGCATGGTGCGTCTTGAACATGAAAAACGCCGTGGAAAAGAATATAAAGAAGCAAAAAAAGTTTTGTCTAAAAGTGTGCGCATGATCGCGTTGCCGGCCGATAAAATAATAGAATGCGTCGATCGTCTAAAAAATATCGAGGACGAATACACGAATGCGAAAAAAGAACTTGTGGCCGCAAACCTTCGGCTTGTTGTAAGTATCGCTAAAAAATATACGAATCGAGGGCTTTCGTTCCTTGACCTGATACAGGAAGGTAACATGGGGCTTATGAAAGCCGTCGATAAGTTTGAGTATGAAAGAGGTTATAAGTTCAGTACGTATGCGACGTGGTGGATCAGACAGGCGATAACGCGTTCTATAGCTGATCAGTCTAGAACGATAAGGATCCCTGTTCATATGACCGAAACGATCAACAAGTTGGTGCGTGTATCTAGAGCTTTGGTTCAGCAGAACGGGAGGGAACCGACCCCGGAAGAGATAGCGCATTCTATGAAAATCCCGGTGGATAAAGTCCGGGGAATTATAAAGATCGCTCAGCATCCTATCTCGCTTGAAACTCCGATCGGAGACGAGGGGGATACAAGTTTCGGGGATTTTATCGAAGATAAATCCGCGATGTCTCCGGCCACCGCTACCGCGTATGCCATGCTTAAGGAACAGATGGACGAGGTGTTGGATACGCTGACGGATCGTGAAAGAAAAGTACTTACGCTCAGGTTCGGTATCGGCGATGGCTGCCCGAGGACGCTTGAGGAAGTAGGTAAAATATTCAATGTTACCCGTGAAAGGGTGCGTCAGATCGAGGCGAAAGCTCTTAAAAAACTGAGACATCCGATAAGGGCGAAGAAACTGAAAAACTTTCTGGATATCGGTTTTTCAGATTAGGATGACGGATGATAAACGTTACCGGAAAGACGGAAATTAAAACAGATAAAGCCCCCGTGGCAGGCCCGTATTCACAGGCCGTGGCCGCTGGGGCTTTTGTTTTTGTGTCCGGTCAAATGCCTATAGATCCGGCTACCGGACAGGTGGTGGAGGGCGGGATTGTCGCAGAGACCGCACAGGTTTTTAAAAATATGGAGGCAGTTCTCGCAGCGGCCGGATTAGGTTTGGATTCCGTGGTCCGGACCGAGGTCTTTCTTAAAAATATCGAAGACTTCCCGGCGTTCAATGATATTTATTCTGCTAAGTTTACTTCCGGGACAAAACCCGCGCGTTTTCTCATTGAAGCGGCGGCACTGCCTAAAGGCGCTAAAGTCGAGATAGCCTGTATAGCCTACAGAGGTTAATACCCATGAAACTTGTGCGATTTGTGTATAAAAAGAAAATATTTGTTGGTAAAATATTGGGCGATAAGGTTGTTCCTATATCCGGAAAGCCGCGTTTTAAGCCGGTTTTACTCGAAAATGTAAAATTATTGTCTCCGGTAGCCCCGTCAAAAGTTGTTCTTGTGGGGCTCAATTACCGTGATCACGCTAAAGAGCTTGGGATGCCTCTCCCGAATGAACCAATAATTTTTATTAAACCGGCTTCGTCGGTCATTGGGCCGGATGATGTTATAGAATATCCGCCGGAGTCTGAAAGGGTAGACTATGAAGCGGAAATAGCAGTAGTGATAAAAAATAAGGTTAGTTGTATTGCGCCGAGCGCTGTAGAAAAAAATATACTTGGGTATACATGCCTTAACGATGTGACCGCTCGCGATATCCAGAAAAGCGACGGGCAGTGGACACGTTCAAAATCATTCGATACATTTTGCCCGATCGGTCCATGGATAGAAACAGATCTTGACCCAACAAACCTAGCTATTAAATCCTATCTGAACGGGGATCTCAAACAAAACTCATCCACATCCGAATTTATTTTCAAAATACCCGAGCTTGTCAGTTTTATCTCGCGTGTTATGACGCTCTTCCCGGGAGATGTGATATCCACCGGTACGCCGCACGGGATTGGTCCGATGAAACCCGGGGATACGATAGTTGTTGAGATTGAAGGTATCGGCCAATTGCGGAATTTTGTACGGCGAAAATAGTTTTGCGTGAATACGAAATTCGAGAGTCGAGATTAGATTTTATGTTATGGATGCCCGATAGAAGCATTCGGGCATGACATAGCTGGTGTCACAGCAATGATAAATGTGTAGAGATTCGAAATTCGAGATTAGATGATTATGAGAAAAGGCATCGCGCATCTTCCTTTGCACGGAGGGAAAGCTCCGGCATGGCTTTTTAGCCGTATGACACTTCTAGCCCGCGAGATAAGCTGGATACTTTGTTATGAATTCGGTCCGCATGAATTTCTTCGAAAATTAGCTGATCCGTTTTGGTTCCAGGCATTCGGTTGTGTTCTCGGTTTCGACTGGCATTCTTCCGGGGTCACTACAACGGTTTGCGGAGCGGTGAAAGAAGGCCTAAAGGATATCAGTAAAGAGATAGGGGTTTTTGCCTGCGGGGGAAAAGGCGGCACATCGCGTAAAACCCCCTTAGAACTCGAGGCTTTGGCCCAAAAACGGCTTATAGACGCTAACGCCGAAGAGCTTAAGTACGCCAGCCGTATGTCCGCTAAAGTTGATAATACCGCCGTTCAGGACGGATACCAGCTGTATCACCATTCTTTTTTTGTGGATAAGTCTGGCCATTGGGCGGTAGTGCAGCAGGGGATGAATGAAACAACGCGCTGGGCGCGTCGCTATCACTGGCTCGGCGAAGATCTAAGCGATTTTGTCTGTGAACCGCATAAGGCCGTTTGCTGCGACAAAAAAGAAAATAATGTCTTGAACATGGTCGCGACTGAAAGCAATGACGCGCGTAATATGTGTGCTGATCTCTCTTGCGTAAGGCCGGAGAAAATAGTTCTAGAATATACGAAGATCGCTGATCTTAAAATGGCGCGCCACCATGAAGTGTTATTGAAAGACATCCGTCCGGAAAACCTTGGTAAGATCCTCTTGAAGACGTACGAAAAACAGCCAAAAAATTTTGCGTCGCTACTGGATACCCAAGGGGTTGGCCCGGGGACAATTCGCGCCTTGGCGATGGTTAGCGAGATTATATATGGCAAAGCCCCGAGTTTCAAGGATCCGGTACGTTTCAGCTTTGCCCATGGGGGAAAAGACGGCTTTCCGTACCCGGTTAATCGTGAAAGATATGATAAATCCATCCAAATCCTCAGGGATGCCATTTCTAAGACCAAAATCGGGCAACCCGAAAAGGTCAAAGCAATACAACGGCTGTCCAATTTGATGTGATATTGGTATGTAGGTAATATATTTAATGGTGTGTTTGAACACTTAGAACTCTGGGGGATAGATGTGGATGTAAGCGAAAATGACCCGTTATGTTTGGCTATCTTTGGCGTGGGCGCGGGGATCTTCTGGTTTTTTGGAGGGTTTACTAGGTTACGTCGCAAACGGCTTATAGAAAATGTACCCACGTCCACGGTTCGTGGAATGGCGATGGGGTTAGTAGAGCTTGTCGGGAAGGCCAGAAAAGAGCATGTTTTCAAGGCGCCTTTTAGCGGCAAGGACTGTCTATTTTATAAATACGCGGTAGAACGTCTTGAAAGCCACGGGAAACACACCGAATGGGTGACTATCGCCTCAGGGGGGACGTATGACAGCGCTTTCTGGCTTGAAGACACTACAGGTAAGGTATTGGTATATCCTCGGGGCGCGGAATTCATTATGCCAGTCGATTACAGGTTCGAGACCGGTTTAAGCGTGAGCCTGCCGCCAAATCTTGTGAATTTTATGGAGCAGAACCATCTTCAGTATAAAACATTTTTTGTGAGGCATAAGATACGTTTTATCGAATGGTGTATTACGGAAGGCGAAGAGGTCTATGTGCTGGGCACGGCGCAAAAGACCATTAATTCTAGCCCGGACGACCATAAAAACAAACTTTCAAAACGACTGGCGGAATTGAAAAAAGACCAAAAACTAATGGCGGAGACCGACGAAAATAAAGATGGGATCATCTCGGATGAGGAGTGGGATAGTGCCGTCGCGCGTTTAGAACAGTCTATCCTCGAGGAGGAGATCAAAAACACGCCATCCGCTGAGAATAATACCGATACGTTCGTAGGTAAAAGCGCGCAAGCTCACGTTTTCATCATATCCGAGGAAAGCCAGACTAAACTTATAAACAGTTTTTCAGCGCAGTCGATATTTGGTGTTTTTGGCGGCGCTATTGTAAGCCTTGTGTCGCTCGCGTATATTTTATATAGATTTCGGGAATGGATCAAATTCTGACAAAACACTGTCAAACAATGTCATTCCCGCATGTATTTCGTGTCCGACGTTGCTACGTGGGCTTTTATAGCGGAAGAGGGAATCTATGGTGTCATTGCGAGGAGAAATAACCAAAGGTTGGCGACGAAGCAATCTTTGGGTAGCGAATAGAGTAGTACGCATAGATTGCTTCGCTTCGCTCTCAATGACGAACTTGTAGAGATTCGAAAGTCGAGATTCGATTTTATGTTATGGATGCCTGATAAAAGCATTCGGCAGGACAGGGTTTTGGAATTAGAAATTCGAAATTCGATGATTAGGGGCGGACATATGATCCGCCCAAAAATAATAAAGGAGATAACATGGTGACCATAATCATACTGGCGGTTTTTGCTTTTATCGTGGTAGGTGTTGTCCTGTATTTTGTCGCGGTTTATAACGGACTTATTTTCGTTTCGAGAAATATCGATAAATCATGGGCGAATATCGACGTTCTTCTTAAACAACGCCATGACGAGATCCCAAAACTTATTAAAGTATGCGAAGGGTATGCGCAATATGAACGCTCAACGCTGGAAAAGATCACCTTGGCCCGCACGAATTGCATACAGGCGAGGACCGTCGCCGATGCGTCAAAAGCGGAAGGGGAGTTGACCCAGGCGTTAGGCTCGTTATTCGCGGTAGCCGAAAATTACCCCGATCTAAAGGCCAACCAGAATTTTATTCAGATGCAGCAGCGTATTTCGTATCTGGAGAGCCAGATCGCCGACCGGAGAGAACTTTTCAACGATACCGTAAATAGCTACAATATCCGTATAGCGACCATACCCGATCTTTTTGTGGCGAATATGATGGGAATGAAACCTAAGGATATGTTCAAAGTTTCAGATGAGGATAAAACAGATGTAGGTATTAATTTTGAATTACCAAAATAACATCCCACCAAAAGTGTAATATTTGAAAGCTACGTTTAAACGTTTATTTTATTTGGTGCATATTGTGTTATCTTACCCCAGGTTCTCACTTGAATTTTTCGATATATTCCCCGTGTTAGTACTCAAGAAAGATACAATCTCAGAATGTTTGTACGGTTAACATTTTATGTGACAAAAATGCTAGTCTTTGATATAATACTACAAATATAACAAAGGAGATAGTATGAAGAAAACTCTATCGCTTATACTCGCCTCAATATTTACATTCACTTCAGTTTCTTTTTCGCAACCGGCAATAACAAAAACAGTTGATAATTTAGGGCCATTTTTAGTATCGCAGCTCTTTGAACAGTCAAAAGATGAACTGTCCGAACTGACAGAAGGAAGAGCGGAAAACGTCGAAAATCTGGTATTTCGGAAGGCAGCCGAACAATATGCATCGAAAATTCTTGGGCATATTCAGGAGCATGACCTTCGTATCGCGCTAGCCGACTCTCGGGATGAACTGATAGACCAGATAAATGAGTATTGTCTGGCGCAGAATGTTTCCCACGAGAAAAGAGCGAAGATCATCGAAGCCGTATATGTGGTATTCAATATGAATGATACGGCAGAAAGTATCGCAGGACGTGAGGTTTCTAAAAAACTTCATACTCCACTTAAGGCAAAAGATGCCGCCATGGCGAAACGTTTTACAAAAGGTGGCGCCGCAGATGATGGATATGGCATAAGTGAGGGCGCCTCGATCGACGGTTCATTTGCAGTCGATGATGAAGGAAATCAGGGGTACTATGTGACCGGCGGGAAAAAGGTCTATACGAATATAGTGGATAGCATGAAAACCTTCTTTAAAAATCGAGAGAGGATACTGAATAAACCGATATGTTATGTAATTAAACCCGGTATCGGCGGACAACATACCCCGAATGAAGGCATAAAAGCATGTTTTGAGATGCTAGATATCACAACAGGTAAAATAGTCGGCGAATATGAACTTGGTAAAGACTATGAAAAGGACATCGAAACGGCTCTTGCATCTTTGGGGGATAATGTGGGCTGGGATCAGATCGCGATAGTCCCGAGTTCTAAATCCGGCACAACGGATGAAACGATGGTGATCTTTGTAGAATTGACGTATTTGATGCTTAAACATACATCATTCCCAGGGGATATCGCACGTGGAAAGATCGTCGCCGATGCGTTTCTTAAGACGTTGCATGATCTGAATTTCCTGGATGGGAAAGAAAAGCCGAACAAGGATCTATTTGTCACCGGCGAAAAAAGTATAATTGAGCGCATAACAGAAGAAGCAAATAACCACAAGGCTCAAGTCACCAAGTCTGACATCAAAAATATGCTGGGCGTCGTTATCGGAAATATGTTCTTTGAAACTACCGATAATCCTGACCAGAGTAGGTTATCAGCTTTTATACGGCATTCAGGGTTAGGGGATGATCTGGGGGAGAACGCGCCCGGGTTTGGAGCGATGTTCGAGGATGTCGGGGGCCGTTGGACGGGAGATCTGCATATGATGTTATACCTTGCGTATCACGATCTGGATGCCGGCAAATACTGGGAATCGAGATATGCCGCTATCAAGGAAGTGCGTGCCGGGAAGCATATCGCTAATGCGCTCGGTAACAAAATCCTGGATGAGGGCATAAAACGTATAGCGCTTGTGGTCCCGGATCATCTATTCTGGTTCGGAAAAGCTATGGAACAGAATTTTAATGAAAGCATATGGCAGGAAGGTTTTGCCACCCTTATTACTATCAAAGAAAGCCATTGGAACGTGCAATCCGATCATTATTCCGATAAAACAGGTACTATGGTGATCAATCTGTCCGGTATCAGTATCCCAAGGTCACATTTTAATTCTGTTGATGTTTTTGTTAACGATATGCGGAACATGCGTTCGGATGATCTTGCGATAGAGATAGGCCGATTATTTACGACATTTTATGGTATGACGCATACAGTAGGCACACGCCTTATTGCGCGAGCGCTGGGAAAGGAAGGGAAAGCCGTTAACGATGTTGATCTTAACGATCTCGATAACGCGGCGACAAAGATAGTTCAGAAAAATCTTTTCGTTCTACAGCCATATGTTGAGTTAGGAAAAGGGCTTTTAAAAGACCGTTTGGATAAATTGCAGGCCGCGGAAAAACAGAATCCGGGAGCAATAGCCGTAGCGATGGACGAGATGAAAAAACAGGCTCAAGATAAGTATTTTGAGACAAACGTCCCGGGATTTGCCGGACACAACGCGAAAGATATGAAGGCATTGGCGGCGCTGATAAAACAAGCCATAGATGATGCAAAGGAAAGTAACAGGATATTTCTGCCTTTTATCTATCTGGAAGGGGAACGGTTCCACCAGTTGCGTAATTATCTGGCTGAATTAGGGATCGAATGGATATTGCAGGGGACAGGGGACCAGCATATTAATTATCAGCAGGTACTCAGTCAGCCGCAGGCGTACCTACCTTTTATAGTGTCGGTTGTTCCTCTTGTGGAGTCCGAAGGCCGCCCGGCTATCGGTTTTGCAAAAGGATATTTAGATAACATAAGCCCTAACATGATACGTGACTATTTTGCCGAAGCGTCGTATCGTGCGCTTACAGAGGAAGTCCCGAAAAAATTAGGTCATCCAGAATGGTGTAAAGGTATATTTTTACGCCTGGCTGATACCGAAGAAGATCTGAATATGCTTAAAGGTGCGTTCAAGATGGCTGTTGAAAATGGGGTTAAAAATGTCGGACAAAACGATAACGATACCTTGATAGCGGATGTAAGCGCTAAAACCGGAGATATCACGGTACATCGGAATGTGCCAAATTTGATAAATGCTGTGCATGTGGATAATAAAGAGATCGCTATAGTGGTAAATAAAAACCTTATAACAAAAACACTTGCAGAGGTGTCACCTGAATTGCGCGTGGTCTTTGAGAAGGAATATCAGGTTATGAGGCAGAGTCTGTCAAAGATGTTCCCGAATGAGAATAAAGGCGTTATTGAGACGAATGAAAATGATATAGAAGCTATTACGAACGAATTGATAAAACAAGGTAAAAAAGTCGTAATTTTGGATAATGGATTTATGCTGGGGAATTGGGATAATAATACGCAGCATATCGCCGGAGTTTCAGGCGTGAATTATTGCGTGATATCAGCGGCATCTCATCCCGAAAAAGAGCTAAAGGACGCGGTTGAATTTTTGAATTTGACCGCGATGGCGCTTATGGGTGTCGGTGTGTTAACTGATGGTAGGGATATATTGCTTTTTGAAAAAGCATATCGACTTTTTACCGGAGAGGATCCGTCTCCCGAAATGATGGAACCCATACGTAGAGATCCATTGGCGACCGTATTTGCGATCAAGGTTTTGCCGCGGATGTTGATGCTTTCCGGAAGTATAGTAGAACGTGAAACTATCAGAAGATTGTTTGCCGCAGCGGCTTAAACCGTCGGGCGTGAAAATAAAAAAGCAGGCGAGATCTTCGCCTGCTTTTTTATTTTTAGGCTTTGCATTATTTCTGGACTGTTACGGATTTTACCGTTTCTTTGTCTCCGGCCTTTGTGCCTTCTACCTTGACCTTGTCGCCGGATTTAAGCGCGCCAAGCGTCGCGACGTTCAGTGACGCGTCCACGATCTGGGCCGTCTGATCGATCGGGAATATTTTTGTTTCGCCTGATTCGTTTTCGACTGTGACGCTGTTTTCCTTTTCGCCGGCCATTACCGATAGAACTTTACCGGTGACCACGAACGGAGCCGCGGCTACGGCCTTTACGGCATCGCCCGGAGTGGCTTCGTCAGCCGCATAGGCGAACGAGCTCGCTAAAACCAAAAGCAACAGAACTGATAGAACTTTCTTCATACACTTTCCTCCTTGTTGGTTTTAATTGCCTTATACACCTTCACAAATCACTGTTTATAGTGTACATTTTAAACAATTAAAAAGCGGTTAAAATATTGTTAAAATATTCTTATGAGAGATGGGGTTATTAATCCGGATCTAGTAACGAAAAAAGGATGTGATAGCAATGAAAGTATACACAGAAAAAAGAGCTCACGAACGTGTCGCGACCACTGTTGTGGCTGAACATATGCTGGATGTCCCGGGAAAGGTCGCTATTCCCATGGAAGGTCGCAATATAGGTATTGAAGGGATGAAAGTCCTCTCAACGTCCGATCTCTTGCCTGGAGAAAAGCTGAAAGTGGTCTTTTATCTGCCAAATTCCGAGACCCGTACGATGTTGGATAGCTTGCTGGCCAAGAACATTATCCCAAGAGACATAAATTTCGCTAAAGACAGGATTGAGGCCAAAGCTAAGGTGATCTGGGCTGGTGGTACGGATGAACGCCCCGGTCGTGTCTACGCGGGATTATTATTTGAAGATATGAGCATAAGGCACAAGAATATACTTAGATCTTTCATTTCCAAATGTAAGAACGGCGAGCTTTGAACGATGGGTCACATTTTTTTGATTTTCTAACGTTATTTGCCCCAGGAAAATCTCATTTTAACCTCAATTTTCAGTAGTAAACTGTGTATTTTTAGCCCTACGAATAAACACCTCATTGAGCCTGTGCTCCTTCTTGGCAAGTTGACATAACATACATTATCGGACGTTGCGCTTGAGGGAGTGAAATGCGATGTGGTATCTAAAAATCAAGATCGTTTTAATATGGTATTCAATATGGCGGAATAAGAAATGGCAGACAAAAATAAATTCGTCTGCCATTTCTTTACATAAGGTTTAATTGTTTGACGAGCTATTATCTTTTAATGTGCTGGTGTCACTTATACCTTCTTTTGATAAAAGTTTGGATAATTCCGTCTGTTCCGATTCGACTTCTTGTTTGTCTATTACGCTGGTATCGCCTTTGATCGTCGATGATGTGGTATCGGAATTATCGGTTTCTTCAGTGGTGCTGGTATCCGAAGATTCGGTTTCGTCAGTAGCCGCGGCGGCCAATGCTGATGCATATACAGTTGATATTTCTGATGTTGTAGCCGTGGTGGTTGTGGCCGAAGCGTCGATGCTATTTGGATTGTATGAAGTTGTAGTTGTGGTCAGAGATGTCGAGTTGTAGTCGGTTATGGTTATTGACTCAGGAGAATAACTTTGTAATAGATATGCGGCGTATAAAATTCCGAAAAAGTTTGTAATTGTTGATTGCGATGACCAGTTGCTGACAGATGGATTAAGCGTATTCGCGGTAGTTGTTGAAAAGGTCCCCGATGCAGATGCATAAGTATATTCAGCCAGGGTTGTGATCATATAAGCAGTGCCGGTATCCCAAAGGTATATGTAAGTAGTATCCCCAATGGTTTTTCCACATAATTTGTATTCCCCGCTGTCTGCTTCAGTTTCGACGTATAAGCGTTTTTCGCTCAGGGATTGTCCGTATACGTCGGTACCGGAAGTAATGGTCCGCATATAACAGTTATAAGTTGCATTGTCATAAGTTGTTGTGCTGTATGCCCTTGTTGCGGAGTATGATTCGGATTGACCCCCAGTAGTTGTTGAATATGTATACCCGTTTTCAGTAATGTATGCAGCGGTTTGTGTGTCGGTAAAAATCTTATCATATCTCAGTGACATCGAGACGACTGCCGATGACAAACGGTTGTATAAGTCTGCAATCCCGCCGGTGGCTTTTATTGGGGCTGAATAGTAATTAGCGGTTTTTTTAGAAAAATCATATTGGCTTGTGATCTCTCCGTTGGAATTAATTACATATTCATTCTGTAACCCGAGCGGGATAAGGATCCATGATGAATATGAATCGATGGTTTTTGTTCCGTCCGTATTATAGTTGATAGAAAAATAGTGCTCGGCATTCGTGCTTCCAGTACCGTAATATCTCCCCATTTCTTTTTTGCTTTCGTTATAAAATATTTTGATGTTTGTTGTCCCTGCGGCTGTAAAATCAAAGATATCGCCCGTATTTGCGGCGGTGGTAGTGTCATTATAATGGGTTTCTATGTAATAATATGGTTCTATGCCATATTCATTAAGTAGATCAAAATCGATGTCGGTGAAACCCAGATAGACATAGCTATCTGTTAAATATCCGTTTGCATTGACAGTGTAGGTGCTTACTTCTCCTAATGAGGAAGCGACGGTTGTGCTGTATGACGTGATTGTTCTTGAGCCGTTTGTATTATATTTGGAGACAAATAGTTTCTCTCCATCAGATGTCGCATTTGTGTATAAACGGCTGGTTTCTTTTCCGGTTGTTAAATTGTAATCTATAGTTGCTGTTAATGCGCTTGTTAATGTTTTAAGCCGGAAAAGATCGCCATTTGTGGATGTGTCGGCTGTGTCGTATACATAAGATGTTCGTGTGTTTTCTGTGTAATTATCAATTTGTGTCACCCATCCATTGGTATTTAATGTGTATTTTGCGATAAGTTTCCCGCTTGAATTATAAGAATTGACGATCGAAGTCCCGTCACTGTTGTAGGTCATAATAAAGTTTATCTCTCCAGTTGTAAAGGCACTTGCGTATTTCCATGAGCTGATTTTGGACGTTGTTATGTCATAATTGACGGTTAGTTCGAGTACGCCGGACGTTTCCAGGCTGTAAAGGTCGCAAATCGTTGTATTTGTGTTTAAATAGATATATTCGACGCCGGTTTTGTAGTTGTAGCTACGAAGTACGCGATTTGTTGTAGAGTCCATCGTATATTCTGATTTTATGCCGATCGGGATGATAAACCATCCTGCATATGAAGTGATAGTGTTAGTGCCGTCACCGTTGTATTTTACAGCGAAATATTTTTCCCCGTTGGCATTTTCGGTCGAATATGCCCTACCTGTTTCATATTGTCTGTTAATATCATAGAATTTCAAGTAACTTAAGTTGCCTGAGGCCGTAAGATCATAGATATCGTAGTTTATCGAAGTATTACCTATATTACTGTAAATATATTCGATGGCTCCAAGGTTTAATGAAGCATATGATGTATAGAGATAGTAACTCGTTACCCAACCCGTGGAGCTTATAGTATATTTACAAACATGAGAGTCAGTCGATACCGTGGTTGTACTGTACGAATCTATAGAACTTATTACACCGTTTGTGTAAGTATTCACAAAGAGGACCTCATTAAGACCGGTTGCGTTCGTATAGACCCTTTTTGTTTCATAGGCCTGTGTGCTTGCACCCCCAGCTACATAGTTAGAGAGGTTATTGTAATAGACCGTCACTATCGCAGTTCCATTACTGGCAAGGTCTGATTGATAATTTGGTACAGAGGCGCTGTTATAATTGTAGTCATAATAAACTCTCTTATTATTTGTGTAATCGTTATAGTAGGTATTAGATCCGTTGGTGTCGTAGTATTTGCACACGACTATATCGGCTTTATTCCCGTTCGCGGCGGTATTGAAATGGCAGTATAAATTTCCATACCAGTTGCCCCATGTATTGTTATATTGGACATATTTTGTTTTACCGTCGGTGTAAGTGGCGGTTATGATGTCGTCTGCAGTTGTTGAGGACTCATCCATCCAATTTATACTCGATGGATTAGCCGCAGAGGTCAAAGAGTTATTGGCGCGTAGTGTTGTCTCTCCAGGATCGGAACAACTACTCCAAGTTAATGAAGTGAAATTAACGTTGATCCTGTCTCCGGAACCGCTGGTCTCGGTTATTACAGAGCTTTCCCATATGGAAGTGAAAAGATCTTTTTTGTATATGATATTTTCACCTGAAGTGCTATCCCAATCGATCCAGTATTCGCACCTGTTAACCGGATCATAGACATAATATAGTTCTTCACGTCCGGTAGTTGAATTTTTGATTATATCGCGGTATTCTCCAGTAAATGAATATTCACCTTCGGAATTTACGGTGGTGACGCTGAGACGATAGCCGATCTCATCCCCATCTGTTTCTGCCGTGATTGTGGTCCCGTCTGATGCGCTAGTGCCGATCTTTTGATGAAAATAATAGTAGTGTGCTACACCCGGATTATCTCCGCCCTCGATCACCTGCACTACCGGCAGGTCGGTTTCACCCCAAAATGCATTGTAATATGACGTTGTAGTGGTTGTTACCTGACGTTTTTCCCCGTCATCACACATAACCCATTTAATCGATTTTTTAAGTCGTCCATGCTCAACATTGTCGGCGACCGAGACGCCTTTATAAAAATTTTCGGCATAATATCGGT
>DAONGE010000015.1:0-49407 GCA_035403965.1 Candidatus Omnitrophota bacterium | reverse complement strand
CCCGCTCGGCCTCCCGATGCCACGTACGAAAGAACACAAACTTCTCCGTCAAAAAGCATTCATTTCATGATTTCCAATTTAGCCAAGTCAACCAAATGAGAATTGTGTGCGAGGCATATGGGGACGTCCTCCGAGGTAGCATCTCGGAGGACGTCCCCATTTTACGCATTTTTCTCAAGTGCTCGAACATTCCGAACAGGCGGATTGTGGGAAAAGTGTTTTAAGGTTCATGTATTTTTCTATTCTTTTCAAAATAGTCATAAAATTCTCCGGGAAATCGTATCCACTCCATAACTTTTCGTTTCGCCAAGTCAACTGTCCATGAATTACTTGACATGTACCGCAATGACATCAACCCTGTCATGCCCGAATGCTTTAATCGGGCATCTATACGCTGCTTTGAGCACCCCGGGCAAGCCCGGGGGGAGCCACAACATTAAAGTCATCTGATTTTCATATTATAGATTCCCGCTAAAAGCATGCGGGAATGACAGTAGTGGCTTGTGTTGAAGATGTCGTGCGAAAATCCGAGCATTCGAGAGAAAAGTCCACAATAGATAGAAGTAAATTACGCATCTTTGCTAGGCGAGCGCCGGGAGAATAAAAATAACAGGGCTTTTCTCGAAACGCGCAGGATGACGTACGACATCTAAGCGGTAGACAGTGGTATATTTTGCAGAGATGCTTTCTCCTGCGCCAAATTACTTTATACTATTTGTCTTCGGAGGACGTCCCCATTTCGGCAGGGTTCAATTCGTTTTTATTTTGGTTGAGAGTATCTGGTAGAGCTCTTTGAGGTGTTTCTGGTCAAGCGGGATCTCTTTTAACGTCGCGATATCGACAATATTTTTTATTGTTTGTTGTATCACCGGGTCGGATGTTTTATCCAGTGTAGCTCGCAGATTATCTTTAAACGGTTTGTCGGTTGCCGCGTCTATATCGGTGATGCTCCGCGAAAACAGGAAAGTCTTTTTTGATTCAAGTATCTGAAAGAACGCTTTTTCCAGCTGATCTTTTGTTATCGTCGCGAAATCCAGCATTTTACGGTTTGCAGTTTGGTACTCGGCCAAATTTTGCATTATAGGCTTGGCGTTATAACCGTCGTGTCCGGAATATGACCATATAAGCGTAAAATCATAACCGGCGCCTTCAAGCTTGAATAGATTCTCCCTGATGTTGCCGAGTGGACTTATTTCTCCCATGCCTGTTATACGGCCGTTCCGTTTTGTCCCGAGAAAATCCCAAAGTTTTTCGGCCGGCATATCCAGCGGCCAGAGGTTATGAGTGTTTATGTTATATGATTCAAGAGCTTCCCAGTAATGTATCATAAAAATATCGATGCCGTCAGCAACGGTCTTCCAGTATCTGAGGTCACCCGGCCAGCTTCGAAAGCCCACGGAAACCGGGACTTTTGGGCCTATGGCGTCTTTAAGGATATAGAGCCCTTCAGCGACAAAATTTACCAGGTCGTTCATGCGCTTTTTTGTGGCGAGTTCAGTCGCATTGTCCGGTTCGTTCATTATCTCTACACAGGCTACATATTCATAAAAGCGGGGATCTTTTGTGAGTTCTTTCATCAGTGCCCACAGTATCATATGGGCCTTGGTTTTTACTTCGGGAGAGGTGACGACTTCGAGATGTTCACCGACGGTGTATCGCCGTAACGGCCCTTCGGTTTTAGACCCGTCACCGAGCAGAAAATCATAAAGCGATAATATGACCATCACTCTTTTGCCTGTATCTTTTTTTACCTGATCGAGTATGTCGAATAACGCGTAGATATCGTTCAGAACATGCGGTTCGAGCCCTTTTATCGAGCCGTCGGAATATTTTAAAAATGATGTGGATTGGTTTTCATCCAGATATTTCACGAGATTTTCCACGCTTTTACCCGCGTTTTCCTGTACTATCGCGGCGTCTTTTCCGTCGAAGCCTTTGATGTCGATCCCTTTTTCGTCCCAGGAAAAAACTCCGTCGAGGTGTCCCAAAAGCATGATCCGGACTACGTCTATATTGTTTTGGGCGAATATCTTGATGTCTTTAGTGGCCGTTTCTTTTGTCAGTGGGTATGAGAATCCGAAATCCTCGATATCCGTTGGTTTTTTTCCGACGGACGGGTATATCTGCGGGACTTCCAGCACGTCGGTGCTTACAGGGATAACAGGGAAGGGGTAATTTATCCCTACAAGATACCCTCCGGTGTTCTTTATTAGCTTTGATATTTCCCATGTGCCGGGATCGCGTTTGAACCGTTCATATGATATGTTTTTTAGCGGTCCCGGTCGTACATCCTGACGTGCCGATGCTACAAGGTTGTTGAAAAAGATGTTTATATTGGTTTTTGGATACAACGCCTGAGATGCTTCAATATTTATCAATAAGGATTTGACCTTTTTAGGATCAAAGTCCGGCATTACAAAACCTTTAGGGATCGAGGATGTTACAGATACGTCAAGTGAGGCCATGGAGGAAACACCTTCGGATAGCGATATATTCGGACCGAACATCACCCGTCCTTTTTCGTCCATAAGACCTAGACGTGCACGGTAAGGGGACTGCCATGCAAATTGTGTGTCGGTCATCGGGGTTATCAGAACCTCGAGATGCATGTTTTCCATATTTACAGGTTCTGCGCCGAAGTCGCGCATAAGTTCGACGCGATAAAATGCGTTGTTTTTCCAGTCGATACCGCCTTGTATCGGAAAATTTGCGTTCAGGTGATATAGATCAGCGGATAATTGTTCGACCGTAACGCCATCTCCTGCGACCGCGCCGTGAATGCCGACATAAAGTTCTTTGTATCCGCCCAAGTTCTGTATGTCACGTACATGCCATTTGTCGTCGAACGGGATAAGCTGTCCCTGATAAAGTCTTAAAGGTAGTACAACCATCGGGAACATCTGATCCGTATGCGGCGCGGCCGTTTTGATCCGCAGGTTTACCGACATTTCCGAGCAAATCTCGTTGAGGTCTTTTTGTACGGTGAAGATGTCGAGCGGCAACGTAAGAAAAACTATTCCTTCAAGTGTGCAGGTGTCGAAGTTTTTTACGGAGGATCTTGTCAGGCCTTTTTTGTTGCGTATCGTAAGCGACAGTATACCTTTTTGCCTGCGTAATTCTTCCGGGATAAAAACTGGAAGAGAAATGTAGAATTTTGTCAGATCGCCTGACATCGGATATGTAATGCCGGATGTATCCGTCGAGATCGCATAATCCATGTCCAATGCCGTGCCCATGGCGTTTATCAACAGGCTGTTTTTCTCAAAGCTCGGTAGGAAGCGATCCGTGATAGTATGCCCGTTTTTGATCATTTGCCATTTGAGGTCGTTTTCATCAAAATCAATACCCGGCACGTTGAATCCGGAAAAAGAAAAGAAAAGATATGGTGTATGTTGTGTCCCTTCGGTCAGATAATATTCCATGACGAAGGCCGTTGTATCTTCGGGCTTATATATCTGTCCGTTTTCCAATCCTATGGATTTGGGCGGGATAGTTATGCTTACAGGGTAGTTCCCGGCGTCCTTTATCTTGACCCATTCCGTTTCATAATATTCATACCATTTGTCCCGTGTCTGAGCCTTTATTGTGGCGCGCAACATATTCGGGACGATCTTGTTAGCGCTGATAGCCTTTTTGGGAAAAGAGATGTTAATAGAGACCTTTTTCCCGGGCAGCTCTTTCTGAAGATAATCATAGGATAATCCCGAAAAATATTTGAAGTTCAATATCGCGCCGCAGCTGATCTTTTGATCGGTTTCCGTCGGAGTTTTTAGGTCCACAAAATATGTACGTTTATCCAATTTCTGTATTGAGAACTGGGTGTTTTCCGCATCCGCTGGAAGTGTACTGGCCGCATTCTTACTAATATTCCAGTCGCCGGGGATCGCCTTTGGTTCTGAAAAAGGATCGCTGTTGGTCGCCTTGTCGGCGTCAGCATGTAAAGGAATATCAAAACCAGGGAAAAATTGTAAGGCTATAAGTGTTGATATGCACAAAACTGTGATAGGAACGTTTATGTGTTTCATAAAATTATATTGTAATTTTACTCTCAGCATGCTGTTAGTATAACAGAACTTTTGTTCATAGTCAGTAAAATATTTCAAAATGAAATATGTCCCCTCAAAGATGTGGGAAACGTTTTTAGAATCAGTTATAATATGTTTCATGAACACTAACGAAGACATGTGGCTGCGATGTTAATAAATATCCGGCCTTTGAAATTACGGATAACGATCTCATAAGGAGGAAATATGCGTCTTATCAAAATCGGTTTCGTATTTTCTGGGATTTGTGCTTTTAATGCATCCGCATTTTGTCAGGAGGCGGTTTCAAAATCACATTCGGTCGCTGATGTACTGAATGATAAAAATATTTTTACAGCGAATATTGATACTGCACGCAAATTATTGGACATCGTTGCGGAATTTTTTGTGAAATACAGCTTTCAGGCGCTTGGCGGAGTGATCATACTTGTTATAGGGTGGTATCTTTCAAAAATACTGGCAAAGATAGCGGCGGATTTTTTCAAACAACACGGTATAGATGTTACTGTCTCAAAATTTCTTATTGAAATGCTGAAGTTGACAGTAATGGCGCTTGCCGTGCTTATCGCGCTCGGGAATTTCGGGATCACGATCGCTCCTTTCATTGCCGGGCTTAGCGTGGCGGGTTTTGGTCTCAGTTTCGCGTTGCAGGGGCCTCTTTCAAATTATGCTGCGGGAGCGACTCTTATTTTCACAAAGCCATTTAAGGTGGGAGATATTATCGAGGTGACCGGGGTTATGGGCGAGGTTGAAGACATGACTCTCGCACGCACTGAGGTAAAGACCATTGATGGGACAAAAATAGTTATACCGAACAAGCAGATCATCGGAGAGATAATACATAATTTCAGCGAACACAAAAAGATCGATATTAAGATCGGCATAAGTTATTCGGCCGATCCCGATCGGGCCGTTGCTATAGTGAAGGATGTGATCGCGCGGGAGGTGCGCATAACAAAAACACCCGCCCCAAAGATCGGAATATCCACTTTCGGTGGTTCCAGTGTGGACCTGTACGCCCGGGTTTGGGCGAAACAGGCCGATTATTGGGATGTTTTGTTTGATGTGAACCGCGCGGTATTTTCTGAATTCAAGAAAAACGGGATAGATATTCCGCATCCGCAAATAGACGTTCATATGAGGTAGTCACAGCTTGACTTATATCTCTTTCATGGTAGAATTAACGTACACTTCAGGGAAAGGTGATCCCCGAAAATGGGAAATTCCTTTGTCGGCGGTGAGCCCGAAAGGGCAAGTCCGCTAGGCCGCGAGGCCCGAACCCGTGAGAATCGGGTACCGACCGTAAAGCCGGGATGGAAGAGGTGGCTTATAATGATCTTATTTCATAAAGCCCTGGGTGTATGCCGAGGGTTTTTTTGTTTAGTATTAGGGTATAGGGTCGAGGGTGAAGGTTGGAGGAGGAAAATTGAGGGTAAATATGAAATTGAACAAGATCGAGGATGTAGTAAAGGACATAAAGAACGGTAAGATGGTTATCGTCGTCGATGACCCGTCGAGGGAGAATGAAGGGGACATTATCACATCGGCGCAGGATATCACTCCGGAAAAAGTGAATTTTATGGCGCAGAAGGGGCGAGGTCTTGTCTGTGTTCCTATGGAAGAAACAATAGCGGATCGTCTCGATCTTGCGTACATGTTGCGCGACGCTCAGGACCCGTTCCGTACGGCGTGGTCAGTCTCGGTGGATGCGCGTAACGGCGTGACTACCGGGATATCGGCGCATGATCGCGCGAGGACTATAAAGCTCTTAGCTAATCAAAAGTCCAAACCTCACGATTTTGTGCGGCCGGGACATCTTTTCCCTCTACGGGCCAGAAAGGGCGGCGTGCTTGTAAGGGCCGGACATACCGAGGCCAGCGTGGATCTTATGAAGCTTGCGGGGAAAGAGCCTGTTGGGGTCATTTGTGAGATCATGAATGAGGATGGCACTATGGCGCGTATGAAGGATCTCGCGAAATTCGCTAAAAAATTCCGGCTTAAAATATGCACTATAGAGGACCTTATCCGATATCGTCGTAAAACCGAAAAGCTTATAGAGAAGGTGGCTGAAACGGATCTTCCGACCCCGTTCGGTGATTTTAAACTTCACGCGTATCGTTCTCTTCTTGACGATTATCAGCATCTTGCGCTCGTAAAGGGTGATGTGTCCAAAGGGAGTGTGCTTGTCCGGGTGCATTCACAATGTTTGACGGGCGATGTATTCAAGTCTATGCGATGTGATTGCGGACTACAGCTCGAGCAGGCCATGAAGACCATATCAAAAGAAGGTAAAGGCGTGATACTTTATCTTTCACAGGAAGGTCGCGGCATCGGCATATTTAATAAACTCAAGGCATACGAACTTCAGGATAAAGGGTTAGATACGGTCGAGGCTAATGAAAAATTGGGATTTAAGGCTGATATGCGCGATTATGGTATAGGTGCACAGATATTAGCTGACTTAGGCCTGAAAAAGATCAGGCTTATGACAAACAATCCAAGAAAAATAGTAGGGCTCGAGGGGTATGGGCTTCATGTGGTCAAAGGGGTAAGGATAGAGATGAAACCGGGAGACAGAAATCGTAAATATCTTACTACAAAAAAATACCGTTTAGGGCATATGCTGGAAAATGTGTGACCGGCGGTTTCAAGGAGAAAATATGAAGAAGAAAATAAATAAGGAGGAGAAAATGGCTGGGGTAAAGACAATAAAGGCAAAATTAATGGCCAAGGGAAAAAAATTCGGTATAATTGTTTCACGATTTAACGAGTTTGTTTCGGCGAAACTTGTGGACGGTGCAATTGATACGCTGACACAGCATGATGTTAACGAAGGGGATATTTCCGTTGTATGGGTGCCGGGATCGTTCGAGATCCCTCTCGCCGCGAAAAAAATGTCGGAGTCCGGCAAATATGACGCGATCATATGTTTAGGTACGATAATAAGAGGCGAGACCCCGCATTTTGATTTTGTGGCAGGCGAAGCCGCGAAAGGGATAGCTAAGATAGGCCTTGATAGCGGGATACCGTGTATATTCGGCATAATTACCGCGGATAATCTGGAACAGGCGATCGATCGGGCGGGGACGAAGAGCGGAAACAAAGGCCGTGAGTCGGCTAAAACGGCGATCGAGATGTGCAATCTTTGCGCGGAGATATAAATAGTTGTATATGATGTCATTGCAATGACGGTTTTGCGAAATTCGAGATTTGATGATAATGGAAGCCCGATAAAAACGTTCGGGCATGATATGTACAGCAATGACAAACGTGCAGAGATTCGAGATTCGAAAGTAGATTTTACGGATAATGTGAAAAGGAGAACAATGCGGAAACGTACGAAGTCGAGGGAAATGGCGTTGAAGATACTCTATGCGTGGGAGATCACGCATAAGGAAATGAAAGATTGCCGGATGAGCTTTCTTGAGAATTATCCGGAAAAAGAAGACCTTCTTGATCTGGACGATTTTCTGGATACGCTTGTTTTTGGGGTTGAGGCCAATATTACGGCGCTTGACGCGATGATAACAAAATATGCCACAAACTGGCGGCTTGAAAGAATGGCGTCCATTGACCGGAATGTTCTGCGTTTAGCCGCATTCGAGCTTTTGTACCTGCCCGATGTCCCTCCAAAAGTCACAATAAACGAGGCGATTGAGATGGCCAAAAAATATGGGGATACAGATTCTGGAAAATTTGTGAACGGAATACTGGACAGCATCAATAAACACGAAGAACTTAATAAAAATGTGACCGAGGCGGCCGATGAAAGCCCCAAAAAATGAATACTGGGCGGATCTGCATGTTCATACTAATTTTTCGGACGGAGTGTTCTCTCCGAAACAAGTCGTGGAAAACGCCGAAAGACTACACCTTGCGGCACTTGCAATAACCGATCATGATTGTATCGACGGGGTCGTGCCGGGTATCAAGGCGTCGTCCGGAAAAGATATCGAAGTGATTCCGGGGATCGAGATATCATGCGTGATAAAAGAACGGGAGATACATATTCTCGGTTTTTTTATAGACGTGACCGCAAAAGAATTGACTGAAAAATTATCTGTCATGAGACATAACCGCGTCGGCCGTATGAAAGAAATGATACGGCTCATTCGAAAAAAAGGAATAGAAATCACCGAACAAGATGTGATCGGTCCCGGGAAAGAAGGGACTATCGGGCGTTTGCACCTTGTAAAGATCATGCGTGAGAAAGGACTGGTTCGTTCGGTCCGGGATGCGTTTGATAAATATGTGGGGGACGGAAAATGCTGTTTTGTCCCTCATCCAAGATTTGAATATTACGATGCGATACGCCTTATACTTAACGCCGGAGGGGTTCCAGTTCTCGCGCATCCGGCGCTTTCCCGCGTAGATAAAAATATCCCGGCGCTTGTCGAAGCCGGTCTTCGTGGACTTGAGGTATATCACACGGAACATGACGCCGCCACGAGCGAAAAATATCTCAAGATGGCTAAAAAAATGTCGCTTATTGTTACTGGTGGTTCGGATTGTCACGGTCCGAATAAGGGCGAGATACTTATGGGAAAGGTTAGTGTGGGCCGGGAGATAGTGGACGGTTTGCGTGATGAGTGGAAAAGGATAAACGTATAAGATGAACGTACAAAACGGCGAAAGATATATGCGTCTCGCGCTGGATCTTGCCAGAAAAGCGGAAGGGTGTACGTATCCAAATCCGATGGTTGGCGCGGTGATAGTCCGGAACGGACGAATAATAGGAAAAGGATATCATGCTAAGGCTGGTAGTGATCATGCTGAGGTCTTGGCGATAAAAGATGCTTTAGGTAACGTACGCGGTGCAGAACTTTATGTGACGCTTGAACCGTGCGGGCATTACGGTAAAACTCCGCCGTGTGTGGATGCAATAATCCGGAGCGGGATAAAGAAAGTGTATGCCGCCATACTTGATCCTAATCCGGTAAATAACGGGGAGAGTTTTCGGATCCTGCGCAAGGCCGGTATACAGGTAAACGTGGGATTGTGCGAAAAGGAAGCGCGTGAAATGAACCGGCAATACCTTAAATTCATAACTACAGGGATGCCATATGTGACCGTCAAACTTGCGGAGTCGCTGGATGGCAAGATAGCCGCGCGTGACGGTTCGTCAAAATGGATCACGTCGGAAGAATCACGACGTTATGTAAAGGCAATGCGGCCTATGTTTGACGCGATAATGGTCGGTGCAAATACGGTAGCGAGCGACGATCCGTTTCTTCTGGATGAAAAACATAAAGGATATCCGACCCGCCGGATCGTTGTAGATACCAAGCTCAGGATATCTGTTTCGTCTAATATCATTAAAACAGCATGCAAGTCTCCCGTGATCGTCGCGACCACTACTTTGGCGTCTCCAAAAAAGATCAGAGAGATCGGAAAAATAAAAAACGTTGAGTTGTTGATTTTTGAACCACGGAAGGGAAAAGTTCCGTTGGATCTTTTACTCCGGGTGTTAGGCAGGGAAAATATCGTGAATTTGCTTATCGAAGGCGGCGGAGAGATTATCGGAGGTTTTTTTGATTCAGGACTGATAGACGAGTGGATGTTTTTTATAGCGCCGATGGTGCTGGGCGGTCCGTTTTCATCAGTTCGAGGGGCCGGCGTGCCTAACATAAAAGATGCTGTCAGTTTTGATCTGATAGACATGACCAGATTTGGCAAAGATATATTTGTGAGGGGCAGGAAGTGTTCACAGGGATAATAACAAATATTGGTGAAGTGAAGAAAATGGTACGTACCGTGACGGGGATGAGCGTTTCCGTTAAATGTGATGCTGCTTCGCTTGACGCGAAAAAAGGTGACAGCATCGCTGTCGACGGGGTATGTCTGACGGTTACATCGAGTGAAAAGGATATAATTATTTTCGATGTTGTTGGAAATACGTTGAAAAAGACCGGGTTGTCGTCTCTGACCTCCGGAGATCGCGTTAATATGGAGTGCGCGGCCAGGATGGGCGATAAGATGGGCGGGCATATGGTTTCCGGACATGTTGACGGGGTCCGTGCAATAAAAGAATTCCGTAAAACTTCGAACGGATGGATACTGGATATAGCGGTTCAGGGCGGAGACAGATCATTTCTTGTCCCACGTGGTTCAGTAACTATCGACGGCATTAGTTTGACGGTAGCCGAAGTATATGATAACTTTTTCAGAGTATATGTTATACCGGAGACGATCGAGGCCACGACGCTAAGTTCAAAACGGGTCGGCGACAGAGTGAATGTGGAATTCGATATAATGGCAAAATATGCGAAACAGCGGGAACAAGGCGTTACGGAAGATAAATTGCGTGACGCGGGGTTTATTTGACGGAGGGTGGAGGTAAGGGATTCGGACTTTGGGGACGTCCCCGCAACGGTTAGAAATTCGAGATTCGAAATTAGACGATAAAAAGGGGGTAAATAGATGGTGAAAAAAATTACAAGTTTGGTGATGATCGCGGTAATGGTGTCGTCCGTCGCGTTTGCGACCGAGGTGACGAATGGCCCGGTGAAAAAACTTGGTCGAGGGGTCTCTAATATTGGCACATGCTTTCTTGAAATACCGGACGGTATGATGAAAGCAAACGATGAAGGCGGTCCAATGGCCGGGTGTACATGGGGGTTGTTTCAGGGAGTAATAGGTACAGTGAAAAGAGCGGTTGTAGGGGTATATGAGACGGTGACATTTCCGATACCCGCTCCGGCGAATTATGCTCCGATATTGAAAGACCCGGAATTTTTTATGAATGAAGATCCTGTTCTTTTTAGGAATGATTAAGGATTAAATGTTTTTTGGAATTACTAGGTATTGAAAAACAAAACCATTAATGGTATTATACGGTACCTATTTTGCTTCGTATTATCTTAATTGTGTATTTGTGATCGGGGCGTAGCGCAGATGGCTAGCGCGCAACGTTCGGGACGTTGAGGTCCTGGGTTCAAATCCCAGCGCCCCGACCATTTAAGAAACAATATAAGTTTATCCTGCCAAAAAGAGGCATATATGGACGAGACGACGCGGGTGCGCGTAATTTACAGCGGCGAGGTCCAGGGAGTAGGTTTCAGATTTGCGGCGCGGTCTGTTGCGGCAAATACTTCGATTACCGGTTATGTGCAAAATCTTTCCGATGGGACAGTTCTTGTTGTCGCAGAAGGTTCGCGTGAACGGTTGAATATTTTTCTTAAGGATCTGAGGCGCGAGATGTCGGCATATATAAGTGATGCCACTGTTGATTGGCAGGATCCCAGTTATGAATTCGATTCCTTCGATATTCGTTTTTAAGAAAGACGAAAAATATGCTGTATGTGATATTCTCTGACGTTCACTCAAACCTTGAGGCATTACTGGCCGTAATGCGTTCTTTCCCCAAAGATGCCGGATGTGTCTGTGCCGGAGATATCGTGGGATACGGTGCCGATCCTGAAAAATGCGTTGATCTCGTATGCGAGAAACATATAGACTGCGTGATAGGGAACCACGATAAAGCCGCGTGTGGCGATATAGCGCTTGCGGAGACGTTCACTGACCGTGCCCGTGAAGCTGTCTTCTGGACGCGTAATATGCTGGGGGATGCGCACAGGGCTTTTCTGGAGCGATTGCCGTATGTTCTTGAGCGGAAAGATTTTGTGATGGTGCACGGTACGTTGCAGGAACCGGAGACCTTCCGATATATGCGTTCATTTTATGACGCGGCAGAGACGTTCGATGTTATGGGGACGACGCAAAAGATATGTTTTGTCGGGCATTCACATCTGCCCGGTATTTTTCGGCAGTCGGAGGAAGGAGATATTTCATATTCAACCCAGCGGGAAATCAAAATATCGCCGAAAGATAAATATATCATTAATGTTGGAAGCGTAGGACAGCCGCGTGATATGGATAAAAGGGCCTGTTATTGCGTTTATGATACCGAAAAAAAAGTGGTCAAATTCTTTAGGATGGAATATGATATTAAAACGGCGCACGATAAAATACTTAATGCTGGTCTTCCGGCAAGTCTCGCGGAGCGGTTGCTGTCGGGCACTTGATGATAAATGATCGCAGCTTGTCCGGATTTGGTTTGAAAACAATTTATAATGCATGATGAACGAACTTGAAAGGGAAAGAATATGAAAAATAAGATATTTGTGGCGGCGGTTCTTGTTGTGTCGGTCGGTGTCCTTGCCGGATGCGCGGATATAACCAATAAATTCATTAGGAAGAAAAAAGAAGAGCCAAAGAGGCAGAAATACTATGCGGTACACGAATATGACGTCAGACCGAGCATGGAGCTTTACTCGAAGCGATATTCATATTGGTCTGTCTGGCAGACCGAAATGCTTCAGGTAATACGTAACCCGAATGAGAAAAAGATCAAGGTCGCGGTCGAACAGGGTCGGTCCAATCTGATGGATCTTGAGAAGATGATCGTTGACGAAAAGGTAGAAAAGATGAAGAAGATGGTGGACGATCTGATAAAGATAGAAAAGCAGATAAAGCAGGAAGGCATTACGTCCGGGAATGAAGTGCGGATCAGAAAGGTTATCGAAGCAATGGGTCGGGAAGTAAAACGCGACTATAGTCCGACAAAAATGCGCCGTTATTTGCGTGAGGAATTTGCCGAACGGCCGGATCTTCGCGAAGATCTACCGGAAGGGGCCACGAAAGAAGATGTGAAGGGGGAATAAGTGCTTACCTTCAAAGCTTTTCAGGTCGGTCTTTTAGGGACGAATTGTTATGTCGTATACGACGATGATAAAAAAGAAGGTGTGCTTATAGACCCCGGTGCTTATGATAAACGGATATCTGTTTTTATAAAGGACAAACATCTGAAGATAACGTGGACATTGAACACGCACGGACATATCGATCATATTCTCGGTGATGCCGATTTCGGATATCCCGTGGCGATACACGGTGAAGATGAGTTGTTTCTCAATGATCCGGATAAAAACATGGCGCCGTTCATCGGGGCAAAAATGCCAAAAATAAAAGCGTCACGTATACTGAAAGAAGGCGACAACGTGGAAGTCGGCGCATATTCGCTGAAAGTCCTGCATACGCCAGGGCATACTCCCGGCGGGGTATGTTTTTTATGCGGGGATATGTTGTTCGGCGGAGACACGCTGTTCGCAGAAAGTGTCGGCAGGACCGATCTTCCCGGAGGAGACACAGACGCGCTGATACGATCCATAACGGAAAAGCTATTCGCGCTTCCGGATAATGTGCGGGTTTTCCCGGGGCATGGCCCCGAGACTACGGTAGGGCACGAAAAACGGCATAATCCTTTCATATGAAAGATCTTATCGACCAGTTCATATATTTTATGGAAGTTGAACGCGGCATGAGCTCAAATACGACCATGGCGTACCGCCGTGATCTCAATAAATTTTTTTCATACCTAAAAACGACGGATCGGGATATTTCCTCGGTCCGCAGAGATGACCTCCAGGACTTTCTTCTGTCCCTTAAGGATAAAAAGATGTCCACGACCAGCATCGCGAGGCATCTGGCGGCGCTGAAAACATTCTGGAAATTTCTTGTGACCGAGAGGATCCTGAACGATAACGTAGCCGCAACCGTTGAAACGCCGAAAATATGGAAAACTGTTCCGGACGTTCTTAATCGCGAAGAGGTTGAACAATTGCTAGCAGCCCCATCGGCGCAAAAAAGATCGGAGATGCGTGACAGGGCCATATTGGAGCTTATGTACGCGACCGGGCTTCGGGTTTCGGAAGTGAGCGCGTTAAAAACCAGGGATATCAATAAAGAGCTCGGGATCGTTCGGTGTTTTGGAAAGGGTGGCAAAGAACGAATAGTCCCGATAGGAAATATCGCGATCAATGCCGTTGCGAAATATGTCAACGGTGCACGCGTTAAACAATACGAGCGTTTTCAGGACGATCATCTTTTCCTTTCGCGTTCGGGAAAGCGTATATCGCGTCAGAGCATTTGGAAGATGATACGAAAATACGCGAAAGAGTCTGGGATAAGAAAAAACATAACGCCGCATACACTGCGGCATTCTTTCGCGACGCATCTTCTGGAAGGGGGCGCGGAACTTCGCGGTGTTCAGGAGATGCTGGGGCATGCCGATATCGCCACAACGCAGGTTTACACGCACGTGAATAAGGATAAATTAAGGAAGATACACGAAAAATTTCATCCGCGGGCGTAGTGCATACGGCTTTGTTAACAGAGTTATGATAGACATGTCCGATCCGCCTTTTCATCGCGCATTAAACACTCCCAACTCCCGTTGGGGGATGAATAGGGATGTCGAATACATGATGTTCGGCGATCCCATTTATATTTCTGACTCCGCCTGTTCGGAAGTTCTGCGCTCTTTAGAAAAATACCCTGTTATTTTCGATCTCCAGGCGTTTGATGTTTCGCTGAAACAATTTCGTTGTTCGGAGAAGTTTATGTTCTTTCTACCGTGGACGCTCGAAATCCCCGTCAAATATTGTTTTTATATCATGGATCCCCGAACGCAAGAACACAAATCGTATGTGTGAAAAGGTTCTAATGTTAGTTTTTATAGAAAGAGCGAAAATATTTGCGAATCATATTGTTGTAACAGCAAGTATTGTTGTGTATAATGGCTTCCGCTGATTTAACGGAGGGTGAAATGATTAACAGAGTGGACAGAGTGGACAGAGTGGCGGAACTTTTGCGCCGCGAATTGTCGGTTATACTTACGGAGATCGAGGATCGTGTCATTGCGGGTGTGGCTATAACCCGCGTTGAAATGACGAGGGATCTCATGATCGCCAAGGTGTTTTATACTGTACATGACGAAGTGACGCATAAAAATGAGATAAAAGAAGCGTTGGAGTCTCATGTGCGGTTCATACGCGGCGAAGTGGCTTCGCGCGTGGATCTCAAGTTCGTTCCGTCCATTGTTTTTCATGAGGATGAACTTGTAGAGCATAAAAGGCACATGGATTCCATATTCGAAAAGATCGCAAAGGAACGCGGGGAGTCGATCCCTGACGAGAGCGGCGAAAAACCCGGAGCAACGGATGAAAAATAATATTAAAGAGATGGATCGTGCTATACGAGAGATAAAACGCCGGGATAATTTTCTTATTACGGCTCATGTGGACCCTGAAGGAGATTCGATCGGCAGTCAGTTGGCGATGTTTTATATACTTAAAAAACTGAAGAAACATGTGATCATGGTCGATCAGGATCATGTCCCCGAATCGCTTAAATTTCTGGCTTCGGCTTCGGAGATACGGACAAAGTTTCACGGAGAGATAGATCCTGTCACCGCTGTTGTCCTTGATTGTCCTGTCAAAGAGCGCATGGGGAACGTCATTGACATATTTAACCGGTGTGAGTTTGTTATAAATATCGATCATCATATCAGCAACAGGTTTTTTGGTGACGTGAACTGGGTCGACAGTTCTTCCAGTTCGGCAGGAGAGATGATATATCATCTTGCGAAAAGGATGCATATAAGATTTGATAAAGATACTGCAGAAGCCGTGTACGCCGCAATAATGACGGATACGGGAATGTTCAATTACGAAAATACAAAAAGTGACACGCATATGGTGGTCGCTGATCTTATCAAAACCGGAGTCGAGCCGATATTGATGTATAAACGGCTGTACGAATGCAAATCCCCGGACCAGCTCCGTCTTTTGGGTCGTGTTCTTTCTTCTCTGACCATCGAGGAATGTGGGCTGGTGTCGTATATCTCGCTTACGCGGGCGACAAGGAAAGAGATGGGGCTTACAAATGTCCCTACGGATGAGTTTATAAATTTTCCGCGTTCGGTAAAAGGTTCCGAGGTGGCGATGTTTTTCAACGAGAACGCTACGTCGGAAAATACCGTGAACGTCAGTTTTCGTTCTAACGGCAATATCGATGTGAATGCGATCGCCACAAAGTTCGGCGGCGGTGGGCACAAAAAGGCCTCGGGGTGTCTTATGAAAGGCGCTTTTGAGGAAGTAAAGAAAAAAATCCTCACCGAAGTTAAGAACGTGGTGCGAAATTCCAGATGAAGGATATTTCGATGGACGGAATTCTGCTCGTCGACAAAGAAAAAGGCATGACCAGCCACGATGTTGTCCATCATATACGTAAAAGGTTCGGCATAAAAAAAGTCGGGCATGCCGGAACGCTGGATCCTAACGCTACCGGACTTCTTGTGATACTTCTTGGCGGTTATACCCGCCGATCCGCGGATCTAATGGGTCAGGAAAAAGAATATTTTGCCGTTATGAAATTTGGAGAAAAGACTGATACGGGAGATTCCGACGGCAAAGTGATCGAATCTTTTCCAGTTAATGTCTCGAAGGACGATATCATTCGTGTTATGGATATGTTCCGCGGCGAGATAGAGCAGGTTCCTCCGATGTTTTCGGCGAAAAAGCATAAAGGAAAAAAATTATATGATCTGGCCAGAAAAGGCATAGAAGTTGAGAGGCCTCCGGTCAGGGTCGTAATAAAAGAAATAGAGATCGTTAATTTTGATATTCCGTTTGTAGAGTTTAGGGTGGTTTGCAGTAAGGGTACATATATCAGACAGCTCGCGGACGATATCGGGCAAAGACTTGGTTGCGGCGCGCATCTTGTTGAATTGCGAAGGTCAAGATCCGGGGATTTTAGTGTTGAGAACGCCGTATCTATGGACGCGATCCGCGCGATGGACGGAGAAAAACTGAATGAAAGTATTTTACGGATATAAAAATGTGTGTCAGTTAAAAGATCCGGCGCTGGCGATTGGTATATTTGACGGTGTTCATATCGGGCACAAGAAGATAATCAGTAAGCTTATTCGTTGTCCAGGTCCCGGACGTGATCATGTTGTGATGACGTTTGATCCGCATCCGCGCAGTGTGCTTATTCCAGCAAAACCGCTCCCTAGAATAATGTCGCTTGAACATCGTCTTTTGATACTTGAAAGACTGGGCGTTGACGTTGCTGTGGTTGTTAGTTTTACGGAGCATATTGCGAATATGTCTCCCGAAGATTTTGTCCGCCAGGTGATATCGCATATAGGAGCGCGCACGGTTTTTGTAGGTAGCAATTTTAGGTTTGGATCGTCAAAGCAAGGTGGCATAGCGGATCTTGCAGATATAGGTGAGAAATACGGGATCACGCTTAAAGCCGTACAGCCCGTGCGTTCGCGTGGCAAGATTGTAAGCAGTACATGGATAAGATCGCTTATAGCGCACGGTAATCTGAATGAAGCGGCTAAACTTTTACGCCGTCCGGTATCGGTCCTTGGTACGGTGGTCGGCGGGGATGAGCGGGGTCGTACTTTGGGGTTTCCGACGGCCAACATAGATCCACATCAGGAAGTTATCCCGCCTCCAGGAGTGTATGCCGTAAAGGTCTGTGTTCATGGCAAAATTCACGATGGTATACTGAATATAGGGTTTAATCCGACATTTTACGGTCCGAGGCAACACAGACGGGAAGAACCGAGTATCGAAGTGAATATATTCGATTTCCACGGCAACCTGTATGGTTCCCGTATTGAGATATTTTTTTTGAGGTATCTGAGAAAAGAGCGCCGGTTCCGAGATCAGCGCGATTTGGTGTCCGCGATCCAAAAGGACATTATATTGGCCCGGGTGATACTCGGGGACAAAAGATCTTTAGCACGCATAAATAAATATATGCTGGGGTGAGGCTGGTAAAGGTACGTGCCGGGGAGTTGAAGAACTGTTGAACATTTGCGCGAAACATATTAGGAAGATATGTTTACAAAACATATTTATTATGATATTATGTAAGGACTATAAAAACGATAAATAAACAAATACATGAAGGGGGTTGGAGGCAGTGGTTTTAGCAAGTGGAAAGAAAAAAGAGGCGATGGCAAGTTTTATGAGGCATGACAAAGATACCGGTTCTCCGGAAGTGCAGATCTCGATAATTACGGGGCGCATCAATCAGTTAACCGAGCATTTCAAAAAACATAAGAAGGATTTTCATTCCCGCAGGGGGCTTCTTATGCTGGTCAACAAAAGACGAAAACTTCTTAACTATCTCAAATCTGCCAACAGAGATTCGTATCAGAGTTTGATAGAGACGCTGGGTCTTCGTAAGTAGGCGGAAGCTTGTCGTTGGTTTAAGCGTTAAACGTGGTAATACGTGTAAGTTATACGTGTAAGTGAAATGTAAACAAATATAATAAGAGGGATAATGGACCAAACAAAAAAAGTATGTTGTAAATTAGGATGTCAGGAATTAACGCTTGAAACGGGAAAACTCGCGAAACAGGCCGATGCCGCTGTTGTGGTAAGATACGGCGGGACAATGGTGCTGGTTACTTGTGTATGTCCCAAAAACATAACAAGGGATACGGATTTTTTCCCTCTGACCGTCGAATATCAGGAAAAAACATTTGCGGCGGGAAAGATACCGGGCGGGTTCTTTAAACGCGAAGGGAGACCGTCTGAAAAAGCGATATTAACGTCCCGAATGATAGACAGACCTATACGTCCCCTTTTCCCAGAAGGCATGATGAACGAAGTGCAGGTTATTGCAACCGTTCTTTCGCTGGATGAGGAAAATGATTCGGATATCATTGCTGTTATCGGCGCTTCAGCTGCGCTAACGATATCGGATATCCCTTTTGACGGGCCGATCGGTGCCGTGCGTGTCGGCATGATAGACGATAAGTTCATTCTGAATCCTACGTTCAAGGAAATGACCGTGAGTAAACTGGATCTTATCGTTGTCGCCAACGAGCATGATGTTGTTATGCTTGAGGCCGAAGCTGATCGTATGTCCGAAGCGCGTATGGTCGAGGCGATTAAGTTTGCCCATGATAATATTAAGACGATACTTAATTTGCAGAATGAGTTCAGAAAGCTCGCAGGGAAACCGAAAAGAACTGAATATTCGAAGATCGAACTTAAGAAGGATCTTTTCGAACGTATGAAGAAAGAAGCGGGCGCGAAGCTTAAAAGCATTCTTCAGATGAAAGAAAAACAGAAAAGGGTCGATGAACTTGAACTTCTTGTTTCCGGTCTTCTTGAGAAAGAAGTGAAAGAAGACGAAGACGAGACAAAGGTGATTTCGGCGAAGGACGTGAAATACGCCCTTGAAACGCTTGAAAAAGAAGTAGTGCGAGACATTATCCTAAACGAAAAGAAACGTGTTGATGGGAGAAAGTTTGACGAAACGCGTCAATTATCCTCTGAAACTAATCTTCTTCCGAGGGCGCACGGTTCGGCGCTATTTACGCGTGGTGAGACGCAGTCCCTTGCAGTAACTACGCTTGGAACCGGTTCTGATGAACAGATCATCGACGCGCTTGAAGGCGAGTTCAAGAAAACATTCATGTTGCACTATAATTTTCCACCGTTCAGTGTCGGCGAGGCGAGACAGCTTAAAAGTCCGGGCAGAAGAGAGATCGGTCACGGCGCATTGGCCGCGAAATCTTTTTCATGGGTATTGCCGTCGCAGGAAGTTTTTCCGTATACGATTCGTATCGTTTCGGAAATACTCGAATCGAACGGTTCAAGTTCGATGGCTACCGTTTGCGCCAGTTCCATGTCTCTTATGAGCGCCGGCGTGCCGGTTAAGGATGCGGTAAGCGGTGTGGCGATGGGGCTTATCAAAAATGACAAAACACACGTTATTTTGACCGATATCGCCGGAGTTGAAGATCATTATGGTGATATGGATTTCAAGGTCGCTGGTACAAAAGACGGTATAACTGCCGTTCAGATGGATCTCAAAATAAAAGGTCTCAGCTACGATATTCTGAAAGAAGCTTTTGACCGTGCCCGTGAGGGACGTCTCCATATACTGAACCACATGAATACCACGATAGCTCAGCCTGCCGGGGATCTTTCGCCGACTGCGCCGCGCATCGTTACTATTCATGTAAAAGCGGAGAAGATAAAAGATGTTATCGGGCCGGGCGGAAAGGTCATCAAAAAGATCATAGCCGATACCGGTGTTGATATAAATATCGAGGATGACGGGACTTGTCGCGTGGCGTCAGCTAACAAAGAGGCGCTTGATAAAGCCGTGGCGATCATAAGCGGAATAATCGAGGAACCCGAGGTTGGAAAGATTTATGATGGGACTATTACTCGCATTATGAACTTTGGCGCTTTCTGTGAATTCCTTCCGGGGCAGGAAGGGCTTATACATGTTTCCGAACTTTCTTCGACATATGTGAAGGATGTAAAATCCGTTGTTAAAGAAGGGGATGCCGTAAAAGTCATATTGTTTGAAATAGACGAACAGGGCCGGAACAATCTTAGTATAAAACGGGTCAACAACGACCAGAATGCCGCCCCTGAACAGGATAAAAAATAACAACCGGTGACACTCTTAGATTGAAGAGAATAAAAGTAAAGATAAGAAGAAAAGAAAGCGCAAAAGATCTTCCGTTACCGGTATATTCTACCGCCGGTTCCAGCGGCATGGATCTTTTTGCGGACGTTGAAGGCGAAGTCGTAATACGTCCGATGGAAACGAAACTCATATCTAGCGGCATACATATATCTTTGCCGGAAGGATATGAGGCCCAGATACGGCCACGTAGCGGGCTGGCGCTGAAACACTGCATCACACTTCTTAATACGCCGGGAACGATCGATAGTGATTACCGGGGGCTGATCAGTCTTATTATAACAAATCTGGGAGCGGCCGATTTTATCGTTAAGCGCGGAATGCGACTCGCGCAGATGGTGATTAATGAGGTAGTTCGTGCGGATTTTGAGGAAGTTGAAGAACTTGATGATACCGTGCGTTCGCATGGCGGTTTCGGACACACTGGTATTCAATAGATCCAACATATGGTGAGCGCCTTATGGATGAAGTCAGAAAAAACGAGATCATTGCGGTAATTCTTGTATCAATAGGTATTTTCCTTCTTTTAAGCATATTCACATTTACTTCGCAGGACCTTTTTTTCTATACGAGCGATCCGAATCCTGTCTCGCAGAATATGGCCGGGACATGGGGCGCATATCTTAGCGGGGCTATGCTTTTCTTTGTGGGGAAAGCTGCCTATGTTGTACCGATGCTGATCATACTTTGGGGTGTTTCGCGTTTTATGCAGATGCGTCCGGATAAAATGTTTCTTAAGTTTTTTGGCATTGCGGCTCTTTTGATAGCGGCTGCATCGGCGCTGGGGATAACCAGTGTCCTGAACCGTGCGGTGGCATTTCAGCGCGGAGGAGTAGTCGGGACTTTTGTTTCGGAGTTTCTTTTTAAATATCTTGGAATGGTCGGAGCCGTTGTTTTTCTGGTTGCATTGATAATACTTTCAATGCTTATTGCTACGGATTTTCTTCTTTTCCCGCTTATCGTACGTGTATACAAAGGTACGGCACGGGCTATGGAGAACGCGAAAGACAAAATATCCGAAAAGGTGCCGTTGCCGACGGTGGAACGTGTGCCTGCGGGAAAACTGAAAGATGCCAAGGCCGATATCGCTAAAAAATTGGAGATCGTGCGCAAGCAGGTAGAAGAATCACGGCGATCCGTAATGACCGATCGTAAATCGTCAGATACGCCGTCGGGATCCGCGGTGAAAAGATCACAAAACCAGGCGGAAGATATCACGGTAACAACGTCAAATCCCAAGTTCGTTAAACCTAAACCTGTGAAGGTAGCGCAGCCCGCGGCTAATCGTATACAAAACGCTGATGGATATAAGTTGCCGAGTTTAGAGCTTTTGATAACTTCGCCGAAAACCGCCGAAAAAGACCGCGAAGAGGATTTTAAACTTAAGGCGGCTCTGCTGGAAAAAACATTATTGGAATTCGAAGTTGACGCGAAAGTCGTGAAGATAAACAAAGGGCCGGTAATCACAATGTATGAACTTGAGCCCGCGATAGGAACAAAAGTTAATGAAATTACGTCGCTGACCGATAATATATCTCTTTCGATGAAGTCGACCAATATCAGGATAGTCGCTCCGCTGCCCGGAAAAGGAACTATCGGTATCGAGGTTCCAAACGATAAGATAGAGATGGTCCGTTTGAAGGATATCATACAGACCGAGGATTTTGTGAAAGAAGATTCACCGTTAAAGATTGCGCTAGGCAAGGATATCATGGGAAATCCGATGGTGTTGGATCTTGCCGCTATGCCGCATTTGTTGATAGCCGGTGCTACCGGATCGGGTAAAACGGTTTGCATAAATTGCATAATCAGTAGTATGCTTTTCAGTTCTGCGCCGTCTGATCTTAAATTTATAATGGTTGATCCGAAACGCGTTGAACTTCAGATGTTCGAGGGTATCCCACATTTGTTATGTCCGATAGTTACCAATCCTAAAAAAGTCGCGTCCATTCTTGCGTGGCTTATAGGAGAAATGGAAAGAAGGTACACAGTTTTTGCAGATAAAGGAGTTCGGAATATTGCTTCATATAAGGAACGTGCGGCAAAAGATTGGGAACGACTGCCATATATCGTTCTTATTATCGACGAACTGGCCGATCTTATGGTGTCCGCGCGGCAGGATGTGGAAGGATCAATAATGCGTCTTGCCCAGCTCTCAAGGGCAGCGGGTATTCACATGATACTTGCTACGCAGAGGCCGTCGGTTAATGTAATAACAGGTGTTATAAAGGCCAATTTCCCCGCGCGTGTGTCGTTCAAGGTTACACAGCAGGTAGATTCCAGGACGATACTTGATACGAAGGGAGCCGAAAAACTTTTGGGGCGCGGCGATATGCTTATCATGCAACCCGGGCAGAGCGATATAATGAGGGGACAGTGCAGTCTTGTTGAGGATTCCGAGATCCGGGATCTGGTAAAGGCCATAAAAGAACAGGGCGAGCCGCAGTATCTTGACGAAATACTGGAGCGCCAGGAAAATACGATGAACGGGGCAATACAGGGAAAAGACGATCTGTATATCGAGGCGATAAAGATTGTCCTTGCTACAAAACAAGCGTCCGCTTCGATGCTTCAGCGCAGGTTAAGCGTGGGATATACGCGTGCGGCGAGGATGATAGACATCATGCAGGCGGAGGGGATCGTTGGGCCTCCAGCCGGAGCGAAGCCTCGCGAGATCCTGATCGAAAGTATTGAAGAAATAGAAAACAGAAAATAAAGAAAGTTTCATATACAAAGGAAATAACATGATAGATCCCAGAGAATTAGGGGAAGTTTTTAGAAAAGCCAGAGAAGCCAAAGGCGTGACGATCGAGAAGGCCAATTTGCAGTCGCGTATACATCCGAATGTTATACGGGATATAGAAAGCGGCGATTTTACGCGTCTCGAAAAAGTCTATATGCGGAGTTTTGTGAAAAAATATGCGGTTTTTCTCGCATTGAATGTAAACGATATATTAGCCGCCTATGATGCTGTTATAAAAGACCGTTCAGTCTCTTCGGATCCAGCTAAAATCGAGAAGGCCGAACGTGTTGTCGCTGAAAAAATGGTTGAGCAAAATCTGGCCGATAGCGCATGTCCGGATGTTGTTAAACCCCAGAGTCATTTGAAGAAAAAAGCGCCCGTGTTGAGAAACGAGACAAAATTGACGAAATCCCCGATAGATCTTAGTATTAACCGCAAGGATGCGTATATCAAGATCGCATTTATGCTTGCTGTTATAGTGATCGCGGTTATCGCCGGGCTTGCTATTCGTTCTCGGTCTGTCGGGAACGGGAATGATAAAATAAAAAATGAAAACTCTGCGCAGGAAAGAACGCCGCAGCAGATATCAAAACAGCCTGAGGTGAAAAAATCAAAAAAGAACGCCGCGGCGGCAGTGGAACCGAAGACAAAAGATGCTACGGAGAAAAAGTCAAAGGCATCAGAGGCGGATACGGTCGGGGATCTTGCGATAACATTGCATGCGACAGGAGAAGTGTGGGTTCAGGTTTTTGACGCGAATAAAAAAACGATATTCGTTGATACGATGGCGGCCGGTTCTTCGAAGAGTCTTAAAGTATCAGGAGAGGTGTCTCTTTGGACCGGAAAAGGCGAAAATATGGAAGTCTCGGTTAACGGAGTCAATTGCGGCAATATAGCCAAAGGTGTGGTACGTAATATTGTTATATCAAAGAAGGGTATCAAGATCGGTTCGGAATGGATCAAACGTTTCGAATAAGGTCCTGTCAAATGACAAAAATTTATTTTCTGAGTCTTGGATGTCCTCGTAACCTTGTTGACAGCGAGGTGCTGGAAGCTCTTCTTGAAAAACGCGGTTTTACTTTTACAAACGATCCTGCCCGTGCCGATGTGGGGATAGTGAATACCTGCGCATTTATCGATTCCGCTAAAGAAGAATCTATTGACGCTATTTTGTCTCTGGCGCGTTATAAAAAAGAAGGGCGTCTGAAAAAAATAGTGGTAACCGGATGCCTTTCTCAAAGATACCCGAAAACGCTTGTTAAACAGTTGAAAGAAGTGGACGCGTTTTTTGGAGTGTCGAATTTTAATGAGATCCCGTCTTTCCTTGGAAAAATAATATCAGGGGAGCGGTACATAAAAACTCCTCCGAGTAAATTTGAATTTTTGTATGACGGTTCCAAGGGCCGGATATCTTTGACCCCGCCGCATTATTCATATATAAAAATTCAGGAAGGATGTTCGAATAATTGTTCGTATTGTGTGATCCCTTTTATACGCGGACCGTTACGGAGTCGGACGGTGGGATCAATAAAAAATGAAGTTAAAAGCCTGCGAAAGAATGGTGTTAAAGAATTTATACTGATCGGCCAGGATATTACTGCGTATAGGGGGGGAGAGCTCGCCGGTCTGCTGAAGGAAGTAAGTCCTATAGTGGGAGATAACTGGCTTCGTCTGTTGTATTGCCATCCTGCGCGTTTTACCGACGGGCTTATAAATGCGATCGCAAAACACGATAACGTATGCAAATATATAGATATCCCGGTGCAGCATATAAATGACCGAATACTGAAAGCTATGAATCGCAGGATCACATCACGGGATATTTACCGCCTTATCGACAAAATACGGAATAAGATAGACGGTGCAGTATTGCGTACTTCGGTTATAGTCGGTTTTCCGGGCGAGACTGAAAAAGAATTCAGACAATTAATGAGTTTTTTAAAGGAGACACGATTTGAAAGATTGGGTGCGTTCGTGTATTCACGTGAGGATGGGACGTCAGCAGCGCGTATGACACGGCAGATCCCAGAACGGGTGAAAAATGAACGGTTTGACGAATTGATGAAATTTCAGCAAACTGTCGCGAGGGATTTTTGTTGTGGGCTTATTGGTAAAAAGCTGGAAGTAATCATCGATGAAGAAGTGGCCTCAGGGGGTGGTGAATATATCGGGCGTTCATATATGGATGCGCCTGAAATAGACGGTGTGATTTATATAAAAGGACATGGTCTCAAAGTTGGGGATTTTGCCAATGTCAGTATAACCGGATCCACTGAATACGATCTTCACGGAGAAATGATATGAATCTACCAAATAAAATAACGGTCGCCCGAATATTTCTTACATTTTTATTTATGGCTTTTCTTTTTTCGAAAGGGCTTGTCTTCAAAGTCGCTGCGCTTGTCACTTTTCTTGTCGCCGTTACAAGTGATTATCTTGACGGGTATATTGCTAAGAAATATAATCTTGTTTCGGATTTTGGAAAACTTATGGATCCGATAGCCGATAAGGTGCTTACGTTGGCGGCTTTTCTTGCGTTTGTCGAAATGGGGCTTATTCCGGCCTGGATGGTAGTGATCATAATTATGCGCGAACTTTTGATCACCGGACTTCGAGTTGTCGCGCTGATAAATAAAGAGGTGTTGGCCGCAGAGATGGGCGGGAAACACAAGACGGTTTCACAGATGGTTTCTATATTTGTGATACTTCTTTTCATCGTATTTAAGGAAGCAGGAGTTAGAATGTTCGGTTTTTGGAACGATTCATTTGAATATTGGTATAAACAGACGATATTTGTTCTAATGATAATTACAGTTCTTTTTACTGTCATAAGTGGGGCATCGTATCTGGTCGGTAACAAAAAATATTTATTCAATAATGGGAAAAATAACGGTTAAAAATATCGCGTATTGCGTGGCGAGTTCTTTTTACATCGGGAAGATTCCATTTGCTCCCGGGACGTGGGGAAGTCTTGCCGGATTAGGATTATGCTTTTTGCTTAAAGATTATACAGCTCTTTATGTTTCGACTTTTTTGGTATTATTCTTTGCAGGAGTTGTTTCGAGCGGCATCGTTGAGAAAAGTCTCGGCGAAAAAGATCCGTCAGTTGTTGTTATAGACGAAACGGCCTCTATATTCCCGGTATTTTTTCTGGTTCCTTTATCGCTGTTTACCGCTATTGTGGGTTTTGCGTTGTATCGTCTTTTTGATATTTTTAAACCTTTTCCTGCCGATCGCATGGAGCATATAAAAGGCGGGTGGGGCATAATGTTGGATGATCTGGTCGCCGGCATTTATTCCGCTATAATCCTTCTGATTATCAAGATGTTCGTTTAATGTGTATACAAAATTTGCTCACAGTATGAACATGAGCTAAAATCTTTTTAAAAATATATTAAAAATTTATAGTAGCTTGCATTTATTTGGGGCACTAAGTATACTATTAACAATAAGATTTAGTGTGAATGGCAGGGTATCGTTAAAAGTTTTGCAAATATAACAGGTAAAAGTAGAAGGGAGTTTCTGTGAGGATTGTTCTTACGGGTGCAACCGGTCTTTTGGGGCGAAATCTGTTATTTGAGATACTTAAGCGTAATCTAAATCATTTGGATTCACTCGAACTTTTTGTGCTCGGCAGGAACAATAAAGAAGTCACTATCTCGCAGCGCATACAACGTATTTTATCCGGCGACGGCTATCTCTATATCGGAATCGATCCTGAGTCGCAAAAAGCCAAAGAAATTAATTCCAGCATTAAATGTATATCGATGAATCTTGATCACCATAAACTGAATATGGATCCGCAGGATTATGAAATTTTAAAAAGCAAACCCATAGATGTTTTTTTTCATGTCGCGGCCTGTACCGATTTTAGGGATACGCCGAATGTCGTGGAAATGCTGAAGGTGATAAACGTAGAAGGTACGCGGCATATACTGGAACTTATAGACACGCTGGACGTAAAAGAATTGTGTTTTACTGGTACCGCATATTCCTGTGGGAAGACATATGGGAAGATCCGTACGGATTATATAAATCTGGCTCAGGAATTTCGCAATCCGTATGAACGCTCAAAACTTGAAGCCGAACTTTTGGTGAGGGAATATTCAAAAAAAAGTGGGTTGAAATGTAAGTATTTCCGGCCGTCCACGATTGCCGGGCGCTTGATGGAAAAACCGCACGGTGCCGTAAATAAATTCGATGTATTTTATTCATGGGCCGCATTCTTTCTATATTTAAAGACTAAACAGTTGAATAAAATCGATTATGAGACCCCGACAAAAATAGATCTTAGGATCTGTTACAGCATGAATAGCGGGCTAAATATCGTTCCTTCTGATTATGCAGCGAAAATAATGTATGAAGTCCATTTGAACGGCACTCCGGAGGAAACCTACTATTTGGTGAATGAAAAAGAGACCCCGCATCATATGTATATCCCGGTGATGCTAAATACCATCAAAGTTACTGGAGTCGACAGGGTCGCTGAAATCCCCAAAGATATGAATCATCTCGAGAAAATTTATTATAAGACAGTTGGTAAAATATTTACCCCGTATATAAACACGGATCCCACGGAATTTGATCTAAGTAACCTTGAGCCGATATTTAAGCGATCAGGCATTACTTGTCCTAATGTAGGAAAGGACGAATTTACCGCTTTAATCGATTTCGCGAAACAATATAATTTCGGAATGTGATATAAATGTTTTGCATCTAAACGGAAAGTAGCGGATAGATGAATTTATATGCGATGCCGCCTCTGATTACCGGTGTGATTCTCTTCTTCATAGGGCTTATGGTGATTTTCAATAATCCCAGATCCTGGGTTAACCGTATGTTCTTCTTGTTTTGTTTCAGTATGGTCTGGTGGCTAGCATTTTATTCGCTGATGTATTTGAGCGCGGATTTTCAGGATGCATTGGCCTGGGCACGGATAGGTTTTATAGGCATCGCATTAATACCGGTTTTCGCATATCACTTTATCACAATTTTTCTCGGTATACGGCGGACGATGCTTATAATCGCCCTGTATATCTCGGTGATCCCGGCGTTATTGATGAGCCAAAGCTGTAATGTTTATCAGGGTATAATAGAACGTTTTTGGGGTTATTACCCTATAGCTGGAAAGTACTACATTGTTTTTCTGGTATTTTTTGCCGTTTGCTTTTTGATGGGCGTAAAGAATTTGTTTGTGGCGATGATCTCCCCGGATATATCCAGAGTACGTAAACATCAGATCACATATGTGTTTTTCGCGTTTCTTATAGGTTCATTCGGCGTTGTAGACTATCTTGTTAAATATACATGGATCAACGTCTATCCGTTCGGGTATTTTTGCGCGATGATTTTTATAACGCTTATAGCTTATGCCATCATTAAACATCATCTCATGGATATTGAAGTGCTTGTCAAGAAAACACTGATTTTCGCGGGCTTGTATGTTGTTTCTTATATTGTATTTTCCACGTTTCTGGCGCTTGGGTCGTTTCTTTTTGAAAATACGATAACGAACAGATTTATAGCGATAATCCCGTCGCTCTTGATAATAGTCGCAGTGTTACGTCCACTCGAAAATATACTGAGAAATGTTACAGACCGGTATCTTTTTCAGAAAAAATACGATTACAAGGATATCCTTAAGACTTTTACAGGCGAGGTTCTTACCGTTTTAAATATAGGTGAACTGGTTTCACTGACGGCGATCAAACTCCGGGATATTATGAAGCTTGAAAATGTTTCTATATTTCTGTTGGATGATGCGGGCGATCTTACGAACGTGGCACAGGAAGGCGCCGAAGGGCATAGAACAAAAATATTCAAGCTGACGGAAGAGATAAAGGCGTATATGGCCAAAAATCCCTATTGTTTGAAAGAGAGCAACCATGATAAACATTCCGTAATTACGGGCGGCGAGGTCATTTTGGCCGATCTGCAGGCGCACCTTGTGATTTTGCTGAAAAACAACCAAAATATTCTTGGTATATTGAGCCTGGGGAAGAAAAAATCAGACGATAATTTTACCCAGGATGATATTGATATCCTTTTACCGCTAGCGCACACGTTATCTATTGCTATAACTAACGCGCAACTTTTTGACAAATTATCTACCGCTCAGGCACAGGCGGCCCAACGTGAGAAAATGGCGGTTATCGGGACTTTATCCGCAGGGATTAATCATGAAATATGCAATCCGTTGGGCATCATTCGCGGACAGACCGAACTTTTTCTTCTTAATCTGCGTGACGGGCTATATAAGGATAAAACCCTGCAGGAATTGGTGGATAAAGCGTGTGAGATCATGACGAAGGTTATAAAAGAGACCGATCGGGCGACGTCGATCACTAAAAAACTTTCGGCCTTCGCGAAGCCGGCGAAAGGTATTGTCGAGGATGATGTGCGTGTGGAAGAAGAAATTGGAGAAGTCATCTCGCTGGTCGAACACGAGCTTAAATTGTCCGACATCGCGATTATACCTGATATTCCTGTGGATCTGCCGTGTATTTCGGCCGATCGAAAACAGCTCCAGGAGGTTTTGTTCAATATAATCCGGAACGCGGCGCAAGCTATAAAGGGAACTGGCGAAATAAAGGTCAGTGCATACCGAAGTCGTAGCAGCGTTTGTGTGAATATAACGGATACTGGCTCCGGGATCACAAGGGAAAATCTAAACAAGATATTTGACCCGTTTTTTACTACAAAGGATCCTGGAAAAGGTACCGGTCTTGGGCTTTTTATCGTTAAGCAGATCGTTGAGAAAAATAACGGCGTGATATCTGTTGAAAGTGAGCTTGGCAAGGGAACAACGTTTAAGCTGGAGTTTTTTGGTGTACAGTAACAATTGCGCGACTTTATAGGTGATGCGATGTCAGAGCAAAAGGCAAAGATACTGGCGGTTGACGATGAACAAGAGTTTACCGATATGTTAAGGCAATATTTTGAGCCTAGAGGTTTTGACGTCGATATCGCTGATAACGGAATAACCGGAGTGGAAATGTTCAAGAAAGGCAGCTATGCCGTAGTGTTACTCGACCTTAAAATGAGCGGCATGAACGGTGATGCGGCTATGAAAATGATGAGGGATATCGATCCTAACATGAGGGCGATCATAATAAGCGCGTTCAGCGATTCGGGTAAAACCCAATCTCGCGTAATTGAGGAAGGTGCGTTCGCGTACGTCGAAAAACCGATCGCAAGTTTAAAAGAGCTGGAAATACTTGTTAAACGTGCTATAGATAAGGCATACTAATACTCCGGGGGTTGTGTGAATGGTTAAACTAATGGTTGTCGATGATGAGATCGAGATATGTGATTTCGTAAAGATATTTTTCCAGGAGCGAAATTTCGAGGTGTTCGCGGCCTATAACGGCAAGGAGGCTCTTGCGTTGATCGAAACCCGATCGCCGGATATTATTCTTCTCGATCTCAAAATGCCCGTGATGGACGGTATGCAGACATTGAAGGCATTGCAAAATCTTAAACGACACAATAAAGTAATAATGGTTACAGCCGTAGAAGACTCGGAAAAAATAGAGGAAGCTAAAAAATTCGGAGCAGTAGAATATATAACAAAACCATTACAGCTTGAGCAGCTGGAGAATACCGTGCTCTCGCTTGCCGTCAATATATAAGCCATAATTTGTTGTTACTTAACCATTTGGGAGAGTAATGCAGTACAAGAAGGAATGGCAGAAGATAGAAGACTGGATAAGTGAAAAAATGAAGGTCGGAGAGGCCGTTGCAGACCAGATGACCTTTAGTGAAACTATTCCGCGCGAAGAACCTGAACTGGATTATCAGGTGTTCCTTGAGGAGACTTCCCGCAGTATGATCAGGTTCAAGAAGCCCGAACACCTGATACGTATGATTGTTAAAACCATTGACGAACATCTTAAGGCGACGCATACGGCTATGCTTGTCCATTCAAAGAAGAAAGATTGTTTTTTACTGGTAGATAGTAAAGGTATGAGCGGAAGTAAGATCCCCGTGGGTTTTATACGTATGACATGGGATAATCCTCTGATAAAGTTTATCAACGATCGTTTGAATTTTAGATTTTCGGACTCTGGTGCGATAGTGTACAATGCGCTTATATCGGCCGTCAAAAAAGGTTTGTCTCCGCAAGAAGATGTACTGATAAAAAAACAGATCCCGCTGGTCTTAAAACAAATGGAGCTTTTGCGTGCTAATATCTGTTTGCCGATCTATTACAAAAAAGATCTTTTAGGTGTCTTTATCTTGGGGGAAAAGCTCAATAATAAACAGTTTTCGCGTCAGGAGATCGGCTTTTTTGCAACGCTTGCCAATGACGTGGCTATGGCGCTTTCAAATACCAATCTTATTCAGGACCTGCATGACAAAATACTTGAGATCCATAGCCTTTATGAAAAAGAACATCGTATGTTCATACATACGGCTATTTCGCTTGCGGCGGCTATAGATGCCCGGGATCCATATACGCATGGGCATACCGAACGTGTGACACAGTATGCGCTTGCTATAGCGGATGAACTTGAGGAATTGCCTGAGGCAAAAGAGTATGCGAATTTCCGTGAAACGCTTCATGTGTCAGGGCTTTTGCATGATGTAGGTAAAATAGGTGTGCCGGACAGCATTCTTAATAAAGCGAGCGAACTTACTCGCGAGGAATATGAGCGTGTAAAAGAACATGCCGTTATGGGCGCCACGATACTTTATCCTATACGTGAACTTGGGGATATCGCTACCGAGGTTAGGGGGCATCACGAAAGATATGATGGTAATGGTTATCCTGACGGGTTAAAAGGGGACGCTATCCCGTTTATTGCTAGGATCATCGCAGTCGCGGACACATACGATGCGATCACGAGCGACAGGCCGTACCGTCAGAAACGCATGAACGAGGTCGCCGTGCAGATAATAAAGGACAATTCCGGTACGCAGTTCGATCCGATCGTCGTAAGCGCTTTTCTTCTCACATACCGCAAGGGGAAACTCGTAGCCGATATTTAATCGGAGTCCAGGCGTATATACCAATATAGTATGTTGCAAGGGGAGAGCGTACAGGCGTATAATTACTGTTAAGAGTTTGAATCCATCGCAAGATGAAAAAGGAGGAATAATGAAGAAATTTGTCGGTATCACTCTTTCGGTGTTAATGATATGTGGTATTGTTTCGGGCTGCGGAGGTAGCAAGATCAGTGAAACGAGGCCTATAGCCGATGTCCAAAACGAAGCGAAGACGATGCCTGTGGGGCAGCTTTCACGGATGGTTGAAAGCTATAAAACCGTTATTGCAAGCAAACAGGCGCAGATAGAAACCCTAAAAGAAAAAATAAAGGCTATGCCTATAACCCAGCTGCTCAGCGATGAGGCGAAAGCTTTAAAGGAAGACATCGCTAAAGTGACCGGTTCTATGCAGGCGCTGAACGAGCGTATGCTTGTCTATGTCAAAGAGCTTCAAGCTAAACAAACAGCGAAATAAACACGCTTAGATTAATAGAAAAATCTCCGGGTTCAAACCCGGAGATTTTTTTTGATATGTTTAACATATAGTTCTGATTTGAATCCTGCTAGGTTTTATAGAAGTTGTTCTATTAAAGCTCCGGAGGCGAGATGATGCATATCGCCTCAAGCTCGGTTTTTGAAGTGTTCTTGAAATTGTGAGGGAGAGAGGCGTCAAAATATATGCTGTCGCCCGGGGAGAGCATATATGTTTCTTTTCCTATATTGGCGGTAAGACGGCTTTTTAGGACATAAATGAATTTCTCGATGCCGGGTTTATTCTCTTCCGTTTGGGTGTGTCCGCCGGGTGCCATCCGTATCATTAAAGGCATTATTTTTTTGTCGGTCACTTTTGATACCATCAGCTCATAAACTGCTTTCCCTGAATGCGAAAAGTGTTCCGTGCGAAGTGTTCTGGAGAGAGGTTCTACGGTTTTTTCTTTATCTTCAACGCCCTGATAAAGATCTGAGAGTGATATGTTCAGCGCCTTGCAGATACGGTTATGCGAGTCAATAGTACCGTTCATTTTATTGTTCTCAATGCGACTTAAAGTCGCGAGTGCAACTCCGCTTTTCTCGGAAAGTTCGTACAACGTGATTTCATGTTGTTTTCGGAGGTCTCGTAACCTGTTGCCAATCTTCATTGTATTCTCCTTTTTGGTACATTATACACAAATTTCGTGAATTATCAAATAGTGGTTAATGTGGTGAATTCTTATTGTGCGAGGTGGGGCTCGGGGTTACAATAAAATATGTATTTGTACTCGTGACTGTGGTCCCCATAACAAGCGAGGTCCCTATGAAAAAAACTATTCTGATTTTTCTTATTGTTATTATTCTGGTCATCGCGGGTGTTGCTGTCTTTATTGCCACGTTCGATATCAATAAATACAATAAGCCGATAGCCGATCGCGTCAGCGAAATGGTCGGCAATCCGGTAGAAATAGGTAAGCTGTCCCTTAGATGGCAAGGGCGCCTTCTTTTGGGCGCGGATAAATTTCAGATATTTTCCGAAAAGAACGGCGTTCGCACCGCGGTGTTGTCGTTCGATAAGGCGGATCTGGCGCTCGATGTGATGCCGCTATTGGAACGTAAAATAGCCGTGTCGTCGGTTTCGGTCACGTCGCCGCGCATTACCGTTCTGCGGACAAAAGACGGTAAGATCGAAGTGTACGGCTATGATCCCGCTTCGTCGCCCTCCGCGACAAAAACGAACGCGGCACCCTCCGTAGCAGCCGGCCCCGCGTTAGCCCTAAACGTAGATTCTATAATGGTACGCGATGGCATGGTGCGCTTCATAGATCTCGCGGAAGCCGCGCCGCTTGACATCGTTCTGGATAAGATAGACGCCGATATAAAAAACGTTTCGCTCACTTCGCCGGTAAAATTTGACGTAAAAGCGGCGTTTTGCAGCGAAAAACAGAATGCTGAGGTGTCGGGTACGGCCGGAGGTTTTGTGAAAAGTCCCGTTTTTGTCAAGGACCTGGATATGAGCATTGACCTTGGAAAGGTCGATTTTGAAACATTAAAAAAATACGTCCCCGCTATTCAAAAAACCGGGTTGAAAAGCGGTCCTAAGGGCGTATTGAAAGCGAAAGTAAAAAATCTTGAGATGTCAGACAATAAGATAGACAAACTTCTAGCGGATCTATCGTTCACGGAAGGGGCACTGTCTCTTACACAGATAAATATTCCTATTGAAAATATAATGTTGTCGGTGACGGCCGAGAATGAAAAAGTAACTATCAGCAATTTCTCGGCGAAGATGGCGAACTCGACGCTAAAATCTTCAGGGGTTATAAACAATATTTATGGCGAGCCGATGTCCGATCTGAGTGTAAATGCTGATGTCCCGGGAGTAAAGGCATTTACCGCTTTGATAGCCGGTGGGAAACAATTTATAGATGGGAATTTGAGCTTTTCATACGATGGAAATATGAATGGTACGTCCTGGGAGAGGATATCAAAGACGCTATCGGGTTCAGGAACATTTGCATTGGAAAAAGGCGTGCTTGTGGAAACAAATTTATTAAAGCAATCGCTCGGAGCCCTTGAAATGTTCCCCGGTATCCTGGAGAAAGTGAATAGTTATCTGCCCGCGTCCCTAAAAGAGTCGATGGGCAAGGATTATACCGTTTTAAAACCTATCCGGCAGTCTTTTACCATAAAAAACGGGACCGTATCGCTTCCTGCATTCAGTTGTGATACGGATTTCGCAGGAATAACCGGATCGGCCGATCTTACGCTCTCAGGAGCTATTTCAGGTAAAGGTTCCATTGTTTTTACCGAAGAAATGTCAAACGCGATGATCAAGGCTGTTCCGGAGATCGCGGCATTAGCCGACGGGAAAAAGATCACGTTCCCCGTGACTTTTAAAGGCCAGGGGAGCGATATCTCGGTTATGCCGGATATCAAATATATCGCCGGCAAAACCGTGATGAAAAAAGGGCAGGAGATGCTGTCGGATCTTCTTAAAAAGACGTCCTCGGCCGGCGAAAAGCAGGCCGCGTCTGGGGCTACTTCATCGGGGACGTCGACAACTGCGGCATCAGTGGCCGGAACATCATCTTCGTTGAACACGTTCATGGATAAGCTGAAAAGCATGGCGAAGGACGCGCAGAAGTCGACTCAGTCTGATTCTTCCGGTGTGCAGCAACAAAAATAAATATGTTTTTCTTTTATGTATTATTCCGCCTTGGGGTGGAATAATACATAAAAAGGAACCGCAGACCCCTGTTCGCGGGGCTCCATGTTAAAGTACGGAGGAAGTATATGTTTAAACGGGCGCTTATACTCTTTACGTTATTAACGTTCCTTTCTTCATGCGCTACCGCATATAATCCCGCCACGGGTAGAAAGGATCTCGCGTTCATCGACGTAAAGACAGAAAAAGATCTGGGCGTGAACATCAACAAGAATGTGATCGGCAAGGCAAAGCTTTCGGGAGATCCGAAATATGTGGATCGCCTCAAAAATGTCACGGGCAGGCTTTTATCCCGTATCGAAAAACGGGGCATTGATTATAAAATAGGGGTTGTGGTCGATAAAAGCCCGAACGCTTTTACGATCCCGGGAGGATATATTTACGCTACTTCTACTTTGATGGACGGAGTGAACGATACGGAACTCGCCGCCTGTATAGCCCACGAGATCGCGCATTCCGAGGCGCGTCATGCCGTGAAACAGCTTGAGGCCTCGATGGGCTACAGCACTTTGATGAATGTGGGATATTTACTGGACCCGAGGACAGCGGATCAGAAAAAAGACTGGCAATATGTGAAAAAAGGAAGCGATGCTGTTTTTAAGATGGTGTCGCTCGGGTATTCGCGCGCCGATGAATATGAAGCGGACCGCCTGGCGGTGCGTTATATGATACAGGCCGGATATGACCCGCGCGGTATGCTTTCGCTGATGGCCAAGTTAAAAGCGGGCGAGAGTAAGAACGATCCCAAATGGGCGATCTTTTTGCGTAGCCATCCGTATCTTGACGATAGAATGGCGTTAGTGAACGAGGAAATAAACAAATATATGGCTATGTCTCGAGGTGAAAAAGTGAATTTTGAAATGCAGAAAGTCCAAAAGAGATAGTAATTAAGGAGACTTTTAAGTTTTGATATTGTACTATCTGCGATGATGGCTATTCACTTTTCAGGTGGACTTATTTACAAACGCGATGTTTTGCGGTATACTATCACGCGTTGTTACAGATATTTACAGGGGCGAACTTTTGTTCGCCCCTGTTCTTTAATATTAAGTGTAAGAGAGATAACGGAGAATGTAATGTATAAACCAAAGCTGTTGACTACGTTGAATAATTATTCCGTCGAACAATTCACCCGAGATCTGATAGCTGGCATTGTCGTTGGGGTGGTGGCGATCCCGCTCGCAATAGCGTTCGCGATCGCATCGGGGGTCACTCCTGATAAGGGTTTCGTAACAGCCATAATCGCTGGCTTTCTTGTGTCGGCGCTTGGCGGCAGCCGGGTTCAGGTCGGGGGACCTACCGGCGCGTTCGTCGTGATAATCTACGGTATCGTGCAAAAATACGGTGTGGATGGATTGATAATCGCTACTATAATGGCAGGGCTTCTTTTAATAATCATGGGGGCCGCAAGGTTCGGGACTTTTGTTAAATTTATACCGCATTCCGTGATTGTGGGTTTTACAAGCGGCATAGCCATGTTGATATTTTCATCGCAGATGAAGGATTTTTTTGGTCTGACTATCGATAAAGTACCGCCTGAGTTTTTGGGTAAATGGGAAATGTATATAGCAAAGGCTGGAACGATGAATTTAAGTGCTGTTTTGGTCTCGGTCTTGACGGTATTGATAATCGTTTTTTGGCCAAAGATCAATAAAAGGATACCCGGCGCTTTGATCGCGTTAATATTATTGTCTGCACTTTCATATTTTTTGCATCTGCCCGTTGAGACTATAGGTAGCCGTTTCGGTAGCCTTCCGCATACTTTACCGATGCCGGTTTTCCCGACTATTGATCTTGTTCGTATACGTGAACTTTTTCAGCCGGCGTTCACTATCGCGCTTTTAGGTGCTATCGAATCATTGCTTTCCGCTATAGTGGCGGATGGTATGATCGGCGGCCGCCACAGGTCCAACACTGAATTGATCGGACAGGGGATAGCGAATATAGGATCGGCTCTTTTTGGCGGGATACCAGCGACCGGCGCCATAGCGCGTACGGTTACAAATATAAAAAATGGCGGGCGAACTCCGATAGCTGGGATAGTTCACGCGATAACTGTTCTGCTTATTATGTTGTTTCTTGGCAAGTTGATACAGTATGTTCCATTTCCATGTCTTGCCGGGATACTTGTGGTTGTGGCTTATCACATGAGCGAATGGCGATCGTTCCGTGAGCTTTTGCAATGGAACCGCGGAGGCAGTCTGGTTCTGCTCACCACTTTTTGTTTGACGGTTTTTGTGGATCTTACTGCCGCGATCGAGGTCGGAGTGGTGTTGGCAGCGTTCATATTTATGAAGAGAATGACGAATGCGACCAGCGTTAAATTGATCGAGAAAGAAATGGAAGACGATGAAAAAGGCGAGGAAATACAGTTGATGGGCGCGACGGTGCCGTCACAGGTGCAGATATTTGAAGTCAGAGGCCCGTTATTCTTCGGCGCCGCTAACAGCTTTAGTGAAATAGACCGACAGTTCAGTGAAAAACCTAAAGTCCGCATATTGCGTTTTCGCGACGTTCCGGTGATAGATTCGACAGGAATGCATTCCTTAAAAAGTTTTTATGATGATTGCAAAAAAAATCACATAGCGTTGATCATAACTGGGCTTCATGTCCAACCGTTAAATGAGATGGTCAAGTCGCATTTATATGAGTTGATCGGTGAAGAGAACGTTTTTTCAAGCATGAAAGAGTCGATAAACAGGGCAAACGAACTATTGAAAAAATAATATGCAGCTGACATTTTATGATATCGAAAAAGCATTTGAGGTTGATGAAGCCACGCTTTACAAATGGCTTAATTCAGGTAAAATGCCTGCCGTAAAAGCGAACGACCAGTATTATTTTAATTCGGTGGAAGTATTAGAGTGGGCGCTAAAAACCCGCATACCACTTACTCCAGGAGCGCTCGAACTTTGTGAAAAGAACAGGAACGGTCAGGAGATATTCACTCCCGCACTTATCGCAGGCGGGATATATCCGCATCTGCAAGGCGATACCCGCGAAGAGGTCCTGAATAAGGTTTTGGATCATTTGCCATTGCCAGCTCATATACAGAAAGCGCAGCTAAGTGAGATCTTATTATGCCGCGAACAATTAGGCACTACCGGAATTGGTGACGGTATCGCTATTCCGCATGTTAAACATCCGGTTATACTCGCCGGGTTGGACCCGATAGTTGGTCTTTTCTTTTTGGATAAACCGATGGATTTTGGTTCTCTTGATGGCAAGGATGTGCATATACTGTTTGTCATTTTATCTCCGTCATTTAAAAAACATTTATCGCTTTTATCAAGGTTGGCTTTTTGTCTGCAGGATACCGCTCTGACGGCGGCATTGAATTCGCAGACTAGTAAAGAAACGATCATTGCGTCATTCCATGTAGCAGAAGCAAAAGTAATAGCACGATCTGTTAAATAGAATTTATTTAACCCGGTGAATACCGGTATTAATGGAGGATATGGATAGTATACTGCGTTTCCCCTGGCATGTACCGTTCGGCGAGTTGTTTCTAAAACTTGATCCGCTGAATGCGTTATTTTTGGCCGCCGTTGCGGTCCTCGTGGCGTGTTCCAGCGTATATGGCATCGGTTACATGCGACAATACAAGGGGAGAAAACCGCTATACGTACATGTTTTCTTTTATGTCCTGCTCGCTGCTTCGTTCGTGACGGTACTATTGGCCAATAACGCCATTCTTTTTCTTTGTGCCTGGGAAACGATGTCCATTTCAACATACTTTCTTATTGTGTTCAACGATGAACGATCAGCGGCCCGTAAGGCCGGTTTTCTTTATTTTATCGTGGCGCATTCCGGGACTTTTTGCCTTTTTCTCATGTTTTTGCTTATGGCGCAGGTATCCGGTACAATGAATTTTGATGTTATATCGAATACTAAATTCAGTTCAGGTCTTTCCGGTATTATTTTTATTCTTGCATTAATGGGGTTTGGGGTTAAAGCGGGATTCTTGCCTGGGCACTTCTGGTTACCACATGCGCATCCGGAGGCCCCATCGCACGTTTCGGCTCTTTTATCGGGTATCGCTATCAAGACGGGGATATATGGGATATGCCGTGTATTGTATATTTTGGGTGTCCTACCGGTATGGTGCGGATATTTGGTTTTGTTTATAGGGGTTATAGCGGGTCTTATGGGGGTTTTATACGCACTGGGGCAGCACGAGCTTAAGAAATTGCTGGCCTATCATAGCATCGAGAACATAGGGATCATTACGATAGGGCTTGGGCTGGGACTTATTGGCAAAAGTTGTAATCAGCCGTATGTGTCGGTCTTGGGTTTTTCGGGAGCGCTATTCCATGTAATTAATCATGCATTATTCAAGGGACTTCTTTTTCTTGATGCCGGCGCGGTGATACAAAGAACAAAAACAGGGGAGATAGACCGTTTGGGCGGCGTCGCAAAGATCATGCCTCTTGTGAGCGTTCTATTCCTTGTGGGGGCGTTGTCTATTTGCGGCATTCCGTTGTTTAACGGATTTATGAGCGAATTTTTAATTTATTTAGGTCTTTTTAACGGTCTTTTCTGTCTTTCCCTGAACGGCGTGGTATCCTGCGTGATCGCTATTCTTGCGCTTGCTTTAATGGGCGCCCTTGCGCTGGCCTGCTTCACCAAAGTATATGGTTCGGTTTTCCTGGGCATCCCGCGTGAGACGTTTCCTCCGCAGGAACGTCCGTCGTCAAAATTGATGTTGGCGCCGATGATGATACTCGCGGGGATCTGTATCTGGATAGGTATTGCACCCTGGACCGTGGCCCATTTTACATTTTGCGGAGGGGAATATTTGTCGCGTATTCCGTCGTCCACCGATCATTTTTCGTATGTAATGGGATCGTTGCCCGCTGTTATTATGGTGTTGATCATTTTTATAGCCGTCGCGTCTTTCCTGGCTTTTATGAAATATAGGGTATCACGCGGCACGCTTGTTACTGGGCGTGCGACATGGAACTGCGGGTATCCGGTAGATTCTCCGAAATTTCAATATACGTCGTCGTCTTTTGCCAGTTCCATAGTTGAATATTTTAAGTCGGTGTTATTTTTTAAACGCCACGGGGAGCGGATAGACGGATATTTTCCGCGCCATATGACAATGCATTCCGGCGTGAAAGATTTCTTTGAGGATTCTGTTTTTCGCCCGATGTTCGCTAAAGCCGTACATTTGTCGCGTGCGGTAGATAAAAAAAACATATTGTTCACGCAGATGTATCTGATGTATATCTTTATATTTTTAATATTTTTGATGTTGTGGAAATTGAGAGGATAAAGAGGTTTAAATCATGGCGATGGACGACCGGACTATCATTGCGATCCTGTTTCATTGGGCGATAGCGATATTGCTTGCGCCGCTCTTTGTCGGGATCATTTCTAAGACGAAAGCGATATTGGCCGCTAAAGTCGGGCCGTCGCTTTTTCAGCCGTACTATGATATCGTCAAATTATTCCAAAAAGGTGTTGTATACAGCCGGACCACGACGTGGATTTTTCGCGTGGCGCCGGTTATCGTTCTGGCCGTGATGCTCGTTCTGGCGCTGATGATCCCGTTCGGTATCGTAAAGGCGCCGATACGTTTTGCCGGCGATATTTTTTTGATAGCGTATCTGCTCGGGATGGCGAGGTTTTTTATTATCGCCGCCGCTCTTGATACCGGTTACAGCATGGAAGGTATGGGGGCAAGCCGCGAAGCGTTCTTTTCGTGTCTTGCGGAGCTTGCGCTTTTTATGAATTTTGTCACTTTGGCATTCAAAACAAAAAGCCTTTCGCTGTCCAGTATGATCGGTGCGGATGCGCCGGTACGGTGGGAAGTGTTCGGTCCGTCGCTTTTTCTTGTTGTGATCAGTTTGTTCATAGTGATACTTGCGGAGAATTGCCGTATACCTGTGGATGATCCGGATACACACCTGGAACTTACGATGGTACATGAAGTGATGATACTCGATCACTCAGGCCCAGACTTGGCATACATGCTGTACGCGTCGGCGATGAAATTATTTTTATTTATGAACATACTTGTACCGATAATCACGCCGATCTATTCGCACGACGCGGTTGTCGGGGTGATAGTTTTTTTAGCGATGCTTGTGGGGATCGCGGTTACGATCGGGATAGTCGAATCGTCGATGGCAAGGCTTCGCCTAAACAGGGTCGGAAATCTTTTGCTTATCGCATTTGTTTTGGCGTTTTTTGGTTTTGTCGTGGCGCTTTGGAAAACTATCTAAAACGGTGCCGGAAAGGGATCTGTAAAAATGGAAATTACGTGGGTCGATATAATCTGTGTTCTGGCGGTGTTTCTTTCGCTTGCAATTATTTCGACTCGCCGCATCGTGGGCATGATACAGATATTCTCCTTACAGTCCCTTTTGATCGGTCTATTGCCGCTATTGATCAATTCCGGCATGCCGTCCGCGAGGGAGATACTAGTCGCGGCCGGAACGATATTGGTAAAAGCCGCTTTGGTGCCGGCCGTTCTTTTTTGGGCTATCCGGCATGTGTCTATGCGTTCGGAGATAAAACCTCTTATCGGTTTTGGAACTTCCGTGATCATCGGTGCCATTCTTATCGCGGGCGCGTTCCGGATGTCGTTGTCGCTTAAGATCCCGTGGGTCGCACAGTACGATCTTTTGGTCCCGTGTTCGCTCGCGACAATGATACTAGGATTCATGTTACTGGTTACGCGTACACGTGCCATTACACAGGTTGTCGGTTATCTTGTAATGGAGAACGGTATCTTTCTTTTTGCGCTGCTTTTATTCGACGTGATGCCGCTTTTGGTGGAAATGGGGATACTGCTTGATATTTTTGTCGCGGTGTTCATTATGGCTATAATCGTGAACCATATAAACGAAGAATTTGAACATGCCCCGGCGACTTTTAACCGTGAAAAAATGGGGGAGAGTATTTGATGCTTTTATTACTGCTGACGATACCGCTTGTTTGCACTGTTCTCTCGCTTTTGCCGATGAATAATCGTATGCGGATAATGCTGCTTTTACTGGTTTCTTTGGGGCACGCGGCTATGACCGCGTCTTTTTGGCGGGCATTGCCCGGTGCTGAGTTCAACGGTATTATCGTTCTTGATAATATAGGGCTTATCTTGTTGTCCGTGATTAGTCTGCTTTTTACCAGCGTTTCGTTATATATGATCGGATATTTCGATCACGAAAAACGTAATAACCGAGTTTTTGTATTGTGTTTATCTCTGCTTATGTCGGTTATGTCTCTGGTAGCGGTCAGTTATCATATCGGGCTTATGTGGGTGGCGATAGCGACTACTACATTATTCAGCGCGCCGCTTATCAGTTTTCACCGGAACAAAAATAGTCTCGAGGCCACATGGAAATATCTGTTGGTGTGTTCGGTCGGTATCGCCATGGCGCTTATGGGAACGTTTTTTCTGGCCATATCCGCGCATGGCCTTGATACCTTGCTTTTACCGGGACTTTTGAACGGCGCAGGACAGCTTTCCGGAAATTGGTTGAAGTTGAGCGTTATATTCCTTCTGGTAGGGTACGGTTGTAAGATGGGGCTCGCGCCGATGCACAGCTGGAAACCTGAGGCGTACGGTCATTCGATCGGTATCGCAACGGTGATAATGGCCGGCGGGACTACGCAGTGCGCGTTCCTGGCTCTTGTGCGTGTAAGTCAGATATGTTCCAAAGCGGGGCTTTCGGGATTTTATTCGTCGATCCTGATCTTGACCGGCATCATATCGCTTGTGGTCCCGGCGGTTTTTATTCTGGGAGAGCGAAACATTAAAAGGATTTTTTCATATTCATCTGTCGAGCATATGGGGATACTTATACTGGGGTTGGCGTTCGGAGGTCCAGGGATATTCGGTTCCTTCTTTCATATGGTGAATAACGCGCTCGCAAAGGTCGCTATGTTCCTGACAGCGGGCTCTATCGCGCAGAAATACGGTTCGTCGCGGGCTGATGATATCAAAGGAGTGATACATGCTTATCCCGTTACGGGAGTGTTTCTTTTGGCCGGACTTTTTGCCGGCACGGGAATGTTTCCGTTCGCGACGTTCTTCAGCGAATTGATGATACTTTACGCTGCTATATTGTCGGGACATTACGTCGCGGCTATATTTTTTGTGGTATGTCTTGCCGCTATATTTGTCGGGATCGCGCGCGTTGTTTTTGAAATGGTTTACGGAGAACCTACGGTCCCGGTTTTGGCGAAAAAGGAAAATAAATTTATGAACATCTCGATAATAGCGGCGCTTGTGATCTTGGCCGGGATCGGGATGTGGTTGCCGGCGCATCTTGAAAATATCATAAACGGCGCGGTACAGGTGGCCTCGTTAAAATGAAAAATGTGATGATAAGAGGAAAGATATAATGGAATTATTTAACGGTGGAAATATCGCTTTATCGGGGATACCGATTCTTTCGGAATCCGAATTCCGTAAAGAGGTGATCGATCGCTGCCGTTCTGACGCGAGGCTTATCAGTTTCTTCGGACAGGATGAAGGCGCGCTCGGCGTACGTTTATTCGCTTTCCTTGCCTATGATGAAGACGCAGAGCTTAAGGTGCTGTCGATGAGAGTTCCTTTAAACGAGCCGCGTTATGTGTCTCTCGCCAACGAATTATTGGCAGCGAACTGGTTTGAGCGTGAGATCGCAGAACAGTGGGCTGTCACGCCGGAAGGGCACCCGTGGCTTAAACCTCTTCGGTATCATTCAAACTATCGTGGTGCGGTTGATATCTGGCCGAATATGACGGCAGATGTGATTCCCGGGGCGTATCAGTTTTATGCCGTCGCGGGAGAAGGCGTGCACGAAGTCGGCGTGGGACCCGTACATGCCGGGATAATAGAACCGGGGCATTTCCGTTTTGAGTGCCATGGAGAGAAAATATTACATCTTGAGATCCAATTGGGATATCAGCACCGCGGTATCGAGCGAATGATACACGGTAAAGACGTCAAACGTTTCGCTATGCTCAGCGAGGCTGTGGCGGGGGATACGTCTATAGGTCATTCGATGGCATTTTGCGAAGTCGTGGAATCTTTATCAGGCGCGAGCGCGCCGGTGAGGGCGCAGTTCATCCGCGCCGTGGCGTTGGAACTTGAGCGTCTGGCAAATCATGTGGGCGATCTCGGGGCGCTGGGGATGGATGCGGGGTTTCTCCCTTCCAGCTCATATTTCGGGCGTATGCGCGGCGATTATTTAAATTTATTATTGATGATAACCGGCAATCGTTTCGGTAAAGGGCTTTCTAGACCCGGCGGCGTGCTCTTCGATATTGATGAAAAAATGGGGCAGGATCTATGCAAAAAACTCTCGATATATAAAAAAGAATTCGAGGATGTAAGCGATCTTTTATTCAGCCGGCCTTCGGTAATGGCGCGTTTTGAAGGCGTCGGCGAGTTGTCCAAAGAAACGGCGACCGATCTCGGTCTTGTAGGCCCGGCTGCTCGCGCGTGTCAGATAGAACGCGATGTCCGTATCGATCATTCTTCCGGTATATGGCAATTTCACCATATACCGATATCCTTAGCGGCAACAGGCGACGTATATGCACGGGCATTGGTAAGACGCCAGGAAGTTATGCGGTCGCTTGAATTTTTACTCAGGATAATACCAATATTGCCTAAAGGTGAGATATTCACTCCGCTTGCGCCTATGCGCGCTAATATGATGGCCGTATCAATGGTCGAAGGATGGCGAGGCGAGATCGTTCATGTGGGGATAACCGAAGGCGATGGAGGCTTTTCACGGTATAAAATAGTCGATCCTTCGTTCCATAATTGGTTCGGGTTGTCGGTCGCGATTCGTGGTGGGGAGATATCAGATTTCCCGCTTTGCAATAAAAGTTTTAATCTTTCGTATTGCGGGCATGATCTGTAAAGGAAAAATATGTTCAAAGTGATAAAATCGTGTATCAAACAAGGGCGTCGGACTTTAAAGTTCCCGAAAGGGAAAGCACCTGTGCTTCCCGCAAGATATCGCGGTCGTCCGATCGTGGCTGGCGAGAACAATGTCGCGATAGACATGGGGAAAATAACGTTCGCGCCGGATGCCGGTATCATTTATTCAAACGATTTCAGTATGGCCGTTTCGAAACGTGAAGACCTTGTTTTAAAAGAAGGAGAAAAGGTCGGGGTTATCCTGAAAAAAGAAATATATAAAATGTTTGGTCGATCGCTCAAACTTCGCCAGGTGTCGGCCGGCGGATGTAACTCCTGCGAGGCTGATATAAACGTTCTTGGCACGCCTGTATTTGACCTTGCGCGTTTCGGTATACAATTCGTCGCTTCACCGCGCCACGCCGACGGGATCGTTGTAACTGGTCCCATAACAAAAAATATGAAGTACGCGCTTTTAAAAACGTATGAAGCCGTGCCCGACCCGAAGATCGTGGTCGCTGTAGGTTCATGCGCTATTTCCGGCGGTGTTTTTTCGGGAAGTCCGGAAGTCTCGGAAGGGCTGGATACCATACTGCCGGTAGACCTATTTATACCCGGCTGTCCGCCGCATCCTCTGACGATCCTCGATGGTTTTCTCCGTCTTATCGGGCGCATTCGGGCTTGATACATATACTTTTCTCATGGTTTAAGATAAGGGCTCTGCGTGTATTGGTTGCTGCGTAATAAAGAAACTAATTTCTCGCTGAAGTGATTGCGCGATCGTATGTGACCGAATATGTGATAAACGAAATAACTTGCCTTGATAAAGTCCGGGACTTACAGTAATATAATGCTGACAGTATTTTACGTTAAATCATGGGAGTGAGGGTGAACGGAAAAGTCTGGATTTTTTTACTCTGCCTGTTGGCGTTCGTTTCGGTAGGTTTAGTGCTTTTTTTAACTGCGGGCGTACCGTTGGATATTGGAGACGATGTTACCCATCTTATCACGGCAAAGTCCGCCTCATGGAATCTATTATTTTTTAATTGTTTTGATCTTACTTTCAATCCTCAGAACCTACTTGGTGATTTTTGCTCTACAAAAGGTTTGTCCGGACGGCCATTTCAGCATATAGCACTGAAAATCATATTAGAATTGTTTGGGACAAATCCATCCGTTTTCTATTTCATTAAGGGTATATTTTTTGCATTAGTCGTGGTCTTGATGTTTCAGATCGTATCGTCACTCACGTCTAGTGCAACGCTTGCGTTTTGCTCTGCGCTATTTATGTTTATAAGTCCCCCGACATTGTGTCATGTGTTGTGGGTGAGTGATTTCGGTATCATGGCGACGGCGATGATTTTGGTTACAGTGTTGTTATTATTTTGGGGGAGGATGTCTGTTTTTAAGCTTATCGTTGTATTGGTATTCGGATTTTTGGCGATACGCACAAAATTATCGGGTGCGATGATCTTTATTATTCTCTTTGATTATTGTTTTTTGTCGGCCTGTGCCAGGATAAGCCCTGCGAGACGTTTCATTTGTATCATTCTTGGAACCACTTTTTTTGCGGCCATTGTGCATACGCTGATCCCGTCATATAATTTGGCAACGATACGTGACCTTGTGTTCTTGAACAGGACATCCGGGTATGAGGCGGAGAAAACACTTGTATTATTTTCTTTGGATGCCCAGCTGCCGGTTTCAGTTATGAGAAATTTCGGGATGTTTATGTCATGGGGGATGATTTTTTTGGTGCTATGCTGTTTGAAAAAACGTATTTTTGGTGATGCGCGTTTTTTGACGGTTGCAGCGTGGCTTTATCAGATAATCCTGTTCTCAGGTTTTACCCGGAATGAACCGAGATACTTAACGGACATATTGATTCCGGCAGTTATACTTATGGCATGTTTGACCTCCGATGTATTCCGCAATATATCCAGAACATTCAGGTATTGTCTTGGTATTTTTCTGTTAATTGGATATGTGTTCGCCGTATCGAATAATTTTTCCCACTTAGTGTTTATTTCTACATGGCAAACCGATTTTCACTATACTTTTAACAAGATTGAACGGCTGATATATTGTGATTATAATAAAAAATGTCCGGATGACATATATGTGCTGAATGATTTTGTGAAAACAGCGAAGACGGACAGTCTCATTGCCTATTCACAGTACAGTCTATGGGACAAAGGACCTATTGTCAACGAGGTGGATGTAGACAAGGTGTGGCGTGATTATGGCGTGGCTTATTTGATTTTTAGCGGTGAACCAAATAGTTCTTTGAAGGATAAAATGATCTGTATCGGGCGAATAGATGTCGCCAAGGAGCTTCTTTTTAACAGATTCGTTGGTTTATTTAAAAAGAAAACAAAGCCTGTGTTATATGTATATAAGTGGAAAGGAATATCGCAAAATCATTGAGGGGTAAAGTGATGTTGATGTTTGTGAATGGGAAAATGATATTTCCGGTAGGGGGATATCATAATAAAGGTATTTTTAGCCGAACGGTTTCGTTTGTGAATAAACGACGAATGAAAAAAACTTGTTTTATTTTTCTCATAACGGCAATGTCCCTTTGTTTCGCGCTACAGACATCGTCTTTTGCTGACGATCTGAAAGGAACGTTTTTGGATCTAAAGGTTTATTTGGAACAAGGTACCTCAGAAGAAACCACGGAAGATGTGGGCGAATTGACGGCTCATGTTATCGAGAAACTTGATCTGATAAAAGACGTAAAAGATCTTTCGGCTGACCAAAAAGAATATCTGAGGACAAAATTGACGCAGCTTACGGTAATGGCCGAGAACAGGGTTGATCCGGGACGTAACGGCGCGATGCTGGCGGAAGCGGTGCGATTATTCCCTGAGGATTTCAGATTATCCGTAAAACTGGAAAAGGCATATGTAGAATTGGGACAATATGAGCCGGCGGTGAAATTGAACGGTGAGGTATTGACGCGCGTAGGCGGTAAGACCGAAGACCCCGAATTGACGACCGTATTTTGCGCTTTGCAGGGGTTGGGTCTCATGATGTCCCGGAATTTGTCGGCGGCCAAAGACAGTTTTAATCAAGTATTGGACCGTGATGATAAATGGACAGGCGGATATTTTCTTATGGCGGCGTATTATTTGCGGTCTAAAGATTATAAAAGAGCTGAAGAATATTTCAATAAATGTCTCGCGATAAATCCTAACCACGAAGGCGCGGTTAATATGCTGGGCATGATGCGCGAACGTGGAATGATAGTGGCCGATAGTTCGGTGGGGCAAGAGACGAAAAAGTGAAAATATTTATCTAGTAGAAGAGTGATCCCGTCCTTATTTATCTGTTATATTTTTGTAATTAATTTTTTATTGCGGATTTGTGATTGTGGTGTAAAATTTCAAAAAGTTATTTACAGAATTCACGACTAATGTTAAAATAGCGCAAGTTGTGGAAAAACCATTTAAGGAGGAAGACTATGAAAAAAATAATTTTATCGGTGTTAATGGTATCATTTTTCTTTCTTGGCGCTTCTCAGGTTTTTGCGGCAAACGTGGATCTCTGGGCTGATTTCCCGGATAATCAGGGCGATAACGGACTTTACGCGTATGGTTGGAGCGAGAGCGCGGGGTATCGTTTATTAACAGACACGGACGCTTATTGTTTTTTTTCGCCGGGGCGCAACTGGTCGATTCCCTATGTATTTAAAAATACGGACAGTGTAAGAATGCATCCGTCAGGATGGAATAACAGCTATGAGGAGTATGCTGTGCTGGGATACAATGTCCAATCAAACGGTATCTATGATATCACTGGCCAGTTTTTGATGTACGGGAGTGGGAACATATACGTGGATATTCTTAAGAATGGCGATGTCATATGGAAAGGCACGAGTCTTAGTTTGAATTACACCGGAGATTTTGATATCCAGGATATAGCTCTCAATAACGGGGATTTTATCTATTTTCGTGTTTCTCCGAACGGTAATGATTACGATGATTGGGGCGGGTTAACGGGAACTATAACAAGCGTTACCCCGGAACCGGTAAGCTCCGCGTTGTTCCTGATAGGCGGAACGGTGATGGGTATAGCCAGATCCCGTAGACGTATAAAATAAGTCGGCGATAAAACGTAATTTAAGAAGGCGGACAACATAAAAGTTGCCCGCCTTTTTTTTGTATCAGGTATCATGTGTCAGTGCGCCTCATGGGACGTTTGTACTAGCTCAATAATTCGGTAACAGTTTTAAGTTTATCAAAAGGGGTTGAAT